>JBEKSE010000009.1:0-109996 GCA_049517315.1 Occallatibacter sp. | reverse complement strand
GCTCAAGACATTACCCATGCCAACAGAGGCTAATTGCCTCCGTCAGTGCGTATGTCTCAGCCCCTCAGAGTGGCCGGTTTTGAACTGATCATAAGTGGCCGCTTTTGGGTGACCGCCAAGGAAGCCGCCGTTTCGAGAGAAGCTAGAAGCGAAGAAAAAGCGAATACGAGACTCGCCATGCCCTCCGCTGCAGCTTTACGGATTGAGATCGAACGCGCCCTGGAACACCGCTTTCCGGCGGCGCTCACGCCTGCCCCGAAGACCATTCGCGAGGTGGCGCCGACGGGCATTCGCTCAGTGGATGCGTTGCTGGAAGGCGGATTGCCGGTGGGAGCGACCAGCGAGGTAATCGGCCCGGAGTCGTCTGGGCGAACCAGCCTGACGCTCAAGTTTCTGGCAAAGAGAACTGAGGCGGAGCAGGTTTGCGCCTGGGTGGATGCAGGCGACACGTTCGATCCAGAATCGGCGGCAGCGAGCGGTGTGCGCCTGAAACAACTGCTGTGGGTGCGCTGCCGAAACGAGAGAGAAGTGACGAAGGCCAAGCCATGGACGCGGCTCGACCAGGCGTTGCGCGCGACCGATCTGCTGTTACAGGCCGCTGGATTCGCAGCAATTGTTCTGGATTTGGGCGATATGGAACCTGCACACGCAATGCGGATTCCGCTGGCAACCTGGTTCCGGTTCCGGCAGGCTGCCGACCGTACACGATGCAGTCTTGTGGTTCTGGGCAAGACTGCCTATGCGCAGTCGGGCGCTGAAGTCGTGCTGAAATCCACACCGTTCCAGCCAGAGATCGTTGGCGGAACCGTATGGAGCGGCTGCACGTTCGCGGTCGGGCGCAAACGCCAGCGCTTTATGCAATTCAATGCGAGCGCGCGCAAGCCGCCGACCTCAACATGGTCAGCAGGCGCCGCGTGGGAAACCGGGAGAAGCTCATGAGCGGCGAACTCTATGCTTGCGTTCATGCCGCGGAATTTCCCGCGCAGGCTTTGCTGCGTTTGCGAACGGACCTGCAATCGCAACCCATAGCCGTGCTCGATGGCCCCGCTTCGCAGGAAGTCATCTGCTCTTTGAATCGTCATGCAGTGCAGCGGGGCGCGGTGCTGGGCATGACGAAGCTGGAAGCTGAAAGCATCAGCGGCATGCAGCTTTTGCTGCGTTCGTCGGAGGTCGAGACGGCCGCGCATGCCGTACTCCTTGAGTGTGCGGCAATGTTTTCTCCCCGTATCGAAGAAGTCAGCGAGGGGACAGCATGTGCGTTGGCGCTCGACATTGCAGGTACAGAGCGGCTTTTTGGTTTTCCGGAAAAGCTCGCGACACGTTTGCGTGACGAGATGGCGACAGCGGGTTTTCGCGTTTCCGTTGCCGTGAGCGCGTACTTTCATGCGGCACGGATGAAGGCAACAGCGGCGCATGGAATCACGATCATTCCGGACGGCGAGGAAGCGCGATCTCTGGAGAAGCTACCCATTGCTGCGCTGAACTTGACGGAAGAGCACAAGGAGACCTTTGCGCTGTGGGGCATTCGCACTCTGGGCGAACTGGCAGCCCTGCCCGAGGTGGAACTGGTCAAGCGACTCGGCGCTGCGGCCAGCGATTGGCGCGCGCTGGCTCACGGCGTAGCGCGGCACGCCTTTCAGCCCATCGAGCCTGAGGTTGCGCTGAAGGAGTTCTACGACTTTGAAACTCCCGTGGAGCAGATGGACTCACTGCTCTTTATTGGTGCGCGCATGATTGACTGTCTGGTTGCACGCACGGCTGGTAGAGCGTTGTCGCTGGCATCGCTAACCATATATATGGAGCTTGAGGGTGGACGAGTTCATCGCCTGGCGATTCGCCCTGCCGTGCCTTCCGTGGATCGCAAGTTTCTGTTGAAACTGCTGCAGTTGGAAATAGGCGCCCATCCTCCGCAGGCCGCGGTTGTTTCACTTACCCTCACCGCGGAAGCAGGGCAGTCGAGCAAAGTGCAGCTTGGGCTCTTCGCGCCGCAGACGCCGGAGCCTTCGCGGCTGGATGTGACGCTGGCGCGCCTCAAGGCAATCGTAGGAGAGGATCGCGTGGGCACTCCGGTGCTTGAAGACACACACCGCCCAGGCAGCTTCCGCATGGAAGACTTCGCGGTGGGCGCGAAATCTTCCGCGCTCAAAACTGAACGCTCGGGCATGGCACTGCGCCGCGTGCGGCCGCCGCGCCCGGTTCGGGTGGTAATGCGCGCAATGAAACCGGTGGCTTTCAACGATGGAGGTAGCCGATTCGAAATCGAGGCGGCCTATGGCCCCTGGAAAACCAGCGGCTGTTGGTGGTCACTGGATGGTTGGGACGCGGAAGAGTGGGACATATTGGCTGCAAACAATAATGGTGAAAAATTCGGCTGCCTGTTAGTTCTGGACCAACGGCGGAGCGAGTGGCGGCTGGAGGCGTTCTATGACTGACCGCAGCTTTGCTGTCCCCAACACACGCTCGCCGGGAACGCCGGTCTGCCATCCCAACGACGCTTACCAGCTACCCACATCTCAAGAGACCGTGAGCATTTCCATCAGGCGGCAATCAACGACAACTGCGCATGACGGTGAGTACATTGAACTGCACGGAACCAGCGCTTTCAGCTTTCTTGCCGGAGCGTCTCAGCCCGAGGCGCTAATCGAACGTGCCACAGAGCTTGGCATGCCTGCGATGGCCTTGGCCGACAGAAATGGATTGTACGGCGTGGCGCGTTTTCATACCGCAGCCAAACGGTGCGGCGTGCTGGCGCATATCGGCGCGGAGATTGCGGTCAGTTCATTCGGCAGCAGGCTGAAGCCTCCTTCGTGGTTACCGCATCAATGCGCAGATGAGCCTTCACGCCTGGTGTTGCTCTGCGCGTCGCAGGCCGGATACCAGAATCTATGCCAGCTCATCACGCGTTTCAAAATGCGCGAACAAACAAAAGCGGAGGGAGCCGCGACACTCGAAGATCTGGAAGAGTTCTCGGCGGGACTGATCTGCTTGACTGGCGGCGAAGAAGGGCCGTTAGCCGTTACACTCGCGCGTGGTGGAGAACAAGAGGCGCGCAAGGTTGCTGATCGATTGACTTCCATCTATGGCCGCGGCAACCTCTACGCTGAACTACAGCGACACCACGATCGCGGTGAAGAGTGCAGAAATCAATCGCTCCTGCGTATCGCATCTGACCTGCATCTGCCGATCATCGCTACCAATGGCGTGCGTGCTGCGACGGACAAGGATCGCGAGATTCTTGACGTTCTGACGGCTATCCGCTTTCACACTTCGCTCGATCAGGCGGGCCGCCAGCTTACGGCAAATGCATCCCGCTCTTTGCGTTCAACTCGTGAAATGGCCGCGCTCTTCGGCGACATCCCCGAAGCCATTGCCAATACTAGTATCGTGAGCCAGCGGTTAGAGTTCACCCTCAACAATCTCGGCTATGAGTTCCCGCACTACCCTGTGCCTGACGGCGAGACGATGGACAGCTTTCTTGCCAATCGAGTGGAAGAAGGTGTCCGCAAACGCTATGGCTCAGGAGCAAAGCAGACTCTGCTCGACAAGGCCCGCAAACAGGTTCAGCACGAACTCAAACTCATTGCCAAGCTTGGCTTTGCCGGATACTTTCTGATCGTTTGGGACATCATTCGCTATTGCCAGGGACAAGGCATTCTCGTGCAGGGCCGCGGTTCTGCGGCGAATTCAGCCGTTTGCTATGCCCTCGAAATCACCGCGGTCGATCCCGTTGGAATGGAACTCCTCTTCGAACGCTTCCTTAGTGAGAATCGAGGCGAGTGGCCGGACATCGACCTTGACTTGCCTTCCGGCGATCAGCGCGAGAGTGTGATTCAGTATGTCTACGAACGCTACGGCGCCCTGGGATCTGCAATGACCGCCAACGTCATTACGTATCGCGGCCGTTCAACGTCGCGTGAGGTGGGCAAAGTTTTGGGATTCGAAGACGAACAGCTTGCGCGTCTCTCCAGCCTCATGGGCCACTGGGAGTGGCGCGGCGAGAACGACACCATGGCCCGCTATTTCGAGCAGGCCGGCTTCGACATCCGCCACCCACGCATTGCTCGTTATCTTGACCTCTGCCTGCGCATGAAGGATCTGCCACGCCATCTCGGGCAACACTCCGGCGGCATGGTCATCTGCGCTGGAATGCTCAACCGCGTGGTTCCCATCGAACGCGCATCCATGCCCGGCCGCACCGTGATTCAGTGGGACAAGGAAGATTGCGCGGATCTCGGCCTCATCAAAGTGGATTTGCTTGGCCTGGGCATGATGGCTGCGCTCAAAGATTCCATAGAATTGATTCCGCGTCACTATGGCAATGAAATAGACCTTGCCGCGCTGCCGGAAGACCCGCTTGTCTACGAGACCCTGTGCAAGGCAGACACTGTAGGAATGTTTCAAGTGGAGAGCCGCGCGCAGATGGCATCCATTCCGCACAACGCGCCGGTGCGCTTTTACGATCTTGTCGTGCAGGTAGCCATCATTCGGCCCGGTCCTATCGTCGGCAAGATGATGCACCCCTACATGCGCCGCCGTCAGGGCAGGGAACCGATCACTTATCCGCATCCATCGCTGGAGCCGGTTCTCAAACGCACACTGGGAGTTCCGCTATTTCAGGAGCAGCTCTTGCGCATGGCGATGACCATCGCGGATTTCAGCGGAGCGGAGGCGGAAGAACTGCGCCGTGCTGTTGGAATGCGCCGCTCCATGCAGCGCATGAAAGACCTGGAAGGCCGTCTCCGTTGGGGCATGGCGCGGAATGGCATCAGCGCCGATGCACAAGACAACATTGTGCAGAGTATCTCGTCTTTTGCCATGTACGGCTTTCCAGAGTCGCACGCCGCCAGCTTTGCGCTGATCGCCTACGCCTCTGCATACCTCAAGGTTCACTACCTGGCGGCCTTCACCTGCGGGCTGCTCAACAACCAGCCAATGGGCTTCTACTCGCCTGCGGTGTTGGTGAAGGACGCGCAGCGCCACGGCCTGCGCGTACGCCCCATCGACGTACAGCGGTCTGAAGGCATTTGCACGCTGGAAGCGGAGCAGGATGGCTCGCTGTCTCTTCGTATCGGTTTGAATTATGCGAAAGGACTACGTCGCTCATCGATCGAATCTCTTCTCGAAGCGCGCACGATCGACGGACCATTTGCTTCCGTCGAAGATCTCTCACTCCGCGTTTCCGCGCTCGATCGCAAGGAGCTTGTCTCTCTTGCACGCATCGGCGCGCTGAATTCGTTGGACCACGTCAAGCATCGCCGCGATGCGCTCTGGCAGGTGGAAGAGGCGGGTCGTCACGTTGGTCCTCTGTTGCGAGGCATCGGCAGCTCGCTCGCCAGCACAGGTGCTGCGGCACCCTTGCTGCAAATGACCACCGACGAACGCCTCACCGCCGACTATGCCGGCACTGGACTCACTACAGGCCCGCATCCTATGGCTTACCACCGCGCCGCACTGTGCAACGAGGGCATCCTCTCAGCGGACGACCTGCTGCACTGCAAGAATCGCCCCACCATACGCATCGCCGGATGCGTCATCGCGCGCCAGCGCCCGGGCACCGCCAAGGGATTCGTCTTTCTCTCGCTGGAAGACGAAACCGGCATCGCAAATGTAATCCTTACTCCAGACGTCTTCGAGCGTGACCGCATGGTCGTCACGCGCAGCCGTTTTCTTTTGATTGAAGGCACGCTCCAAAATCAGGACGGTGTCATCCACGTCAAAGCGCAGTGCCTTTTTCCACTAGACATCACGAACGCCGCCGTTACCTCTCATGACTTCCATTGAAAACAGTGACACCCTTCGCACAATGGAAAACAATCTCGGCGATACACGAATACGCAACTGTAACTTGCGTGATTCCGTTGACGATTGGTGAGGCGACAGTAGGTTTTTTCAGCAGCGGAATGCAATGGCGAAAACGCCATTGCATTCCGCTGTTCTCAACGCTCTTTTCTCGAATTCTCAGTTCCTTTTTTGAGCTATATCCTAATGAATCGTGAGGGTGACTGAGCCCGCACTCACCACCTGGTGAGTCTGAGGAGGAGGTGTGGAACTGGACCCTCCACCGCCGCAGCCGATGCTGAAAGCCGTCGCGCCAGCTAGCAGAACCAGCGCCAGGCAAGCGGTAACCCAAACGCCCCGCTCTGTGAGTTTTCTCCTCAAAAAGACCAGTGGAAGCAGGAGAATCGGCAGCAGAATCCACGCCGTGGCCGCACCGGAGACAGTTTCAGTAAAGACCACTGTAATCAGGTAGGTTCCCGTATGCGTTGCCGAGGTGGTGGCAATCGTCACCGTGCCGGAAGAATAGCTGCAAGTCGCTCCCGTGGGAAGATTCAGGCACGTTACCGTGGCGCTGGTCACACCGGAGGGCAGGGTCACCGGATAACTGGCCGTCGAGCCGGCACTCACGGTGGCTGTTGTTGAAGTAAATGTCGGGGCCGTTGACGATCCAGATGCAGAATCCACTTCGAACTGCCACGGATTGGAAGTTCCCCCGCCCGGCGTTAAGGTTTGCACTGTAATAGAATCGGTCCCCGCACTGGCAATATCCGCAGGTGTAACCGACGCCGTAAGCTGGCTCGAACTCACGTAGGTTGTGGTAAGAGCAGTCGTGCCCCAGTAAACCGTCGAACCCGACACGAATCCCGATCCATTTACCGTGAGCGTGAATGCCGCGCCGCCCGCGTCTGTGAACGCCGGCGACACGCTGCCAATGACCGGTACGGGATTGGGTACGACTACAACCTGGCTCACCGAGTTCGAAGTGCTGCCGGTGAAGTTTGTATCGCCGCTGTAGACTGCCGTGATCGGGTCCGTTCCCACAGGCAGTGTCGTGGTGGTCAAGCCGGCCGAGCCGCTGCTCAAAGATATACTGCCCAAACTCGTGCTCCCATTGCTGAACGCAACTGAGCCGGTGGCTGTGCCGCCAAACTGCCCAGAGACCGTGGCAGTGAGCGTCACGGATGCCCCAGAGGCGGAGGGATTCAGCGACGAAACCAGTGCTGTTGAAGAACTGGCCTTGTTGACCGTCTGAGTCAACGAGTTTGGCGAGCTGCCAGTGAAGTTCGAGTCGCCGCTGTAAACCGCGCTGATCGTGTTCGTGCCCACCGGCAGTGTCGTGGTCGTCAGGACAGCCGAGCCGCCGCTCAACGACACGGTTCCGAGACTCGTGCTTCCATTACTGAACGTCACCGAACCGGCGGCTACTCCGCCATACTGCCCCGATACGGTCGCTGTCAGGTTGACGGACTGCCCGAAGTTGGACGGATTCATTGACGAAGTCAATGTTGTCGTAGAACTCGCCTTGGTCACCGTTTGGCTGACAGCCGTAGACGTGCTCCCGGCAAAGTTCGAGTCGCCGGTGTATACCGCCGTGATCGAGTTCGTGCCTACCGGCAGTGTCGTGGTTGCCAAGACAGCCGAGCCGCCGCTCAGCGACACAGTGCCCAGACTCGTACTCCCATTGCTGAACATCACCGTGCCGGTCGCTACTCCGCCAAACTGCACCGATACGGCTGCGGTCAGGTTGACGGACTGTCCGAAGTTGGAGGGATTCAGCGACGACTTCAAGGTTGTTGAAGTGCTGGCCTGATCCACTACTTGGCTCGCCACTGTCGAGGTGCTGCTGATGAAGTTCAGGTCGCCGCCGTAGACCGCCGTGATTGAGTCCGTGCCTGTAGGCAGCGCTGTGCTCGTCAAGCTGGCTACGCCGCTGCTCAGGGCTGCCGTTCCCAGCGATGTCGTGCCGCTCATGAACGTCACTGTCTCTCCGTTCGGCGGAGTGCCGCCGCTGGAAGAGACTGAAGCGGTCAAAGTCACCGACTCCCCAAAGATGGAAGGATTCGGTGTCGGCACTGGCGTGAGTGTCGTCGTTGTCGCCGTCAGCGAGGGAGTATAGATATATCCGTGAAATGCGGCGTTGGTGTCTGTGTATGATCCAACAATCGTCCCTGCCGCGTTGATGGCCGTGACCCCGGTTCCCGCGAACAAACTACCTGTGGTGCCTGCGCCGGGAGCGTCAAAGGAGGTGACAGTTCCATTGGCGATGCGCTGGAAGCCATGTCCCACTCCGTCTGCATCAATGTACGTTCCAGCGATATTGCCGGAGTCGTCGATGCTCATGCCGGCTGTGCCGAGGATGCGGGAGGAGCTGCCTGAACCGGGCGTCGTGGCCGCACCTGGAGCGTCAAAGGAGGTGATCGTGCCGCTGGCGGAGCGGTAAAATCCATGAATCACACCGCTCGAATCGATGTAAGTACCGGCAATATCTCCCGCCGTATCGATGGTAAGCGGGAATGTTCCACAGTTATTATGCGCTAATGCAGGGCAGCTGCTTGTGGCCGCGCCCGTAACATCGAACATGGTGAAGCTTCCACTGACAGTGCGCGCAAATCCGTGAGAGATACCGTTCGCATCCACATACTTTCCGGCAATCGTCCCTGCCGTGTTGATGGCGATGCCGGCGGTGCCATAGCTTGCAATTCCAGGATTGACCGTACCCGCTCCCGGCGCATCGAAGGAGAAAATCACGCCGCTTAAGGAACTCACAAAGCCGTGATAAATCCGGCTAGTGTCCTCCCACGATCCGGTAATTCCCGCCGTGGCGTTGATGCCGATCGGCTTGGTCCCCAGTGCGTTTGGGGCAATGATTGGAGTGATGGTTCCACTGGCCGCGCGCACAAACCCAAAGTAGACATTTGGCTGGTATCCGATGCCGGAGATCGTGGCCGCATTGATGTAATACCCGGCAATATTGCCCGCGGCGTCCATGCTCGAGGTGTAGGTTCCCTGATCTATGCCTGTTCCCGCGCCCGTCACATTGAAGGTTGTGCTTGTTCCACCGACTGGTAGCACAAAGCCATGAAACAAGTTGTTTGAGTCAATATAGAATCCGCTGATATCGCCAGCTGTGTCGATACCGGTAATGATTGTTCCCTGATTCGATCCCGTGCCCGCACCGGTAATATTGACATTGTTGGAGGTAACGGCGGCAACCACCTGGCTCAACGTGTTCGACGTGCTGCCGGCAAAGTTCGAGTCGCCGCTATACACCGCTGTAATCGAGTCTGTGCCCACTGGCAAAGCCGTAGTTACCAAGACAGCCGAGTCACCGCTCAGGGACACACCTCCAAGACTCGTGCTCCCATTGCTGAACGTTACTGAGCCGGTCGCTACTCCGCCATACTGCCCCGATACGGCCGCCGTGATGGTCGCGGACTGTCCGAAGTTGGAGGGATTCGCTGACGAAGTCAAAGTTGTCGTAGAACTGGCTTTGTTGACCGTCTGGCTGACAGCCGTAGACGTGCTGCCGGCAAAGTCCGAATCACCGCTGTAGACCGCCGTGATCGAGTCTGTGCCCACAGGCAGCGACGTGGTGGTCAAGCTGGCCGCTCCACTGGTCAGGGTTGCCGTTCCCAGCGATGTTGTGCCACTCATGAACGTCACAGTCTCTCCGCTCGACGGTGTGCCGCCGCTGGAAGAGACTGAAGCGCTCAAAGTCACCGGTTCCCCAAAGATGGAAGGATTTGGCGTAGGCACCGGCGTGAGCGTAGTCGTTGTCGCCGTCAGCGCCAGGGTGTAGATGAAGCCGTGCAGCACGGTGTTGGTGTCAGCGTAGGTTCCGACAATCGTGATTCCGCTTGCACTGGATACGATTCTGGTACCTATGGTTCCGCTCAGTGATCCTGTGGTGGCTGCGCTCGGATCGCTGAAGGACGTGATGATCCCAGTCTCAGCGGGGCGAACAAAACCGTGAATAATGCCGTTCGAATCCACGTAACCGCCTGTGATGTCTCCGACCGAGTCCATTAGAACGGCAAGCAACCCGGTGCCGCAGAACGTCTCTTCCATTCCCGCTGTAGAAGAACACACACTCGTGTCTGCGCCGGCGGCATCAAGCGAGGTGTATGTGCCACCAGCGGTGTGCACAAAGCCGTGCTGGGCGCAAGTTGTATCCAGATAGTGCCCCGCGACATCCCCAGCTGCGTCAATACTGTCAGCACTGGTGCCGCCAAAGTTTTTCCCGTGAGTGTTGATGCATTGTGTCGTGCTCGTGCCGGGCGGGTCAATGACTGTGTATGTGGTGCCTGAGAGGAGAAAACCATGATGATAGAAATTCGAATCGGTGTAGCTCCCAACAATTTGGCCAGAAGCGTTAATTCCGTAAGCCTGTGTGCCTTGCTTAAAGCCAGGCCCGTCGCCAGTACCCGCATTTGGGGCGTCGATAGTGGTAATCGTGTATGGGCTGGTGGCGAGGCGTTGAAAGCCGTGATAAACGGAGTTCGTGGTATAAGTCCCCGTAGAATAGAACCCAACGATCACGCCGGAATCGTTGATGCCCATGGCCACGGTTCCCCTATCTTTCGTGCTAGTGGGCGCCAATGGCGCGTCAAAGATGGTGATCGTGCCGTTGGCAGCGCGCACAAAGCCGTGAGCGGCATTAATTGAGTCGGTATAACCTCCAGCGATCACCCCGGATGAGTTGATGCTGGCGGGGAAGGTTCCCTGACCCGCGCTCGTGCCCGCTGCGCTCACGTTGAAGGTTTGAATTGTGCCGCCTGCCGGAAGCACAAAGCCATGTATCACATTGCTGGCATCAAGGTAGAATCCCGTGACATCTCCCGCCGCGTTAATGGCGGTGATGACTGTACCCTGTTGTGCGCCCGTGGCTGCGCCAGGAGCATCAATGGTCGTGAAGGCTGAGCTTTGAGCGGCAGCAATAGACGACGTTACCGCGAAGAGTCCCGCCACGAGCAGAACCCGAAGACGCAGAACTTGTGCGCTTGCGAACATGAGATCCTCCAATAGTTTTCTTCTGATCTTCCGGCGCTGACTGCGATTGCCAAGCCAATTGAATGGGGGTTCCATCAGCGTTTCCGGGAGAGGCAGTCGGATTTTGATGGAAGACGAGCAGCATCAGTCTCCTGAGCACGGGCGCTTGCCGTCAATACGCCATTCGGCGTATTGGAGTATCAAGAGGTGCAGACTGAGCAGCCGCAGCAGATGTCCATAAGCTGCAGGAAGCGCCGCTCGCGACTGGATATTTATGGCTTGCGGGGGACTACTTGTCGCGGGAAAGAGATTGCAGTGCGAGAGCGACAGCCGCGGTTCGGTTCTCCACTCCCATCTTGTGGAGAATGTGCTCCATGTGTTTCTTCGCCGTTTGCGAACTCATGCCCAGAATGGCGGCAATCGAACTGTTTGTCTTTCCCTGTGCGGCCCAGGCAAGCACCTCCCGCTCGCGCAGCGAGAGGGAATGTTCAGCGTTCGCGGCCATCTTGCGTCCTGAAGCCGTCTCCTCCAGAACAAGCAGATTGACTCCATCGCTTGACTGCATTTGCACCGTCAGCCGATTGCCGCCCTTCTGCACTGCAAACGGCGGTCTTGCCTGCCCCAAATCGTCTTGGTGGAGCAGCGCATACTGGCGGCGCATCCAGCCGAGAAGCTCTTGCGGAAGCTGGCGGTCAAGACCCTTTGTCTCACCGAAGTATTCCGTCAGGTACTGCCGTGCCAGCGCCGTAATCAATCGTACGCGGCCCTCCGCGTCGCAGTCGATCACGCCCGCACGCGCAGATTCAAGTCCGCGTTCAAGCATCTTCGCTTGGCTATGCAGTCGACTCATCATTCTGGCATTCTGTATGGCCTGGATGATGAAGGGTTGGACCAGATGGGCCATCGACAGCTCCCGATCCGTGAATCGGCGGTCGCGGTGCCATACGATTGCAGCCGGTTGCGGAGTGTCAGCGGAAGCGATCAAGCATAAGTCGTCCTCAATATCGTACTGACGGTAAAAACCGCTGTACAGGCCTGTGTCTTGAAACTGGCGCCGGCTGAGACAATCTGAGACTCTCCCCGCCCGCCCATCGCCGGTCCCCATATAGCGGATCAACCAGGGGTGCTCGCGTAGGTACATTTCCAGCAGCTTCTCCACCTTGGCGCCAGAACTCTCAGGCGTGCTTCCAATATTGGAAAATTCCATTGTCGCCGGATTTACTTCGTTATAAGTGACATGCAAGCAGGGAACCATCCTGGAAAGCGCACCGACCAGCCTGCCGAAAAAGTTCTCAATCGGCTCAGGGTCGCGTATCGCGCAGCATTCGCGGAAGAAGTCCAGAACGCGCTTCTGATCGGATTGTCTTTGCAGTTCCATGTCGATTCCTCGGGAAACCCGGCTCTCTGTCGACGGAACGTAACTTATTTTGACCCCAGCACACCCCAAGCTTTATAGAAAATGTGAAGAGGAAATCTGAGGAAGTTTTTGTCTGGCATCTCCATTCGACCCAGAGTCCCCACAATTGTACCGATCCTGTGGTGGAGGGCAAGGAGAAAAAAGCGCTTGTAATGGCTCTCGTGCCACGCGCACTTCGCGGTCTTGCCGGCAGCTATGGAAAACTGGGCCAGGATTTGGTGTCAAAAGCAGATTGCTCTCACAAGGCTGCAGGCGGCGCCAAACTGGACTTAAGAGATCCAGATGGGTCGCACGGCCCCTCCGGTGAGCGTCTGAATCAGTCGCCGTTCGGTGGGGAGTATTTGATTCTGAGACCTCTACCAAATTCCCTAAAAATTTACCTTGACAGCCCCCATTTGGCGGGGTTCTAATTCGTGCGTCGGTCTTTATCCCTGCGTTTTGTTCTGAAGACTATCGATTGTCTAAAGATAATCGAGCGGACATGGAAGAAAAGAAGGGGAAACGGACCGGTATGAATCGTTGTATTGCTGGAGAAGTAACGTTTTTCTAGACAATCGATTGCATGTTGCAATCGATTGCGCAGAGAAACCAGCAATTAAACATGTTCAGTTCTTCCCGCTGCTGCCATGAGCGGAGTGAGGAGTTGTGATGCAGGTTGATCCTCTTCTTGACAATTTCCTGATGTATTTCAAACAGCTTCATTTCAATTCTTCAGATCTTCGTCAGGGCCCCGAAAGGTCTTGACACTCATATACGGTCGCGCTACCATTCGGACCGGGCTACAAAATCGTTTTAGTAAGAGCCCCAGCGCCGACAGCAAGCACGAGGGTACAAGCTGTGGGTGCTGTGTAGAGTAGGCTTCATTCCAAACCATGGGAAGCCACATCAGAGCGAAACACCAACATCAACACCTTGAAAAGGAAGGCCACATGAGACAAGCGAGATTCAGGTTCTTTTTACTGCCGCTGTTCGTGTTACTGGCATGCACAGCAGCAGTATTTGCACAGGAAAACGCGGAACTGACGGGAACCATCACTGACCCGGTGGGGGCAGTAATTTCCAACGCAACAGTCACCATAACCAACGTGGCGACAGGCGAGGCTCGTACCGGAACATCCAATGGCGCGGGCATTTACGATTTCTCAGGCTTGAACCACGGAACCTATACGCTGAAGGTTGAGGCGAAAGGTTTCAGCAGATACCAGAAGACGGGCATCGTCATGAACGTTGCCGCCACAGTGCAGGAGAACGCGGTACTCACGATCGGAACCAGCAACCAGACGGTAACGGTGGAGGCCGATGCGCTGCATTTGCAGACGGAAACCAACGAAGTCAGCAACTTGATCACGGGCGATCAGATCACCGAGCTGGCCACCAACGGCCGCAGTATCACTTCGCTCGCCACGCTGGGCACCGGCGTCTCGGGGACTCTGCCGGAATTCAATGGCACCTCGGCGCAGGGGAGCAGCGCCACCATCAGCTTTAACGGCATGCGTACCGGCCACAACGACTTTCTGGTCGATGGCGGCGAAATCTATGACCGCGGCAGCGGCGGCAAATTGGGAGTGATGCCCTCGCCGGACGCGATCGCCGAATTCCAGGTTCTGGCCAGCAATTACGCGCCGGATTATGGAATCTCCTCGGGAGGCACGACGACGATCGTGCTGAAATCCGGCACTAAGCAATTCCATGGCGGAGTATGGGAGTTCAATCGTAACGACGACTTCGATGCTCTCAATTGGTTCACCAAAGAGACGGCCGTGCAGAACAATAAGCCCCCCGCCATCCCGGAGCTACGCCTGAACATCTACGGCGGCAACGTGGGCGGCCCGCTGTTCATTCCTGTGATCTATCCGAAGGAAAAGAGCAAAACCTTCTTCTTCTGGACCGAGGAATGGCGCAAAATGATTCAGGGATCTGCTGCCAATTTGACGAATGCGCCGCTGACCTCGGACATTCCGACCGTCGCGGATGAGACGAGCGGCTTCACATATACGCCGCCGGCGGGCTTACCGGAATCGCCGACCACCGGCGCCTGCAACACAGGCCAGGTAGCACCGTGCGTTCCGCTTCTGCCCGGCAACGCAGCATATACCGCCTTGGAAACTGCCGATCATCTGACTCCGGGAAATTCGTTCCCGGGTGGCGTAATTCCGGGGAATATGCTCGACACGAACGCCGTTCTCTTCATGGGGACGGGAGCGATTCCGGCTTCCAATTCGACGGGGCCTAATGGTCAGCCGGTGGTGGTTGCGTCGCCGAAGCAGCCGACGTACGTGCGCGAGGACGTGGTGCGCATCGATCACGATTTCTCCAGCAAGATGCACCTGATGGGGCACTGGATCCACGACCAGATGTCGCAGACCTATTTCCCCAACCAGAATTGGGGCGATGGCGACAGTTATACGACCGCGGGCGATACGATGGCCAACCCAAGCTGGGGCTCGGTGATCAAGCTCACGTATACCATCTCGCCAAGCTTGCTGAACGAAGCATCGATCAACGTGAACGGCAACCACCTTGTGATGACGGCGCTTGCCTCGCCTGGCGCTTCCATTTCAGAGCCGGCGGGCTGGACGCCGGCGGGGTATTTCCCGCCTGCCAACAACATAGGCAGCCGCCTGCCCGGGGTCCATATGGGGGCGCCCTTCGGCACGACCTGGGCGATTGGATACTGGCCGTGGAAAAACTCCTACCTGAACTATCAGCCTCGCGACGACGTCTCCTGGACGAAAGGCAAACATAGCCTCAAGTTCGGCTTTGCGTACATGCGCAACGACAAGAACCAGCAGCAGCAGGCGGATACCGAGGGTGATTTTAACTTCAGCCCCGATTTTTCCGGCGATTCCTATGTGAACTTCCTGCTGGGTTTATCTGACCAATTCACGCAGTTGGAGTCCCTGTCGATGTTCCACTGGATCAACAACACCTATTCCTTCTACGGAATGGACAACTGGCGCTTGACGCACCGGCTGACGGTGAATCTGGGGCTGCGCTATGACGCCCTGCCGCACGTCTACAACAAAGAAAACCAAGCAGGGAATTTTGTGCCCGCGGACTTCAACACCGCCAACGAGCAGGTTCCCAACGCGACCACAGGCCAGATGAATCCGCTTGGTCTGGGCTTCCAAACCGTCAACGGCACCCCGTTCTATCTCAACGGTATTGAGCTTGCGGGCGTGGGCGGCTTCCCGCGCGGCGTCGTCCAGAACGACTACAAAACGTATCAGCCTCGTGTCGGCTTCGCCTACGATCTGTTTGGCAACACCAAAACGGTTCTGCGTGGCGGCTTCGGAACTTTCTATGAGCGCGTGCAGGGCAACGACATCTACGGAACAGACACGAATCCTCCTTTCGCTTACCAGCCCTCGGCGAGCGACGTGTTCTTCACCAAACCCGCTACGAGCGTCACCACTGGGGCAACTGCCTCAACGCCCACCTTCCCGGCCGGCATGGGAACCCTTGCCTATCACTATCCGAATCCGGGCACAGCGCAATACAGTCTGGGGATTCAGCAACAGATTGCGCCTGCCGTTGTTGCCGCGGTTCAGTACGTCGGAACCGCTGCCTGGAACCAGGACGTCAAGCGCGAGATCAATACGCTGCCGCTTGCCAGTACCGAGCGCCAAGCGGTCGCCGGGGGCGCCAACGCCAACCTCTACAGAAACTACCCTGGTTTCGCCGGCATCGACGAAGACGACAACTCCACCAACTCCCACTACAACTCTCTGCAGGCGGCTCTGAGCCTGGAAAACAAGCACGGTTTCACTTTGCACCTGGGCTATACCTGGGCGCATGAGATCGATATTCAAAGCGACGATCTGCAGGGCGACTTGTCCAACCCGTACAACATTGCGTACGACAAAGGTTCGGGAACCTTCGACCGGCGTCACATTTTCACCGCCAACTACATCTACAACTCTCCGTTCTTCCAACATTCCAGCAATGTGGCGGCACGCGAGCTATTGGGAGGCTGGACCATTTCCGGCGTGACCGTAGCAGAGTCCGGGCTCCCGGCGACCATCACCTGGGGTGGTGGGGACACGATCGGGCTCGGCGGCGGGACAACCAATCGGCCGACCCAGACGGGCAGTGTGTCCTACTCCCACACTGCTAAGTCCTGGTGGAACACAAGTGCGTTCTCTGCTCCTGTGGCTCCCTGGGCTGGAGGCACGAACCAGGGTTGGGGCGTTTCCGGCAAGTCCCAGATCAGGCTAAATGATCTTCAAGACACGAATCTGAGCCTGTTCAAGACGTTTGACTTGTCGCAAAGCGGCCGGGTAAAGCTGCAGATCCGGTTCGAGTCGTTCGACACCTTCAACCACCCGTTGTGGAACGGCTTTAATGAATCATTTACTTCTGCCGCTAGTGCCACGAATGTCACCAGCGCCGATGATCCGCGTGTATTGCAGTTCGGTGCGAAGTTGCAGTTCTAACCTTTAACTCAACCCTTAACCGGGGCGCGGCAGACAATCTCTGCCGCGCCCTCTTTCTGTTGCAGAGATGTCTGCCCGGCTTCGAATAAAATGGATGGATAGCATTGTTCCGGATACAGTGAAATTACTTAGCAGGCAAGAGTGAGAGGTCCCGTGCGACATAAATGCTGTTTGGCTTTGACGATGATGTTGGCGATGGCCGCCACGTACTGCCTGGGGCAGGCGGCTGGCGCGCCGCATCAACAAAGGCAAGCAGCGCTTGCCCTGGAACAGCAGGGAAAGAATGTTGAGGCTGAGGCAGCATGGCGCGTTTTTCTGAAGGCGCATCCCACGAATCCGGAGCCTTACGCCCACCTGGGCCTCCTGGAAGCGCGCCAGGAACACTACAAGGAGGCCGTGCCCTTATACCGCAAGGCCCTGGCGCTGAATCCGGCGTTTCCCGGCCTGCGTCTGAACCTTGGTCTCGCGCTCTTCAAGAGCGGCGAACTGAAGCGGGCGATTGTGGAATTCAAGCCGCTGCTCAAGGGCCAGCCTCCAGCGTCACCCGAAGCACAGCGGCTGATCATCCTGCTGGGGATGGCGCATTATGGGCTGGGCGAATATGCCGCGGCAGCACCTTATCTGAAACAAGCAGCCGCGCAAGATCAACAGAATCTTCCTTTGCGGCTAGATCTGGCGCACAGTTGCCTGTGGTCGAAACAGTACCAATGCGTTTTGGATACCTATCACGAGATTCTTTCGCTGAACGCGGAGTCGGCTGAGGCCGATATGCTGGCAGGCGAGGCGCTGGATGAGCAGAAGAACCATGCCGGCGCAATCGAGCAATTCCGCGCCGCAGTAAAGGCCAATCCAAGTGAGCCCAACGTTCACTTCGGACTGGGCTACCTGCTGTGGACCCATGAGCAGTACCCGGAGGCAGCGACCGAGTTTCAGGCTGAGTTGGCAAACAACCCCAACCAGGTTCAGGCCTTGACCTACTTGGGAGACATCCAGGTGCACTTGAATCATCCGGAGGCTGCCCGGCCGCTGTTGGAAAAGGCTTTACGCATCGACGCGGGACAAGAGCTTGCGCATCTCGATCTGGGCGTCCTCTTTGCCGATGATGGCCGCCGGGACGATGCTCTGCGCGAACTGAGTGTGGCTGCCAAATTGGCCCCGCAGGACGTGAATGTGCATTGGAGGCTGGGACGGCTTTACCGCGCGATGGGAAGGGCAAGCGAGGCTAAAGCTGAATTCGACAAAGCGAGCAGTATCACCAAGGCCGCTGACACTGCGTTGGTGGACAAAATAAGTAATGGCCACGCCAAAGCCACCCCCGCTGCAGCGCCCGGCGCGCCAGATGCCAAGTGATTGCTAGAACCGAAACGATTGATTGTCTTCACATGGAATGGGGAGGGCGGCGGCCTGCCGGTTTTATTGACTCAGGGCAGCTTCGTCTTGCCAGTCTCAGGCGGTTTAGACGAGACAACGCCAGCGCCTTCCCGTACAAAATAGAAACGATCAGCAGCCAGGTCAGTAAGCGTCTCCACTTTCCCGTCGGGCCATAAAACCTCTGCCTTATCGAGCCGCTGATGGTCGCCCAGCCCGAAGTGGATGCGCAGGTCGTTCTGCGATAAATAGCTGCCGCCGCTGATCACCTCGCCAAGCTGCACCAGATCGCCAGCCGTTGCGCGCACGCGTGCGTTCAAAGCCAGGCGGTTGCTTTTGACGCCCTCCAACTGAAAGCTTATCCAGTGGTTTTTGGGACCACCCACTGGGTGCAGAATCATCGGCTGGCCCTTTAGATTCTCAACGACTGCTTCAATTTTGCCATCGTTGAAAAGATCGCCGATTGCCATTCCACGGCTTACCTGCGGAATCTGAATGGCGCTTCCGGCCAACTTGCTAATGTCCTTGAATGTTCCGTTGCGCTGATTCATAAGTAGCAACTTGGGCTCGAGGTATTTGAGATCCGAATGCAAGTTATCCACTTGTGGATACACATGTCCGTTGACCAAGAAGATGTCTTGCCAGCCATCGTTCGAGAAATCAACAAAGGCGTCGCCCCACCCAACCTTTCCCCTTGTAGATTTTGCGATTCCCGATGGTACCGAAACATCGGTGAAGTTCATATCGCCGTCATTGCGATAAAACACGGCGTATTCGCTGTCGAAGTGCGAAATGAAGAGAGACATGCGCCCCGCGTGCAAATAGTCTCCCACGGCAACACCCATATTGGCCTGCCTTGAGCCGCTATCGCTCAACGCCACGCCCGAAGCGAAGCCAACATCCTCGAATCCGCCGCGGCCATCGCCCTGGTAAAGATTGTTCGGCTGGCCGTCGTTGGTGGCAAACAAATCGAGCTTGCCTGTGTTGTCCAAGTCCGACCAGATTGCTGTCAAACCGAAATGGTCCCCGTACTCTCCCACAACGGATTTCTTTGAAACATCGGTAAAGGTTCCGTCCCGGTTGTTGTGATAGAGGCTGTCCTGAGATCCCTTTAGACCGAGCGGGCCACACTGCACATCAATGCCCATGTAATTGCAGGAAGCGCTGGATCCGAATGCGGCCATGTTATCCAGGTGAAAATCGACATAGTGCGCAACAAAAAGATCCACCCAGCCATCGCCATCATAATCACCAAAGGCTGCTCCACTGGCCCAACCGTGATCGTCGCCAAGCCCGGCGCTCTTGGTCACATCGGTAAAGGTGCCGTCGCCGTTGTTGCGATACAGAACTACTCCGCCAAAACAGGTCACTAGCAGGTCAGGCCATCCGTCGTTGTTGTAGTCTCCAACCGACGCTCCCATAGCCCAACAGGGATAACCCACTCCGGCCTTGTCTGTCACATCGGTAAAGGTCCCATCGTGGTTGTTATGATAAAAGACACTCCGCGCCTTCTGACCGTGGAGCGCCATTTCCACGCTTTGCGCGTTCGTAAAAAAAATGTCAAGCCAACCGTCCCGATTGGTATCGATCAGCGCTACGCCGCCGCTCATCGATTCCACAATGTATTTTTGTTCGGGACTCGACAAATGTTCAAATTGAATCCCGGTAGAAGCGGTAATGTCCACCAACTCCGGATAGCTGCTGACTTCTCCGCTTGATTCTTTCGCTGCTGGCGCATTCGCACTCTCTTGCTGCGCCACTGCTGGCTGCGGAGGAGAGGGCGGTGTTTGGGCAATGCCCGCAGAAATGAGGCAAAAGACGAAAAAGATGGCGCACAGAAAGATAGATTCCACTCTAAAACCTGACAAAGTAACACCGCCAGCGGTGCTTCGCTGTTTGAAGATATCTCTCAAACCGGCCGCCAATTCCAGTTTCGCATGGTTGTATCGTATGTCTAGCGCGAGCACAAAGTAACTCCTGCCGAAAGAACAAACTCTGCGAAACCATCTAGGCGTATGGTGTTCATAATCTCCAGATTGTATAGAGAAATGAAGGCAGCGTACAGCTCAGAAAGCGAAAGATGCAACCAGAAGCCGCTGCTTACACAAGGCACCGTGCCGGCAGCGGCAAAGTTCGAGCAGAACATCGTGTTACGCCAGCGTCCAACGCGCTTCAGCTCAGACGAATAAGAGCCGCGGAGTAAGCCGAAACGCGCACGCTCAACTTGCCGCTCTGGGCATTCAGCAGTTCTCCGTGCCGCGGATGGGAACGTCCATCGCTTCCGACTGACGCTGCTCCGAAGGTAACCCCGAGTTTGCTGTCAATGGCCGGAGCTTCCAGTCGTTCGACCGACGCCGCCTTGAAGTCGTAGGCAGCCGCGGCAAGAGTGACCTCGGCATCGCGCCCATCCTTGTTGAAGATGGCTATCAGACCCCTCTCGCCACCCTTTCCCGCCGCATAAGCGGTAAGGTTCGCGCCTTTGGTATCAAGCGTTGTCCGATACAAGGTGCGCCCCGCAAATTGCTGCGCCAGCATGAGTCCGTAGTACTCAGGCCGCGCTTCAAAGCCGCTTCCGATCGAACCCACTATCGGCGAATAAAAACCGTGCGCGCCCCCGTGCAGGTTGACTCCAACGCAGCCCAGGGATGCCATTTGCAGGCAAAAATCTCCCGCCCATAACGCGGATGCAAAGGTATCGCTGACCCCCGGTTTTCCTGCGTTAAAGCAGGTATTTCCCTCGGCCATGCGAAACGGCAAGCCTGCGGCCTTGGCCGAGTCCAGCGCCTCGTGGCAAGAGCTATCGAACCGAGCGCCAGGATGCAAAAGCAAGTCAGTATTCATGCGCGGATCCGCAGGTGGACCCTCGGGATAGTAGTGACTCGTCGCCAGAACGATCTCTTTTGGAACGTCCACAAGAAACTGCTTCACCCACTTCTGGTTACCGGCCGTATCCGGCCCGGCCACTGCAACCTGTGGCAGCTTCTCGTGAAACGCAGCCCTGAACGTCTTCCAACGGGCCAGGTACTCATCGTACGTCCATGGCCTGTTCTCTTGATCGCGATGCTTGAAGAGATCGGGCTCGTTGCCGAACTGGACACATATCAGCTGGTTGCCGAGCGTCTCGGCTACAAAGCGGCCTTCGGCTAGCGCCTGCTCCACAGAGCCTCCACCAAGGTTCAGGCCATAGATACAGCGCCAGCCGGTCGCATTCAGAAAGCCCTGCAAGTTGCGGATGGAACGCGGCGTAATCGTGAATATGCGCGGTTCACGATGGCCTGGGTCGGGTCCCACCAATCCACCCGCATCCGGTGGGGTTGCCGGCTCCGTGTCAGACCAGACGGTGAACTCGCTCAGGTTGCCGCCGAGGCGCAGCACTCCCGCCGGACTCAGCGTGCGGAAGAATTCGATCAGGGCGGAGTTCTCTGCCGAAAAGAAATCCGGGTAGGCAAGCTGCCCGCTCTCGTAGCTCAGCCCCATGAAGTCCGCGGGAACCTTGGCGAGACTTGTTGAAGGGTCAACGGCCAGCGAAACCTGTAGAGCGGCCGTCTGTGCCATCAGCCGGCGCGGTGCGCTCAGTGCGGTCGCTCCGAGCGCTGCGGTAAGGGAACAGAATTCTCTTCTTGAAAGTTCCTTCATGCGGTCTCCCACTCCTCGCTTCCTCTTTGAGCATTTTCACAGATGGAGTAATGTCGCGGTAAACCCACCCCACCGCGTTTTTTGCGGCCAGGGTGGGATCGCACAATTCCAGCTTCACGGAACAGTGGAAATGGCTTAGTTCAATGTAAGGTCGGCATGGAGCGGAGTGCTTTCGCTGGAGTCGCCGACGAGAATGACAAATTTGCCGGGGTCAATGGCCCACTTATGCGCCGTGTCGTCCCAGTAGCTGAAGGCACGAGCGTCCAGGTTGAGAGTCACATGCTGGGTTTCGCCGGGCGCCAAGCTAACTTTCTGGAACCCTTTCAACTCGCGCTCCGGGCGGACGACCTTGGCGGACGGATCGGAGACGTAAAGCTGGGCCACTTCAGCACCGGCCACGCTGCCGGTGTTGGTTACGTCGAAGCTGACCGGAACAGCCGAGCCGGAGGCGACGGCTGCTGGAACCTTCAGGTTGGAAAAACTGAAGGTGGTGTAGCTGAGCCCAAAGCCGAAGGGAAAGAGCGGATGCTTGCCCGTGGTGGTCCAATAACGGTAACCGACCATCAGTTTGTCCTCATACTTCACGTGGGGGATGACATAATCTACCGGCGGCCTGCCGTCTTCCGTCACGTGCAGCGAGCTATCCGCACCCTTGATGGGGAAGTAGTACTGCGCCGAAGGATTCTCGTCCCAACTCCGGTCGAAACTGATCGGCAGCTTGCCTTCGGGATTGCGCTTTCCAAAGAGAACCTCTGCAACGGCCGTGCCGCCCTCCTGGCCGGGATAGTAAGTGTGCAACAGTGCGGGAACTCTGTCGAGCCAGCGCCGCGTGTCCATACCGCCGCCGCCGGTGAGTGTAACGATGGTGCGCGGATTGGCCGCAGCCATGGCCTCGATCAGCGCATCCTGTCCCCATGGCAGCGTGAAGGTGCGGTCATAACTCTCGCCTTCGGTGAGCGGGTTGAAGCCGACAGCTACGACTACGGCATCCGCAAGCTTCGCAAACTGCTTTGCTTCCGCGGAAACTAATTCCGGCTCATAAGCAATGCCCAGGCCAAAATGCACGCTGGAAGAACTGGGAACGCACTCGGCCACAATATTCACCGTCTGGCCGGCTTTCAAATCAAGCGTCCAAAATTGTGGAGCCTGGCCCTCGGCGTGCGGCGAGATCGGCAACTGCTTTCCGTCAACAGTGATTTTGAACTCATCGCCGCCCCAGGACTGGAAAGCCTCCAGAAGAATGTAACTGCCGGTCTTGGCCGCCTTATAGCTAGCGCTGTAGCGGATGCTTTGAAGCGTCTCACTTTTAGGCCCGCGTCTTTGCCGCTGGAAGTCGCCAATGTACGGCTGGGTTACTATCTCAGGTTTGCCGGTAAAGTCATTGCTTGGAAAAGTGGCCACGGTTACGCCACTCTCCCACTGGGTGTTGTGAAAGACATCGTTCATCTCCGGCAAACCGCGGGCATAAAGCACATGCACATCCGGTCCGGCCAAATTGGCGATTCCGGTGAGAATGCTGACCGGCTCGAATGCGCGAGCCTCGGAAGAGCCTCCGCCGCCGGTCACGGCCGGCCAAGCGTCTGGACCGATTATGGCGATGGTCTTTACTCTAGCCGGGTCGAGCGGCAGCAGGTGCCCGTCGTTCTTGAGCAGTGTCAGGCTCTCGCGAGCGGCGTCCAGAGTAACCGCGCGATCAGCCACCGAGTAAGTCGAGTCGGCCGGATCGAATTGCGGGCGGTCGAGGAAGCCGTAGCGCAGAATGGTCCTCAAAATCCGCACCACCTTGTCGTCGATGGTGGACTCCTTCACCCGGCCGTCTTTGACCGCGGCCAGAAGGGTCTTCTCGTCCATGAAGCGCGCGCTGGGCATCTCAAGGTCTAGGCCGTTGTTGGCCGCAGCCACGCCGTCGTAAGTGGCGTCCCAGTCCGACATGAGAATCGACTGGAAGCCCCACTCGCCCTTGAGTACCTTTAGATTCAGAAAATCGTTTTGCGTGGCGTGTGCACCGTTGACCAGATTGTAGGAATCCATTACCGCGTCAACGTGTGCCTGGTTGACCGCAGCCTCGAAGGCCGGCAGGTAGATTTCGCGCATGGTGCGTTCGTCCACTTCAACGTTGACATTGTGCCGGTTATACTCCTCGTTGTTTAGTGCGTAGTGCTTCACTGTGGCCACTACGCCCTGGGACTGGACGCCCTCAATAAATGGAACCACCAGGGTAGCGTTGAGAAACGGGTCCTCGGAAAGATATTCGAAGTTGCGCCCGGCCAGTGGAGAGCGCGCGATGTTGACGCCGGGACCTAGCAGAAAATGGACACCGCGAGCCCGGGAATCCCGACCCAAGCCTTCGCCTAACTTGCGTGCCAGTGCCGGGTCCCAACTGGCCGCCAGCGCCGCTCCGCCTGCATAAGCAGTAGTCGGCCCCCAAGTGCGCACACCCATTGATGCGTCGGACATCTTGAAGCGCGGAAGGTTGATCGAGGGCAAGGCTTTAGTGAACATATTGTCGACGCCGCCCAGCAACTCGATCTTCTCTTCGAGCGTGAGCTTGGCTACGAGGGCGTGGGCCTTGGCCTCGATTTGAGGCGAGTCCGGCACTGGCGCCTGCGCAAAAGCGGATACTGCGCAGCACGGGAGCATCGCAAAAAGGCAGGCGATGACCAAAGAGACAAACGGTTGTGTAAAGGGATTTATTGATGTTCTCATGACCGGAAAAGGATACCGCATGGGGCTCTCGAATGTATACGATAGTTTTTTATTTCCATTTTGACAGTATCGACAACGCCGCCAACTGGCGCCGCAAGAAGGGCAGGCTTTTGGAGGCAAAACGACGGGTCATCAGCAACATGTACGAGGCCCACATCGAGTTTGCACCGGTCACTATCATCATAATTGGAATCAATAACTTGCAGTATTGGAACATCGTCTGGTTCGAGCTTTGCAACTCCAGGAGGGTCGCTTCCCGGCGGCCGGCTGTAGGACACGATGAGGGCATCAGCCGCCGGAGATTACTTCCCCGGCATCGCTGCAGTCGGCCTGTTCCGATGTTTTTTCCTCTTCTCTCCGGTTCAACGCGAGCTTATGATGAATTTTCACAGGGGTTCATTCTCTGCGAGGAGGCTGTATGAGCGAAAATCAACCGGCGACTGCGCGGAACCAGGGCCGCCGCGAATTCCTAAAGGCAGGCGGTGCGATCACCGCCGCGTTGCTGGCACCAGCAGCGTTGGCCGACACACGGAAAGCTCTCCCCGGCCTGCCCTCGAATCCCAGAACTCTCGCGGCCATGCCGACTCGTAACCTTGGCAAGACCGGCTACAAGGTGGGCATCTTCTCGCTTGGCGGGCAAGGATCTCTTGAGAAACCGAACAACTTTGACGTGGCGGTTCCCATCCTTGAGCGGGCGCTCGACATGGGCGTGAACTATATCGACACCTCGTCCATTTATGGCGGGCCGGAGCGCTGGAGCGAGCAGTATGTGGGCAGGGTGATGGCGCATCGCCGCGACGAAGCCTTTCTGGCCACCAAGACCATCCAGCGCACTCGCGAAGGCTCGTTGCGCATGATCGAGAAATCTCTCGAGCTGCTGAAGACTGACCACATTGACCTCTGGCAGTTGCACGACATTGGCACCATGGCCAATGTGGATGCGATCTTCGCCAAAGGCGGTGCTATGGAAGCGCTGCAGGAGATGCAGGAGCAGAAGGTGGTGCGCAACCTCGGCATCACCGGCCACTTCCGGCCCGACTGCCTGATCGAGTGCATCAATCGCCATCCTTTTGACACGGTTCTGATGGCCATCAACGCCGCCGACCCCCACCACTACAGCTTCAGCGAGGCGTTGTTGCCACTGGCGGTGGAAAGGCAGATGGGTATCATTGGAATGAAAGTGCCGGGTCGCGGGCGGATTCTTTCCACATGGACGCCGCCGCCCATTGAGGACCAGAAGCATATGTGGGAAGGCATGGTGCTGGCGCCCACGCCGGGAACAATCACCATGCGCGAGGCGATGTATTACGCGCTCTCCCGCCCGGTGAGCACGGTTATTATCGGCTGTGATACGGTGGCGCAATTGGAAGAGAACGTGCAGTTAGCGAGGGAGTTTACGCCGCTTAGCGACAGCCAGTTGGCGGAGCTGGTGAAGCGCGTAGAGCCTGTCTCCAAACAATCCCTCTTCTTCCGCTTTTACGACCATGCGTGAGAAGCGAGCCGGCGGGTCAGATGCGAGTTTGCCGGCTACTTGAATTGTCGGAGTGAGAGTTGCCATTATGCAGCTTTCACGGTGGCCCCGTACCCATCTGACTGATAGCTGTGGGCCGGCGCCGGACTGGCCGATATGAGTCTGGCGCCCTTGCCGACCCTTTATTTCAATCACATTGCGGCAGCAGGTCCCTTTTGCGGACCTGCCCCCTGCGCTCCTCGATTGCTGGCCGACGAGCTGAGACTGTGGCTGGGGACTCCTGGCTGGCAATCGCAACCGGGCCAGTGCGGCCATAGACAGGACCGGCTAAGACAATCGCTTTGCCCCGAAGATCAATGATTTCTGATGGGTAGCTGAAGCGAAGGGGTGAATTCTGTCCATCAATAGCCCCCGTCGGAAATGTACCATCATAAATCAGGAAAACATTATGTAAAATCGATTGCCTAAATGCAATGGAGAGGAATAGAATCTTCTGAGCATTAACAAATTCACCTGCGGATTCATATGATGTTTAAGACTCGACGCGATTTCTTACAGTACTTCGCTGGGACCGCTGCTGCCGTCTCACTTTCCAGGGGACCCATGTTGTGGGGCCTGCCAATCGAAGCCCAGCGACCGGTCCGTGCCTGGGTTACTGCCGGCAAGCAGAGGTTTGCCGGATTCGAGGCGCCGCAGTGGCAAAAGGCAGCGGCGAGCGCAAGCTTGGACATCCGGATCATTCCCGCCACCCGGCGCCAGACGGTTCTTGGATTTGGCGCGGGCTTTACAGACGCGGCTTGCTATCTGTTCAGTCAGCTGCCTGCTCAAGGGAGCCAAGAGCTTATCAGCGAGTTTTTTGGGCCGGATGGCCTGCGGCTTTCCGTGGCCCGCACCTGTATGGGGGCAAGCGACTATTCCAGAAACGTTTATAGCTACGATGATGGCCCGGAGCCGGACCCGGAGTTCAAACACTTCAGCATTGACCACGACCGGGCGTACATTTTGCCTTCGATCCGCAAGGCGCTTGAGCTGAACAAGGAGCTGTTTCTCTTTGCTTCGCCGTGGAGTCCGCCCGGATGGATGAAGGCCGGCGGAACCATGCTGGGCGGTTCGATGCGCAAGGCGTACTTCGCCGCGTACGCGCAGTATTTTGTTCGCTTCCTGAAAGCGTATGCTGCCGAGGGCGTAAAGATTGATGCCGTAACCATCCAGAATGAGACCGATACAGATCAGGATGGAAGAATGCCCGCGTGTTTGTGGGGCCAGGAGTACGAGATGGATTTCATCAAGACCTTCCTGGGGCCGGCGCTGGAGGGCGCTTCTCTCGACACCAAGATCTGGATCCTCGACCACAATTACAATTTGTGGGGACGCGCGCTGGACGAATTGAGCGACCCTGCTGTGAACAAATATGTGGATGGGGTTGCCTGGCACCCTTATGTGGGTACCGTGGATGCCATGACACGCGTACATGAAGCATTCCCCGCAAAGAACGCGTATTGGACCGAAGGCGGCCCTGACTATACCAGCCCTGGGTACACCACCGATTGGAGTACCTGGTCACAGACTTTTACGGGCGTACTTCGGAACTGGGGTCGCTGCCTGGTGGGATGGAATCTGGCGTTGGACGAACAGGGCAAACCCAATGTGGGCCCATTCGCCTGCGGCGGAGTTGTGACCATCGATTCGCGCACGCAGACTATCACGCGCAGTGGTCAGTACTGGGCGTTTGCCCATTATTCCAAGTCAATCCGGCGTAATGCGCGTGTGCTTGCATCGCATGGGCAACTCGCCGGGGTAGAGCACGTGGCGCTGGAGAATCCTGATGGCAGCCGCGTGCTGATTATCACCAACCGGGGCGAGGCGCGCACGGTTGACTGTGGCCTCGATTCGTCCAGGCTTCAAGTGAGAATGCTCAGGGACTCGGTGGTAACTTTGGTCTGGTAACAAGTGTTGAGTGGGATGATTCCGGTCTGCCATGTCAGCCGGTTTCTTCGACAGTCTGGCGCCGAGGCAGACCGTTGTTGTACAAGGGGCTTGCAGTGGGAAAAGCGCGCTGGATTGTATATCCTGTAGCGAGGCCCTCCCAGAAGCCACTGTGCAAGCCCCTGTATGCTGGATTCCAAATAAGGTATCCAGCGTAAAAGGTGAGATGTCCCAATGGAAGATCACGTCAGCACGGAAGATCGCAAGCCGACCGCAAGACCTGCTGTCCGACACCCGGTAAACCTGAAGCAGTTAGCGGCCTACCTGAAGCTGAATCCGGCTACAGTATCTGTGGTGCTCAACGACGTGCCGGGACGAACGATTCCCCAAGTCACACGCGATCGCATCAAGGCCGCTGCCAAGGAATTGAATTACCACCCAAACCAGCTGGCGCGTTCACTGCGCAACCGGCGCACTCTTACGATCGGCATTCTCGTGCCAGAACTGAACGACGGCTATCACACAGAGGTAATGAGCGGCATTGGCGATCAGCTGATCAGCTCGGGATATTTCTACCTCACGGCGCACCACCGGCACCGCAAAAACCTGGTGGAGGATTACACGCGGATGCTGATCAGCCGCGGCGCGCAAGGCATCATTGCAATAGATACTGCGCTTGAACATTCGATTTCCGTCCCAGTAGTAGCCATCGCGGGTCATCGCCAGATCGAAGGCGTGACTAACGTGGTCCTTGATCACGCGCGCGCAGCAGAGCTTACCTTGAACCACTTGTACGGACTTGGGCACCGGCACATTGCGTTCATGCGCGGGCAGCCCTTCAGTTCCGACTCGAATGCGCGCTGGAGCGGCATTGAGGCAGTTGCGGAGAAACTGGGACTGGAGATCAAACCGGAACTGGTCGTCAGCCTCGACCGCGATATGACCTCTCCAGAGTTGGGCTATCCAGTCATACAACAATTGCTTTCCACCCGGCTGCCTTTTACTGCGTTGGTCGCCTTCAACGACATTTCCGCAATGGGTTCCATCCGCGCACTCCAGGACTTCGACCTGCGCGTACCGGCCGACGTTTCGGTGATTGGCTTTGACGACATCAGGTCAGCCGCGTACACCCTCCCCCGCCTTACAACGATTCGCCAGCCGCTGGCCGAGATTGGCAGAATTGCGACTCAGAGTCTGCTCAACTTAATCCATGGCACGCTTGCTCCGCGTGCTGAGATTGCCGTGGAGCCCGAGCTTATCGTCCGAGAATCCACCGGCCCGGTCAGATTGAATCTTTGGAAGGCATGAAAAGCTGGGCGGTGCGCTCGCGGGCCATCTCTGGGATTCGTGACCGAGCGCGCCGTCTCACTCGCCTTGAGCTGGAGCCGTCATCGGCGCGCAGCGGAATCGTTCACGCATCTTGCTAGTGAGGCCTTCCAGGCAGGACAAAATGTTCCGTGCAGCGCGGCTCGTAGTTGTCGCCGGCCATGATAATGGGGCTATCGTAAGAGGCCGGTTTTCCATCGATCAGCCGCTGCGGGTAGAGCGCCTTGGCCCCACAACTGCAATAGGCCACCAGCTCTGTGACGCTTCCCGCGTAAGTGCGCACGAGCCATGAAAGATTCATCATTTCGCCGAACGGCATTCCGCGAAAATCGAGTTCGAGCCCGGAGACCATCACGTCGTAGTCCGATTCAATCAGGCGCCGGGTGAAGTGAAAGAGGTCTTGAACAAACTGGCCCTCATCGATGGCCACACATTCGATGCGTTTGCCGATCTGCTGTTCCGTGGCCGCCAAAACGGCCAGAACCGCCCACGGGTCCGCAGCCTGGAATTCAACAGCTTCCATCTTTCCACAGCCGTTCCGGTTGCGGCTTTCCACCAGTCCAGCCGCGGCTTTGGTATCTTCGCACGGCTTCAGAAGCAGGACGTACTGCTTGGCGTATTGACGGCGCGTCTCGATTCTGCGCAGCAGTTCAGCGGTTTTGTTGCTGCGCATTGGCCCGACGATCAACTCCAATTTGCCCGCCATGGCTTTCTCCAGGAATTTCAATCTATTCATTATTACCGAAAGCGCTTCATAGCTGCCCTGCATTAAAACGCATTGACGGAGGTGGATGCAACTCAATTCGCCGGCAGCCTTCTTCAACTAGGCCAGTTAACCTTACTGGGCCAACCACCTCAGTGGTGTTTACAGGCCCTCAGGATAGTTCAGAATTCCATCCGCGACCTGAGCAGGCGCAAACGGTCTCGCGCGACAGGCAACTGAGTGTGACGGGCATCCTTCAAAGAGACAATTGCCCTACCTGCAAACGAAACATTCACCTCGCTGATCCAATCCAGATTCAGGATCACGGCGCGATGGATGCGTAGGAACCGGGCCGGGTCGAGCTTGCTCTCGAGATCAGCGATGGTCTGATCGACGCAGTGCTCGCGTCCGTCGATGGCGGCATAGGTAAGCTTGTCGCGCGCCACAAAGTGCGTCACGGTGTCGAGGTCGATGAAAGAGATGCGTTCGCCCACGCGAGACGCAATGCGGCGCGGGTAGTCGACTCGCTGACCGAGAAGCGAGGCGGATAATTCCTTCAATACAGCTGGGAGATCAGGATTTCGCTGCCAGTCTGGTCTCACGACCGGCCTGAGGCGTCCAAGCTTCGCGATGGCGCGCTCCAACTGCTCCGTCTCGATGGGTTTGAGCAGGTAGTCGATGGAGTTCACCTCGAAGGCCCGCAGCGCATATTGATCGTATGCGGTGGTGAAGATGACGAAAGGCTGAACCGTGAGCCGCGAGAGCAACTCGAAACCGCTCATGCCCGGCATTTGGATGTCGAGGAAAAGCACGTCGATATTTGCCGGGCCGTTTAGAAACTCCAGCGCCTGCGCGGGATCTGTGGCGCTGCCGGCAATGCGGAGAGAATCGCAGTTGGCCAGCATCCGCTGTAGACGCTCAATGGCGAGCGGTTCGTCATCTACGAGATAGGCGTTGAGTGAGGCGGTTTCCATGAGATCTCACAGTTCAGCGGGAAACGAGATACGGACGATGGTGTGCTCGCTCTCGCGAGTCACGCCGAGCCGACCCGCACCGCCGAACAAAAGTTCGAGTCGCGCGGCGAGATTGCCGAGTCCGTGCTCGGGTGCTGCGGCTCCGAGCGAGAAACCGGGCCCATCGTCGAGGACTTCGAGGCGTATGCGGTCTGACTCCATCGCTCCAGTGACCCTAATCGAAGCGCCTTCCGTGCGTGTTGCTGCCACATGCTTGACGGAATTTTCGACAAGGGTCTGTAGCGCGAGCGGAGGTACCTTGACGGAATCGAGAGAGGCAGGCACGATAATTTCGTAACGCAGGCGCGGGCCGAAGCGCGTGGACTCGATTTCAAGATAATCGCGAACGATTTTGAGCTCCTGCTCCAAAGGAACGAGGCCGCTGTGTTGCGCGTTGAGCGAAAAACGAAGCAGCGAGGCCAGCTTGCCAACAGTGTCTTCGGCGCGCTGAGGGTCCAAGGGAATCAAGGCGGCGATGGAGTTGAGCGTATTAAAGAGAAAGTGAGGATGGATGCGCGATTCGAGGGAAGAAAGCTGCGCCTCGGCCAGTAACTTGTAAGCGCGTTCTTGCTCCATCTGGCGCGTGCGCGCTTCCAGGGTGGCTGCCTGCAGTTTGTAGCGCAGCGTCTCATACAATGACACGCTCATTCCAATTGCAAGCGTGATTATCATGCTGAAGGGAAGGTCCGCAAAGTACGCGATCCAATATCTGCCATGGCCTTCTATTCCGGCGATCCAAAGGAAAGAAACTGCAGCAAGAGCGCCGAGGGAGGCTGTACAGATGAGGCACAGCGCCTGGATGAGAACGATTCCGCGGGGAAACCTGGCTGTATAGCGAATCGAAACCTGGGTGAGCAGCGCCATCGAAGGCAGCGCTATGCAAAGGGAGTAGACAAATATGGCTACCAGGCGCTGCCCTGTCTCCGACAGCTTGACGAAACCCTGTGAGAAAAACATTAGGAAGATGAGTAGCGTGGCGCCGAGGACAATCCAAAACGCCCTCACGAAGAACGAACCGAAAGTCTTCGGGAATTGCCAATCTTCAGCGATGCTTGACGCCGGCTTATGTGTTTCGTATTTCATAACTGGAAGCGGACTCCCACCGATGTTGCTGTGGAATACGGCGCCGAACCGAACTGCGATGTCTTGCTCCCTCGTGGGATCTCGACGTGGACATAAGAAGAGAAGTGATTGCCGAACCAGCGGCTGGCGTCGATAACGGGTGTGTAACTGCGGTCATCGAGATTAGCGACTATGGAGCCGGAAAGACCCCATTCTTTCCAACCTGGACGCTCTCGCAGCCTTGCTTTGCCAGCGGTCATGAAGGCGAAATGCTGGCGGCCGGCAAGTGGTGAGACTCCCATGTAGTTATAGTACGGGATATTCGGAGGAGTGAAGAATTCGCCGATGAAAGTGACACCGGAGACAGTGTATTTGGCGCCCAGCAGTACCGCGGCCTGCTCGCGCCACACGGCTTCGCCGTGCAATTCCCATGCCTGCCCCAGAACGCGAGTAAAGGTCAAAGCTCCGAATGAATCGCCGCCGCGGTCGTTGCCGGCGATGAGAGCTGTATCGAATCCCCGCACCAGAACGTTATACCTGAAAGCGGTGGTGTCGCGCAGGTTGGCTTGCGCGGGGGCCAGCGCGGCAGTGGACCAGGCCAGCGAAAATGCGTGCGTGCCATGGACCCAGTCGGCCTTGATCATGTCGCGCCCTTCATTCAAGTTCAGACGGTCGGTAGGGTCGGTGGGGATGCGCGGCGGATCGAGAACGCCAGCCGCAGTAAAGGCGTAACCCGTGCCCCAGCGCACTATCTTGCGGCCTAGCGTAAAGTCGAAATCTCCTGCGGAAAGACCGGCATACGTTTCCTTTACGCGCAGTTGCGTGTAGTTAGCGGAGTAAGTGCCGGCAAGACCGATCATGCTGGAGGCGAGGGTGAGACGGTCATGGAAGCGGTAGCTGAGCGCGGGCTCAACCAGTACCTGGTTCAACACCTCAGGCACAGGTTCGCTTCGATTGTCGTAGAAGGTGGCGTCGTCAATGATGGAAAGCGCGTAGCGCGCATCGACGCGGCTCTTCTCCGGAGGCGGAGTGTTCTGAGCGCGGGCGCTGCCCCAAACGCTCAGGATGAGGAGAATCGGAATGAGAGGGCGGCGATTCATGGCTAAAACATGTCCGAACGGCCTTGATTGAAAAGTTTGTCGGGCAGCGAGCGCGGCGTGGCGCCGGAGTATTCGAGGACGCTGTGCGAGTTACGCTGGATTTCGTCGTAGAGCGTAAGCTTGCGCAGCAGCTCTTTGCCGCTTGACGGCGCGTATTCGTCGAATGTGGCGGACTTGATATGCTTGCCGGAGGTCAGGTAGAACTCGGCCCGCACGGGACGCGCATCCGGCAAGCGCAACCAGTAAAGAATGCGCTGATAGGTCGCGCCCTTGCGCTTTGCCGTGAGATCGAGGACGTAGCACTCGACCGCGCCCACTTTCTCAGCGCGTAGGAAGACGGGCGAGTAATCGGCAGCGTAGTTGGTGCGAGCCACATCGCCGTTGGAAGCATCGCCGGTGAGGCGTTCAAGCGGCGTGATGCGCACCGGGCGGCTGGTGTCGGGCAGATAGACCCACATATCGTCGCCGAGCATGAGTAGGTGTTCGCCCTTTTCGCGCGGACTCATGAAATTCACGTAAGTCTTGTCAGTGCCCTTCTGCGAGACTTCGTAGAGATGCTCCTCGTCCGGTCTGCCCGATTCGAAGTCTGTGATCTTGACTCGGACCACATACGATGGCCAGCCGTTACGGAATGCGTCGGAGCGCTGGAGCAGGGCTTCCGCATCGGGCGTCGCGGGCGCGGCGTGGCTCACAAGCACGCAAGTAAGAAGGAAACAGAAAAGAAAAAGCAGCAGAAATACTCGCAGTGCGCAGTTGATTCTAGACATGGGCCAATGCCTCCGCAATTTGCAGCCGCGATGCGCGGACTGCGGGCAGGATGGATGCGAATGCCAGCGAGACGATGACCAGAAGCGAAGACCCGATCATGAGGCTGGGCACGTGCTCAACAAGGAATGGAATGTTGACGGTATAGCCAGGCGGCGGCGGCATGTGCAATCCGGAAATGTTGATGAGCACGCCCAACAAATTGCCCACTGCGACTCCGACGACGGCTCCGATAATTCCAATCAGCACTGCCTCCGTCATAAAGAGCGCGATGATCCAGGCGCGCGGCGTTCCCATCGCTAGCATGGCGCCGATCTCGCGGGTGCGCTCAAACATGGTCATCAACAGAGTGTTGACGCTGGACATGAGGACCATGAAGAAGACGATCAGGCCCATGAAAAGAAAGATGCCATTGAAGAGTGTGCGCACCTGCTTGTAATAGGTGGCAAGGTCGACCCACTTCTTTAGTGTCATCTGCTGCGGCTGCCCCTCGAGACGCGGAATGAGCGTGTCATAAACGGCATCGGTGTTTGCCGTCGAGTCCAGCCCGACCACGAGGTTGGTGATGCGATCGCTCTGCAACAGTCGCTGCGCGGAGTTGAGCGTAATGCGCAGATAGCGCGCGTCCATCTCGGCAACACCGGTTGTCACGATGCCGACAATCTGGACATCGACGCCGTTTAGTGCGCCATCCGAAGTTACGGAAAGCAGGGTGAGGCCATCGCCGATGCCAACGTTCATCGACTTGGCAAGGCCGGCTCCGATGATGGCTTCAACCTCGCCGCCCGGCCTGCCGCTGAGATCACGGCCCGAAGAGACATTCGAAGTGAACCCCAGGCTCGTCTCAGCGTCAGGATCGACGGCGCTGCCCATGAAGACGGAAGACTTCTGGCCGTTGGAGACCATGCCATAAAACTCAATGCGAGGGGCGACGCCACGAACATGAGGGACGGTTTTCACTGTGGCCGCCACTTGCCTCCAGTTGTCGATGCCGGTATCGAGTACGTGGACCTCGTCGCGCCGGAAGTGCTGGGTCGTGAAGATCTGGATGTGACCGAGGCCGTTGCGAATGGTGTCTTCTCGCAGGCCGTCGATCATGTGAGCGAAGTATCCGCCTGCCAGAAGAAGACCGGCGACGCCACCGCTCACCATGAACAGGGTCATAATCGTGCGGCGGCGGTTGCGAAAGACGTTGCGGAAGGCGAGAAGAAGAAACTTACCCATGACATACCTCCTCTCGCTGCGTATCTTCGGCAACCCGGCCGTCACACAGGCGAACAATACGCGGGGTATGTTCCAACAGCCGCTGGTCGTGGGTAGAAAAGATGAAGGTGAGACCGAGGCTCAGATTCAGATCGCGCATCAGGTCGATCAATTGCGTGGCGTTGTGCGTGTCCAGGTTCGCGGTGGGCTCATCGGCCAGCACCAGCGCGGGGCGGTGAACAATGGCTCGCGCCACCGCAACACGCTGGCGCTCGCCACCCGATAGCAGATCGGGACGCTGCCCGGCGCGAGACAAGAGGCCGACGCTTTCAAGTGCGGCGGCAGCCCGCTTTCCGCGCTCACGGGCGCCAACGCCTTGCACCAGGAGCGGATATTCGACGTTTTCGCTGGCCGTGAAAACGGGAATCAGGTTGAAAGTCTGGAAAACGAATCCGATCTTTTCGCGGCGCAGTGCGGTGAGCCGGGACGGTTTCAGCGCCGACGTATCCTCGCCATCCAACACAATGCGGCCGGAAGTCGGCTTGTCGATGCAACCCACGAGGTTCAGCAACGTTGACTTGCCGCTGCCGCTGGGCCCAGCGATGGCCAGAAACTCTCCAGCCGAGACATGCAGGCTGGCATCGTCGAGCGCGCTCACACAGCTGTGATCCATAGGAAATCTTCGGCTCACAGCTTCCACTTTAACCAGATAATCCATGCCGTGCCCTTTCCCGAACATTGCTGCCGTATGTAGACAATAGCGCGGGACTCACTGGGAAAAAGCGCATCAGTGGCCAGGGGGTTCAGAAAGTGGACGAAAGGTAGAAACTTGAGGATGAGCGGTTTTCGCTGCTTGTTTTGCTGCGATACTATAAGCGGATTTCACAAGCGCTGAATACTTCGCTCATTCGGCGCAGAATACTCGGCGTACTTAGCGGGCCAGATTTTAACTCTCCGAGGATGCCCGCGGTGCCATCCTGGAGTTGGCCCTTCCGCTGTATGATCTGGTTGGCATGAATGTCGAACTGTTTGGACAATTCGGATAGGTATCCCGTGAGAGGAATCCTTTCGGACCCAGGTGTAACATCTACGTTGACAGCCGTTGATAAAACGTTTGCTCATGTAGTCGCAAGCCATGGAGCGAGAAACCCCGATGGACCGAATCCCGTCGGCGGCCAACCAATATGACCATTTTGGAGCTTTATGAAATTGCCTCTCTTGCGAGCCCAGGTTCTGGAAGCCAATCTCGAAATCGTCCGCCGCGGGCTGGTGCTTTATACCTTTGGTAATGCCAGCGGCATCGACCGCGAAAGCGGGCTGATAGCGATCAAGCCCAGCGGCGTTCCCTACGACCAGATGACCGCTGAGGATATGGTCGTCTGCGACTTGGACGGGAAGATTATCGAAGGCGGCCTGAAGCCTTCTTCCGATCTAGAAACCCATCTTGAGCTTTACCGTGAGTTTCCCGCCATCGGCGGCGTAGTTCACACGCATTCCGAATTTGCCACGGCATGGGCCCAGGCCGGCCGTTCCATTCCAGCCTGCGGCACCACCCATGCTGAATACTTTCATGGCCCTGTGCCGGCTACCGAAGGGCTGAGCGATGTTGAGATTCAGGGCGAGTACGAATTGAATACAGGCAAGGCGATTGTGCGCCGCTTAAGTGGTCATGACCCCATGGCCACGCCGGCTGTTCTGGTGGCAGGTCATGCGCCTTTCACCTGGGGCAAGACGCCGATGGAAGCCGCACAAAACGCTGTGATTTTGGAGTATGTGGCGCGCATGGCATTTACCACAACCATTTTGCGCCCGAAGGGAGAAAGTATCTCAAAGGCGCTGCTGGATCGGCATTACTCCCACAGACACGGCGCGGATGCCTCTTATGGGCAGAAGTAGTCTTCTGCGGCGGTCAGAAGAGCGGGGCTGCCGTCTCAGCCAAATCGCAAGGAAAGAGCCGCATAATGGCGGCGCTTGAGGTTCGAAACCGTGATAGTGAACTCCCGCGACCACACTGCATCGACGGGTCTGCTGGCTCTCGTTATTGCTCCGTTGGCGCATTTGCGCGCCTTGGACATTGCAGTGATCGCTATCTATTTCGGAATGGTGATCTGGATCGGCCTCGATTTCAATGGCCGTTCCAAAGCACAGGCGTTGCGCGAGAATGATGTATACTGCTCACACTTGCGCCTCAACAATAATGATCTGCAAGTTTTGCCTTCAGTCCACTGGTAATTCTTAAGGACTTCATGTCGAGATTGAATCCATATGTCGTTTTACTGACCATCATCGCCACGTTGGGCGGATTGCTCTTCGGATATGACACAGCCGTAATCAACGGCGCAGTGGGGAGTCTGAAGGCTTATTTCATTGATCCTCGATTTGCGGATTTGACCAACCCCACCCAGGCCAACGCCGCGAATTCGTTGCTCGGCTTTGTGGTTTCGAGCGCGCTGATCGGTTGCATTCTCGGTGGACTGATTGGCGGCTGGGTGAGCACCCGCATCGGCCGCAAGCGCGGATTGGTCATTGCCGCTCTGCTTTTCCTGATTTCAGCCTTGGGTGCCGCCGCACCGGAGTTTCCTTTTGCCCCCATCGGCCACGGTGGACCCGGATACATGGCGAATTTTGTCGTTTACCGTATGCTTGGCGGCATAGGCGTAGGGTTGGCCTCCATGTTGTCACCGATGTACATCGCGGAGATCGCGCCGCCCAAGGTACGGGGAAATCTCGTGGCATGGAACCAATTGGCCATCATCTTCGGCATGCTGGTAATCTACTTTGTCAACTTCGGAATTTCCAAGGCGGGGAGCGGCGATGCTTGGCTCAACTCCATAGGCTGGCGCTATATGTTTCTCTCTGGCGCCATTCCTGCGGCCTTCTTTCTGCTCCTCCTGTTTTTTGTGCCTGAGACCCCGCGCTTTCTCATGCTGAAGGGAAATGAAAAAGGCGCGCGTGCGGTGCTGTCCAGGCTGGTGACGCCGGAAGAACGCGAAAAGGAACTCTCCGAAATTCGCGCCTCGTTGAGCAAGCATCACTCCGGCAAACTGTTTTCCTACGGCGCGCCTCTGATTCTCATCGGCATCACGGTGTCAGTCTTCCAGCAATTCGTCGGCATCAACGTCGTGCTCTATTATGCGACGGATATTTTCAAAGGCATGGGCATGACCACTAATGCCTCGTTGCTGCAAACTATTCTTGTGGGCGCGGTCAACCTTGCTTTCACCGTAGTTGCCGTTCTGAGCGTGGATCGATTCGGCCGCAAGCCGCTGCAAATCATCGGAGCGCTCGTCATGGCGGCAAGTATGATTTCGCTGGGCGCTGACTTCTTGCTTGGTGGCCGGGGCATGATCGCGTTGGTATGCATGCTAGTCTACACCGCCGGTTTTGCCGTTTCGTGGGGGCCTGTCACCTGGGTGCTTCTCAGCGAGATTTTTCCCAATCAGATTCGCGGCAAGGCTATGGCCGTGGCAGTGGCGGCGCAGTGGATCGCCAATTATATCGTCAGTTGGTCATTCCCCATTCTTGATGAGAATCCCTATCTTGTGGAGCATTTCAAGCATGGGTTCGCCTACTGGATCTACGGCGCGATGAGCATTCTCGCCGCCTTCTTCATGTGGAGATTTGTGCCGGAAACCAAAGGCCGTTCGCTGGAGCAGATGGCAACATTGTGGCAGACGGCTGGTGAGAAATCACCGTAGGAAAAATTGCATGGTTGATGTTGCAAATCTTAATGCCTTGCCCTTCCGGTGCGATGTCCGGGACCTTGCTTCCCTCAGCTCTGGGTGAGTTCTACGTGGTAAAATTCTTTCCGGGCCGCGCGAGATAAGCGTCGCGGCAACTCTCGAATCCCGCAATAACGCGGAAAAAGGCAAGACTGAAGGAGTAACCGACATGGCAGCGCAACGCACGATGACTTTTGGAGTGATAGTAGGCAACCGCGGCTTTTTTCCAGACCATTTGGCCAAGACCGGCCGCGAAGAAATTCTCTCGGTTCTCGATGCGGCCGGAGCGCGGACAGTAGTGTTAAGCCCGGAAGAGTCCAAGCACGGCGCGGTGGAAACCTATGCCGAGTCGCAGCGGTGCGCGGAGCTATTCAAGAAGCACGCCGAAGAGATTGACGGCATCATCGTCACGCTGCCTAACTTCGGCGAAGAGCGCGGCATCGTGGACGCTATTCGACTCTCCGGCCTCAAGGTTCCGGTGCTGGTGCAGGCCACGCCCGACCGCTCTGATGCAATGACCATCGCCGTTCGCCGCGACAGCTTTTGCGGCAAGATGAGTGCTTGTAATAACATGATGCAATACGGCATTTCGTATTCGCTCACCACGCTGCACACTGAGAGCCTTGCATCATCCGAGTTCCAGGCAGACCTGGAATGGTTCTCCGCAGTTTGCCGCATCGTCAAGGGTTTGAAGAATCTGCGCATCGGCGCTATCGGCGCGCGTCCGGCGGCATTTAATACGGTTCGCTACTCCGAGCGGATTTTCGAGACCGCAGGCATTTCCATCGAGCCGATCGACCTGTCGGAAATCTTTGGCCGCATCAATCGAATGAAGGACACGGATGATGCCGCGCAGGCAAAGCTGGCCGCCATCAAGAGCTACGTTTCGACCAGCGGCATTCCTGCCGAAGCGCTACTCAAGATGGCCAAGCTGGGCGCGGTAATCGACGGATGGATGAAGCAGACCAACGTCACTGTCAGCGCAGTACAGTGCTGGACATCGATGGAAGAATTCTTCGGTGTAGTGCCGTGCACAATCATGAGCATGATGAGTAATGACCTGATTCCTTCCGCCTGCGAGGTTGATGTGCCCGGAACGCTGAGCATGTATATGCTGGCTCTGGCCAGCCAGACCCCCTCGGCGCTGCTTGACTGGAACAATAACTACGGCAGCAACCCCGACAAGTGCGTCTGCTTCCACTGCTCCAATCTGCCCAAGCACTTCTTCGTTCAGGCGCCGACGATGGACTATCAGGCGATCATCGCCGGCACGGTAGGCAAGATGAACACCTTCGGGACATGCGTGGGCCGCGTAAAGGCAGGCGCAATGAGCTATGCGCGCTATTCAACCGACGACCGCCGCGGCGTGATTCGCGGCTACACCGGCGCGGGGACATTCACCGATGATCCGCTGGAAACTTTCGGCGGTGCAGGTGTGGCGGAGATTCCGCAGTTGCAGAAGCTGCTCAGGTACATCTGCCGCGAAGGTTTCGAGCACCACGTCGCCGCCAACTTCAGCAACGTTTCCAAGGCTGTGCACGAAGCCGCGACACGCTATCTTGGATGGGAGTCGTTTATCCACGGGCAAACGGAAGACTAGGCGATAACGTTGCAGCAGGGGTGGATTTTGGAGCTCTGAGTGCCCGCGTGCATTTTGGACTGTGCCGGTTCGCCTTAGAAGCAACGAAATTGCCAAACGAAAGATAATGCCCGCCGGGTTATTGAGATACTCTTAATGCGGAGAGTTTTCATGCGCATCCGCACATTTCGTACCGTTCCACTGACCATGACAGCCATTCTGGTGACGATTATGACCTCTTTCACGCAAGCAGCTTCACAACCCTCCGCCCAAAACAAACAGCCGCTCATTGGCGGCCAGCCCGCTGTCACGTTGACCCGTTTGAAGACTGGCGACGGCAGCAAGCCGGAGTTCCTTTCCGCTGTGGTGTTTCCGGGCCGCGGCATGAATCTCTTCCAGATCACGGCCTACGTGCCGGGCAAAGGAGAGATTTCCCTGCTTCATTCTCCGTCTATCGAAGAGGCGGCGAGTATCCTGGGAGGCCCCGACGATCCCTATGGCACAAAAGCCTTCACCTTCGGCGGAGCTTTTCTGGCTCCCTTTGCCAATCGCATCATCGGGCCTCTTTCCAACGGAAACAAGACAGTGTCTTTCGAATGGCAGGGAAATCCGCTGACGCTGGACGCGAACTGGAAGGGCGGTAAGCCGGAAGCCGCTCCACATGCGATCCACGGTCTCATTTTCGCCTCCAAAGCGGACGATGTAAAACAGACTGCGGCGGGCGACACCAGGACCGTAAGCGGCGTAATTCACAATAACAACTTGAGCCAACAGTGGTTTTCGAAGACCGATGTAAGTGTCTCCGTCTCTCTCAGCGGCGATGCGGTAATTGCGACAGTTGAGGTAAGAAATGTGGGCGACAAGCCAGAACCCGTAGGCATCGCTTGGCACCCCTATTTCAATTTGCCCAGCGGCGACCGCAAGCAGGCGCGCCTGCACGTTGCCGGCGACCAGCGCGCCGAAGTCAACAACTCCGACGATGTCTTCCCCACAGGCAAGCTGCTGCCTGTCGAGGGCACGCCTTATGACTTTACCGCCAAGGGAGGCAAGGCGCTCGGCGGTCTATTTCTGGACGACAACTGGACGAACTTGAAGAAGGATTCCGATGGCAGCTCCTACTCGGAGATCATTGACCCAGCCGCGAAGTATGGGCTTCGCATAGTGGCGCTCAGCCGCCACATCAATACCGTGCAGGTGTATTCTCCACTCGACCGGAAGTTCATCGCGATCGAGCCTCAGTTCAATTACAACGATCCATTCGGAAAAGAGTGGGGCAACAGAGATACGGGGATGGTTACGCTGCCGCCCGGCCAGTCCGTCACTTGGAAAGTCAGGCTGGAGCTATTCATCCCCTGAAGATCTCAGGCAAGGGCGCGATGATGCTGGGATACGGGTTCAGCGACAGTGGCGAGGTAGCGATCGACGGACGCGGCGGCTTTGCGGCCTTCGCTGATGGCCCAGACTACAAGCGATTGGCCGCGGCGCATATCGCCGGCAGCAAAGATATTCTCGATTGATGTCCGGTAGTCGGCGTCTGTGGCTACGTTGCCGCGGCTGTCCAGAGCCACTCCCAATTGTTCAATCATTCCCGAGCGCACAGGCCCCAAGAAGCCCATAGCCAGCAACACCAGATCGACATCCAGTGTGAACTCGGAACCAGGGATGGGTTCGAACTTCGGCGGAGGGCCAACGCGAACTGCGTGCAACTGCTTAACGCGGCCCTCGGCGTCGCCGGTGAACTCGACGCTGTTGATGCTCCAGTCGCGTATGCCACCCTCTTCGTGTGCGGCTTCGGTGCGCAGCTGCAAGGGCCACATCGGCCAGGGCGTAGAGGCGGCGCGCTGTTCGGGCGGCCTGGGCATGATCTCGAATTGGTGAACGCTCAAGGGGTGCTGGCGCAGGCTGGTACCCAGGCAGTCGGCGCCTGTGTCGCCGCCGCCGATGATAACCACACGCCTGCCATCGGCAAGGATGTCCTGTGCAGCATCAAGATGGTCGCCCTCGCAGCGACGGTTCTGCTGCGGCAAGAAATCCATTGCGAAATGAATGCCTTTAAGTTCGCGGCCGGGGATCTTCAAGTCGCGCGGTTGCTCGGAGCCGCCGCACAGCAGGATGGCATCATAGCGTTCGGTGAGTTTGTCTACCGGCAAGTTGACGCCCACATGAGCGTTGGCGACAAAGGTAACTCCCTCGGCTCGCATCTGTTGTATACGGCGGTCGAGGACCTGCTTTTCCAGCTTGAAGTTAGGAATGCCGTAACGAAGCAGACCGCCGATGCGGTCGCTCTTTTCATAGACAGTGACGGAATGTCCGATGCGCCGTAACTGCTGCGCCGCCGCTAATCCAGCAGGTCCGCTGCCGACAATAGCAACTCTCTTGCCGGTGCTCTGCTCAGGCGGCTCGGGATGAATCCAGCCTTCGTCCCACGCGCGATCGACCACGCTGCGCTCGATGAGCTTTATAGAGACGGCAGGTTGGTCGATGGCCAGCACACATGCGGCCTCGCAGGGTGCGGGGCAGATGCGGCCTGTGAACTCAGGAAAGTTGTTGGTCGAGTGCAGCCGGCGGATGGCCGCCTCCCAGCGGCCGTTGTAAACCAGGTCGTTCCAGTCGGGGATCAGGTTGTTGACCGGGCAGCCGGAGTGGCAGAAGGGAACGCCACAATCCATGCAGCGTGCGCCCTGTTCGCGCTGCTTCTCTTCAGGAAAAGGCTGGTAGACCTCAAACCAATCCTGTAGTCGCTCCTCGACCTTGCGGCGGGCCGGCTGTTCGCGTTCAATTTCAAGGAATCCGGTAACCTTACCCATGGTGCACCTCGGCTGCCGCCAGAGGCGACGAAGTTGTGGGAGAAATATTGCTTGCATCAGAGTCGGCACTGGGGCTGGCAATGCCAAGTACGCGCTTGTATTCGTGCGGAAAAACTTTGATGAAGCGCGGCTGCGCCTCGGCCCATCGCTCCAGAATCCAGGCAGCGCGCGGCGAGCCGGTCAGGTCTCGGTGGCGTTGCAGCAGGCCGCGCACCTCAGCCACGTCGGCATCGGATACTAACGGTTCCAGATCGACACTGGCCTGATTACAGCGTCGCGCGGCAAAATCGCCCTGATCGTCGTAGACATAGGCTAATCCGCCGCTCATGCCGGCAGCAAAGTTGCGCCCGGTGAGCCCGAGCACGACAACCGTGCCGTTGGTCATGTATTCGCAGCCGTGGTCGCCCACGCCTTCTACCACCGCAACAGCGCCGGAGTTGCGCACGGAGAAGCGCTCGCCGGCGATTCCATTGAGGAAGACTTCGCCGCTGGTCGCGCCGTAGAGTACCACGTTGCCTACCAGGATGCTCTCCTCAGGAAGGAAGCTCGAGGTCTTGGGCGGATAGACGATGATGCGCCCACCGGAAAGCCCCTTGCCCAAATAATCGTTTGAATCGCCTTCCAATTCCAGCGTGACTCCGTTGGGAACGAATGCGCCGAAGCTCTGGCCGGCTGAGCCTTGGAACTTGTAGTGAATGGTCTCATCGGGCAAACCGGCTGATCCGTAGCGGCGCGCAATTTCACCGCCCAGCATTCCGCCAACGGTGCGATGAGTGTTGCGGATATGGAAGCTGCCAGTGACAGGAGTTCTTGATTTGAGGGCTGGCGCGGCTTTTTCGATGAGGGCGTGATCGAGGGCGCGGTCGAGGCCGTGATCTTGTGCCTGCATCTTGCGGTGCGCCACGCGTGAAGGCAGCGTAGGCACGTAGAGGATCGAAGAGAGATCGATTCCCTTGGCCTTCCAGTGGTCGTGCGCGATGGCGGCATCGATTTTGTCCACGCGGCCCACCATCGCATCAAAGGTACGGAAGCCCAGTTTGGCCATGTGCTGGCGCACCTGCTCGGCGATGAAGAAAAAGAAGTTTACCACGTGTTCGGGCTGGCCCTTGAAGCGCGCGCGCAACACCGGATCCTGCGTGGCAATGCCCACCGAGCAGGTGTTCAGATGGCACTTGCGCATCATGATGCAGCCCATGGCAATCAGGGGCGTGGTGGCGAATCCGAACTCTTCTGCTCCCAGGAGTGCGGCAATCACCACGTCGCGGCCGGTCTGAAGTTTGCCGTCCGTCTGAACTTTGATGCGGCCGCGCAGATCGTTCAGCAGTAGAACCTGTTGTGCTTCGGCGAGGCCCAGCTCCCACGGCAGCCCGGCATGCTTGATGGAACTCAGCGGCGATGCGCCGGTGCCGCCGGTGTCGCCGGAGATGAGCACCACATCCGCATGAGCTTTGGCCACGCCTGCGGCCACCGTGCCCACGCCGGCCTCGGAGACCAGCTTGACGGCGATGCGCGCCTTGGGATTGACATTCTTCAGGTCATAGATAAGTTGCGCCAGGTCTTCGATGGAATAGATGTCGTGGTGCGGCGGCGGCGAGATCAGTCCCACGCCGGGAATGGAGTGGCGCGTCCTGGCGATGATCTCATCCACTTTGTGGCCGGGCAACTGGCCGCCCTCGCCGGGCTTTGCGCCCTGCGCCATTTTGATCTGCAACTCGTCGGCATTGACCAGATAATTGGTTGTCACGCCAAAACGGCCGCTGGCGACCTGCTTGACGGCCGAGCGGCGCGAGTCGCCGTTCGCGTCGGGCTTGAAGCGTTCTTCTTCTTCGCCGCCCTCACCGGTGTTGGACATGCCGCCGATTCGGTTCATGGCGATGGCCAGAGTTTCGTGCGCTTCCTTGCTGATCGACCCGAAGCTCATGGCGCCGGTTGTGAAACGCTTGACGATCTCCTTGGCCGGTTCAACTTCGTCGAGTGGCACGGGCTTGGCTGCGTAATTGAGCTTGAGCAGTCCGCGCAGGGTGCAAAGATGGCGGTTCTGATCATCGAGCAGATCAGTGTATTCCTGGAAAGTGGTAGGGTTATTTGCGCGCACTGCCTGCTGCAGCTTGCTGATGGTCTCCGGATTCAGCAGGTGATACTCACCGCCTTCGCGATATTGATAGTGGCCGCCGACGACCAATTCGGTTTCAGATTCCGTGAGAGGCTGGAAGGCGTAAGCGTGCTTGAGCAGCGCCTCGCGCGCCAGCACGTCCAGGCCCACGCCTTCAATGCGCGAAGCCGTGCCGGAGAAATATGCTTCGACCAGTGAATGATTGAGTCCCACTGCCTCGAAGACCTGGGCGCCGCGATAGCTTTGCAGGGTACTGATGCCCATCTTCGAGAAGGTCTTCAGAAGGCCTTTGTTGATGGCCTTGATAAAGTTCTTCTCCGCATGGTTGGCGGTAACGTTGTGCGGCAACAGCCCTCGATGTTTCAGGTCGTGCAGAGTTTCAAAGGCCAGGTAAGGATTGATGGCGCTTGCGCCGTAGCCGATCAGAAGGGCAAAGTGCATCACCTCGCGCGGCTCGCCGCTTTCGATGATTAGCGCCACCTGGGTACGGGTCTTGTCGGCCAAGAGCCGGTGATGCACCGCGGCCATCGCCAGCAGGCTGGGAATCGGCACGTAGGTCGGATCGACGCCGCGATCGGAAAGAATCAGCAGCGTATATCCTGACTCGACGGCGTGCGCGGCGCGGGCGCTCAGGTCCTCCAGCGAGTGCTTCAGGCCTCGCTCGCCATCGGCAGCGCGAAACAACGTTGGCAGCGTAGTTGCCAGCAAATCTCCTGAAGATACGCGGCGCAGCTTTTCCAGGTCGCGGTTGGTCAGAATGGGATGCGGCAGCTTGAGCGTGTGGCAGTTCTCCGGCGCCTCGTCGAGAATGTTGCGCTCTGTGCCGATGTAGCTGATCAGCGACATCACCATCTCCTCGCGGATAGGATCGATGGGCGGATTGGTGACCTGAGCAAAAAGCTGTTTGAAATAGCTGAACAAGGGTTGCGGGCGGTCAGAGAGGCAAGCCAGCGGCACATCGGTGCCCATGGAGCCGATGGGCTCTTCGCCTCGCGCTGCCATGGGCGCCAGCAGAATCCTCAGGTCTTCTTCGCTGTAACCGTACGCCCTTTGGCGGCGCAGCAGCGTTTCGGGGTTCGAGGCGATCATGCGCGAAGGCTCGGGTAACTCATCCAGCGAGATCTGCCGCTCCTCAAGCCATTTTGCGTAAGGCTGGCGGCCGGCCAACTCTTTCTTGATTTCGCTGTCGCTGATGATGCGCTTCTGGACCGTATCGACCAGGAACATGCGGCCGGGTTGCAGGCGGCCTTTCTTGCGAATATCTTTTGCCGGAACGTCCAGCACACCGGCCTCGGAGGCCAGCACCACTACATCATCTTTTGTCACGATGTAGCGGCCGGGGCGCAATCCGTTGCGATCGAGTGTGGCTCCGATAACGCGGCCGTCCGTGAAAGTGATGGCCGCCGGGCCGTCCCAGGGCTCCATCAGCGAGGCGTGATACTCGTAAAAGGCGCGCTTGTCTTCGTCCATGTCGGGATTGCCCGCCCAGGCTTCGGGAATCAGCATGGCCATGACATGAGGCAACGAGCGCCCCGACTGGAAGAGAAACTCGACGGCGTTGTCCAGCGAGGCCGAGTCGCTGCCATCTGGCATGATGACCGGGTAGAGCTTGTCGATCTGGTCACCGTGCAGCGGGCTCTCCAGCACCGACTGGCGCGCATTCATCCAGCTCACGTTGCCACGGATGGTGTTGATCTCACCGTTGTGCGATACATAGCGGTAAGGGTGCGCCAGCTTCCAACTCGGAAACGTATTGGTGGAGAAGCGCTGATGCACCACACAGAGCGCGCTGGAGACCAGCGGATTGGCCAGCTCGAAGTAGAACTTCTCTATCTGCGGCGCCAGCATCAGGCCCTTGTAAACGATGGTGCGGCAGGAGAGCGAGGGGACGTAGAACAAGTCCTTGCCCTCAATTTCCGAGGCGTCAATCTCGTTCTCGGTGCGGCGGCGAACTTTGTAGAGAAGCCGCTCGAAGGCGTCTTCATCCAAGTCATCGGGCCGTCCCAGGAACAACTGCTCGATGTAAGGCTGTGAGGCGCGCGCCTCCCGGCCGATGGCGATGCCGTTCACCGGTGTATCGCGCCAGCCAATCACCGTCAGGCCCTCTTCCTGGGCCATGCGCTCTAAGACACCCTCGCATTGCAGGCGGCTGTGCTTGTCCACGGGCAGAAAGCACATGGCCACGCCATAGGCGCCCGGTTCAGGCAACTGCATTCCCAACTCGCCGCATTCACGCACGAAAAAGATGTGCGGAATCTGAATCAGAATTCCCGCGCCGTCGCCCGTTTCCGGATCGCAACCCGCCGCGCCGCGATGGGTGAGGTTGATGAGCACCTCAAGACCCTTGCGGATAATGTCGTGGCTCTTTTCGCCGCGAATGCTGGCGACCAAGCCCATGCCGCAGGCGTCGTGCTCGTTGCGCGAATGGTAAAGCCCTTGCGGGCGCGGAATGTGAATATGCCGATCCGATGATTGCATTGCAACCTTCCCGATGGAGTGTTTCCGTGCTGATTGCGATGTTTAACCCAAGATGCACAAATGCGCGCGATTCCGAGGGAGGAAATCGCCTTATCGTTCCTGAAATTGCCTGATCGAGCAGGCTCGAACGTGTCTGGGATGGTGCCGGAGTCTTTAATATACCGAAAATTTTACGTCACGGCGAGAATTTCTTGCGCTCAGACGCTGATTGGAGCGCGGCTCTTGTTCGGAGAGCAGCCGAGGGGCTCTCGAAAATGATTTTATTACCGCAACTCAATCCACGAAAAGCGCACTCAGGCCAGAAGTGGTCAAGAATGAGCTACGCCGGAATCTCAGAACAGTTTTCCGCGCAGGGCTGGTTGGAGCCTGGGAGGCGCAGTCTATCCCGGATTCCGGGACTCGGACGCGCTTTTCAAAAAAGTTCCGGTTGGCTGCAGCGGTTGAGGTTGGCTCACATTTTGCCTGTGTGGGATTGCCCACCCCTCATAACTATTGAAGAGAAGTTGCCCGCCAAGCACCAGCAGCCAGACCCAGAGCGCAAAACGCAACTGACGGCGTGGAATGCGCGTGCTGAGGATGGTCCCCAAAATGGCCCCGGCAACGCCGCCCTCAATGAGGTGAGTCAGCAAATCGGGATTGGAGGCATGCGAAAACCAGTGCGCACCGCTCCCGATGAGCGAGACCACAAAGCCAAACGCGATGTCTGTGCCGACCACCTGCGCGGGCTCCAAAGGAGTAAGGCTGAGCAGCGCGGCGCTGCCCAGGGCGCCTGCGCCGGCTGAAGAAAAGCCGACTTCAGCGCCCACAGGAAGCATCAGCCACGAAAGCAGTGGGCTGCGATCCCGGGCGTTCGGGTTCTTTTTCATGGGGCGGAAGGAGAAGAATATCTGCCAACTTGCCGTCGCCACCAGAATCAATCCAAGTATCGCGTTGAGCAGGTTCTGCGATCCGGCGTTCACCAGATGCTTAAGGAACAGCGAACCGACGATGACACCTGGTGCGCCGCCCAATAGCATAAACCCCAGAGTCCGCCAGATTACGTTGCGGCGGACAATTTGCGTGGGCACGAGAATCAGTTTTACGGCAGTGGCGAACATCAGGCCAATTCCTACCGCATCAGGCGCAGCTATTCCGAGAAACAAAATCAGAACGGGCACAGTGATGGTGCCTGCTCCGACTCCAGTGAGCGCGATAAATAATGCGATGGCGAATCCAAGAAAATATTGCATTTTGTATCAGGCCCCTTCGCGCCCGTTCAATTTTGGCGGCGCTACTTCGATGTGAATGCCGCATTCAACCTTGCGGCCGGCCCAGCGCCCGGAGCGCGGATCGCCTGGATCGAGAGGCAGCGTCGTGCATGGTTCGCAGCCGATGGAGGAGTAGCCACGCTCATAGAGAGGCAGCAGGGGAATCGCAAGTTCTTCGCAGGCATACCAAATGTCTCGCGTGCTCCATCCGGCGAGAGGCGCCAGCTTCAGCACCTGCTTGCCGCCGGGCAGCGTGAACAGCGCTCGCTCTTCGAGAGCCGCGCGGCTCTTTGCCTGCTCCCGCCGCAAACCAGTAATCCAAACGCGATATCCTGCAACCGCCTTGAAGAGCGGGACAACCTTGCGCAGCCTGCAACACTCGTCGGGCGCGGATTGATAAAGAACACCATGCTCGGCCTCCTGTTCTGCCACGGTTTTTTTCGGCAGCAGGTTAATCAGATTGAGTTGCCATTCACGCGCAATGCGATCCCGATAGGCATAGGTCTCGCGAAAGTGATAGCCGGTGTCCAGAAAAAGGATCGGAATCTTCGCATCCAAATCGATGGCCAGCTTCACCAGAAGCACGTCTTCAGCTTGAAAACTGCAAGTCAGGCAAGCGTCCTGTTTGTCTGTGATTTCAAGCGCAAGTGTCGCGCGCAATTCATCCAGCTTAAACTTCGTCTGTGTTTCGATTTCTGCTGTGCTCATTACAAACCTGCCCTTTCCGGAGGGATAAAGACGCCTGCGTCCTGCAACAAACGATGGACCGCGGAGACGGCATGCATAGGTTCGTTCGCGTCAAGAGAAAGTTCATGCCCGTCTATTCGGGCGATAACTGTGCTACCTTCGTTAGTGTTCACAACCAGCGCAAGCTGGCCAGATTGAACATCGAGTCTGGTGATGGTCTCCAGCAGGCTGGGATGAAGAAGAAAGATTTCATCGCCGGTGTCGATGCGATTGGAAACAACTCCCACGGAAAACAGTGAGCGCTCGATGGAGTCAATCAGATCCACGGGCCCGCTAAGTTCGAGCACGCCGCCGCGGTGTCCCCAGCGCGCGGCCCGTTCGTTGGTCGTTACCGGTCCCCATGCGTCCGCATGAAGGTGTTCACCCGCAGCAGTCATCGAGGTCGCCGCGATAATCATGCCTGCCGCAACGGTGCTGTTGGTTTCGGCATCGATCAGAATGAATGCGCCGGTCGACCGATTCTCGCTGTAAGTGTCGAGAGCAATCGGGCGTAATAAACCGATGTTGACAACGCCGATGCCGTTCATCTCCAGTGAATCGGCGGCTTCATGCGCTAACGTGCCGATGTCAGTTCGATGTTCGATTGAGGAAACAAATGCAGGAACCGTCTGGCTGGTGTGTTTGAGGAGATAACGGCGATTGCGATGGAGAGGCTGTTTATCCATCCACACAAGCGCGGCGCGAATGTTCTTGGCGACGGTCGCCGCAGTCTGCGCTGAAACGATCATGTCGCCGCGGCTGATATCGAGTTCGCGATCCAAGACCAAAGCGACCGACTGCGGTGCAACAGCCTTATTAAGGTCGCCATCAAACGTGACGATGCGCGCGATCTCAGCAATTCTGCCGGAAGGAAGCACCGTAACCTTGTCTCCCGGAGCAATTGTTCCTGAGGCAATCTGGCCGGCAAATCCGCGAAACGTGTGATCGGGGCGAAGGACGCGCTGCACAGGAAAGCGGAAGGGCTCTATGCGTGTGTCCTGCGACGATGGCAGCGATTCCAGAAGCTCCAGCAGCGACGGCCCCTGGTACCAAGGCATTGCTTCTGATCCATGGACGATGTTATCTCCAGCCAGCGCGTTGACCGGTACAAAGCTTGCCTCAACAGGAGTTCCTGTATCAGCCGCAATCGAATCCAAGACAAACGTAAAATCCAGCTTGATGGCGCGGAATGCTTCTTCGTTGTAGCCGATCAAATCCATCTTGTTTACCGCAACGAGAACATGACGAACGCGTAACAGCGACGCGATGTAGGCATGACGGCGCGACTGAATAAGAACGCCTTTGCTCGCGTCAATCAGCACTACCGCGGCATCTGCTGTAGAGGCTCCAGTGGCCATGTTGCGCGTGTATTGCTCGTGGCCCGGCGTATCCGCGATGATGAACTTACGGCGCGGAGTAGAAAAATAGCGGTAAGCGACATCGATGGTGATGCCCTGCTCGCGCTCCGCGCGCAGTCCGTCAGTGAGCAAAGCAAAATCAATCTGTCCGGGCGCGGTGGTTCCTTTGCCTTCGATGGAGCGTACCTGATCTTCGTAAACCGACTGCGTGTCGTAGAGCAGGCGGCCGATGAGCGTGGACTTTCCGTCGTCCACGCTGCCGGCGGTGGAGAAGCGAAGTAGATCCTTCTCACGCTCCTCGGCGAGAAACTCGCCTGCCGGGAGTGGTTGTGTCGAAACTGCGGCCATTTAGAAATATCCCTCCCGCTTCTTGATCTCCATGGAACCTTCCTGATCGTGATCGATGACGCGATTGGCGCGCTCGGAAACACGGAAGGAGAGCAACTCCGCAATGATTGCGGGAATCGTGTCGGCGTCCGAGCGAATGGCGCCGGTGCAAGGACTGCATCCCAGCGAACGCAACCGTGACTTGACCATCTGGGGCTGCTCGCCCTTCCTCGCGACGAAGGATTGCTCGATAGGGAGAAGCGCATCGCCGCGCACGTACATCGGGCGCTCTTTGGCAAAGTAGAGATCCACCACAGGAATGTTTTCTTCGTGGATGTATTGCCATACGTCCATCTCTGTCCAGTTGGAGAGCGGAAAAACGCGAATGCTTTCGCCGAAATGAATTCTCGCGTTGTAAAGGTTCCACAATTCAGGCCGCTGATTTTTTGGATCCCATTGCCCGGCATTGTCGCGGAAGGAATAGATGCGCTCCTTGGCGCGGGATTTTTCTTCATCGCGTCGCGCGCCGCCGAAGGCCGCATCGAAGTTGTAGTGCCGCAACGCATCAAGCAGCGCCTGCGTCTTCAGCAATCCGCAGCAGCGCTTTGTGTCGAGCGCAATAGGATTAGTCCCAGCAGTAATGGCAGTTTCGTTGCGCCAGACAAGCAACTCAGCGCCAACTGAGCGGGCCATGGCATCGCGAAACGTGAGCATCTCCGCGAACTTGAAGCCGGTGTCCACATGCAGCAGAGGGAAGGGAATCGGCGCTGGATAAAAGGCCTTTTGCGCCAGTCGCAGCATGACCGATGAATCTTTGCCGACTGAGTAAAGCATAACGGGGCGCTCAAATTCAGAGGCCACTTCGCGCAGAATGTGAATGCTCTCCGCCTCCAACAGGCGCAGATGGCTCAGGCGCTGCAGATCGGCGATCTGAGCGGGCGGAGATATTTTGGGTGGTGCATTTTCAGTGACCTGCATGATTGACCTCATTCAGTGCGGGAATCGCTGAAGGCCAATAATGCGGGATCGCACACCGGCTTTTCAGCGAGGGGTGCGTCTTCTGATGGATTGCAAAAGGGAAATCAGAGACTAGTACAGGCACCCGTCGAAGATATTCGACAGGCGACAACAAGAGCGGCGTTGGGAGGCGCGTACCATGTGTGAACTGATAGTACCAAAACTCCGGTTAGCGTGCAATTTTGCAAGTCACTATACGGTGTCATCTGAATCTGGAGCGCCAGGCGGGAGTTGAACCCGCGAATGCAGGTTTTGCAGACCTGCGCGTTAGCCGCTTCGCCACCGGCGCTCTTAAATTTTGCAGTCCCAAGCTCCACGATCGGAACTGGGATTTATTCCATCGACTTCCGATTGTTGCTGTTCGCGCTGGCTTTGAAGCCATAGCCCACCAGCATCGTCCCGAGTTCCAGCTTGGCGCAGGCTAATGCTTTCCGTTGTCTTTGAAATTGAGCGCAAAGTAATAGGTCGTGTACGAGTGGCTGGTTGACACATTGGTCAGGAACTGGCCGCCGCCGAAGTAGCCGATGCCACCGCCCAGGTTAAAGTGCCTATTCAGTTCGTACCAGGAGTAGCCATCGATCTCCGCTCCCACATGGCGGCCGTGGTTGGTCTTGTTGTTCACGATCGCGCTGCCTGAAGTGTTGTAGATCGAGTCCAGCGCATCAGCCGCCCAAATGTCCAGCCCCTGCACCGTGAAGGTGAGCCGCCGGTGGGGCTCAACGGTGGCCCCCGCCCGCACCGACTCAATGTTCTGCCAGCCGAACAGATCAGTGATTCCAAAGCGGTCGTGGGCTGTCGGGTAGATCGTATCGAAGGTGGTGTGCGATGCGTTATGCGCCGGATTGCTGTTGCCCGTGGCGTAGTCGTACTGGGTAAAGACGCGCGGCTTGGCCGCTGCATTGAGGAACTGGTATGCCGCTCCTGCCTGCGCTGCCGAGGCTCGAAGAGGCTGCGATCCTACTGTGCCAGTTTCGAGGATCGCCTCGCCCCCGTAGTCGAGCGCCGCGTGGGCTTGCGCCTTGAAGCGCACGCCACCAGCCTTCTCGTTTTCCTTGCCGGTGGTCTTGGCGACGGCCGGCTCGATGACCTCTGCCGGCTGCACGCGCCACAGGAAGAACGGCTCAAGATTCGAGTGCGGCACAAGAAAATTATCGATGCGGCCGTAGGCCCCGTAGATGTTGTTGCCTTCCTGATGCGGGGTCAGCCCATAGGCCTGCGGCACTACAGCCGAGGCGGCGAAGATGCCCAGGTGCTCGCGCTTTCCGTTCAGGTTCAGCACCGCCGCATCGTAGGAACGCGCCTGGTTGCGCCACTCGGAGTTGGCGATGATGGTGTTGTTGTAGTTGATCAGCTGCCGCCCCACGCGCAGGCTGAACCAGTGTTTCTCAGGGTCGCCAACCTCCGCATACGCCAACTTGAGATCCCAGCGAACCGTGTTCGGCGGTCCGATCGGCGGGTTTTGGAAGCCCGCACGGGCGTCCTGCACCTGCGCCGTAACCCGGAACCAACTGGGCGTATGCAGATCCGCCTGGAAGCGGAAGCGGTTCAACAAGTAGGAGTCATCGACATTCGCTTTGAAGCTTAAATTGTCGTATGCTTCATACCGAAATCGCTCCTCGGCCTGCAGATCGATCCAATTAGGCAGCTTTGCGTCAAACCAGGTTGCCGGGGCAAAGTCGCGAAAGTCATAGGGCGCCGGGTTGCCGGTAGTACGCCAGGCCGCGCCGTTCAGGAAGCTCAGTGGGTTCGAGGCCGGCCCGGCGATGAATGCGCCATTGTATGCGGACGTAGCGTTTTGCGTGGTGATGTCGTCCTGCGCGGCCAGGGGCAGTCCGGCGGCTGTAGCAAACAGAAGAAGCACTACAGAGATCGACACAGGCAACCGCCGCAAAGAAGCGGACTTAAAGGCATCAAGAGCTTTTGGCACTTTAGATTCTCCTTTGAATTTTGTTTTTCTATATCGCGAGGGAATTCAGCCGCGTAGCAAGAGTGCGCGACAGCGGCAGCAACAGCAACACGCGGTTCCGCGCCTGCCTGCCACGGAGACAGAGCGCTCAAGCGTGAGTTCAGAGATGTGTGTATGCACGGTCATTCTGTACCTGAAGTTTCAGTGGAGAAAGTTTGTGCCGGAACAGGCAAAAATCGCGGACAGGCCAGCGGGCGCTAGCGTAGACAGCAACAACACGCGACTTTTGTGAAAATAGTTTGCATCTCGGATACGACCTTGTTTGTTCAACGTAGCGAACTTGTGATTTCTTGTCAACAAGGAAGGTCATGAATCAGCTCTCCGCGTCCACCTTGACTTTGGGGTTCCTCGCCCGTAATATTCGTTTATGACCGGTCAACCCTGTTGTCGCTACGGTATGCTGCTCCGCGCGGCCAGGTGACCTGGGTCAAAAGTTCAGATCGAAATCCACGGTTCCCAAATGCCCGCGATACAGCCAACGCTGCCGCGGGATTCTTGTTTTTATGCGATGAGGAAAAATGACTGAAGCAGTTCAAGAGAAGGAAACGAAAGCACAAAAGGCCGAGCGCCTGAAGCGCGAAAAGAACCCGTGGGCAGCTTTCGATGAGGTGCGCTTCTTTGCCCGGCAGGGTCGCGAAAGCGTGTTGCCCGACTGGGCTTCTACTTATTTCAAGTGGTGGGGCATCTATACACAGGGCGACGGCGTAGGCGCGACTGGAGGCAAGGGCGGTGAAGGCCTGGCTTCGGATTACTTCATGATGCGCATCGGTATTCCCAACGGCATCGTCTCCGCTTCGCAACTTCGCATGATCGGCGGGCTGGCACGCAAATATGCAAGGAATCTCGCCGATATCACTGTGCGTCAGGCCATTCAACTTCACTGGCTCACTATCGAATCGCTTCCCGAGGTTGTAGAAGCGCTAGACGCTGCCGGCCTTTCCCCCAAGGGCGCCTGCGGCGACGTCGTACGAAATGTCACCGGCTGTCCGCTGGCCGGTGTGGCAGCCGATGAGCTGGTCGATGCATCTCCGCTTGCCGACGAGATTTCGGCATTGCTCAAGGGAAATTCAGAATTTTATAACTTGCCACGCAAGTTCAAGATCTCAGTTACTGGCTGCCCCTCGTGGTGCTCGCATCCTGAGATCAACGACATTGGCCTCACTGCAACCGAGCACAATGGTCAGATCGGCTATTCGCTACGCGTCGGTGGTGGCCTCTCGAAGGAGCCGCATCTTGCTGTTCGCCTTGATGCCTTCGTTCTTCCCGATCAAGTGGTGCCCGTGGTCAGAGCCGTTGCTGAGATCTTCCGCGAGCAGCAGGGATTGCGCGAAAACCGCAATGAAGCCCGCCTCAAATATCTCTTTCTGAAAGAAGGCTGGACTCCAGAGAGTTTTCTCGTCGAACTGCATTCGCGTCTCGACTTCACGCTGCTGCCCGCCGTCCCAGAAGAAGTTCCCGACGACATCTTCCGCGATCACACGGGCATTCATCCGCAGCGCACGCCCGGGCTGAGTTATGTTGGCGCATCGGTGCTGCGCGGCAGACTTAGCGGTGAACAGTTGGAAGCCGCAGCCGAGCTTTCAGAGCGCTTCGGCAGCGGAGCGTTGCGCACCACAGTCTCGCAAAATCTGTTATTCATCGACATTCCCAATCAAAAAGCAGTGGCGCTGGCGCAAGAGCTGGGCAAACTCGGCTTGCATGTCGAGGGCTCGTCCTTCTGGCGAGGCGCCGTGGCCTGTACAGGCACGGAGTTCTGCAAGCTGGCCATCACGGAGACCAAGGGCTTTACGCGCTGGATCGTGAATGAGCTTGAGGAGCGGCTGCCGGAGTTTGACCAGCAACTCAGGCTGCACGTCACCGGTTGCCCCAATAGTTGCGGACAACACTGGATCGCCGACATCGGCATTGAGGGCAAAAAGATCAAGCACGAGGGCAAGCTTACCGACGCGTATTATTTCTGCCTCGGCGGAGCGGTCGGCCAGCACGCTTCTATTGCGCGTCCGGTAGGCTACCGCTGTCCCGCGCCGCTGGTGCCTGAATCGATTGAGCGCCTGCTTCGCCACTATCTCGCCAGCCGCTCGCCTGAAGAAAACCTGCGCGCATGGTTTGCGCGGCACAGCAACGAAGAACTGCGCTCCCATCTTGCCGGTGAAGTTCTGGAAGCCGTGGAGCGCGACTTGCCCGCAGGTCGCGTGCCTTACGGCGTGTCCGAATGAGGTTGCCATGAATCTGTTGCCGATTTTTCTCAAGCTCGACGGGCGGCGCGGTCTCATCGCAGGCGCAGGAACAGTTGCGCTCGAAAAGATCGGTAGCCTACTCAAAACAGGATTACGCCTTCGCGTTATCGCGCCCAGTGCATTGTCTGAGATTCAGCGGCTCGCAATGGACGGCAGAATCGAATGGATTCAGCGGCCCTTTGAAATGGCTGATCTTGATGGCAATTTTCTGGTCATCGCCGCAACCAACTCGTCAGAAGTCAATGCCGCCGTGTATCGCGGAGCTGTCGAGCGTGGCATTCTATCGAATAGTGTGGACGACCCTCCCCACTGCGACTTTTATTTCGGTTCGTTGGTCAGCCGTGGCAAATTACAGATCGCAATTTCAACTGCCGGCGAGAGTCCGGCATTCGCGCAGCGGTTGCGCCGCGAGATCGACGAGCAGTTGCCAGTTAACCTCGGCCTGTGGCTTGAAGATTTGGGAAGGCTGCGCCGCCAGATCCTCTCCACGCATCCTCGCGGCGAGGCGCGCAAGGCTCTGCTACATGGGCTGGCCCACCGCGAGATTTGCGAATCCGCCAGTTGCCCCTCACGTCAACTCGCATTTGGGCCGCAAACTGGCCAAAGCGCCAAATCAAGTGGGCAGGTTTATCTGGTGGGCGCCGGTCCCGGTGATCCGGACCTGCTGACCGTTAAAGCGCTCCGCCTCATTCAGTCGGCGGACCTCATCTTGCACGATGACCTTGTTCCGCGAGCGATTCTTGAACTTGCGCAGCCTGCCGCGGAGATCATCAACGTGGGCAAGCGCTGCGGCGTGAAGAACATTTCTCAGGAGCAGATCAACGCGCTCATGGTGGAGAACGCCCGCGCAAAACTCAAGGTCGTCCGGCTCAAGAGTGGCGATCCGCTCATCTTCGGGCGTGCCGCCGAGGAGATAGCGGCGCTCAGCGATGCAGATATTCCATTTGAGATTGTCCCTGGCGTCTCTGCCGCCTTTGCAGCCGCCGCGGCTATTGGTTGCCCGCTGACAAGCCGCAACAGCGCATCGAGCGTGATTTTTTCTACCGGCCATCACGCGCAAACGCAACCCGACGGCCAATCGTCACTGGAAGACTTGACCCGCGTTGTCTATATGCCGGGCCGTGACCTGCGCCCACTGGCTCAGCAATGGCTCGAAGAAGGCCTTCCTTCCGACTTCCCCTGCGCCATCGTCTCGCGCGCCGCGCAGCCCGGCCAGCAGATCGTTTATTCCACACTCGCCAACATCGGCGACGCTCCGCCCGCTCTCGCACCCAGTCTCCTTATCGCCGGATGGGCTGTTCGAGAATCCTGTGCTGAATTCCTGAGACACGAAATCGACGTTTCAGTCACCGTCTGAAATTCATCATCAAGCGTTTGAGCCCTTGGTCCGCCGAAGGCCTGTTGGATTGATCTGTCTGGTGGCGGGTCATCAGCGCAGGATTCGGCAAACACGACTCGAACAGCCCCCTACGGAACCAAATCAAGCCCCGGCTCTGAGACCGGAATCGGATTCAGAAATCCAATAGCGCTTTATGCGGCTCTTTACATGTAAAGATTGGCATCTCAGATTTAGCTATAATCTAACAAAACAAATAAGTTACCTCGGAGTTTACCCGAAAGGATTTTTTGTGCTTTCCGTAAGGACCTTGGCACGGCAAATCAAACACCACTATAAACCTTGAGCAACATAAATTTGGATTTTTCCACTCTATGTCCGTTCGGCAAAACGCCTGATATGAACGATTTAGGGGGAATTCAACTGGAGGCTTTCGTGGAAATCGCAACAAAACGGGTCATCGCAAGCCTGGCGCAACCGTTTTCGTGGGTGCGCCAATCGTCTTTATTCGCACTGATACTGTTGCTTATTTCGGGCTCCGGCCTGCAGGCACAGGTCGGCAGCGCGTCGCTCAGCGGCACAGTTCAGGATTCGACCGGTGCAATCGTTTCGGGTGCGGCGGTCACGCTCCAGAACGTGGCAACCGGGGCAGAGCGCAAGTCTGTCAGCAACGGCGTCGGCGCGTTTACATTCGAGGCTGAACCGAGCGGCGATTATAAGCTGACGGTGCAGGAGACTGGGTTCAAGGAACTGGTCCGGTCCGACATTCATTTGAGCCCGGGAGACAGCCTTGTGCTTCCCGACTTGCGTCTCAATATTGGCGCCACAAGTGAGTCCATTACCGTCGGTGCAACTATTGCGGCCCTGCCGCTCGACAACGGCCAACTCAGCGCTACCATTTCTGGTGCCGACCTGGACCGCCTTTCGGTGGTTGGCCGCGACGCCACCGAATTGCAGAAGATTCTCCCCGGATTTGCCATTCGGAATCTGGGCTCTACCAATAGCGCACCGGACTTTTCACAGGTCCAGGTCGGGCAGCCAACTCCCTACGCCTCTAATGGCTCGCCGGTGGCCGGCATCACCCTGAAGCTCGACGGCGCAAACCTGACGGACGCCGGCAACTTCGGCGCTGGCCTGCAAAACATAAATGACGCATTTGTGAGCGAAGTGCAGGTGCAGACCTCAAACTTCGGCTCCGACCAATCGAATGGTCCTGTGGTCATCCAGGCTGTAACCAAGGCGGGCACCAAGGATTATCACGGCTCACTCTTCACCTATTCGCGCCTCAGTCAGCTAAACTCGAACGACTGGCTGTCGAAATTCAACAATATTGCGCGGCCCGACGACCGTTTTATCTATCCCGGCGGAACCCTCAGCGGCCGAATTCCACACTTGAAGAAAGTCACCTTCTTCGCCGGTGCTGAGTTTGACGACCAGAAGAATGTGTATGCTTACGGCAGCGCCGGCAGCGCAATTATCCACGCCCTGGTGCCGACAAAAAACATGCGCGCTGGCGACTTCAGCCAGGCGGAGATTTCAAACTACCTCGGGCCGATGGCTAGCAACGGCAACTACTGGACACTCATGCCCGCGCCTACTGTGGGCAAAGACTGGTCGCCGCTCAACAACGGCAATATCTCTGCGTTTTTGGACCCAGGCGCGATGGCGCTGATCAACGGCACGCTGCCGCTACCCACACGGACCGCGACGGGCAACGACGGCTTCAACTATGACAACCTCAACCTGGTGAATAACAACGTCCAGCAATATACAGGGCGCATGGACTATACCATCAGCCCGCGCAATCTGTTCTTTGCGCGCTACAGCTATGAACAGTCCAAGCAGGGCCAGCCACAGGTGCCGTATTATTCGCCGACGGGATCCAGCCTCATGGGCGCTGTGAATACGCCCGGCTACGGCGTCAACAATGACACTTGGGGGAACAGCGGGGCGGCGAACTACGTCACCGTGTTTACGCCCACCCTGACCAACGAGCTCTACGCAACGATCATGTCCTTCCAGCAGAACTTTGTTCCGCGGGAGACCTCCGCGCTTCAGTCAACCGCCATCGATTATCCGTACAACGGCGCATTCAACAATGGAGATACGCAGTTTCCGCAGTTGGGCACATACACGCCCTATGGCGGCTTGCCGCTCGGTCTGTGGCCTGACGTCTCCCTCAACCCACTGCAGTTGAAGAAGCTGCAGCCCAACTTCGGCGACAACCTCACCAAGGTTTGGGGCAAGCACACGGTGAAGCTGGGCGTCTTCGGCCAGCGCACCACCAACAACCAGACCGCAACCAATCCGCAGACCAATGGCGTGATTCAGAGCTATTACTATTCATGCGCGGGCTGTTACTTTACCAGTTACAACGGGACTTATCCTGACGGCTCGCCCGCCTATGATCCGAATGGCGGGGAGGCCAACAGCGGCAACGCCCTGGCAAACTTCTTTGAAGGGCAGTTTCAGGATTGGCACCAGCAGAACTTCAATCCATATACGAACCTGTACTTCTGGAACGTCGATGCTTATGCCCAGGACACATGGCACGCAACCGCGAATCTGGTCTTAACCTTCGGCGTCCGCGTCTCCAAACTCGGCGCGTGGCAGGATAAGCACGGCGTCGGCGCCGCCATTTGGAACCCCGCCCTCTACAACACTGCGTACAACGCCACAACCAATCCATTGCCCGGCATCACCTGGCACCAGCAAACGCCGTCGTCGGTTCCCGATGCAGGCATTTACAACGCCCCGCCGACTTACTTTGAGCCGCGCGTTGGCTTCGCCTGGGATGTTCGGAAAGATGGCAAGACTGTGGTGCGCGGTGGCTTCGGCGCCTATCGCTTCCACGACTCGGTCACCGACGTAACCAACGAATTTGCTGAGGCGGAACACGTTCGCTACACCGACTTGATGGGCTTTGGCGACACCACGCTGAAAAGCATCGGCACCCTCCATCTCAATCCCAACACCTATGGAAATGCCGGAGGCACGGAGACCTTCATTTCGCCGTCAACCATTTATGGACTCGATCCCATCGACAACAAAGAGCCTGAGACCAGAACCTACAGTCTCAGCATTTCGCGGCAAATGCCCCACGATTGGATTCTGCAGGCATCGTATGCCGGCAACAACACCAATTCGATGATGGACAACGGCACCACGCAGGCAGTCGTTCTGGACAACGTGAATGCGATCCCGGTTGGGACACTGTTCACGCCAACGGCGGCGGCGGCAATCAACGGGAAGGCCGGCTACAACGCCTGCGACCCGACCGGCTGCACACCGCAACAGGCTGCATCCCTCGACAACATCTACAACTACACCGGCGACAAGGCCATTCAGAACGCTCGGCCGTTCCCGAATTACAGTCAGATTCTGGTGCCGGAGCACAACACCTACGCCAACTACAACGGCTTGCAGGTCGAAGCGATCAAACGAGTCGGTCCTCTTAACTTCAACGTCAACTACTCTTTCTCCAAAGCGCTCGGCATTCTCGGGTCCTCGGCGGATTTCAACTGGACGGCCGGTATTGACCCATTCAACCTCAGAAACAACTATGGTCCACTGAATTTCGACCGTACCCAGGTGATCAACCTGAGCTACTCGTACCAAGTGGGCAAGATCATGGAAGAGCATACGCTGGGCACCATCATCAATCACTGGCTGATCTCCGGCATCACCAACATTCAGAGCGGCCCCAACATGCAAACCGGCGTCAGCCCCTCGCCGGGATATTATTTGCAGGGCAGCATCACCCCGACCGACGGCAGTGGGTCGTATTCGGTCGAATCACAGACGATTCTCGGCACGCCGGATGTCAACCTGCAACCGGTACTCACCTGCAACCCGCGCTCGAATCGGGTTGCGAATCAGTACGTCAATCCGGCTTGCTTTGCGGTGCCGGCCCAGGGGACGAATGGCCAGTACATCGAGCCCTACTCCCATGGCCCGGCATTCTTCAACTCCGACCTCACTCTGGAGAAAAACATCGGTCTGGGCGAGGGTCGCAACCTGCGCCTTCGCTTCGCGGGATTCAACTTCCTGAATCATCCGGTGCATAGCTTCGGCACGGGCTATGCCTCGCAGACCATTCTGCAGTTGAGCGGCGCATCAAACTCCACCGCCTCCTACAGTCCTTCCGAGGGCTTCGGCTCTGCTCCCTATAAGCTCGGCAGGCGCCTGATGGAGGTTTCGGCGAAGTTCACATTCTAACTTGTAGCTTGACCGAAGGCCGCGACAGAGGAAACTCTGTCGCGGCCCATGTTTTCTTTGATCGGAACGGGCAACTATAGATATTGCGGATACATATGGCCATATTATCCCAGGGGCGAACGTCTTCATCGAGGATCGGCTCGGCGAAAGACGAAGATGGCGCTTCTGTAGCGGCAACCGCTCGCAACTCCGGCGCAACCGCGCAAGGGTGTCGTGACCCAAATATCTACATATATTGTTGATTTATTTGGTGGCGGGAGGCAGGATCGAACTGCCGACCTACGGGTTATGAATCCGTCGCTCTAACCATCTGAGCTACCCCGCCGGAAGAGGCTCAGGCCTTAAAGGGCTTGCCCGAGGGGACTGGACGAAGACAAAATCCGCGCACAACTCCCACTTTCGATTTTACGGGCGGCTCGATTGAAGGTCAACCCAGCTCTTATTCAGTTGGAACTGTTTAGCCACCGGGCTCGCGCTGCCGATAAACTCTGACCCTGCTCGTGTAAACTCGGCTGCATGAGCACGTTCCATATTGCAGGGGTGATTCCGGCCCGGCTAAGTTCCACGCGGCTCAGCCGCAAAGTGCTGCGCGTCATCGCGGGCCGGCCCATGGTCGAGTGGGTCTGGAGCGCGGCCTCCGCCAGCGGGCTTATGGACCCTGTTGTTGTGGCCACTGATTCAAATGAAGTGGCCGGCGTCTGCCAGGAGCGCGGTATTCCGGTGGTGATGACCTCGCCAGAGTGCCCTAGCGGGTCGGACCGGGTGAGGGAAGTTGCCCGACAGATCGATGCCGATATATATGTCAACATCCAGGGCGATGAGCCGACGCTGACTACGGCATTTTTCCCGCCGCTGCTGGCTCTCTTTGCGCGGCCTGAGGTCGAGGCGGCCACGTTGGCCGTCCCATGCCCGCCCGAGGAGTTTGAAAACCCCAATGCCGTCAAAGTGGTCACGGCCCTCGATGGCCGTGCGCTCTACTTTTCCCGCGCGACGATTCCGTTTGACCGCGACGGTGCCGGTTTCACCGGTTATCGCAAGCATCTGGGAATTTACGCCTATCACAGAGCCGCGTTGGAGCGGTTTGCCGCGCTGCCGCCCTCGCCATTGGAACTCGTCGAGCGGCTGGAGCAGTTGCGGTTGCTGGAAAACGACATCGCTCTTTATGTGGCCGAGGCTCCAGCGGACACCATCGGCGTGGACACCGAGGAGGATTTACTGCGGGCCGAGACGGTGTTGCGTGAGCGCGAAAAGCGGAGCCGAGTATAGACCGCGGTCTTGGTCTACCGCCGCCGAGTTTCACCAACGGCGTCATGATTCTGAATTGCGCGCAAGAATCGGGTAGCTTGTTGGGATACTGATCGGCGACTATGGTTTTCATGAGCTGCAAACCCCAACACGTGCTGACTGAAAACGCCGCTGCGGCCATCGACCCCGAGACTTGCTGGAAACAAGTTCTGGCTAGTGACACGACAGCTGGTTTTTTCTACGCGGTCACCACCACCGGCGTCTTTTGCCGCCCTAGCTGCTCGAGTCGCCGTCCGCTCCGGGCCAATGTCCGCTTCTTCCGCTCGGCTGATGAGGCGCGAGCCGCCGGGTTTCGTCCCTGCAAGCGTTGCAAGCCTGGCTCTATACAGGTCAGCCCTTTGCGGACGCTCAGAGAACACATCGAAGCCAATCTCGACCGTCACGTCCCGCTGTCCGAACTGGGACGGCTCGTCAGATTGAGCCCATTCACCGTGCAGCGGCTCTTCAAGCAGGCGCTTGGCGTCAGCCCGCTGCAATACCAGCGCGCGCTGCGGGCGGCCAGCCTGCGCGGCGCGCTCAAACAAGGAGAAACCGTGACCAACGCTATCTACAACGCCGGATTCGGCTCATCCAGCAGGGGCTATGACGGCGCGCAACTGGGCATGACCCCCGCCCGCTTCGCAAAGGGTGGACTTGGCGAGCAGATCAGGTTTACCACCGCACGATCGCCTTTCGGCTGGTTGGTCGTGGGAGCGACAGAGCGCGGGCTTTGCTGGCTGGCGCTCGGAGCCAGTTCGGCGGAGGCTGAGGCCAGCCTGCGCGAGGAGTTTCCGCTTGCGACCTTGCGTCGCGATTCGTCGCTTTCCACGCTCGTGGAAGCGGCCCTCCGCGTGGTTGCTGACCAGCCAAACTCAACCAAGAAGTTGGCACTGCCGCAGATGGATCTGCGGGGGACGGCGTTTCAACTGCGCGTCTGGCAGGCGCTGCGCCAGATTCCCCGAGGCGAGACGCGCAGCTACAGCCAGTTGGCGCGCGAGATGGGCATGCCCAACGCAACCCGCGCCGTGGCCCGCGCCTGCGCCACCAATCGAGTGGCGATTGTCGTTCCGTGCCATCGCGTGGTGGGCGTTAGCGGCTCGCTCACCGGCTATCGATGGGGTGTAGAGCGCAAGCGGCAACTCCTGGAAGCCGAAGGCGCGCGAACAGCCGCATAGATAGCATGAATTTTTGCCGGGTTGTTTTTGCGGCCTGAAAGACGGGGACTTGGCCGCAATTCCAAGGCGGATGATATTCTCAATATGTCAGGAGCACCCACCAAATATGGCGACTTCAACGCTGGAGACCGCTGCAACGGATTACAAGATAGCCGACATCGCGCTGGCCGACTGGGGCCGCAAAGAGATCACCATCGCCGAGCATGAGATGCCCGGCCTGGTGTCGATTCGCAACAAGTACGCGGTCGCTAAGCCGCTGGCTGGCGTGCGCATCACCGGGTCGCTGCACATGACCATCCAGACGGCTGTGCTGATTGAGACGCTGGTCAGCCTGGGCGCGGAAGTGCGCTGGGCAAGCTGCAACATTTTCTCCACGCAAGATCATGCCGCCGCGGCCATCGCCGCCACCGGCGTTCCCGTCTTTGCTTGGAAGGGCGAGTCGCTGGAAGAGTACTGGGCTTGTACGCTGCAGGCGCTCAATCACAAAGGCGGCAAAGGGCCGCAACTGGTAGTGGACGATGGCGGCGACGTGACCTTGCTCATCCATAAGGGCTATGAGCTCGAGGAGGGCGACCAGTGGGTCAACGGCTCCGCGTCGAATCACGAAGAAAAAGTCATCAAGGATCTGCTCAAGAAGGTTTACGCCGAAGACCCGCAACACTGGCACAAGGTTGCGAAAGAGTGGCGCGGCGTCTCGGAAGAGACCACAACGGGCGTGCATCGGCTCTACAAAATGATGGAGCAGGGCAAACTGCTGGTGCCTGCCATTAACGTGAATGACTCGGTGACCAAATCGAAGTTCGATAACCTGTACGGCTGCCGTGAATCGCTTGCCGACGGCATCAAGCGCGCGACAGATGTGATGGTCGCGGGCAAGATTGCGGTCATCTGCGGTTACGGCGATGTAGGCAAAGGTTCGAGCCACTCGCTGCGCGGCATGGGAGCTCGCGTGATCGTCACGGAGATTGATCCCATCAACGCGCTCCAGGCGGCGATGGAAGGCTTCGAAGTGACCACCATTGAGGAGACGCTGGGCCGCGGCGACATCTACGTCACGTGCACCGGCAATACGGACATCATTACCCTTGAACACATGAAGCGCATGAAAGATCAGGCCATCGTGTGCAACATCGGCCACTTCGACAACGAAATACAGATGGACCAGCTGAACGCGGAGCCGGGCGTAAAAAAGCTCAATATCAAGCCGCAGGTGGACAATTACACATTTCCTGACGGGCACAGCATTTTTGTGCTGGCCGAAGGACGGCTCGTAAATCTGGGCTGCGCCACCGGACATCCCAGCTTCGTAATGAGCAACAGCTTCGCCAACCAGACGCTGGCGCAACTCGACCTATGGGCGAAGCGCGACAGTTACAAGGTCGGCGTTTATGTGCTGCCCAAGCATCTGGACGAAGAGGTAGCGCGGCTGCATCTGGAAAAGATCGGCGTGAAGCTGACTACGCTGACTCCGAAACAGGCCGACTATCTGGGCGTGCCGGTTGAAGGGCCGTACAAAGCGGAGAATTATCGGTACTGAAAAACAGCGAAGAGGGAACAGAATACGAGAATCAGTTTCCCAGGATTCAAGAAAGAGACTTAAAGAGCAAAGCCTCGGTCGATACCGGGGCTTTGTTGCATTCAGGAGCAGTTTACTCGCCTTCACTCAAATGCCGAATCGAAAGTCACGTTACAAAGGTTCAGAATCCATCGCTCGACCACCAAGAGACACAAAGGAGTGCCGATAACAGACGCTTGGGCATGAATAGATCTGCCTGAGGAGAATACTATGCGAATTCGGCTCTTGAGTGCCTTCCTGATCCTGGCTGGATTTTCCGGTTGCGGAAACCAAAGCCAATTGCCGGCCACCCCTGCCGCTGTTACCCACACCTATAACGGGACTGCATCGGTAGGCGACTTTCTTACCATAACCATCAATTCGACCGCGCTGACGATCAGCTACAACGATCTCACCAACGGCCTGACCGGAACGATTCCCTACACAGTCAACGCGAATGGAAGCTATGCGCTGAACGATCCCGCCGGGCATCTGATTTCGGCGTATGAAGTACCTGGTTATGCGCTGGTGATTCAGGCGAACAATGTTGGCCCGAACAGCGACACAGCGGCATTGATCACTGCTGTCGAGAGCGGTCCGATCACACTGAGCACATTCGTCAACAATAGCTACAACTATATGTCGTTCCGCACCAACTTCGGCGGCGTTGAAATCGGTTCGATCAGCATCGGGCCAACCTCCGGGACAAACACCAATTACTGGCCTTACGGCAATATAAACCCCGGCTCGGGTGGCGCCTTCCAGGGCAGCACGATGGATTTCAGCGGTCTGACGGAATCGGCTTCCGGCACCTATATCTCTGGGGTCATACCAGGCGCGGGCGGCGGCACGGAAACTATCTTCGGCACAGCCAGCGGGTTCTTCATTGTGGATACGCCCAACGGCTCAATCATCGGATTGCCGAAGGCGGCGACTCCGAACTTTGACCCAACGGTGGCGGGCACCTATAACGGAATCTTCTACGAGAAGGCCAACGTCACGATGGCTGCGGGCAGCAATTCGGAGACGGGCACGCCTTCGACCGGTCAGGCAACGATTGTAGTAACCGCTGCCGCAGGAACCACACTCCCCAACATTACGGTCACTGATTCGAATGGCAACACGTTCATCAATGCAGCGCTGACACCTGTGGCCAGTTCTCCCAATCTGTATGGCAGCGCGGGTCAACTGACCAATCCTTGCTACGGGCTGTTTACCTTCCACGTGGTGACAGCGACCTATGAGCATGATGTATTCGTTACCTTCGTAGGCAATTCAGTGGTCTTTTCAAAGTACAGCGCCAACCTGCCCTGGACACAGTCAAGCGGCTACAGCTATTGGTACGGAGTGGGCTTGAAATAGAAAGAAGGACCGAATTATCCTCCATTGGGGAAGCATCGTTTGGCCTTCGGGCCGCAAACGGGCTTCCCTATTTTTTGCCCGCCACGAGAATGGAGCCACGCTACTTTAGCTTGCGACCGATCATCCGGTGCCAGAGCCGCCACGGGAAGCTATGCAGCAGTTCGGTCTGCCTCGCTTTGAGCGCCGCATAAGAGCGTTCCACATAGACGTCGAACTCCGGGGGCCAGCCAATTGTTGAGCGGCGCTCGGAGTAATCACCCTCAGCCCACTTGGCCAGCACAGCCTTGTAGCCCACCACATGAGTAACAAAGTCGAGCAGGCACTGGGGCATCTGCTCCTCGACGATGAGATAGGCTTTCTCGATGATGATCTTTTCGCGGACGTCATTAAGTGGCATGAAGATGGTGGTCATCCACAGCATCCACTCCTTCATCTCGCTGTCGAGAATGGGAAAGCTCTGTTTCTTGCCCTGTTTTTTCAGCAGCGAGCGATAGGCGATATCGCCCGCCTTCAGGGCTACGTAGAGCGGTCCATAGAACTCGTTCAGGCGTCGATTCACCAGCTCGAGCTTGTCCTTGCGGCGGGCCAGAATTCTGGCGCTCCAGGCGGTGGCCAGATAGCCGACAAACGCCAGAAGAATGGTGATCGCTGTCGCGTTGTCGAGAAACTTCTCCAAAGTAAACATAAGCCTTTCCATAACTTGCATTGGCAACGAGTATAGCGCGATGGCCGGCCAGAACCGGGCCGGCTATTTGATAATGCGGCTCACAGGCCGCCGTGGAAGCGTCCGAATGAGCGCGCCAGCATCAGCGACATAACCAGAAAGCCCGCGCCGAGAACAGCCACTTGCAAGGTGTTGTATAGGCCGAAGCTTCCGACGCGGCAAATGAGCACGTACGCCACGGCCAGGTTGAAGCAGCCCCAAAGAACATTGACCGTCGATGAGGACAAGCCCTTGCCCGGCGGCGACGCAAACGGGCTCTGAAAGGCACTGCCGGAGATTCCATTGATGAGATGAGGCAGTGTGTTGGCGAGGAACGCGCCCCCGAAAAAGTACGCAACGCAGTGATACCAGAGCATGAGATTTCCTCTCTGAACTTCGAGGCGATGATAACAGGCGGCGGGAAGATGGCGATTGAGGGAGAAAATGCCGCGGAGTTTGAGCCAGCGAACAATATGGCTACTGCAAGGATTCGAATACTCGTCGATTTCCTATCTGTTTGCCCTTCAAAAGCCCTCAAAATGAGCAGAATTCCGACTCTTTTGTTTACCTATCAGTAAATAGGCAAAATATCTAAGATGTTTATTTTGTTCGTGTTCACTGCAAGCCCAGCGCTCCGAAATCGCGATTTTGGGGGGAGGGGGTAGGGGGGGACGGGGTGGTATAGAGGTACGGACCGGGCGGATGTCCGACATATTGAACCGGGGACATTCCTGACAGTCCAGACCGATTGGGTTTGCGTGCACATCTCTTCTATCTGCCAGTGTACGGTAGCGGAGAGTAATCTTCTGCAACAGTGCCGGAATGATGCGGGTTGCCTCGTGGCCCGAAAGTGAGAGCGCGGGAGACTCAGCTGGTGGACAATAAAGCTCAGATAGTCCGGGCGGCCACGGTTCAGATTAAGACACAGACCGAATCCGTAGATTTCCCTGCAACATCGACCGCCAAGATTTCCAACCCCAAACAAGGAGGTTTTTCATGCCCACGATTACAACCGCAGACGGAACCGAAATCTATTACAAGGACTGGGGGGCGGGTCAGCCCGTGGTTTTCAGCCACGGCTGGCCTTTGGACGCCGATGCATGGGAGGACCAGATGGTGTTTCTGGCCACGCACGGCTATCGCGCGGTTGCGCACGACCGGCGCGGCAATGGGCGATCAAGCCAGCCCTGGGACGGCAACAATATGGACACCTACGCCGACGATCTGGCGGCGCTGACCGAGGCGCTTGACTTGAAGAGCGCGGTTCATATTGGCCACTCCACCGGCGGCGGCGAGGTTGCCCGCTATATTGGCCGCCACGGCACAAAACGCGTGGCGAAGGTGGTGCTGATCGGCTCGGTGACGCCGCTGATGCTGAAGACGGAGGCCAATCCCGGTGGATTGCCGATGGAAGTCTTCGACGGAATTCGCGCCGGTGTTCTGGCTGACCGCTCGCAGTTCTTCAAGGATTTGACGGCGGCTTTCTATGGGGCGAACAGGCCTGGTTCGAAGGTTTCCCAGGGCCTGCGAGATTCGTTCTGGCTGCAAGGGATGACGGCGGGATTCAAGGCTGTTTTGGACTGCATAAAGGCGTTCTCAGAGACCGACTTCACGGAAGACCTGAAGAAGATCGATGTGCCGACGCTCGTCATGCACGGCGACGACGACCAGATGGTGCCCATCAACGATTCGGCGCTGCTGTCGGTTGCGCTGGTGAAGGGTGCGACGCTGAAGGTCTATCCGGGCGCGCCGCACGGGTTGTGCTCGACCCACAAGAACCAGGTGAACGCAGATCTGCTGGCGTTCATCAAGGGGTAGAGGAGTACGCAACAAACGCCAGGGTGATTGAAACGGGTGGAATCCCAGGTCTCAAAACCGAGACCTGGGGCGCCCGGCACTGGGGGTGATTAATAAGGCGGATGTAGGCAAGCTTTGCCTGGCTTGCATCGGCAGGACTTGCCTAGCTCAAGAGATTGCATTGGTCTGCCATGGCGAACGCAGGTTGGATCCAAATGGTATTACGCCCAGTATGAAGCGGGGTTGCCAGTGCCCTGTGAATTGGCCTCCTCCTTCTGTTCCTTCTGGCCGCCCTGGTTCTGCTGGTTCGTCTGTCCTTGGGACGCGTCGTCTTCACTCAGTTTTACGACACAGTCTTCCCCGTCGTTATATTCGCCCGCCAGCGCGGAGGCGAAGTTCCGCAGTTTCTTTCTGGTACGCTCGGCTTCCTTTTTCGCTTCCGCCCTCGCGGCCGCGTAGAGCGCATTCACCTGGAAAATTGGATCGAATTGGATGTTATGCGCGTGCATGCTTTGTCTCCTTTTGAACAAGGCATCAATTGTTTTGCCAATGCTTGCAGGGCGCAGCTTAGTTTCGATCTTTTGTGCTTCCTTGCAGAAGCAGTAACTGGATTACAGCAATTGGCGTGCCAATGAAGGACGACGGGGTGGGATTCTCGTGCCCTACCCTTCGCAAAGTGCGCGAAGGATGGGGCACCCGGCGCCCGGCCTCGCTCCTAGAACGGGATACGGACGGTAAAGATCCCGTTGTGATTGTTGCGGTAGAACTGAGTCGTTGCGATCTGGAAGCCGCCGCCAATCGACATGCCGACTCTCTTCGTGAGTTTGAAACGCCCGGCCACAAATCCCGGCGTGATGTAGTTCAGAGTCTTACCCGCGTGCTCCCCATCCTGATAGTGCGTAGTGTTGAATTCGATCTCCGGCCAGATCTTCTTCTCTACGCGGTATTGCAGGGTGTTGTTCCAGACGTAGTTCCGCCCATTAGCAAGTTCGCTGCTCGTGGGAATCTGCACGCCGAAGGTCCCCTGGGCGTCGAAGTTGCCGAACCCTTTGCCGTATGCCACGGTCGGCGTAATCGTCGCCGAATTGGCCCCCGTCACCTGGCCGTTTGAATAGGATCCGGTGGGAATGCTCCAACCCAGAAACGCCGTCAAAATGTAGTTTCCGTGCTGTTCGTTTCCAGACAGGATGCGGTACTTGAGCAGAAACGCAACGTCCCCGGTCCCGTTCGTTTCGCTCGGGTCGCCGCTGTAGTTGTAATGCGGAGGAGCCTGGATGATCAGCTCTGTCTTGTACCAGGGAATCAGCTCCAGGCCCTTTGCCCCGTCGTATTCGTTCCACGTATATCCGTCGGCATGCTGCAACCAGTCCTGATCGTAGCGCACCTCTTCTTCGAGGCGCGGTGTTGTGGTTGCAATCGGAGTAATCCAGTGCGGCTGTTCGCTCTGGGTCTTGTCCACCCGTTTAAACCAGTTCGAGAAATACCCATCCTGCCCGAACGCCAGCGCCGATGAAAAGAAGAGACCCGCCGCCGCGAGAACCAGGGGTTTCGCAGTGTGCAGCCGAAGCGAGGACACCGCAGAGGGGAAGAAATGTCGTGCCATGGATCGAGTCTCCTTTCCGTTTAAAGATGTTATTCTAATTTATCGATTTTCTACGAATAGGAATATTGATTTTTAGAATATTTATTTTGCAGCTCGTCCAGAGGACCCTCCGGCTGCATTGGCGTTATACTTTTGGCGAATACAGCGGAACCAGGATCGTAATATTCCGGAAGGAAATCGCCGCGTGGCTTTCTTCTCAAGAAACGAAGCGACCCTGAATACTCTCAGCAAGGGTAGGTGGACACCGGTTCCGTCGCATATGAGGACAGACTATGGCAAAAGTCAACGTGCTCCTGAAACCCCGCGAAGCCGCCGCAGCGCTGGGCGTAAGCTACCCGACGCTCAAGCAGTGGATCCTGGCCGGAACCATCAAGACCATCAAGACTCCCGGCGGCCACCACCGCATCCCTGAGAGCGCCCTCACCCCGATGCTCAAATCAAAACCAGTGGCCGCCACTAAGGGATCCCGTGAGCGCTTCCGCAACGTCAGCGGCCGCAACCAGCTCGTGGGCAAGATTGTGGAAGTTAAGTTCAGCGGATTGCTCGCCAAGGTGGTTCTCGCCATCGGCGACCAGCAGGTTACCGCAATCATCACCGCCGATGCCGCGCGGGAAATGCAATTGCGTAAAGGCCAGACTGCGGCGGCTCTGATGAAAGCTACCGAAGTGATGATCGTCCGCGTATAACCGCCGGCCTTTGCTCGGTTCCGGATTTGCGTTTTTGTCTTGGAAGAAGAGTGGATGCCGCGTAGATTCGAGGTATCCCACCCAAGATCACCCCAACGACGAAGACCTGTCGTTGGGGACCCCGATGATCACCCCAACGACGAAGACCTGTCGTTGGGGACCCCGATGATCACCCCAACGACGAAGACCTGTCGTTGGGGACCCCGATGGCGCAAAAACAGGAACGCGGCGAGGGTGTGGCGCCAGGCTAGAAAAAGGCGAAAGGCTGGGGCGCACGGTCAAAAGTGTTCCACGTGGAACATATTGATTTGTTTGAACTTATGGGCATATTTACCACTTAATTAACTGCAAATTATTTGCACTTTTTGCAAGAGATTCCGGGCGGCGAGAAGACGAAATTCGAAAAGCATAAAAAGTGGGTGGGAAAAGGAAATAAGTGGCTTGAAAAGCTGAATATTTTGGGATGGGAGAAGCTGTCGGCTTGGCGGGTTGAGGTTCGTGGTGTACCACATCTGGCCGCTCTGCTGATAACGGACCAACTTCGCCATAACCCGAGAATCCTATACCGGGTCCGTTTGTTGGAATTCGTGGTTCCCACCCTTTCCGCGATGAAACTGCGGAAAGGATGGGGCACCCTCATTTGTGGGCCGAGTAAGATTTCTAAAACTCAAGGTGCGCCACCCGCCGTCGCGAACGGATTCCGGGTTGAAGTCTGTGGCATCCCCGGTCCCCGAACGCGAGGGACCGGGGGCACCCTCATTTGTGGTTTGGAAATATCCCGGGATCGGGGCCACCCGCCGGCCAGAATCGCAGCGGTAAGAATTCTCATGCAGACAGACTACTCCAAAGAGCGCGCCGGGACCGTGCTCAGGCCAGGAGTTTAGCGGCGTCTTTGGCGAAATAGGTGACGATGAAGTCGGCGCCGGCGCGGCGAATGCCGACAAGCGATTCAAGCGTGGCGCGGTCGCGGTCGAGCCAGCCCTTTTCGAACGCGGCCTGGAGCATGGAGTACTCGCCTGAGACCTGGTAAGCGCCGATGGGCACGCCGGTGTGCGCGCGGGCCGCACGGATCACGTCGAGGTAAGGCATGGCGGGCTTCATCAGAATCATGTCAGCGCCTTCGGCGAGGTCAAGCGATATTTCGCGCATGGCTTCGCGCAAATTGGCGCCGTCCATTTGATACGAGCGGCGGTCGCCGAACTGGGGCGCGGAGTCGGCTGCCTCGCGGAAGGGTCCGTAGAAGGCCGAGGCGAATTTGGAGGCGTAGCTGAGGATGGGCGTATCGGCGTATCCTTCGCTGTCGAGAGCGCGCCGGATGGCGGCGACGCGGCCGTCCATCATGTCGCTGGGTGCGACCACGTCGGCACCGGCCTTGGCCTGGCTGACGGCGGTGCGCGCCAATAATTTCAGAGACGAGTCGTTGTCCACGGTCCAGCCGTCGCGGGTTTCCGCGATCATGCCGCAGTGGCCGTGGCTGGTGTACTCGCAGAGGCAGACGTCGCCGATGAGGACAAGATCTTTGGCCGTTCCTGACGCTTTCAGCGCGCGCAGGCCGCGCTGCACGATGCCGTTGTCGTCATAGGCGCCGGTGCCTTGCTCGTCCTTGGTCTCAGGAAGGCCGAAGAGCAGCAGGCCCCCGAGGCCCAGGCGCGCTGCTTCCTCGGCTTCGCGCACCGCCTCGTCGATGGAGAGATTAAAGACTCCCGGCATGGAGCCGACGGCGCGGCGCACGCCTTCGCCTGGACAAAGAAAGAGGGGATAGATCAGGTCGCCGGGGGTGACGGCGGTTTCGCGCACCAGCGCCCGCAGGGATTCCGTGCGCCGCAGCCGGCGCATCCGCGATTGAGGGAAACTCATGGTTCAGATTGTAACGTGACGGCGCAAGGGACTTCCAGCCATTAAGGAAATGTTCCCCCGACGGCTGGGGCTCGTGGTGATTCAGGCCGTTTACGGCATCCTTCGGCTGCGCCTTGAGCAGACTTTGAAGTCGTGCCCTGATACAAAACCATTCCTGTCGCAGACTGGTCAGGCGCTGCGATTGATGGAACCGGTCATACTGTTAATATCTCTGTGACTATGAAACCTCCAGATTCAGCGCCCACTACGGTGCATGATGAGGGCCGTGATCCATTGCACCTGACGGACAGCGTCCCGGCTGAGGGGCAGCCGCTACGTTCCATTCAATGGGCGCAGGCTCTGGTGATCGTGGCGCTGTATTCATTCCCGGTATTCTTGTGCCTGCATGTCGCGAACGCGGCGGACCTGGATGTGTGGTGGCATCTGAGGGCGGGCGAATGGATAATGCAGCATGGTGCGGTACCGCATACCGATCCTTTTTCGGTGTTTGGCGCGGGAAAGCCCTGGTTCGCTTATAGCTGGCTCTTTGAGCTGATTATTTTTCAACTCTTCCGATGGCTGGGCCTAGTTGGCCTGGTGGTTTACACCACGGGGATGGTGGTGTCCATCGCAGTGGTTCTGCATCGCCTGGTACGACGACTTCAGGCTGACTTCACGCTCGCGGTACTGCTGACCCTCGTTGCCGCCTTAAGCATCTATCGGCTTTACACGCCTCGCCCGTGGCTGTTCTCGATCCTGCTTTTTGTGCTGGAGCTCGATGTTCTGATGCAGGCGCGAAAGACGGGTAAGATTCGCGAGCTGGTGTGGCTGCCGGTGATTTTTGCGCTGTGGGCCAATGTGCACATTCAGTTCATCGACGGCCTGATTCTTCTGACCATTGCGTTGACGGAAAGCCTTTTGGCCAGGCGCTGGAGCGCAATTCAAACGCGCTTGCGCCCCGGCTGGATATGCGCTGTTTCGCTGGCCTGCGTTTTGGCAACTCTCGTGAATCCGTACGGCTGGCGGATTTACCAAGTGGCATACGATCTGGCCACGCAGACCGGCGTGCTGAACAAGATCACGGAATTGTCAGCGATGCCGTTTCGCAGTCTCAATGACTGGTGTGTCCTTGTGCTGGTTCTTGCCGCTGTAAGTGTGCTGGCACAGGCTCGGCGCTTTCTGTTCTTTGAAAGCACATTGCTGGCTTTTGCCATTTATGTATCTTTTCATTCGCAGCGCGATGTGTGGGTAGTGGTCGTTGCGGCAAGCGCGATTCTGGCGTTGGGAATTACCGGGAACTCGGAGAACCGCCTGCGGTTGAAAGCAATTTACGCGCCGCTGGTAGCGGCGGCCACGTGCCTGGTTGTATGGCTTGCTTTCAGCTTGCTTGCCGTGAACAATGCGCGGATGCGCGTAAGGCTCGCCGAAGCAATGCCAGTTCGCGCGGTGGAAGCGGTGAAAGCGAAGGGCTGGAGCGGACCTCTCTATAACGACTTCAACTGGGGCGGGTACTTGATCTGGGCGCTGCGAATGCCGGTTGCCGTCGATGGTCGCCAAAACGTTTATGGCGATGACCGGCTCAATCGCTCGTATGCCACGTGGAACGCGCAGCCGAGCTGGGCCTCCGACCCTGATCTGCAAAAGGCGAATCTGGTAATCGCGCAGGTCAATCAGCCTCTCACTCAGTTGCTGCGCATGGATCCGCATTTTGAGGTCGGGTACGAAGACAAGCTTGCGGTGGTCTTTATTGCACGCGAGAGTTCGAAGTCAAAGACGGCGGAAGGGAGCAGCACGCCCGTTTGCCCGACGGACGCACGCTGAGCGGGAAAATCCGAATCTGCCTTACAACTGCTCGTAGAGCGTCGAGTTTCGGTAGCCGAGCAGCACAATCAGGGTCCAGATGCCCAGGGCGGTTCCGAAAGGAAATCTGATCAGGCTAAGGATGGCCGCCACGATGGCCACGATTCTGCCCCACTGCGTATGCTCCAGCAAGCCCCATCCGGCGGCGACCGCCAGGCAGGCGCGCAGCAGCAGAGCAATCCAGATGAAATGCATAATCGCAGGTCCGAACCAATCCGGAGGCACAGAACCGTCTCCCCAATGTTGATTTCCCCACATGCCAAAGTGGGAGAAGAACGCATGCGCGAAGGTCATACCGGCAATTCCCAGCAGCAGAGAGAGAGCGGCGTAGATAATCCAGACCGTGCCGAGCGCCCTGATCTTGCCGGAGTAATTCTCTAGTTGAAATTCCATGCCGGGGACGGAAGGAATCGGAGCCGTTGACGGGCGGCCGCACTTTGGGCAGAAGCCCTGTCCTGGATCTAAAGCCTGACCACATGCGCTGCAATACATGACATCCTCCTCGCAGAAACCGTTCTGAGTCTACTACGCGAACAAGATACGCGGGGTTCCATAATTTACTGTCCGGGACTAGCGGCCGGAAGACGCAGCTCGCTTTTCCCAATGCTCCTCGTGCCGGTCGTCGTCGAAGACGGCCGATGTTACGCGGCCCTCGGCGTCGCGCTCAAAGGTGAGGCGATTCAGGCTGGAACCATTGGGATAAAAAAAGACGGATTTTGACTCGGCGGCAAGCTCGGCAATTTCGCCATGAACGTTCTTTTGGTAGAGCAGGTCGCCCTGACGGAACAGCGTGGCCACAACGCGCCCGCGCCCGTCGGTATACTCCCCGGTCAGCGAATCGAGCGTGGCCGGTGGCAGCTTGAGAGCGGCCGGGTGAAGCGGAATCACAATCCGCTCAGCCAGCGCCGGCAACTCTTCGCCCGCCCTGGCCTCGATGTGGTGCGTCAACAGCCAGCGCGGCAACTCAGGCTCGTTATAGGCGCGGGTCCAGCAGTCGTGCTTGAGGCCCTGGTAGACCCACAGCCTCACATGTCCGCCGGAGGCTTTGAATGCGCCGAACATCAACTCGCTCTGGCGCTCGCTTACGATGTTGTCGTCGCTACCATGGAAGAGCCAGACCGGAGTTCGGCCCAGCGCCTGGGCGTACTTGGCGGGCAGCGTGGACAACTGCTGCCAGCGCTCCGGCTCATAGCTCCAAAAGACACCGCTGGAGGCAATGGCAATCGCCGCCCAGCGCCGTGGGTAGAGCCGCGCCAGTTCCCATGCGCCATAGCCGCCCATCGAGAGGCCACTGAGGTAGGTGCGCGCCGGGTCCAGGTGAAACTCTTGCGTTTCCTGGTCCAGGGCGGACATGGCCATGGAAAGCATCTGGGCATCGGTCCAGTAAAGGGGCAGAGGACACTGGGGCATCACGATCACAAACGGCCAGCGCTCCGGGTGGTCGCGCACCGCCTGGGGCAGCCCGACTTGCGTTTGCCACATGCCTTCCGAGCCGCGCTCGCCGCGACCGTGCAGAAACAAAATCACCGGCCAGGATTTGCGGTCATCGCGGCGAAACTGCTCTGGCAGGTAAACCTCAAAGCGGTACGCAACGCCGCCCACCTCAATGGTGCGGTTGAGAAAGCCTGTCTCCTGCGGCGGGATCGGCGCGTGGCGGGGAGCAGTGCCGGGAAGCGCCTGCGTGGGGGAAATCGCCCAGGCGAGCAGCAGGCCGGCGGTCAGGAATCGCAGAAGTCGCAGCATAGTGAAATCTCATCTCACTATATAACCGGGAAGGGAGGATTGGTGTCTGGGGTGGGTTTGTCCCGCAAGGTGGACTTGGTCGTACAATGGGATGAATATTTTCATTTTAGACTAGCGTAGTCCAGAATAACCGTGTTATTTTGTTTGTGAGAGGGTCATCTCTGGTACCCTAGCGACCAGAGGCCGGTTTGATTTCCCCGCGCTGTAATTGCCACAAATTGGTTTATTTCAGTCAATTACACGGCGGAACAGCGGAATTTTGTTTTGGATTTATTCACAGCGATTCTTCTTTGAGGCGATTTGCTTCTGCTCTATTTACTGTTCGGGATTCTCTGCCTCTCGGGTGATTTTCGCGCAGGGGAGAGTTTTTAAACAAAATGCGTGACCGCCAGCTCAGCGCGCGCATCAGATAAACGACAACAAGGCAAGGATAGCAAGCATGTCCCAAATATTCGACCGCAGCTCCAACGCCCTGGCTCGCGCGAGCTTGGTTTTGACGGGGCTGATCGTGATCGCTCTGGGGGTCACGCTGGATCAGCTTCAGCGCTCGCCCTGGGTGACTCGGCAAGGTCAACGCCCTGACCAGCCGGTTCCCTTCAGCCACAAGCATCACGTGCAGGGGCTTGGTCTTCAATGCCAGTACTGCCATGTGACTGTCGAGAAGTCGAGCTATGCCGGAATCCCACCGACCAAGACGTGCATCAATTGTCACGCGCAGATCTGGACGAACGCCGAGCTGCTGGAGCCGGTGCGCCAGAGCTGGGCGACGGGCGAGTCGCTGCCGTGGATCAAGGTGCATGACCTGCCCGATTTCGTTTATTTCAACCATGAGATTCATGTTCATAAGGGCATTGGCTGCGCCAGCTGCCACGGCCGCGTGGACCAGATGCCGCTGATGTACGCGCAAAACACATTGCAGATGGAGTGGTGCCTGGACTGCCATCGCAACCCGGCAAAGAATCTGCGGCCCACCAGCGAGATTTACAACATGGCGTGGGAGAATCCGTCAGAGAACCGCCCGGTATGGTGCGCGGCGGGCAATGAAAGAGACGGCGTGCCTACGGCCCAGAACGTGAATTGCGTGAGCAGGGACCCGATGCAGGCAGGGGTCGAAGTGGCTTCGCTGCAGATGTCGACGGTTGGCGGTGAGGGCGCGGCAGCGTCTGTCAGTTCAGATGCTACAGGCGCTCCGGAGTACAAGAAATTCACCAGCCAGGATGAAATGGGCCACTTTCTTGTGGATCACTACAAGATTCGCACCCCCAAAGACCTGACCAGTTGCGAGGTCTGCCACCGATGAGCGAAAGGATGCCTGTGGAGCACGAAAAGAACGATGCCGCTGCGCCGGTGACACTCGTCCAGATTCGCGAGCAGTTGAAGGGCCAGAAGGGCAAGAAATATTGGCGCTCGGTGGACGAGCTCGCGAATACGCCCGAATTTCAGGCGGCCGTGGAGCGGGAGTTTCCCGGCTCGCCGCATGAGTGGGGCGATGACGTATCGAGGCGCGGCTTTCTAAAGTTCATGGGCGCGTCCGTGGCGCTGGCCGGCCTGGCCGGTTGCACCAAGCAGCCAGATGAGCCGATTTATCCCTACGTCAAGCAACCGGAAGACCTAGTTCTGGGCAAGCCGAATTATTTCGCCACGGCGCATCCATTTGTGACCGGCGCGGTGCCGCTGCTGGTAAAGAGCGATCAGTACAGGCCTATCAAGATTGACGGCAATCCTGAGCATCCTTATAACCAGGGCGCGTCGGACCCATTCACGCAGGGCGCACTGCTGGACCTTTACGATCCAGACCGCTCGCAGCACGTGCTCTATCGCGGCGAGAATCGCGAGTGGGCGGAGTTTGCGCAGGAGTTGCGGAAGAAGGTTGCCGGGACGAAGGATGGAACGGGGATTTATTTCCTCAGCGAAACCATCACTTCGCCGACTCTGGCGCGGCAATGGGGCGAAGTAAAGAAGGCGTACCCGAAGGCGACGCTTGTGCAGTATGATCCGGCGATTGCTGGAACTTCGGTTACAGATGGATCGAACGTGCAATACGATTTGGGCGATCCCGATGTGATTGTTTCGCTCGACGCGGACTTTCTTTCGGGTGCGGGTTTTCCGGGATTCCATAGCCTTGTGCGTAAGTATGCGGAGCGACGCAAGAATCCCGAGAAGTTGAACCGTCTCTACGCGATTGAGAGCACGCCAACAACTACGGGGCTAAAGGCCGAGCATCGTTTGGGACTCCGGGCGAGCGAAATACCGGCATTTACCGCTGAGTTGGCTAAGGCAATCGGAGTCGCAGGAGTTGAGCCTCCGGCGTATGACTGGACCGACGAACAGAAGAAATTCCTAGCTGTACTGACAAAAGACTTGAAGTCTCATCCAAGCATGGTGATTCCGGGCCTCTATCAGGATCCGTCGGTGACGGCACTGGCCTTTGCGATCAATCTTGAGTTGGGGAAAAATGGCCCCCTCGTCGCGAATTTCTCAAGTCCGGCACATCCACTGCCGTCCGACCAAATCCGTGATCTGAAGGCGTTGGTCACCGATCTCAATGCGGGCAAGGTGAATTCGCTGGTGATTCTGAACGCCAATCCGATTTACCACGCGCCAGCCGACTTGAACTTCGCCGATGCCTTCAACAAGGCTGATGTTGTAGCGCATCTTGGCTCGCATCTGGATGAGACGGGACAGATTTCTCATTGGCACATTCCTGCGGCGCATTTTCTGGAGTCCTGGTCGGACGCGCAGGCTTACAGCGGGACGGTTTCCATCGTGCAGCCCATGATCGATCCGCTTTACGGCGGCAAGACAGCTCACCACGTTTTTCAGACTCTGCTCGACGAACCCATGGTCAGCCCGTACGATGCGGTGCGCGAGACGTGGAAGCCAGTCATCAAAGGTGACTTTGAAACGGGCTGGCGGAAGGCGCTGCACCAGGGCTGGATTGATGGGACTGCAAACGTTGCGGGCGGTCTTGGCAATGCCCATTACTATGGTGGATTGAAGGTTCCCGCGCCTTCGCCGAAAGACGCGCTGGAGATCATCTTCCGCCCTGACCCGAATATTTATGACGGCCGCTGGTCGAATGTGGGATGGCTGCAAGAGCTGCCCAAGCCGGTGACCAGCCTGAGCTGGGACAATGCGGCTATTTTTTCGGGCGCGACCCTGACCAAACTAGGCCTGGAAGAAGACGACATCGTCGAGTTATCCGTGAATGGCCGCAAAGTGAATGCGCCGGTGATTGCAGCTCCCGGTCATCCCGATAACTCGGTCACCGTGCATCTGGGTTATGGGCGCGAGTTTGCCGGGCGCGTAGGTTCGGGCGCGGGCTTCAATGCCTATCTGATTCGGCATGCGGACGCCCCGTTTTACACCACGGGAACGGTAAAAAAACTGGAAGGCAAGTGGGGCATCGCGATCACCAAGAGCCACTATCAGGATCATCGCGGCAAGACGTTTGGACAGCCGGAGGGCCACGATAACAACTCGCTGGAAGCCGACGAGGCGATCAACGAACGCGGCATCATTCGCTACGCCACTTTGGATGAGTACAAGGCCAATCCAGGATTTGCCAACGAAGGCGAGACGCATCCGACGACCGACAAGAGTAACTCGCTCTTCCCCAACTGGGAGTACAACGAGGCCAACGCCTGGGGCATGTCCATCGACATGAACAGTTGCGTGGGCTGCAACGCGTGCATCGTGAGCTGTTACGCGGAAAACAATATTCCTGTCGTGGGCAAGCAGCAAGTGAGGATCGGGCGCAATATGCAATGGCTGCGCATCGACACTTACTTCGAGGGCGACCTGGCCGCGCCGCGAGCGCACTTCCAACCCATGGCCTGCCAGCACTGCGAGAACGCGCCTTGCGAGCAGGTTTGCCCGGTGGGAGCGACCGTGCATACTCCCGAGGGTCTCAACGCGATGGTTTACAACCGCTGCGTGGGCACGCGCTATTGCTCAAATAACTGCCCGTACAAGGTGCGCCGCTTCAACTTCCTGCTCTACTCGGACTTTGAGACGGAGAGTCTGAAGCTGATGCGCAACCCCGATGTTTCTGTCCGTTCGCGCGGCGTAATGGAGAAGTGCAGTTACTGCGTGCAGCGCATCTCGGCGGCCAAGATCGAGGCCGACAAGGAGAACCGGAACATCCGCGACGGCGAGATTGTGACCGCTTGCCAGCAGGCCTGCCCGGCTTCCGCAATTACCTTTGGCAACATCAACGACAAGCAAAGCAAGGTTACGAAACTTCAGGCCGATGAGCGCAGTTACCAGGTGCTCGCCGATCTGAATACACGTCCGCGGACGAAGTATGTGGCCGCGGTATTGAATCCGAACTCCGAACTTCAGGATGCGCCGGTGGAGCATTTGCCGGCGAAGGGTTAAGAGGCTCGAAGCAAGAATGGCAACCAGCGAAGTAAAAACCGGCGACCCTGGAATTGATCCATCAACCGGAGAATTCCGAGTCATAGGGCAGGGCCAGACCTTCAGGTCGGTCACCGAGAAGATCTCGTCGCTAGTGCTCACGCCGCACACGCCAATGGGCTGGTTTGCGATCTTCAGCGTGGCCGGCGCGGGGGCGACCATGCTGATGGTGGCTGTGACCTGGCTGTTCCTGAAAGGCATCGGCATCTGGGGCGTTACGCAGCCAGTGGCGTGGGGCTTTGCCATCATCAACTTCGTATGGTGGATAGGCATTGGCCATGCAGGGACGCTGATCTCGGCGATTCTGTTGTTGTTCAAGCAGGGATGGCGCAACTCCATCAGCCGCTTTGCCGAAGCCATGACCATCTTTGCTGTGGTCTGCGCCGGCATGTTTCCGGTGCTGCATCTTGGCCGTCCGTGGCTTGGTTATTGGCTCTTTCCCTATCCCAGTACCATGACGGTGTGGCCGCAGTTCCGCTCGCCGCTGATGTGGGATGTCTTCGCGGTTTCGACTTACGCGACTATTTCGGTGGTCTTCTGGTACATCGGCATGGTTCCCGATCTCGGCACCATGCGCGACCGCGCGAAGTCGAAGTATGCGCAGTATTTCTACGGCTTGCTCTCGGTCGGCTGGCGCGGGTCAGTGCGCCACTGGATGCGTTATGAGACGGCTTCGCTGCTGCTTGCCGGGCTGGCGACGCCGCTGGTGCTTTCAGTGCACACGGTCATCAGCTTCGACTTTGCCGTGGCCGTGCTGCCCGGTTGGCACACCACCATTTTTCCGCCTTACTTTGTGGCCGGCGCCATTTACTCCGGCTTCGCCATGGTACTCACGCTGGCTATTCCGTTGCGCAAGTTCTATCACCTGGAAGCGCTGGTCACCGAGCGCCATATCGACAATATGGGCAAGGTGATGTTGGCTACCGGCTTTATTGTGGCCTACGGGTACGGCATGGAAGTCTTCATGGCATGGTACTCGGCCTCACACTGGGAATCCTTCATGATGTGGAATCGCATGTTCGGCCCGATGGGTTGGTCTTACTGGGTGCTGGTTACCTGCAACCTGGCGATTCCGCTGACGACGCTGTGGTCGCGCAAGCTGCGCACCAACATCGCTTATATGTTCTTTCTTTCAATTGTCGTCAACACGGGCATGTGGTTTGAGCGCTTCGTCATTGTTGTCACGAGCCTCTACCGCGACTTTTTGCCATCGGCGTGGGGAACTTATCGCGCCACCAAGTGGGACTACATGACCTTTGTGGGCACGCTGGGATTGTTCACGTTCCTGTTCCTGTTGTTTGTGCGCGTGCTGCCCATGATTCCGATGAACGAAGTCCGCATGTTGCTGCCGGCAGCCAAAATCAAGGCCAAGGCCACAGCAAAGGCAGGTGACTGATGCCGCCACGCGAAGGAACCTACGGCCTGCTGGCCGAATTCGATACTCCGGGCGACCTGATCCGTGCCGCGCGGCAAGCGCGTCAGGACGGCTGGCGGCGGCTGGACTGCTACACGCCATATCCAGTGGAGGAGGCCGCAGAGGCTATCGGCTTTCATCGCAATAAGGTGCCGCTTCTTACTCTGATCGGCGGGATGATGGGCGGTGCAGCGATGTTTGGGCTTGAAGTCTGGATTTCAGTGCTGGCCTATCCGTTGAACATTGGCGGGCGTCCACCTTACTCATGGCCGGCATTTATTGTACCCGCCTATGAGTGGACGATTTTGTTTGCCGGTTTGTCGGCGGCCTTCGGCATGTTAGCGCTGAATGGGTTGCCGGCACTCTATCATCCGCTTTTCAACGCCCCTAACTTTCGCGACGGCGCGACGACTGACAAGTTCTTTCTGTGCCTGGAAGCGCTCGATCCAAAATTCGATCTGGCGGAAGCGAAAAAGTATCTGGAAGGTTTTCAGCCGATCTCAGTGGTGGAGGTGGAGTACTGATGCAAGTTAGCCGCCTCAATTCGTTTAGCCGCATTGCCGCTAGCGCTTGCATGTCGGCAATGCTCCTGGTGACCGGCTGCCGCCAGGATATGCAGGACCAGCCAAAGATCATTCCGCAGCGTGGCTCTGAGTTCTTTGCCGACCATCGCGGCGCGCGTTCGCAGGTGGTGAACACCGTGGCCCGCGGCCAGCTGCATGAAGACAGCTATTTCTATACCGGCGTGATTCAGGGCGCCAACGGCTACCGCGAAGAAAAGAACGAGATGCCCTTCCCGGTGACGCGCGACGTGCTCAAGCGCGGGCAAGAGCGGTTCAACATTTATTGCACTCCGTGCCACTCGCGGGTGGGCAACGGACTGGGTGAGATTGTGGAGCGCGGCTACAAGCCGGCCGCCAATCTACACGACCAGGTGCGGCTCTCGCAGCCCATCTCGCACTACTTTTATGTGATGACTCACGGTTATGGAGCTATGCCGGATTACTCGGCTCAACTAACTCCGGAAGATCGCTGGGCGGTGGCGGCTTATATCCGCGCATTGCAGTTGAGCCAGGCGGCGAAGGCAGAGGATGTTCCCACGGGCGTTCAAGTGCGAAACCTGAAGGAGATAGCGCAGGAGAAGCATTTGCCGGAGGGTTTTGCCGAGCCGTGGGCGCTACCTTCTTCGGCTGTTCAGGCTTATCCGCACGACGTGAAACAGGGTTATCCGGCGATGGCTCCGGCCAATCCGGCTGACCCGACGATCAAGATTCCACTCAGCACACCGGCCAAAGCGGCCGTGAAGTAAGGACAGACGGAATGGCTCACGAGACGCACGCCAAAACACTCCCCGCCGATTTAGGCGCGCCGGCCTTTGTCGACGGCTGGCAGAAGCGCGCGCTGACGATTGGAGGCATATTCTCGATCGTCGCTGCCGGCCTGGCTTTCGCGGATGGGTCGATCGATCATGTGCTGCGCGCGTGGCTGCTGGGCATGGTGCTGACCTTTGGTTTTGCAGTGGGCGGGTTGGCTCTGCTGATGGTGCAGTACTGCTCGGGCGGCAAGTGGGGCCTGCTGCTGCGCCGGCCGCTGGAGGCGATGAGCCGCACGCTGCCGCTGGTCTTCGTCTATTGGGTCGTTGTCGCGCTCTCGCTCAAAAAACTTTATCTGTGGGCCGCGGTCACTGACGTAAGCGCCGCGCTGAAATCGGGATGGATCAACGAAGTCCAGGCACACGCCATCGAATTCAAACGCCCCATGCTGAACCCCATCACGTTCACCTGGGTCAGCGTGCTCTGCTTCGCTATCTGGGCCTTCTACGCATGGCGGCTCAATACTCTGGGACTTCAACGGGATGCGGCTTCCACTGATACCACGCCCAGATGGATCAAGAAACTCGAAAACATCAGCGGACCCGGCATCGTGGTTTACGCCATCACCATGACGGCAGCTGTCATTTACTGGGTCATGTCGCTTGATCCCACGTGGTATTCATCGGTCTACGGATTACTGTTTCTGGTTGGGCAGGCATACGGCGTGCTGGCGCTTTCTATCATTGTGGTCGTTTCGCTCTCCAAGGCCGAGCCTTTCAAAACCATCCTCCGCCAGACCGAGCAGCATGACCTGGGCAAGCTGACTTTTGCGTTTGTAATGCTGAACATCTACCTGGCCTTTGGGCAGTTTCTCATCATCTGGTCAGGAAATTTGCCCGAAGAGATTCCCTGGTATCTGGATCGCATACGCGGCCACTGGGGCGTAATCATCACGCTGGACTTCATCTTTCACTGGCTGATTCCGTTCACTATGCTGCTCTCGCGCGACCTTAAGCGCAACAAGAAAAGATTGGTCCGAGTGTGCCAATGGATGGTCTTTGCGCGCGCGTTTGATTTGTTCTGGTTGATTGAGCCTAACTTCAAGGACGCGGCGCGCAACCTTCATTTCAGTTGGGGAATTTTGGAATACGCAGCCGTGCCGGTAGCGATGGTGGCTTTCTGGGTAGCTTACTTCTGCACTCAGTTGAAGACGCGGCCTCTGGTGCAGACCAACGACCCACACCTTGCGGAGATATTGGAGCCTGAGCATGTCCACGCATAATCCTCACGAGCCGGAAAGAAACAAGCCGGAAGAGGTTGACGCATCGAAGGGTTACGAAGCGACGGATGTTCGCGTCTCCGGCATCCTGGTATTTCTGGTCGCGCTGAGCATTTTCGCGGCTGTGACTGCGGCGATGGCTTACGGGGTCGGCAAGATGCTTGACGCGCGCATGGCCAAAGAAGACGGGCCTCCGAGCAAATGGGCGAAGACGGTGGATGTTCGCCAACTCGGCGATATGCCCAACAGCCCCGAGTTGCAGAACAAGGTCGCCACGCTGATGCAGCAATATCCCACACCGCGTTTGCAGACCGATGACGGCGCGCAGGATATAGCCGACCTGCACGCGCGCGAAGACTTGCTACTGAACAGCTACAGTTGGGTTGATCAATCGCAGGGCAAGGTAAGAATTCCCATCGAGCGCGCCATGGATCTGATTGCCCAACGAGGATTGCCTGTTGCTCCAACGATAGAGCAGGCGCCGCTGATGACCGGAGACCTGAAGCCGCAAGTCCTTTTTCCGCTGACCAGCGGATTTGCGCGGACCGGTTATGAGTTGGATCAAGCCGAGGCGCAGGCCGTTGAAGGGACGCGAGCGGGAGAACAGAAGTAGATAGCGCCGGCTCAGATTTATTGGCGCACTTTTGGCAAGGTAGAGAAAGAAGGGAAGATGGACGGCAAGGGCACAATCCGGAGAGATGCACGATGGGCGGCAGGGTTCGTGGCGCTGTGCGCGGCTTTGCTTGCTCCGCCTCTGACGGCCCAGGTTTCCAGCTACGGTGACAAAGCGGTGGGGCCGGTCAACGACAAGCCGCCGGCGATCCTGAACGGCGTGGGAATTGAGCAACGATTGAACCAGCAATTGCCGTTTGGCCTGACCTTTACCGACGATCAGGGCAAGATGGTGCAGTTATCCAGTTACTTCGGCAAGAGGCCTGCGATTCTGGCTCTGGTCTATTACCAGTGCCCAATGCTTTGTTCGGAGGAGTTGAACGGACTGACAAGCGCCTTGCAGATGGTGAGCTTCGTTCCCGGCAAGGACTTCAACGTGATCGTTGTGAGTATCGATCCGACTGAAGGCACGGATTTAGCCGCGGCCAAGAAGCGCAGTTACCTGAAGCGCTATGGCCATCCGGAGACGGCAAATGGCTGGCATTTCATGACCGGCACGCAGCCTAATATCGACGCGCTCACCAAGGCAGTTGGCTTCGGCTATGTGAAGATTCCCGGTCCCGACGGCAAACTCACTCAATTTGCCCACGCCAGCTCGATTCAGATTGTGACTCCCGAAGGCAAGCTGGCACAGTATTACATGGGCGTGGAGTACTCGCCTAAGGATTTGCTGTTGGGGCTCAACGAGGCTTCGTCCAATCGCATCGGCTCGCCGGTGGATAACATTTTGACTTACTGCTATCACTACGATCCGGAGACTAACAGGCACTCGCTGATCGTGGCACGGGTGGTGCAGCTGGGCGGACTTATGACGCTGTTGCTGCTGGGTGGATTCATGGCGCTGATGTTTCGCAGAGATTACCGCCAGGCGCACCGACCGCCCAAACAGACGCAAGGGAAAGAGCTGAAGGTGAACGGATAACGGAATGAGCCATATTAGTCCGACAATCTGGCAGTTTCTCGTCAAGTGGTTGACGAACTTCGCGCTGTTTCCGCCCGAGGCATCGAAGATTGCGCCTCAGATGGATGCGCTTTTTTTCTTCATGGTTCTGGTGAGCCTGATCGGGCTGACGGCGGTGGTTCTAATGGTCGTCAGCTTTTCCATCCTATACAGCAAGAAGCGCCATCCGGTGGCCGTGCAGATTGAAGGCTCCACGCTTCTGGAAGCTACATGGACCATCATTCCGCTCGGTCTGTTTATGGTGATGTTTGTATGGGGCGCGCTGATTTATTTCCGCGTCTACACGCCTCCGGCCAACGCCATGAACATCTACGTGGTAGGCAAGCAATGGATGTGGAAGGCCGAGCATCCGGGGGGGCAGCATGAGATCAACTCGCTGCATGTGCCCACGGGCCGCGCCGTGCAGTTGACGCTGATTTCAGAGGATGTGTTTCACAGCTTCTCGATTCCAGCATTTCGCGTGAAGCGCGAGGCGATTCCCGGCCGCTACACGACGGTCTGGTTTGAGGCCACTACGCCGGGCACCTATCACCTCTTTTGCACGCAATACTGCGGCACAAACCATTCGCGCATGATCGGAGATGTGGTGGTGCTCACGCCGGAAGATTACAGGAAATGGCTGGCCAGTTCCACCAGCGGTAACTCACTGGCGCAGAATGGCGAGCGTCTTTTTGCAAGCTTGAGTTGCGCCGCCTGCCACAACGCGCGGCCGGACGCGCGTGGACCCTCACTTGCCAACGTCTACGGTTCAAGGCTCCCGCTTTCCTCCGGTGGCACGGTCATTGCCGATGACGCATATTTGCGCGAGTCGATTCTTAATCCATCGCAGCATATAACTCAAGGTTATGCGCCCATCATGCCCACTTACCAGGGACAGGTCAGCGAAGAGGGAGTTATCGCGCTTGTTGAATATATCAGGCATCTGGACTCCGACTACCGTGTTCAGCAAACAACCAATACAACCGACCTGCCGCCGGGAAGCGAGGGCAAGGCGCCGGCCGCGCAAGCGCCCGCTACAAGAGGTACGGTGAAGCCATGAACAACAATAACAACACGATCGTTGATCTTCCCGATCAGGCTACGGCCAGGATTCCGCAGCCTAACTTTATTTCCAAAGAGAACGGCCTGATGAGCTGGCTGCTGACCGGTGACCACAAGCGGATTGCTGTTCTTTACCTGATCTCTATTACGTTTTTCTTCTTTATCGGAGGAGCATTGGCGGGCCTCATCCGCCTGGAGTTGCTGACCCCGCAGGCCGATCTGATGGCTACTGACACCTATAACAAAGTGTTCACCATGCACGGCATCATCATGATCTTCCTTTTCCTGGTGCCGTCGGTGCCGGCCACACTGGGCAACTTTTTTATCCCGATGATGATCGGGGCCAAGGACCTGGCGCTGCCGAAGATCAACCTGCTGAGTTGGTACCTTTACATGGCGGGCGGCATTCTGGCCCTTTACGCCATGATGACCGGCGGCGTAGATACGGGCTGGACCTTCACCACGCCGCTCTCCACCCACTATGTGAACACCAATGTAATTACCACCGGATTTGCCATCTTCGTCGCAGGATTCAGCTCCATCTTCACCGGATTGAACTTTATCGTCACCATCCACAAGATGCGCGCGCCGGGCATGACCTGGTTCCGGTTGCCGCTTTTTGTCTGGGCGCACTATGCGGCGAGCATTCTTATGGTGCTGGGCACGCCGGTGCTCGCTATCGCCATCGTTTTGGTAATGCTGGAGCGCGCCTTCGGCATTGGCGTATTCGATCCCGCCAAGGGCGGTGATCCGCTGCTGTTTCAACATTTGTTCTGGTTCTACTCCCACCCCGCCGTTTACATCATGATTCTGCCAGGAATGGGAGTGATCAACGAGGTTATTTCGACTTTTAGCCGCAAGCGCATCTTCGGCTATACCGCGGTGGCGTTTTCGTCGGTGGCCATCGCCGTCTTCGGCTTCTTCGTCTGGGCTCATCATATGTTCATCATGGGCATCTCGAATTATGCCGTACTGGTGTTTTCGCTGCTGACCATGCTGGTTGCCGTGCCCTCGGCCATCAAGATATTCAATTGGACGTTTACCCTTTACAAGGGGTCGATTACTTTTGAAACACCCATGTTATATGCCTTCGGCTTTATGGGATTGTTTACCATCGGCGGCATGACTGGAGTATTTCTCGGCGCCTCGGGCACCGACATTCACTTGACTGAAACATATTTCATTGTGGCCCATTTCCACTTTGTCATGGTGGGCGGAATGTTAATGGCATTCCTGGCCGGCATTCATTTCTGGTGGCCCAAGATTACCGGCCGCATGTATCCGGAGAAGATATCACAGCTTGCAGCCGTAGTTACTTTCATCGGCTTCAACCTGACTTTTTTCCCGCAGTTCATTCTTGGCGTGCTGGGCATGCCGCGGCGCTATGCATCTTACCCGCCAGAGTTCCAGGTGCTGAACGTATTCTCAACCGCGGGTGCAACCATTCTTGGCGTTGGCTACCTGCTGCCGGTGCTTTATCTGATCTGGTCGCTGAAGTACGGAGCTATTGCGGGCAACAATCCCTGGCAAGCCACGGGCCTGGAGTGGCAGACGCAATCGCCTCCACTTACTGAGAACTTTGCGGTGATGCCGATCATGGACCACGAAGCCTACGACTACGAGTGGCTGGAGAGTCAGAAAGCGAAAGAGGTGGCCAGTGCCGGATAACTCGGCGATTGCGCACGGCGCTCAAGAATCCGCAAACGCTTCTGGCTCCGCTCATCTGGAGCATCCGTCTTATCTGCGCCATCACTTTGAATCCGTCGAGCAGCAGGCGGACACGACAAACTTCGCCATGTGGCTCTTTTTGCTGACTGAGGTCATGTTCTTCAGTGGCCTCTTTGCCGCCTATCTCATTTATCGCAACTGGTATTACCCGGCTTTTGTTGCCGGCTCTCACCAGTTGAATGTGATTTGGGGGACGCTAAACACTGTTGTGCTGATCGCCTCCAGCTTCACCATGGCCATGGGCGTATGGTGCGCGGAGACGCGGCGCAGACGCGGGCTGGTTCTTTGCCTGAGCTTGACCTTTGTTTTGGGCCTCTGCTTCCTGGGCATCAAGAGCATTGAGTATCACGAGAAATGGGAGAAGCATCACGTCCCCGGCCTCCGTTACAGTTTGCGATCGTTTGTCGACCCTCAATCCGATCCGGAGGTTTTCGAGGAATACCACGACAAGGCGCTGATGCCAGACATGGCGCGCCACACGGAAATTTATTTCTCGCTTTACTTTGCGATGACCGGAATGCACGCTCTGCACATGATTATCGGCATTGGGATTCTGGCATTCATGATCTATCGCGCCAGAGCGGGGGCTTACACCTCAGGCCACGTGACATTTGTGGAGAACTTCGGCCTTTACTGGCACTTTGTGGACATTATCTGGATTTATCTTTTTGCTCTGCTTTATTTGATCAGCAGACATCAATAAAAGCAGTGGACAGTTGACAGTGAACAGCGGACAGAGGATTGGCGACATGAGCGAGGAAACGAAGCACACTGAGCAGGAACATCACATCGTAGGCCCCGGGGTTTACGTGGTCATTCTTCTGGCGCTGCTGCTGGGCACAGGGCTCACCGTATGGGCGTCGTTTCTCGAACTCGGGCCCTGGAATCCCGTTATCGCGCTGGCCATTGCCACCACCAAGGCCATACTCGTGGTGCTGTTTTTTATGCACGTAAAGTACAGCACCAAGCTGACCAAGCTCACTGTCTTCTCTGGCATCTTCATGTTTCTGGTGCTGATTTCGATGACTCTGGCGGATTACATCAGCCGCGCGTGGGGAAGCTGGTAGAGGCGAAGCTATGAGTCCCGCTCGCGCTGCTCGACAAAACAGGCCGCGCCTTGAAGAGCTGGGCGATTTCACCACCACCACAAGAGTCATTCCGATTTCGCTGATAGCCATGGTCATCGGCGTTGTCGGCGCGCTGGTCGCGTGGTTTCTGCTGAAACTCATCGGCTTTTTTACAAATCTTTTTTACTATCAACGCTTCGACACCTCCTTTGCTTCGCCGGCGGGAAATCATCTGGGCGTCTATGCCGTCGCGGTTCCCGTCGTCGGTTCGCTCATTGTGGGATTGATGGCGCGTTATGGTTCGGAGCGCATTCGCGGCCACGGTATCCCTGAAGCCATCGAATCCATCTTGATGAGCGGCAGCCGAGTGCATCCGAAGCTGGCGATTCTCAAGCCGTTGTCGGCCGCGATTTCAATTGGCTCCGGCGGCCCGTTCGGAGCTGAAGGCCCGATCATCATGACCGGCGGAGCCATCGGCTCGATGGTGAGCCAGTTTTTCCACTTCACCAGCGTGGAGCGGCGAACCTTGCTTGTGGCGGGCGCGGCAGCCGGCATGTCGGCCACCTTTGCCGCGCCGCTGGCGTCGGTGCTCATTGGCGTTGAACTGCTGCTCTTCGAATGGAAGCCGCGCAGCGCCATTCCGGTGGCATTGGCCAGCGCCACGGCCTGCGTGGTCCGGCGTTTTCTGCTGGGACTGGGACCGCTCTTTCCCGTTCCGGCTCATCCGGCTTTCATCGGACTTTGGGGTCTTGGCGGCTGCATAGTTGCCGGTCTTGCCGCCGGAGCGCTCTCGGCGCTGTTGACCATCGGCGTTTATGCCGCGGAAGATCTTTTTCAGAAGTTGCCCATTCACTGGATGTGGTGGCCAGCAATTGGCGGCGTATTTGTAGGCCTGGGCGGGCTCATCTTCCCGCAGGCGCTTGGCGTGGGATACGAAACCATCGGCAGACTTCTGCAAGGAGAAGTTCCGCTGGCCCTCATTGCCGGAGTGTTGTTGGTCAAGTCAGCCATCTGGATGATCTCGCTCGGCTCGGGCACCTCCGGCGGCGTGCTCGCTCCCTTGTTGATGATGGGAGCTGCGCTGGGCGGCCTGGAGGCCATTTTTCTTCCGCATCTGGGCGCGGGTTTCTGGCCTCTGCTCAGCATGGGCGCCATTCTCGGCGGCACCATGCGTTCGCCGTTTACCGGCATCGTCTTTGCACTGGAGTTGACGCACGACGTCAACATGCTTCTGCCGCTGCTGGTAGCCTGCTTCATCGCGCACATGTTCACGGTTCTCACGCTCAAGCGATCCATTCTGACGGAAAAAATCTCGCGGCGCGGCTATCACCTGAGCCGGGAGTACTCGCTCGATCCGCTGGAAATTCTCTTTGTCAAAGAGGTCATGCGAACCAATGTCGTGGTTCTGCCTGGCGATCAAACGCTGGAGGAGGCGTATCACCTGATCCGCTCCAGCAAGCGGCCCAAGGGCCAGCAGCTTTTCCCGGTTGTCGGAGCCGAAAACGAATTAGTAGGAGTGGTAACGCGCAGCGAGCTGATTCTGCGGCATGAGCAGATGGGAGAGAAGGCTCAGACCACTCCTCTTTCTGAGATTGCCACAGAGAAGCCCCAGGTGGCCTATACGGACGAGCCTTTGCGGGTGGTCGTGAATCGCATGGCGGAGACGGGCCTCACGCGCTTTCCGGTTCTTGAGCCGGGGAGCGGCGGAAAGATCGCCGGCATGGTGGCGCTCGGCGATCTTCTGCAAGCCAGAACGCGGAACCTTGAGGACGAGCGGGCCCGCGAGCGCGTGCTGCGGATTCGAATGCCGTTTGGCCGCCCTAAAAAAAAGACCAGCGGGCAGGAATGAGGCCGAGGTGATCCGGCTTGAGGCCTTCTTTGCCAATCGCGAACGAGAGCCGCTACCCCGGTGAACCAGGATTGCAAATGCACCGGTTCCCGTTTCTGGTCTATAATTCGAGACAATTTCAATCCCAGCAGCTGCGTGTTTCACACGATGTAATCCAATGAATTTCGATCAAGTCCTCCTCGGACGAAGCCGATAACAGAGAGGGGATATCGGAATCGCACCCAGGAAGCGTGTGAGCATTTGCGTCTTTCAGAGGTTTTATGGTGAGGCTGCCGCCAGCGGCAGGGAGGAGAACTGCGCCTTTGGACGTTCAGCGGGCGGACGCGGCGCTTTTTGGTTCGAGTTGAACCGCAACGTCGGAGTATTGCTGGCTGGGTTGTTCCTGGCGGGCTTGGTGGCGGCTGTCGCCGATGCGCAAGAGACAACCGCAAGTGAGCAGGAAACCTCTGCGGCAGTGGCTGCGCGGCGGGCAAATCTGCCTCCGCGTGTGGCTCAGGCGGGGCGGTTTCTGGCCAGGCGCGGCTGGCAGCGAAACGCGGCAAGTGGCGGGAGTCAAACCTGGGCGGGAGCCGGTCGTATTGGCCGGCGCGCGGAAACGGCCGGAGCACAGGCACAAGCTCAAGCGGCGGGAACCGCAACCTGGCAGCCGCTGGGCCCCACAGCCATACTGTCGCAGAGTTTTGGCTTGGTTACCGGGCGTATCTCCGCGCTGGCCCTGGACCCGTCGGATGCGACAGGCAACACACTTTACGTGGGCACCACCGGCGGCGGGGTTTGGCGGTCGCAGAATGCCGACACATCCAGCCCTGCCGGCATCAGTTTCATACCGCTCACCGATAACTTGTCGGCGCTGAGTGGCACCGAGGACTCTTCCATCAGCATTGGCGCGCTTAGCGTGCAACCGGGCGGAACGGGAGTGATATTGGCCGGCACGGGTGACCCCAACGATGCGCTCGATTCTTACTACGGCGCGGGAATTCTGCGCTCCGCAGACGGCGGCACAACCTGGACTCTGATTCCCAATACCGCGGATGGTATCTACAGCTTTGCTGGGGAGGGTTTTGCGAGCTTTGCGTGGAGCACGGTGAACCAGCAACTGGTGGTGGCCGCGGTTTCGCAGGCTTATGAAGGCGCGCTGGTGAATGCGGTTTGGCCCGGCGCGAGCTACGAGGGACTGTATTACTCGCTGGACGGCGGGGCCACCTGGTCGCTGGCCTCCATCACGGACGGAGCTGGTGCGGATGTGCAGGGACCGGGCGACGTGTTCGACCTGCCCGACGGAAATGCGGCGACTTCGGTGGTGTGGAACCCGGTGCGAAAACTGTTTATAGCGGCGGTGCGCTATCACGGCTACTATCAGTCCGCCGACGGCATCACATGGATGCGGCTGACGAATCAGCCGGGTGTGGCCACGAGCACAGGCACGAACGCGAGCCTCAGCGGCGCATGGTGCCCAACGAACCCTGGCGGCACGGGGTTGCCGACCTGCCCCATCTTTCGCGGAACTCTTGCGGTCAATCCCCAGACCGGCGACACATTTGCCTGGACAGTGGACATTAACAACCTGGACCAGGGAATCTGGCAGGACCTGTGCGACGTGAGCAGCAACGCCTGCACCAACCAGACGATGACCTTCATCCAGCCATGGAACACGGCGGCTCTGGAGGTTGCTCCCCCGCTCGACAAGACAATTGCCAACGGCGACTACAACCTGGCGTTGGCAGCGGTTCAATCTGGGCAGGAGACGCTGCTGCTGGCCGGGGACAACGACCTGTGGGAGAGCACGTGCCCGGTGGCGCAAGGCTGCAAGTGGCGCAATACAACCAACTCCACCACCTGCATGAGCGCTCAGGTGGGCGAATACCAGCACGCTCTGGCCTGGAACAGCGCGAATTCGCTGGAGATTTTTGTGGGCAACGACAGCGGGCTTTGGCGCTCGACCGATGGCATCAGCGAGAGCACGCTCGCCAGCCCTGAGCCAGTGTGTTCGCCGACCGATGCCTCACACTTTCAAAATCTGAATGGGAGCCTGGGTTCGCTGGCCGAGGTTGAGAGCTTTGTCCAGTCGGGCGCGACGCCCTACACGATGATGGCCGGGCTGGGAGCGAACGGAACTGCCGGCGTCAAAAGCACCACGGGTGCGACGGGGGACTGGCCGGAGATTTTGGGCGGCGAAGGCGGGCCGGTAGCCATCGACCCCAACGACACCGCCAACTGGTACGTCAACAACCAGGCGGGAGTCTCCATCTATCTGGGCACGCCGCCTTCAGGAAGCACTCCAGGCGCGATCAACCCCGTACTCAATTACGCAACCGACTCGGGCGCGACCACGCCTGTGACTCCTGGCGGGATTGCGGCGGCGGATGTGGTAAGGGATGGGCTGAGCATGGCCGTGGAACCGCCCTATTCGCCAGCGTCCTTTCTGGTGGACCCGCTCGACAGCGCGCAGTTGCTGATTGCAACTTGCCGGGTATGGCGCGGGCCGGCCAACGGCGTGGGCTGGAGCGCGGCCAACGCCATAGGTCCGATCCTCGATGGCATCACCGGAGAAAATGATTGTTTGGGCAACGCCCTCATTCGTTCGATGGCGGCAATGGCGCTGCCTATTTCGACGTCGCTGCCCTCGGGCGGCGAAGTGGTTTATGTGGGCATGTACGGCTCGTCGAATGGAAACAGGTCGCTGGCCGGCCACGTTCTGAGCATGACCTATAACGCCGCCACCCAAGTTTGGTCCACGCCGGCGGACCTTACCGCGCTGGGCTCGGTCACCAACGATACCCATCCCATGAACTACTACGGGATGGACATATCGAGCATCTTCATCGACTCGCACGACCCCACCGGGCAAACGGTGTACGTGACGGTCGCGGGCTTTCCGACGCCAGAAGAAAACGTGCAGACTGTCTACCGTACGACCAACGGCGGCGCAAGCTGGACAGCCTTGACGGTCAACCTGCCTGCGGCTCCAGCCAACAGCATAGTGGTGGACCCGCAGAGTGCCGGCACGGTTTACGTGGCCACCGATGCTGGAGTATATGCCACGCTTCAGATTGGCTCCTGCACGACAGTTACTTCCGGCTGCTGGGCGCCTCTGGGAAGCGGATTGCCGAACTCTCCGGTGGTTGAACTGAGCGCCGCTCCCGCATCGTCAAGCGTGCATAATCTCGTCGCGGCTACTTACGGCCGCGGTATCTGGATGACTCCGCTGCTGGGAGCGGGCGGAACCGGCACAGGAGGGGCGACTGACACCATCTCGGCCACCACATTGATTTTTCCCAGCACAGATTCGGGGCAGCTTTCAACAGAGCAGACCGTGACGCTTACGAACAGCGGCAGCGTTCCGCTGACTTTTATCGCCATTTCTGTAAGCGGAGAATTTCAGCAGACGAACTTCTGCACAGCGAGTCTTGCGGCAAACTCCAGCTGCATCATCAGCGTGCAGTTTGCGCCGACAACGACAGGGGCCCAGAGCGGCACGCTTTCCATCTCTGACATCACGCGCACGCAAGCGCAAACGGTGGCTCTCAGCGGCGCGGGCCTTGCCCCGCCGGTGCTCGGTGCTAATCCGGCCAGCCTGACATTTTCGGGGCAGACGGTAGGCCAGCCCAGCTCGGCGCAGACGGTCACTATATCCAACACCGGCGGGGCGCCGCTGGCTAACGTGGGCTTCCAAATTACAGGGAACTCGGCGAGCAGTTTTTCGTATGAAGCCTCGACCTGCGGCGCGACTCTAAGCAATGTGACAGGCCAGAATAGTTGCTCCGTGGGGGTGGTCTTCACTCCAGCCGCGGCGGGCGGCGCGACGGGCTCATTTGTGGTCTCTTCTTCAACCGCAGGCGTCGCGGCCGTCCCAGTCCTGCTCAGCGGCACTGGGCAAACTCCAGCGGGACTCAACGTGAATCCGTCGCAGGTTCTCTTTCCCATCGTTCTGCCGGGCGGGTCAAGCCCATCTCAGCCGGTGAACATCACCAACACCGGCGGCTCCGCAGCCAACTCGCTTACCCTCATGGCCACGCCACCCTTTTATCTTGTCGGGAACGGCTGTGGCTCCAGCCTGGCGGCCGGGGCAAGTTGCTCGACGGGGGTGTACTTCGCGCCCTCCCTTAACGGACCTTATACAGGCACGCTCACCATCGCATCCCCATCGCTAACGGCCTCGGCCAGCGTGCCGCTCAGCGGAACGGGCGGAACGCCGGGCTCGGTCGAGGCGCTGCCCAGCATCGTCAACTTTACGAACCAATCGGGAAGCTCTGAAATCGGGGTGGGCCTCACCAGCGCTCCAGTTACGGTGACGCTCACCAATCCCGACAGCGTGAACAGCTTGAACAGCTTTGCTCTGTCGGTTACGGCGGGCTTTAAGCTGGTGAGCACCACCTGCTCCTCTACGCTTGCCGCCGGGGCCAGTTGCACGGCTGTGGTTGAATTTGCGCCCACCACCCCCGGGCCGCAAAACGGAAGCCTGATCGTGGCGAGCAGCGCGCTGCCTACGGGTGAGTTTGTGCCCCTTTCGGGCATGGGCTTCGACTTCGCGATGACGCCCTCAGGCTCGTCCAGCCAGACCATCGCCAACGGTCAGACCGCAGACTACAAACTAATAATTACTCCGCTTTTGGGCTCTGAGGGCGTCTTCACATTCCAGTGCAGTGGACTGCCTCCATATTCGGCGTGCACCTTTAACCCTACCAGCGAAGGCATTCCCGCCAACGTAAGCGGCAGCGAAGTGGTGGAGATTGCCACCGGACTAACCAACACTACGGCCAACTCCTCGCGCCCGCTCTCGTGGCCTGTTGTTCCGCTGGCCTGTGGGCTGATACTCGCGCCGTTTGCCCTCAAGCGCCGGCACAGTGCGTTGCTGCTGGTTGCGCTGCTGGCAATTCTGGCTGCCGGCGTCACCAGTTGCACATCCTCCAACGTCATCATGGGCGGAACGGCTCCGGGCTCCGGTTCTGGTCCCGGAATTACCGCGGCGGGAACTTTTCCGGTTGTCGTCACGGCGACTTCCAACGGCGTCCAGAACCAGGTCACCTTAACGCTCATCGTGGACTGAACCCATTCGAGGGCGGGCACGAGTGCAGGAGCGAAGCCCATAAACGCTATACTTTATCTTCGAGCCTTCATCGGGAACGCGCGTAACCGGCCGTTCAGAGGGCCGCGAATGGGGAAGAGCAGCGAATGACAGCCAAAGTTACCGTTAAAGAAGTGGAACGGGTGGCCGAGTTGGCCAACCTCGAACTCGGGCCAGAGGAAACGCCGGCCATGCTGCGCGATTTGAACGCGATTCTCGATTATGTGGCCGAGTTGAACGAGCTGGATACGACTGGCGTGGAGCCGCTGGCCCAGGTGAGCGAATTGTCACTCGACGGGTCGGGTCAGGGTACTCTGCGCGCCGACACGCCCCGTCCATCGCTTGATCGCGCCGCCGTAATGCCCCAGGCTCCAGAGACGGATGGTGCCTTTTTCAAGGTGCCCAAGGTGATTGAGCGATAGTTTCTCATTCGATCGGACTCCGCTCATGTGGCGGAGACGCAAACGGGGCCAAAGAGAAGCCTGAAACCAAGCCATGAAACGAGGATGATTCACTTGTCCAGCGAAGCTAAACCAGCCGAAACATTTGTGGAAAAGCCGAAAACTCTGGCCGAGTTGCGCGAAGGAATTATCTCTGGCCGCGCCAAAGCCGTAGATCTGGCCACCGGCTACTATGAGCGCATTGCGCAGAAAAATCCGCGGCTGAACGCTTACCTGAGCCTCACCAAAGAGCGAGCGCTTGCTCAAGCCGGGAGCGTGGATGCGCTTGCTGCCAAGGGCGATCCTCTGCCCGCACTGGCCGGCATTCCGGTAGGCATCAAGGATGTGCTGGTGATGCGGGGCGCTCCTGCTACGGCGGGGTCAAAGATTCTTGAAGGCTATCGGCCTCCCTACGATGCCACGGTGGTTTCGCGGCTCGAAGCGGCGGGCGCGGTGCTGCTGGGCAAGCTGAATTGCGACGAGTTCGCGATGGGCTCGTCTAACGAAAATTCAGCCTACGGACCAGTGCGGAATCCAGTCGATACGGAGCGCGTTCCCGGCGGGTCGAGCGGCGGCGCGGCGGCGGCTGTCGCGGCCAATCTGGCCGTGGCCACGCTGGGCTCCGACACTGGCGGCTCCATTCGCCAGCCAGCCAGTTTCTGCGGAGTTGTGGGCGTGCTGCCCACCTATGGCCGTGTCTCGCGCTATGGCCTCATCGCCTTTGCTTCTTCGCTGGATCGCGTGGGGCCGTTCGCCTCGAACGTGCGCGACGCCGCCACGCTGCTGGGCGTCATTGCGGGCCACGATTCCAAGGACGCCACCAGTTCTGAGGCCCCTGTGCCAGACTATGCCGCCGAGAGCGACAAGCCAGCCGCAGGCCTGCGCATCGGCATCCCGGCAGAGTACTTCGGCGAAGGGCTTGACCCGGAAGTGGGCGCGGCTATCGAGCGGGGCATTGCCGCGTTGAAGGCCGCCGGCTGCACTGTGAAGCCGGTCTCACTGCCGCACACCCGCTATGCCGTTCCAACTTATTATCTGATCGCCACCGCCGAGGCCAGCGCCAACCTGGCCCGCTTTGACGGCGTGCGCTACGGCTATCGCTCGCCCGCGTCGGAGAGCCTGGCCGCCATGTACCGGCACTCCCGCGATGAGGGATTTGGAGCAGAGGTCAAGCGCCGCATCCTGCTGGGAACTTATGCGCTGAGCGCGGGCTACTACGACGCCTACTATTTGAAAGCTCAACAGGTGCGGCGTTTGCTGGCCGAGGAGTTCCTGCGCGCCTTCGCCGAGGTAGACGCGATCGTAACCCCTACCGCGCCCACGCCGGCGTTCAAGCTGGGCGAGAAGACCGGCGACCCGCTCGCCATGTATCTGGCCGACATCTTCACCGTGACGGCGAGCTTGGTGGGTATCTGCGGCGTCACGGTGCCCTGCGGCACCACCGATGCCGGACTGCCAGTGGGCATGCAGGTGCTGGCCCGCCATATGAACGAGAGCGCAGCCTTCCGCGTGGCGCGAGCTGTGGAGGCTGCGAAGATTTAGGAGCGATCAAGATGAGGATTGGTAAGTGGATTGCAATTGTGGTCGTTGTGGCGTTAGCAGCGCTTACTTCATGCCGGAAATCGCCGTCGACTTCCCAAAATAACGCGGCTAAGCAAGACGCAACAGGAGCGCATGTTGAGCCACAACGCGTCTTAAGTAAAGATGAACAGTCCTGCAACGAATTCGTGCACAAGTTCTATGACTGGTACCTTCATCGCGAATGGTCGGACTTATGCAAAGGATCACATGACTCAGCAGATTGTAAAAAGGCGGTTGAATTTAGTTCCATTGAAGGGATGAGCGAAGGGCGAGCGCTGAGCGCAAAATTGCAGAAGCTTTTCGCGGATGACCGCGCTGCGGAAGCAACGGCGAACGAGGATGCAAGGGGCTACTTGGAGGAGCACGATTTCTATCTCCCTACTGGGGAAGATCCTAGTTCGCGTTATGAGGTCGAAAATGTCCGTGTGAAGGATGGTGTGTGCAAGGCGGATGTTTATGGCGAATCCGAAGCAAGCGGTGAGAAAGCAAAGGTGATGCCCGTATTGGCCAAATCTCAGGGGAAGTGGGTCTTTGCGGATTTTCATTATTACTATGACGTTTATGATGAAAAGGCGAAAAAGAATGTTTTATATGATGAGGATCTGGTGAGTAGCCTTACGGATGATTTGAAAGGCTATCGAGAAGTGATAAAAGACGCCAAGAAATGAGTCGTATCGGTCGTACGCGGCAATTCGGATCGATTGCAAGGAGTACGCTGCATGAGCAAGACTGCAAGATTTGAGGCATTGGTTCTGGCGGCAATTCTCGTCGCCGCTTTGGTGGCTTCAGCGGCTCCGCGTAAGGCGCACAGCGTGGTTCTGGGAGCCGTCAAAAAGGTGACCTACACCAAGGCCGGCGACCCGGCCGGCGCGGCCCCGTCCGAGAACGAGCTTAAAGTCCGCGCTTTGCTGGTGGACGGCGTTCTCAAGGAGTGGACCACTGGCGACGCCCACGACGTGACCGACCGCAGCTTTGTGGTGCGTCGCGTGCTCCGGCTTAACGACGCCTTGCCGAGTGACATGGCGAAGCCCGCCGATAAGCCCGGCGAAAAACCCGCCCCGGCGGCCAGCCATTGGGTTTGGCAGCGCGGTCCGTGGCTGCTGGTGGACCGCGCGACCGGCCACGTTATTGCCCTGAAATTGCCGGATTACGACCCTGGAGTGAGCCAGGTGAGCTGGTTCCGCGACTACGGCGCTTATTGCGGCGTAACCCCCAGCGGCAAGAGCCTTTATGCCGTGGTGGCTCAGGTGGCTGCACGCAAAGCTGTGCTGGCTAAGAAATTGTCTGCTTTCAACCCCGAGAGCCGTCCCGACACCGTATGCAGTCCCGCCGAATGGCAGCGCGAGCCGCTGCGCGTGACATTCCGCCCTACCGGCAAGGAACAGGCAAGTTTTGATATCGTCCCCGGCTCGGCGGTGCTGGTGGAGGACGCAGGCGACGAGCCGGAACACCCCGCAGTCGCGCCGGAACCAAAGCCGAAACAGTAAACCAAGGCCTGTTCACACTTCTGTGGTGGCGGCCGCCTCAGTAGTGTGAACTGGCCCTTGTTTGGACGCCCAGAGAGTGAAGGCTTAAGAGGCTTTGAAGAAGAGCCTCTGAACCGCGCTCTCCACGCTGGATGGAATTTGTCGTTGACGCTTTCTTTCTTTGCGAATTTCTCTTTGTAACTGCCAGAGCGCCCACAACAGAAAAGCCTCGGCCAGAGTGAGCGGAACCAGGAACACGTAGCGAAGATCAAAATCCGTCATGGCAGCGTTTCCTTTCGCTGCTTCAGCGCCTTCAGACGGGAGATCGGCGAGCCAGACTGCGGCGGGAAGCAGGACTACTTCTACTAGAGATCCGGGGCGGTAAGAATGGCGTTTCCAATTTGTAAGGGTTCTATAAGGGCCGAAGAAGCGCGTTTGGCTACCGGCTGTTCAGGCCCTGAATGTGGTTCACCTTGACACAGAGCCGGCTCCGCGTATCTTATCTATCAAGGCACTCTTTTTGGAATCGGCCGTAATGGGCGCGAGAGGATTGGCGCGGCCACAGATTTGGGCTTCCAGAGGAATGCTGTGTCGAACAGGAAGCAGACGGCAGTTGGGTAGCAGGCAGGTACGCAGTCGTGGGAGTGGAAGAGACCATGGCGAGCGACAACCGTGCCCAAACTCCGCGCGTTTGGGCTTGAATCAGTTGCTGGCCCGAACCAGTCTGGATCGTTCCCGGAGACAAACTTTTTCGCGGGCTTCCGGCAAATGTCTGGGTGTGCCTGCGCCCTGAAGGGCGTCGCGGTTTTGTGCGGTCCAGGGGCTGGCAAGAATGGGATTGGGGATGAGCGTGGCAACAAGTTTTGCTTTGTTGATGTTCCTGCAGGCTGCCGGAGGCGGAGGCGCCTTTGGGATGCTTCCCATCCTGCTGATCATTCCGGTGTTGTACCTGGTGATGATCCGTCCGCAGCAGAAGCGGCAAAAGCAGTGGCAGCAAATGCTGGCCGGAATCAAAACAGGCGACCGGATTACAACAGCGGGCGGTATTCGCGGCATCATCGTTTCCATCAAGGACGATGGAATCGTGATTCGCGTGGCGCCGGACGGCGTCAAGCTGGAAGTGGTCAAGAGCGCCATTGCCTCGGTGACTACCGACAGTGGACAGTGAACAGTGGACAGTGAACTGTGTTCACTGCATCGAAATAGAGAAACGGGACGATGAAGAAAAATCTCAACAGTAAGATTGCCCTGATTGTTGCTGTCCTGGCGATTTGTGTCTATGGCATCTTCGGAGTGCCTTCGGGGCTCTCCGGCAAAGACCTGGGCGAAGCCATGACCAAGCGCATTCACCTGGGCCTGGATCTTAAGGGCGGCGCTCACCTGATCCTGCAAGTCAAGGTGCTGGAAGCTGTAAACGCCGAAACCGATAACACCGTGGCGCTGCTCAGAGAGAATCTGAAAACGGCCAACCTGAGTTTTTCGCAGATCTACAAGCCGGATCCGGCCAAACCGACGCTCATCAAGATCGAGGGCACGGCGCCTACCAGTGTGAGCGACCTGCGCGCGCTGCTCGAGTCGAAGTACGGCAACGAGTACGACGTGGCCAGCGGCGACACCGATTCGAGCTTCACGCTCGTGATGAAGCCAATGATCGAGACGGCGCTCGAAAAGAAGACAGATGCGCAGGCCATCGAGGCCATCCGCGACCGTGTCGACGCTCTGGGCGTCAGCGAGCCGCAGATTCAGGAGTACGGCCTGGGCGACAATCAGATTCTGGTGGATCTGCCCGGCGTAGAGAATGAGAGCCAGATCGAGTCCATCATTCAGGGCACCAATCGGCTGGAGATTCATGCCGTAATCGGCGGTCCCTACAAGGACGAGCAGGAAGCGTTGGCCAGTCTGGGCGGAAGCGTTCCGGCAGACCAGGAACTAAAAAGTTTCTCCGGCGTGATGGAGGGCGGCTCCTCTGTGGAGAGCGTTTATGTATTGCAGCGGGCCTCGGTTGTGGCTGGCAATGACTTCCGCTCCGCCGACCCTAGCGTCAATTCAAATACCGGCCAGAGAGAAGTTCAGTTCACGCTGACCAACGAAGCCGGCGACAAGTTTTACGACTACACCAGCAAGAATGTGGGCCACCCCATGGCGGTGGTCATGAACGATCGTGTCCGTGAAGTGGCCAACATCCAGAGTGCGATTCGCGACCGGGGCGAAATTACCGGCAGCTTTTCGGCGGATGAGGTCGCGGCTCTCTCCAAGCTCTTGCGCACAGGCGCTTTGCCGGCCTCGCTGCAGCAGATGGAGAAGCGTTTTGTGGGTGCGTCTCTGGGTGCTGACTCCATTCGCCAGGGCGTGATGGCGGCCATCGTGGGCATGTTGGTGGTGATGGCTTTCATGCTCATCTATTACCGCGGCTCGGGCATTAACGCAGACGTGGCGCTGATTCTGAACCTGGTGGTTCTCCTGGGCTTCATGGGCGCTTTCTCGGCCACGTTGACCTTGCCCGGCATTGCCGGAGTCATTCTGACCATCGGCATGGGCGTGGACTCGAATGTGCTGATCTTTGAGCGCATCCGTGAAGAGGTCCGGGCTGGCAAGGCGCCGTCCGCGGCTGTCGATCAGGGCTTTGCTCACGCCTGGGTCACCATCGTCGATACGCACGTGACAACCATCGTCTCTGCGGCCATCCTGTTCCTGTTTGGCACGGGCCCGGTCAAGGGCTTTGCAACCACCCTCACTGTCGGCCTGCTGGCCAATCTGTTTACGGCGGTTTTTGTCTCGCGAGTTATCTTTGACGCCCATCTGAACAAGCTGAAGCCGGGCGAGAGGGTATCCATTTAGTTTTTTGGTGCGGCGGCTGCCCAAGCGGCAGCGGAAAACATAAGAATGCCGAAGCCCGTGCGGGCTCCGGCCCCCAGGAAGGGGAGAGAATCAGTGGAATTCTTTCGCAGCGTAAGCGTGGATTGGCTCGGCAAGAAGTGGTACTTCCTCGCCTTTTCAATGATCTTCAGCGTGGCCGGAATTATCTCGATGGGTGTGCACTGGCAGCGCATTGGCAGCCCGGTGCCCTTGGGCGTGGACTTCAAGGGCGGCACGCAGGTGCAGGCGCAATTCACTAAGACCCCGGACATCAACAGTATCCGCCGAGCCATGGATGCGGCGGGCGTCAAGGATGCGACCATCCAGACCATCAAGGCCGTCGATGACCCCAGCGGAAACGAGGTGCTCATCAGCCTGCCGGAACAGCACGACGAGAGTTCGCTCGACGCTGGCCGCCAGCAGATCGTTGAGGCGCTTCAGACGCACTATAGTGAAAACTCCTTTGCTGTGCGCAACGTGCAGGTTGTGGGTCCAACAGTCGGTAAACAACTGGAAAAACAAGCTTTATTGGCCACGCTTTACTCCATGCTGGGCATGCTGGTCTATCTCTGGTTCCGTTTCCAGTTGATCTACGGCGTAGCGGCGGTGGTGGCCTGCTTCCACGACACGCTTATCACAGTGGGCGCATTTGCCCTTACTAGCCAAGAGATAAGCCTGACCGTCATTGCGGCCATCCTGACGCTGGTTGGCTACTCGATGAACGACACCATCGTGGTCTTTGACCGCATCCGCGAGAATCTGCACTTGAGCCGGCGCGAGTCGCTGCCCGAAGTGGTCAATCGGAGCATCAACCAGACCCTGAGCCGAACCGTGCTCACTTCGGGGTTGACCTTCCTGACCGTTTTGTCGTTGTATATCTTCGGCGGCCAAGTGTTGCGCGGGTTCTCATTCGCGCTGGTTGTCGGTATCCTGATCGGGACGTATTCATCGATTGCCGTGGCCGCTCCGATGCTGGTGGCATGGCAGGAATGGCGCTCAAGACAGGGCAAGGAAGTCGCCCTTCCGGCCGGCAAGCGATTCAAGGTCTAGGGGCGCAATTTTGCCGGTTTTTCCATACGTTTCTGAGGTCCCGCGCAGTTCTTTTCGAGGAGAATAGCGCATTTGTGGTAAGGTTTTGATGCCGGGAACATTTTAGCTATCCCCGGTGTCTAAATAAAGGTAAGCAAACACCCGATTCGAGGCTGGCCATGTTTGAAGATTCCACGTTTGAATCCGGAGGCAGGATCAAGAGCAAGAGCGGACCTTGGATGCTCATTACGAGCATTATCGAAGGTTCCCTTCTGGTTCTTGTGATCCTCATTCCGCTGATCTATCCCGAGGCGCTACCCAAGGCGGCCATGCAAATGGCCTTGGTCGCCCCGCCGCCGCCGCCGCCACCGCCGCCTCCGCCGCCGCCACCGGAAGTACATGTGGTCCATGTGCAGACGGAGATGATGAATAATCAGCTCACGGCGCCCACCCGCATTCCACACGATATCAAGATGGTTGCCGAGAAGGAAGCGCCGGTGGCTTCGTTTGGCGTAGCCGGATCAGACTTCGGCAGCTCGGGCGGAACCATGGGCGGACTCTTCGGCGACACCGGTCCCAAAGTGGCCGCCGCCGTGGTGAAGAAACTCAGCATCTCCAGCGGTGTCATGCAAGGCATGTTGCTGCTGAAGACAACGCCTGTCTATCCGCCTATCGCCAAGGCCGCTCGCGTATCTGGCACGGTGGTCCTGCAGGCTACCATCTCCAAGACCGGGTCTATCGAAAACCTGCGCGTTGTCAGCGGTCCGGCCATGTTGCAACAGGCCGCCATGCAGGCCGTCAAGTCCTGGCGGTACAGGCCATACCTGCTCAATAACGAACCAGTGGAAGTGGAGACTACGGTAAACGTGATCTTCTCGCTGGGCGGATGAGGAACGTTTTTGGCTCTTTCCGCCATTATTGAGAAAGAGTCTCGCTTTTGACCTGGGTGCGAATCCGAAAAGAGACGCATTCACAGCAACCGCAAGGCAGTCGCAGTCCACAAGAAAACTCCTTAGGAGGAACGATTCAGTGATTCTCGCTCAGCTCACACACATTGCTTCGCATACGGCCGCCAATCTGGCTTTCATCTTTGATGAAGAGCAGACTGTCAACTTCAGCCTCATGGGGCTGTGGCAACACATGGGGATTCTGGCGAAGATAATCGCCTGCATTCTCTTCGTCGAGTCAATCTGGTCTTTGGCCGTGATGATCGACCGTTACCTGTACTTCTCTGCAGCACGCAAGCAGTCGCGCGAATTTGCGCCCAAGGTTGCCGGCGCTCTGAAGGACAGCAAGCTTGAAGAGGCGATCAAGATCGCCGATCGCAACAAGAAGTCCCATCTCGCCGAGGTTGTGACGGCAGGCCTGCAGGAGTTTCGCTCCTCCGGCGGCGCGCCGACAGAGGATAGCATCGCGAGTTCGGGCCGCGCTCTTGAGCGTGCCGAAGCCATCGTTCACGCCAAGCTGAAGAGGGGCCTTGCTGTTCTGGCCACCATCGGCGCTACGGCTCCGTTCGTCGGCTTGCTCGGCACCGTCATCGGCATTCTGAACGCCTTCCAGCAGATCGCCACCCAGAAGACCTCGGGTATCGGCGCGGTTGCCGGTGGCATCTCGGAAGCCCTGGTCACCACCGCCGCCGGCCTGTTCGTGGCCATCCCGGCTGTTATGGCCTTCAACTATTTCACCGGACGTGTCGAAGCTTTCGATGTGGAGATGGACAACTCCTCCAGCGAACTGATCGACTATTTCATCAAGCAGAGCCACAAGCGCTAAGCGAAGCGTGAGTCGGCGAGAGCGGAATCTGCGGAGGGCGGGAGAGCCAGCACTCTCTCCTGCCCGCCGGTTTTAGCCGCGCCCCGCCAGGCGGTTCGTAAGGCAATGCCGGAAGCCAACCGGAGCAAACAAATTCAGTGGCAACGGAGCCCAAAAAATGGGAATCGCGGTTCGCAACGAAGGCAGTAAGGTCAGTTCCAATATCAATGTCACACCAATGGTTGACGTGATGCTGGTGCTGCTGATTATCTTCATGGTCATCACCCCCATGCTCCAGAACAAGGTGCAGATCGACATGGCCAAGGTGGATAACGCCACCTCCATGCCGGACGCCGACAAGGATGACGCCATTGTTGTGGCCGTCACTCGCGACGGAGGGGTGTTCATGGGACAAAACAAGACATCTGTCAGTGAGCTTGGCAATCAGGTCAGCGCAGCGCTGGCTAATAAGCCCGGCAAGACAATCTTCATTCGCGCCGATGCCCGCGCTCAGTACCGCGCTGTGGAAGACGCCATTGATGCCGTGCGCACAGCCGGTGTGGATGATGTTGGCTTGCTCACGCAGAAGCGTGAGGCCGGCCAGGGCGGCGCGTAGTTTTTCTTGCGCAGTCCCCTTAACGATTTCGAGTAAACGAGGAGTTTTAAGCCATGTCAATGACAACTGGAGGCGGGGGCGGCTACTCGTCTGACATCAACATGACGCCGATGATCGACATTCTTCTGGTGCTTTTGATCATCTTCATGGTCATCGTGCCGGTAACGCCCAAGGGTCTGGATGCGCTGGTGCCCCAGCCACCCAAGAAACCCGAGAAGCAGCAGAACCCAACCGACCGCACGATTGTGGTGCAGGTTCTGCATCAGGCGGGCAGGTTGCCGTCGTACAAGATCAACGAGACCGACGTTTACAATGGCGCCGGAGGCCCGGCGGCACAGAAAGAGCTGCTCGCCCGCCTGACCGAGATCTACGCCAACCGCGCCGAGCGTGTCATGTTCGTCAAGGGCGATGACGATATCGATTTTCACTATGTCGCAGAGGTCATCGATATTGGCCGCTCCGCCAACGTGGATCACATCGGTTTGATGACCCCCAAGATAATGGCGGGTCAGTAGCAGGCTCTTCCGCGGCCACTTCCCTGAAAGGGGATGTGTGCACAAGCTCTCGCTGCTGGCCTAGGCTGGCTGGACGAGCGAATGTAGAGGCCACGGGCACATGGAGTTCAGGTTGGTCAACTGTGGGCGCCGGGGAGGATTGGGACCCCCGGCAAACCCCAGGGCTGCCAGCCCCGTCTGGAGGCGGTTCATCCGGGCGGAAAACAGGAGTACAATTTTTCCATCCTGGTCTCGGCTCCTCCCGCCCGCGGCCAGCAGCAATTGAGATTCCAGGCGCGTGACCTGATAGGCCCTGCCTGAAGGAGAAGGAACGAACATGAATGGACCCGCACGATTTACGGCGCTGGCGGTAGCCTTGGCCGGCATGGCGCTTTCCATGAGCGGGTGCGACCGCCTCGCCGCCCGTGACCAGTTAAACAAGGGAGTGGATGCGTATAAGGGCGCTCATTATGAAGAGGCGATTGAGCACTTCCAGAGAGCCACGCAGCTTGATCCCAGCTTGCCTATGGCGAAGAGCTACCTGGCCACCGCCCTGGCCCAGAACGTAGTGGCCGGACTGGATACTCCGGATAATCTGAACACCGCGCAGCAGGCCATAGATATCTTCAATGATGTTCTGGCCAAAGACCCGCACGATGTGAACAGCATGAAACAGATTGCGGGCATCGAGTTTCAGGTCAAGAAGCTGGACCTGGCCAAGACGTGGCAGAAGAAAGTGCTTCAGGAGGATCCAAAAGATCCCGAAGCTGCATACACGGTTGGCGTGATTGACTGGATGCTGGCTCACCAGAACGCCTTGGCGGCCCTGGCGCCGGCAGGTCTGAATGATGACGGCGAGGGGAATGCCAAGGCACCCAAGAAGGTCATGGATCCGCTCAAGGAGCAGAACTCCGCGCTGGTAGATGAAGGCTTGCAGTATCTCAATCAGGCCCTCGCGAACCGGCCCAACTACGACGACGCCATGGCTTACCTGAACCTTATCTACCGGCGCAAGGCAGATCTGGACTGGGGTAACGCGGCGGCCCAAAAGGACGACCTCGCTCAGGCGGAGAAGTGGCGCACCCAGGCGATGGGTGTGCGCAAGGCCAACGAAGCGAAAAAGAACGCGGGCCCGGGCGGCATCACCATGGGCGACAACGGCGAATTGAAGTAAGCCGATAGCTTTTGCTCGAAAGCGAAAGGCCTCCGCTATCAGCGGAGGCCTTTCTGCGGTACGCCGTGCATGAATGACATCTTGGAGGTGAAAGTCCTCTACCCAACCTGATGGAGGTGAAGGGTTAGCGAAGCGCAAGGGCGTTG
>JBEKSE010000008.1:0-110226 GCA_049517315.1 Occallatibacter sp. | reverse complement strand
CACGCTCGGCGGCAGCAAATACGCCTGATCAGGACTGTAAGACTTGAATCGCGACATACTTATCTTGTCGCCCATCTCCACTGGGAAAATCAAGTGCTTTCTCTAGTTCTCACGCAGACACTGAAGCCCAAGTTGATTATGCAGCATTTAGAGCGAAACCATGGTTACCGTGTCTTGTTCAGTTCTGTGTAAGGCTGCCGCTCCCTTATGGTTGCGTCAACTTGAAGAACGTGTTTTCGGGATACACCGTCCCTGGTTTCGCTGTACGGCGCAGCTAAAGCCGCGGCCTTTCAATACTTCGACTTGCCCCGAGGTTTCCCAGCTTGTCCCACATCGTAGAAAAGTGAATATGCAGACGTGTGCATTTCTCTTTTCAACCTGTCTCGCGGCCGAGATTCATCAATCGTGACTATGGGCTTATATACTGAGTACGCAAATGAGCGAAAAGATTATTGCCCACCTGGTTGAATTCGTAACCCATGTTATCGACGCCGGCGGTTATGCCGGCATTGTTGCGCTGATGGGAATCGAATCGGCATGCATTCCGCTGCCGTCGGAGATTATTTTGCCTTTTGCCGGGTATCTGATCTTTATGGGGCGGTTTGGAGCCGGCGATTCCTGGATGGGCCTCGTGTGGGTTGCCACGGCCGGAGCAGTGGGCTGCAATCTCGGCTCGGCGGTTGCGTATTGGATTGGCGCGAAGGGCGGGCGGCCGCTGGTGGAGCGTTACGGCAGATGGGTGCTGATGAGCCATCGCGACCTGGATTGGATGACGGAATTTTTCTCGCGGTACGGCTCGATTACGGTGCTGGTGGCGCGGCTGCTGCCGGTGGTGCGCACCTTCATCGCGTTTCCAGCGGGAATTGCCAAGATGTCGCAAACGCGCTTTCACATCTACACCTTTGTGGGGTCGTGGCCGTGGTGCTTTGCGCTGGCTTATGCAGGCATGAGGCTGGGCGAGGCGTGGCATACAGATCCGCGTTTTTATGCAATGTTTCACCGCTTTCATCTTGGCGTGGAGTTGGTGCTTGTGGCGGGGTTTGTCTGGTTCTTGTGGGCGCATGTGAAGCGTGCAAGAAGCGCTCAATCCGCGTAGTGCGCGAGTAGAATAGGGGCGTTCGGTAAAGCAGGCGCCATTACGGTTATCTGAAGTTAGGTTGAATCGGCCCGGAAATTCCGAGGCACAAAAATGAGGTTAGGAGAAACGATGGGAACTGAAGAGCAAGGAAGCCAGAAGACAGCAGGCAAAGTTGCGCCGGCAACAGGCAAATTAGGAGTGATGGTGGTTGGGCTGGGCGCCGTTTCCACTACGATGATCGCGGGAGTCGAGGCTGTTCGCCGGGGACTGGCCAAACCGATCGGGTCGTTGACGCAGATGGGCACGATTCGCCTGGGTAAGCGGACCGACAATACTTCGCCGCTGATCAAGGATTTTGTGCCGCTGGCCGATCTGAACGACATTGTCTTCACCGGCTGGGACATCTTCGAAGACAACGTCTACGAGGCCGCCGCGCACGCCAAGGTGCTGGATGAGAAGACGCTGGCACAGCTGAAGCCGTACCTGGAAACGATCAAGCCGCTGCCGGCGGTCTTCGACCAGTATTACGTGAAGCGCCTCAACGGCACGCACGTGAAGAAGGGCAAGAACAAGCGCGATTTGGTAGAGCAAGTGAAGGCTGATATTCGTGCCTTCAAGAAGACTGTGGAAAGAGTGGTGGTAATCTGGGCCGCCTCGACGGAGATCTTCATTGAGCCGACGGCCGTCCACCAGAGTATCGAAGCCTTTGAAAAGGGACTCGATAACAACGACATAGCCATTGCGCCCTCGCAGATTTATGCTTACGCTGCTATCACCGAGGGCGTGCCCTTTGCCAACGGAGCGCCGGGCCTGACGGTGGACTTTCCGGCCATGGTAGAGCTGTCGAAGCGTAACGCCGCGCCGATCTGCGGCAAGGACTTCAAGACGGGCCAAACTCTGATGAAGACGGTGCTGGCTCCGGCGCTCAAGGCGCGCATGCTGGGCGTATCTGGCTGGTTCTCGACCAACATTCTGGGCAATCGCGACGGCGAAGTGCTGGACGATCCGCAGTCATTTAAGACAAAGGAAGAATCGAAGCTCGGCTCGCTGGATTACATCTTTCAGCCGGAGCTTTATCCCGATCTGTACAAGAACCTTTACCACAAGATTCGCATCAACTATTACCCGCCCCGTGGCGATGACAAAGAGGCCTGGGACAACATTGACATCTTCGGCTGGCTGGGCTATCCGATGCAGATCAAGGTGAATTTTCTCTGTCGCGATTCGATTCTGGCCGCGCCGATTGCGCTCGACCTGGTGCTCTTTCTTGACCTGGCGAAGCGCGCGCCGTCGCTGCGCTCCCTCGGCATTCAAGAGTGGCTGAGCTTCTATCTGAAGTCGCCGCAATCGGCGCCGGGGCTCTATCCAGAGCACGATTTGTTCATCCAGTCGATGAAATTGAAGAACACGCTGCGCCATATCATGGGCGCGGACCTGATCACTCACCTCGGACTGGAATACTACGACTGAGCCACCTGTGGTGGAGCCAACGGCTTCCCGTTAGTCGGCAAAGGCAAAAGCGCCTCCCGATGGTCGGCGCAGAAAGATAAGCAGAGCGCCTCATCCTTTTTGGGTGGGGCGTTTTTGTTTGGGCTGAAATTCTCACTCCCGTGAAATCTTAAGAATTGTTAGCGCGCACCTTATTTGATTAGAACCATGCGACAATTTGAACTGGCAAACTTGGAAGGGCTGAGACCGTTGCAATGGTAACTGGTGAGAAGCCGTTGTCGCTGTTGCTGGTAGATGACGATGTCGAGCTGTGCGCGATGATGAAGGAGTTCTTCGTCGCGGCAGGTCATTACCTGGATACCGCTCACAATGGCCGCGAAGGGCTTGCGAGCGCGCTCCATGGCAGCTACGACCTACTAATTTTGGATGTCATGCTTCCGGAGATAGACGGGTTTGCCGCGCTGCAGCAGTTGCGCCGAAAGAAGAGCCTCCCCGTGATTATGCTGACCGCGCGCGTTCATCGCGATGACCGGATTCTTGGACTGAACATGGGCGCGGATGATTATCTTCCCAAGCCGTTTGACCCCGATGAACTGATGGCGCGGATTCAGGCTGTTCTGCGACGCACATCAATCGCCATGCAGCAGACGGAATCGTCGCTCACGGCAGGCAAAATCCGCATTGATCGAACCACCCGCGAGGTGTGGAGCGCGGGCTCTCCGGTGGAACTGACCTCGATGGAATTTGACTTGCTGGAACTACTGATGCATTCCAAGGGCAGCGTGGTCTCACGGGAGGAGATTACGGCGCGGTTGTTTGAGCGCGAGGCTACGCCTTATGACCGCTTTCTTGATGTCCACGTGAGCCATTTGCGCACCAAGCTGCGTGGCGGCCGAGGCCTGATTCGTGCAATTCGTGGGGTTGGCTATGTCCTTACCGGAAAAAATTAGAGCAATCACCTTCAGGTCCCTGAACGCCCGCGTGCTGCTTGCGATGGCGGCCATTCTCTCCCTATCGTTTCTGGCCTTTCAATTCGTTTCCCAACGAATCGAGATGAAGTTTCTTAACCCCATGTTCGATGACTTCGACGAACTCCAACTGAGAAGCGCACAAAGTGCCTTCGAGGGAAGCGGCCAGAATGGATTGCACGAGTACTTGGCCAGCCTGGACTCCACCTTCGGCGGCAAACATTATCTGCTGAATGCATCCGGAGCAGATCTCTATTCCGGACAGAACAGGTCTGAGCTTCTTCCTCCCGCGCCTGCAAACAAGTCCAGAATCCAAATACACAGATCATGGATCATCACACATCGGTCAATGGATGGGAGGTACTGGTTTGCGGCAACGGGTCAGGTTCCACGAACGCGCATTTGGACATTTCTGCCTTACTACTTCATCGTTCTTGGCGCCACAGGCATTCTCGGCTGGCTTGCCTGGATAGGGATCGTATCGCCTATCCGAAAAATCGCCGCCATCATTGCCGTCTTTGGCCAGGGCAATCTCTCTGTACGCGTTCATACCCGACGAGAGGATGAAGTTGGACAGTTGGGCCGCTCCTTCAATCAAATGGCCGAAAGGCTGGAACGGTTGATCGTGAGCGAACGGAGGCTGCTGGCGGACATATCCCACGAACTCCGCTCGCCTCTGGCGCGCCTGAAGTTTGCGGTGAAGCTGGCCAGAACATCGGAAGACAGCAAGGCAGCCCTGGACCGAATCGAACTCGACATTAATCGCATCACCTCGCTGGTGACCGAAATCATCGAGACGACCTCCATCGAAGATGACCCGGCAGCTCAGAGTAGGGCTTCCGTGCCGCTTCAGGAGATAGTTGACGAGGTCGTGCGGGACTGTTCCCTGGAAGCCGGTTTTCACGGCTGTTCCATCGCTGTGGAAGGCGCGCTGACGCGTCCGGTCACTGGCAATCGGGAACTGCTGCGCCGTGCTGTTGAAAATGTTCTGCGCAACGGAGTCCGTTATTCGCCTCAGGATTCAACGATTCGGTTGACTCTATCAGAAGACAGGCAGAATGCGATGATCGAAGTGCGGGATTACGGACCAGGAGTTCCCACGGAATCTCTGGGCCGCATCTTCGATCCATTCTTCCGCGTGGAAGAAGCGCGCGTCTCCATCGGCGGAGGCTCGGGGCTGGGACTGTCGATTGCCAAGCGGGCAGTGCAACTGCACAGCGGAAGCATCGAGGCTGAAAACGCGTCACCGGGCCTCCGAATACGTATTACGATTCCCTTTAGTGCAGCCTCGCCGCTTAATCTTTCTTAAGCTTCAAATTCCGAAGTGGATGGTCTAATTTCCTTAGATGCTTCGCGTATTAGGCAGGATTGGCGGGGCAATTGAGGAGATACACATGAAGCGTTTTTTCGGATTAGCATTGGCTTGCACCATTCTTTCTATTCCCGCTCTTGCCGCAACCAACTCACAAACCGTGAACCTTCCCTCTGCCGTGCAAGTTGGATCGACCCAGCTGCCTGCTGGTGATTACAAGGTCACTTGGACAGGAACTGGCGATAGCGCTCAGGTCACCCTGGCGAAGAAAGGCGTACAGCCTGTCACAGTACCAGCGAAGGTTGTGGAACAGAAGCACGACCACAAGGGCGTAACCACTAACGCCAAAGGTGACAAGGAAGTCCTCCAGGTCATTCTTTTGAGCAACGTCAGCCTGGTTCTTTAGCAATATGCCTTCGAAGTGTTGAAAACCATACATTCAGCGTTGGTAATTCCTCGCGAAACACATTTCGAGCTTCAACAATGTTTGCCTTCCTATCCCCTTTCCTTATAGAGAGGGGAATTTTTTTCCTTGATCAATCTGGCTCGCGAACGGGATTAGCTGACGGCTGGTCGAGAATCGCGAGCGACCGCGAGGATTCCTACGCCGTCACGGCTTCCGCAAGGCGGCGGACGGTGAGGACGGTGATGTCGTCTTCCTGGCCGAATTCCTTGGCGGCATCGGCGATGTAGAACGCGGACTGGTTGCTGAGGTTGTAAACGCGGTCGAAGCCGAAGAGCTCGCCGGAGGGTTGGCGGGCTTCGACCACGCCATCCGAGATGAGCAAAAGCCGGTCGCCGGGGTGCAGGTAAAGCCGGATTTCTTCATACGTCGCATCAGCGAGGACGCCCAAGGGCAGAGAGCCGTGCAGGGGGATCTCCTGGCTGTTGAGATAAGGCGGTAGATGGCCGGCGCTGGAGAGCACCAGCGCGCCGTCGGTGCTAAACCAGATTGCCTGACATGTGGTGAAGCTGTCGCTGCCAACGAGAACGCGATTGAGGGATTGGAGAATCTTGGCAGGGCTGTGTTCGGGTGTGCGGCGCAGCGCACCCATGAGCATGGAGACGTTCATGGCCGCCTGCAAGCCTTTGCCGGCGACATCGCCGATGACTACCAGCAGCCCGCCGTCGGGCGCGGGTTGCACATGGTAGAAGTCGCCGCCGACCTCATTGGCCGGGTTGTAGACGGCGTCCACTTCAAAGCCGGGAGTTGCGAGCTTCTCCTGGGGAATCATCAACTCCTGCACGCTGCGGGCAGCGGCAAGCTCGCTGGATGCATGCTCCTGTTCGCGCTGCACGCGCAGGAACCGCACAAAGATGATAAGCACGATGGCAAGGATGCCGGCCACATCTGCAAAAGAGGCAAGGTGAATGGGAATGGGGCCGGCGTAGAGCGTGAGTGGCGCTTGAACTTCGTGGCCTTCCCAATCGTTGATGCCGGCAACCATGGGCACAATCCATCCTGCCAGGGTCAACAACAGGGGAAGAAGCAGCAAGCCCGCTTCAAAATTGCGCTTGAGCGTGGCTCTGATGAGAGTGGTGAGGACAAACAGGAGCCAGCCCAGAATCCAAAGAAAGCTGAGGAGGATGACAGCGACCAGCAAGATCCAGATGTAGCGGTTGAGTCCTATCAGCAACAGGGAGGGCGCCACGAGAATCAGCGCGGGAGACGAGAAGCGCAGGAGAAGAATATGCCAGCGGCGGCGCAACGCGAGAAAAGCGATGAGGAACTCGAAGTAGAGATAGAGGGAGATCAGCCCCAACTGCACAATGGCGGCCATGTACCAGAGCTGGTCAAGACGGCCATAACTGCCCGCCAGCTCGACAAACCAGATAGGCGCCAGGAACAACTCGTGGAGAGCCAGCCAAAGGTATTCGACGTGGCCTTTCTGCGTGAAATAGAGGGCGAGCAAAAAGAGCGCCAGCGCCACGAGCAGGACGGCAGTGATCAGTCGCGGAAGGCGCTCGAAAAGATTGCGAACGGACCAAAGTTCCAGAGAGTGGATGAGGTCTTCGCGGTTGCCCAGGCGCAAAGTCCGGCTGGCGAAAAAAGTGGTGTAGGCTCCGTAGCCCATGGGAATGTATATGCTGCGCACAACCAGAACGAGAGAGGTTTCAGATGGCGGCAGGTTGAGGTTGTAGATGCGGGAGATTTGCTGATAGCGCGCTGGCTCGTCTCCGTGCGGACCCTCCGGACGAACATGGTGGCCATTGGCAAAGACGTCCAGATCGAAGGTCTGGGAGCTAATGGTCGCGTTCTGGGAGACCGGCAATTCGATGAGCAGGGCGAGCGGTCCGTGGTGTGGCGCGAGCTTCAGATGGAGCCGATACCAGGCGTAAGGCTCGCGCGACTTTACTGACGCGCCAGCAGGGGTCCCTGTGGATTGCCCGACATCGGGCACTTCAGCGAAGGAGGCCTGTGCGTCACGAGTGGCCCATCCGGAGTCGTCGAACTCAGGGTTTGCCGCAGCTGGATTGGACATGATGCCAATCCGCCAGCCCTTATCGAGCAGCAGCGGGGAACCCAATTCGGTGGCGTCGATGATTGCCTCGGGTGCACTTGGAGCTTGAGCGGAAAGAGCGTGTTTGAGGGGGTGCGGGCTCGGCTGAACGGGGGATTGACGGGAGGGCGCTTGCTGGGCGGCCAGTTGCATCACTCCGCTTACCGCGATGGCTGCGATCCCCAAAATGATTCGGCGCAAGGTGTATCCCCCTCGTTGCTCTGTGCTTACCACTTTAATGCAGAGCGGCGCGGACACCAAGGGAAACGCGCAGATAGACGCCTCAAGCTGGATCTTCAGAGGTTTACCAATTCAAGCGAAGAATACATGGCCGGATCGGGAGATCCGGCCATGCCAGGGGGAAGGGTCTATCTGTGCAACTGGCGCCGCACCAATCCAGCTAGGGCGATCAACCCCGTGGCGAGCAGGGTCATGCTCCCAGGCTCTGGAATGGGGCTGGTTGGCGGGGGGGTAGACTCGGAGACGCCGTTGCAGCCGATGGTGATCGTATTACCATCCAGCGTCACTGCGCCATTCAGAGCTAAGGCGCTGCCGCAGCCGATGGTTGCACCGGTGTCCAGAGTGATGCTTTGGTCTGCAATGATATTTCCATCAAATGCCGTGGTCGTACCCAGGGTCGCGGAGCTGCCGACCTGCCAAATCACTTCATCATTTGAGCCGGGGTTCTCAATGATGACGCTCGAACCGCTTCCCGTTATCAGTGCGCTGCCTATCTGGAATACAATTGCGGCATTGTTCAGGTCCTCGAAATTGAGGGTAAGCGTATCCCCTGTCGCCAACCCAGCAGCGGAAGAAAAGGAGTAGACCCCAGGCGTCAATGTCAGCCCGCCAAGGTCGTCACCTGTCAGGTTCTGCGTGGCCGTCAAGACTGCAGCGGCATTGTATGCAGCGAGCGCATCGGCCTGAGCCGTTGCCGAGCCCGCGTTGTTAGGAACGGTCGTGTTCCCGGGATACGTGACCCCGTTGATCGTGATGTTCGCAGTGTTAGTGATCGATGTTCCTGGATAGAGTCCCAGATCTCCGTTGATGGTTGACGGGCCGGTATTGCTTACCGCAGTGCCGCCGAGGACCCCAAAATTGGCCGCGGATCCGAGCGAGACAGAGTCGGCATAAGCCAGGCGTGTCAGAAGAAGCAGAATCAAAAACCAAAGCCTTTGTAACCGCATGGGTTAGTCTCCTTAGATGCAAAAACACACCGTTGAACACCGGAGGGGGAATCCCAGCAAGCTCGTCTTCTCCAATAAATACACATATCGCAGATCCCGGCGCTGAAAGTAATCTATTGCGGCCAATTTTGCGGGGCCCTACTGCAATTGTCTGTTCAATTTTGCTCATCCAGTAAGAATTGCTGCCGAGGGCATCTTGTGCCCAGCGGTGGAAACGCCGAAGTCTAATCTATCCTTTAGCTTGGACACACGCTTGGGGCAGGGAACCGGAGATAAGCCTGAAAAGCTGATTCCTGTGGTGCCGAACGGGCAGACGATGGCGTCCAACGATGCGGCGAAGTGGTCCAGTTTGCCGTGATCCTAAGCTGCGAGAATAGATTTGTGCAGGAGGTGAGGCCATGAACACTGTTGGCAGAGCTTGCAAGACAACGGTACTCGCAGGGCTGGTGCTGGCCGTGACGGTCTTGGCGCAGTCTTCTTCGGGCACCATTCCGGCGAACACCCCTCCACCGAATGCTCCCACGGCTGAGCCGGCTCCGGGAACGACGCCGGTGGGAGGCGATATACCCGCTGCTGCGCCTTCCGCGACCAGTTCTACTAAAACTGCGCCCGGCATTACGCCGGCCAGTGGCAAGGTCCCCGTCGTCAACGTCAACCCCGACAAAGTGATTGAGCCGGGCAGCCAGTGGGCTGGCGTGAAAACGGGCTCCATCGACGACGTGAACGCCGTTGGGGATCGCGACATCGGCAACCGCGGGTGGAGCAACTGGTACTCGAATGATACCGAGATCAAGATGGGCAGGATGTATGCCACCGAGATCGAGAAAAGTACCAGGTTCATCACCGATCCGGTAGTGACCGAATACGTTAACCGCATCGGCCAGAACATCGTGAGGAACTCCGATTGCAAGGTGCCATTCACCATCAAGGTGATCGATTCCGACGAGATCAACGCATTTGCGCTGCCGGGTGGATTCTTCTTTGTCAACTCCGGCTTGATTGTGAACGCCGACGAAGAGGCAGAACTGGCAGCTGTGATGGCCCATGAGACCGCGCACGTTTGCGCTCATCACGCGGTGCGGCAGATGACCCGCATGAGCTATGCGCAGTTCGGCGCGGTTCCACTGATACTGATCGGCGGCTGGACGGGTTACGGAGTGTATGAAGCTGCAGCGCTGAGCGTGCCGGTCGCCTTTATGAAGTTTTCGCGCGAGTTCGAGGCGCAGGCTGATTACCTGGGCGTGCAATACATGTATCGGGCCGGCTATGATCCGCAGGCCTTCATTACATTCTTCGAAAAAATTCAGGCGCTGGAAAAACGCAAGCCCGGCGCGGTCGCCAAGGCCTTCTCAGACCATCCGCAGACTCCCGACCGCATTCTTCGCACGCAGGAAGAGATTGCCCACATTCTTCCGCCCAGGGATGAGTACACGGTGAACACTTCGGAGTTTGACGACGTGAAGGCGAGGCTCGAGCGCATTGAAAGCAAGCGGCGGCTCACCGACGCGAGGAACAGCAACAAACCGTCGTTGCGCAAAGCCGGCAAGGAATCTGGCGATCCGGCTAATAGCTCCAGCGGCGACGAGAAACCTACGCTGCACCGGAGCGACGAGCAGAATTAGAGAGAGGCTCCATAGTGGGAGAATTCTCTAGCGGAAGGGACGGCCTTTCACGATGCCCTGGCCTTCGCGGATGGTGACCAATTGGCCAGCGGCAAGACCGGGATACTTTTCAACCAGACCCAACGGCCAATGAATTTCAATATCAGCGGTGGTCGCCGCGCCCAGACCGAAGTGGAGGCGCGGATCGTTGGAAGAGATATAGCTGGTCCCGCTCAACACTTCCTGCACCTGCACTTTGCCGCCGTAGCGCGCCAAAACGCGGGAGCCGATGGCGCTTCGATTGCTCTTTGTGCCTTCCAGTCGAATCTTGATCCAGTGGTTGTCAGCCGGTGCGTCGTTGCGCAGTAGCGAGGGCGGCTCGTTCACATTCATGATGAGCACATCCATATCGCCGTCGTTGTCAAAGTCGCCAAAGGCGGCGCCGCGGCCCATGTGAGTCGCGGTAATTCCCGGTCCTGCCTCCGCGCCCATCTCGACAAAAGTACCGTTGCCCTGATTGCGAAAAAGGATGCGAGGACTGCGCGCCGGATATCTGGGCGATATGCGGGCAGCTTCCGGGTAGACGGTGCCGGTGGTGACCAGAATATCGGGGTAGCCGTCGTTGTCGAAGTCCACCATCCCTGCGCCGAAGCAGACGAACCGGGTCTCCCTGTTGAGGCCTGCCTCAATGGTCACATCTTCAAAATTTCCCTTGCCGTCGTTGCGGTAAAGTCCGGTGGCCTGATTGTAATAGTGGGTCTTGAGCAGGTCGGTGTGGCCGTCAAGGTTGTAGTCTCCCACGCAGGCGCCCATGCCGCCCATCTCGCGGCCCTCACCGCTGAGAGCCAGGCCGCGGTAGAGAGCTTCCTCGCGAAAGGTGCCGTCGTGGTTGTTCATCAGCAGAAAAGAGGGCGTTGAATCGCAGGCCACGAAGATATCCGGCCAGCCGTCTTCGTCGGCATCGATGCTGAGAGCGGTCAGTCCATATGAGCCACGCAGCCCGGCCACGCCCGACTCTTGAGAAACATCGGTGAAGGTGCCGTCGCCATTGTTGCGATAAAGATAGTGCCGCGCCTTGGGCAACCCTTCCGGGCCGCACATCGTCGGCACGCCCTGGAAGTTGCAGTTGGGTACAGCCATGGAAGGCTTGGGCGCGGTGGCCAGATCGATTTCGAGATAGTTGGAGACAAACAGATCAAGCAGGCCGTCGCGGTTGTAATCCACAAAAGTGCAGCCGGTGCTGTAGCGGTTGGTGGGGAAAAGCAACCCTGCTTTGGCGGTTACATCGGTAAAGGTCCCATCGCCGTTGTTGCGATAAAGAATATTTTGCCCGTAATAAGTGAGGAAAAGATCCTCGAAGCCGTCGTTGTTGTAGTCGCTCACGCAGACACCCTGCGCCCATCCGCTGCCCAGCAGGCCGGCCTTGGCGGTTACATCGGTGAAGGTGCCGTCTCGATTGTTTTTGTAGAGGTGGTTGCCGGCTTCGGGGGGCGTGTTCTTCAGGCGGCGGCCGCCAGGTATAAAGATGTCCATCCAGCCGTCATTGTCGTAATCGAAGAAGGCGCAGCCGGTGGCCATCGATTCGACGATGTAAGTGAAGCTGTCGGGCTCGCCGTAAATCATGGTGGCAGCAAGGCCGGCGGCTTGCGCCACATCGACAAAGCGGGAAAACGGAGGAGTGGGCTTTGCGATTGGGAGCACAGCGCGGAGATTGCCTGGAAGCAACACAGGAGTGAGAGCGGCAGGGATGGTTCTCAGCAGCCGGCGGCGCGTCCAGGGGGCAGTAATCTTGTTCTTCATCGCAGAGAGCACCCTTCCGAACGCGTGAGTCTGTTCGCTTTATTGATGTTGGTGTGCGGCAGGCAGTTTTTTGCTGAGCGATAAAGCGCTGGCATTGTTCGGTTCCAAACGGAGGGCTTGGGCTACGGCCTCCTGCGCCTCCTCCACTCTATACTCGACGGCAAGGCAGGCGGCCAGGGCCACCCATGCCTGAACGAAGCTCGGAGTGGATTTGACTGCCAGCCGGAACTGCTGTTCTGCAACATCTACCTCGCCGTTGCGAAATTCCAGCGCGCCAAGCTGGTATTGTGCCAGGGAAAATTCCGGATCAGTTTGGACGGCCTGCTCCAGCGTAGCGCGTTCTCCGGCGATATCGCCCGTCGCATTCAAGGCTAGCGCCAGCCGGTAAGCAAGCCCAACATTGCCAGGTTGCGCCGCGCAGGCTTCGCGATACAAGCCGGCAGCTTTCTGCTCGTCTCCAGCCTTCGATGCCTCCTCGGCCTGCGTTGATTTCAGCACGGCCACGGCGCGATCCGATTCCTCCTGCAAGCCCTTCTTGTAGACCTTGAGTTCTTCTCGCGCCTCCTCGGCCTCTCCCAGCGAATTGAGAACCTTGGACAACTCGAAGTGAACCTCCGGTTCGGTGGCGCCCAGTTTGAGGGCCTTCTTGAGTTGCTCTTCGGCTCCGGCGGGGTCCTGAAGATGGGCCAGAACGACGCCCAGGTTATAGCGTGAGTTATAGAAGTTGGGGCTCAGAGCGACGGATTCTTCAAGGTGTTTGCGGGCCAGTGAAAAACTGCCCGCCGTGCGTTCCAACATTCCGTTCAGAAAGAGAAAATCGGCATCATGCGGTGCGAGGACGAGCAGTCTGTGCCCGAGGGCCGTTGCCTGGTCATTTCTTTGAGCATTCACCAAAGCCCGCAAGTAGATACGCTGCGCTTCCAGGTCGTGCGGTTTTTGACGCGCGAGCTTTTCTGCCAAAGCGGTGGCTGCCTCAGAATGATTTACGTGGATGGATAGCGTCACCAGCGCATCGGTCAAGCTGTCGGAAGCTGGATACAGCTTCAGCCCTTGAGTCAGAACCCGAGCTGCATCATCGAACATCTCGGCTCTTCGGTAAGCCAGGGCCAGATCTAGGATCAGGTTCTGATCGTGCGGGGCAGCGGGAAGGCGACGCACCACGGCTTCGTAATCCCCAGCCGCGATCAGCACCTTGGCCATTCCGTCCAGAGCAGCCACTGAAGCAGGGTTGATGTTGAGCGCGGACTGAAAAGCCTCGATCGCGCAATTCGTCTGGTGGTTTTCATCGAACCAATGAGCCAGTCGAAGATAGCCGCCAGCGTTGGGTTGGGATTGAAGCTGGGTTTCGAGCTCCGGCGGTGCAGTGCAGGGGGCCGCGATAGCCGATGGGGCGGCGCAAACAAGAGCCGCAAGAGTGAGCCCTCTCATTAATTGCGTCAGCGGCGTAGTCAGGCTCTTCATCGAACTCCCTGCACCAGTAAAACACAGAGGCGCAGCTAGGGGCTTGCCCGTGATTTTGCCGGCGCTCCTGCGGTGAAGAATCGAGCACGGATGCCGAAAGGGCGCGGCCAGTGCGCCAATCACTTCCTGTCGGCCTGACTCAGCTTGGCGCACCATCTGCTGCAACAACCCAACCCTTGGGGGACGGAACTACGGAAGGCCCAAGATACTGGGTCTCAGGCTGCCGATTAAGGCTCGGTCCAAACCAGCATGGACCGCAGGAATCCGTTAATTTCCTGTAACTTCCTGAAAACCCTTGAAATGTCGGTTAAAACCGCGTTATATACAAGATTACCGGCAGCCATGCCGGAATGTCTCGCAGGAAAGCTCTGCCGTCGGGTGACAATCATGCGCAGTGCCGCCGTCCGCTCCAATCTGCTGGTCTCTGAGTTGCGCGAGGTGATGGACATTCGCCAAGCCTCGGAGTATCTCGGCATCTCCTCTGACACGCTTTACAAGTACGCCTCAGAGGGCTTTGTGCCTGCCTTCAAGCTGGGCAACCGCTGGCGCTTCAAGCGCTCCCGCATGGACGAGTGGATGGACCGCCAGTCCGATCTTCATGCCGCCGACGCCGACGCGGACCCGCGCGAAAAGAAGCCGGTAAGGCCGGCAATGTGAGAGCATTCATTTCTAAACCATCCTTTTGATCAGGACGGTTGAGCCTGCATTTGTCAGGTCATTAGTCAAATAGTAAGCTTCTACTAAAAAAGGAAGAGCAACGATGGCAGTCCTGCAACCGCCGAACAAATCGAGCGTGTGCGAACCTGATATCACGACACCTCAATTACCTATCTTTTTCGGTTTTTTTGTGATTTCCGGGTTTTGCGCATTGCTTTACGAGGTGGTTTGGGGACGACTCTCCATGGCAAGCTTTGGCGTGACCACCGCGCTGGCTTCCATAGTAATTTCGATGTTCATGGTCGGCCTGGGTCTGGGTTCTTGGGGTGCGGGAATATTGGCGCGTCGAGTTCTTGCCGATGATGGGCGGCGGGCACTCCGTTTTTATTCAATTGCGGAGTTGTTGGTGGCAATTTCTTCCCTGGCAGTTCCCGTCGAGTTGAAGCTCGGACGTTTGCTTTTGCTACATATGGGTAACTTTGGAGCATGGCAAAGCTCGCGCTACTACTTCTTAGCGGGCATATGGGTTGCGATTACGCTGGTACCCTGGTGTACCTGTATGGGAGCGACATTTCCCTTGCTGATGGCAGTTATTCGGCAAGCCTCCCGACCCGCTTCAGAACGTTCGTTCAGCTATTTATACGTTGCCAACGTCCTCGGCGGGCTCGTTGGCACCATCGTTTCTGCTTTCGTGCTAATTGAGTTGCTCGGATTCAAAGGAACGCTCTATGTCGCTGGCGGCCTGAATGTAATCCTGGCGCTTTCAGCCTTTACGATGAGCTTCTTCGTGGTCTCATTGCCCCCGGCTGGGAAGCCGATTATTCGAGAAGCGACGCGCCCGAGGCTCTATGGGCTTCCGAAAAACACCCTCCTGTTTCTCTTGTTTACAACCGGATTAGTCAGTATGGGTATGGAGGTCGTCTGGATCCGCCAGTTCACCCCCTACCTTGGAAATCTCGTGTATGCTTTCGCGGGAATCCTGGCGGTGTACCTTCTGGCTACTCTTATAGGGTCCAAGGACTACCGTTCAAACGCACAGTCCCGCCATCCCGACCAGAGTGCTGCAACATGGAGCGCGCTCGCGATGTCCGCTGCGATCCCTGTAGTGGCGGCTGATCCTCTTCTGCACCTGGGACAGGGCGTTGGGTCCGGCTGCTTGCGCCTGCTTGGCATTGCACTCTTCTGCGCATTAGCAGGTTATCTCACGCCCTTGTTAGTAGATTCGTGGTCGTCAGGCGATCCCGACCGGGCTGGCACCGCATACGCGGTCAATATTGTGGGTTGTATTGCCGGACCTCTTATTGCTAGTTTCTGGCTCCTCCCGTGGCTTGGGGAACGTCTGTCGATCATGGTTTTCTCCATTCCATTGTTTGCCATAGCCGCTCTCACAGCGTTTGGAAGGCGATCCGAGACGGTTCAACCCAAATCCGGGCTCGACTCTAGACTCAAATTTGCTATCGCAGCGGCTGTCGCAATTTTGATTTTCAGTGTGAGCCACGATTTCGAAAACAAATACGCTGTGCGAGAAGTCCGAAGAGATTATGCTGCCACTGTGATTGCAACCGGAACGGGCTTTCAACGACAGCTCCTTGTGAACGGTGTTGGGATGACTGTTTTGACTCCGATCACGAAGTATATGGTCCATCTGCCGCTTGCTTCCATGTCAAGGCGCCCGCAAAACGGACTCGTGATCTGTTTTGGAATGGGGACCAGCTTCCGCTCAATGCTTTCCTGGGGAATCCCCACAACGAGCGTGGACTTGATCCCGAGTGTTCCCGCACTATTTGGGTACTATTACGACGACGCGCCGAAGCTGGTCAGCTCTCCCTTGGCGCGAATCGTGATCGACGACGGTCGCCGCTTCCTCGACGGTTCGAGGGAAAGTTACGATGTGGTCGTGGTGGATCCACCGCCGCCTACAGAGGCCGCGGGCTCCAGCTTGCTCTACTCGCGTGAATTCTACGAAGTGATCAAGACGCATTTGCGAAAGGATGGGATTCTGCAAGTGTGGTATCCGGAAGCTAGTGGCGATTCCGCTACAGCAGTCTCCGTAACCAAAGCTCTAATGGACAGCTTTCCATATGTGCGGGTCTTCCATTCGTACAATGACTTCGGGATTCACTTTTTGGCCAGTATGGAGCCGATACCGATCGTCTCAAGCTCCGTTTTAGCCGCGCGCATGCCGCCCTCCGCGGTTTCCGACTTTGTGGAATGGGGGCCGAAGTCAACCCCTCAACAACAATTTGAAGCCGTTCTTTCCCGCGAGTTGACGCCGGGGCAAATCGTTGCCGAGGAACCTCGAACACCCGCAATGCGCGATGACGAACCGATCAACGAATATTTTCTGCTGCGCCGCTGGTTCCATTCCGACAGGTGAGCTGCTGCTTTGCCGGGTGGTCAACGGAGGCTGCCCGGCTTGATTCCCATTCAAAATGCAGCTTGCGGTTGCTGACGGGAGTATTCCGCCCGATGCCTTCGTGATTTATTCTTAGCCAGTGGACCACTCTCGCCGCATTGGACTCCTTCGCCGCCGTCTGACCAAAGCTGGGCTACATGGCCTGCTGGTCACCTATCTTCCCGATCTCCGCTACCTTTCTGGATTCACAGGTTCGAGCGCGGCGCTGGCCATTACTCGCCGGAGCGCGCGCCTCTTTACCGATGGCCGTTACAAGACGCAGGCACCTCAAGAGGTTTCCGTCGCTCAGATCGAAATCGTCGGCAGTTCTCCGGCTGTGGCTGCCGCGCAGTGGTTGGCCGCGCAGCCCGGCGTCGAGTTCGCCGGATTCGATCCGGCTCAAACCACGGTCGCCAATCTGGATCGCTATCGGGCCGCGTTGCCGGCCAGGCTTCGCCGCAGCTTTCTCTCCGCGCTGGCCGCGCCGCTGGTTGAGCCATTGCGCATGGTCAAGGACGAAGACGAATTGGCGCTGATGAAGGAAGCCGCGCTCACGGGCTGCAAGCTCTTCGAGCATATTCTGGGCTTCATGCGACCCGGCCTCAAGGAGTTTGAAGTGGCCGCTGAACTGGAGCATAAGGCCCGTTTGCTGGGCGCAGAGGGAATGTCGTTTGAGACCATCGTCGCCGCCGGTGCCCGCTCAGCCTTGCCGCACGGCCACGCGACCGAGGCGCGGCTGCCGCGTAACGGCTTCGTGACCCTCGACTTCGGTGTTATTCTCAATGGGTATTGCTCGGATATGACCCGAACTGTCCATTTGGGCAGGCCAAAGGCCAACGAGCGCAGAGCATACGAGGCGGTTTTGGAGGCCCAGGAGGCTGGAGTAGCAGCGGTGGCTGCGGGCATAAGCTGCGCGGAGGTTGACGAGGCAGCACGCAGCGTTTTGCGCAAGGCAGGATTGGCAGAGGCATTTTCCCACTCCACCGGCCACGGTCTTGGCCTGGAGATTCACGAGCCGCCACGCATCGGCGCCGGACAGACAACCAGACTGCTCCCCGGAATGGTCATTACCATCGAGCCGGGAGTTTATCTGGCAGGTCAGTTCGGTATCCGCATTGAGGACATGGTGGCTGTAACTCGCAGCGGAGGCCAGGTGCTCACCCCTGCGCCCAAGGCCCTTATCGAACTCTGACAGACCACTCATTGTTGAGCAGAGCGTCGAACGGAACGTTGAACCAGCCCATCCCGCCTGTATGGGGGAGAGTCAAGGAACGAATGAAACCACAAGACATCGCAGATTTGAAACAACTGATTGAATTTCTGAAGGAACATCAGATTGCCGAGTTTGATCTTGATCGTAGCGACCTGAAGATTCGACTCAAATTCAACCAGGCAGAGGCTTCATCGCCTGGATTGGCGGAACTGGCGCGCCTGATGGGCTCGGCTCCGCATGCAGTGGCACAGGGTGTGGGCGCGGTAAGTCATCCGGCAAGCGCAGCGCTTGCGGCTGTGGAGGCTGAGGCAGGCTTGCATCTGGTCAAGTCACCCATCGTTGGCACGTTTTACGGCTCGCCTTCGCCCGGCGCCGTGCAGTTCGTCGCTCCCGGCGATCACGTGGCCAAAGGGCAGGTGATTGGCATCGTCGAGGCCATGAAGCTGATGAACGAGATTGAGTCCGATGCCGAGGGCGAGATCGTCAAGTGCCTGGTTGCCAACGGCCAGCCTATCGAGTTTGGGCAGCCCCTCTTTTCCATCCGGCTGGGGTAAGAAAAATAGCGGCGTAGGCGCGGCTAGCGGTGTTAACAGAGTTAGCACGGCACGCTTGGCTAACTAACCCCGCTAACGCCGCTAACAACTCTGATTCCGCACAAAAGGGTTATGAATGCTTCGTAAAGTACTGATAGCCAATCGCGGTGAAATAGCGCTGCGCGTATTGAACGCGTGCCGGGAACTCGGCATTCGCACGGTCGCGGTCTATAGCGAGGCCGACCGTCATTCGCTGCACGTGCGCTTTGCCGACGAGGCCATCTGCATCGGTCCTCCGCGCGCGGCCGATAGCTATCTGAACGTGCCGGCGGTCATCTCCGCGGCCGAAATCGCCGATGTAGACGCGATTCATCCCGGCTACGGATTGCTGAGCGAGAATGCCAACTTCGCAGAGGTCTGCCGCGCCTCGAACATAAAATTCATTGGCCCTCCGCCTGAGGTCACGCGGCTGATGGGCGAGAAGGATAAGGCGCGCCAGGCGATGAAGCGGGCTGGGGTACCGATTCTTCCGGGCTCTGACGGCGTGGTGGCCACGATTGAGGATGCAAAGGAATGGGCCGCGAAGGTGGGCTACCCGGTCATTCTCAAAGCCAAGGCAGGCGGCGGCGGGCGCGGGATGAGAATCGTCCGCTCCGCGGGTGAATTGCCCAATCTCTTCCACGCTGCCTCGACCGAGGCGGCCAATGCATTTGGCAACGGCGAACTGTACATGGAGAAGTTCGTCGAGAACCCGCGCCACATTGAGTTTCAAGTGCTGGCCGACGAATACGGCAACGTGGCCACGCTCTTTGAGCGCGAGTGCTCTATCCAGCGGCGCCATCAAAAACTAATCGAAGAGGCGCCCAGCTTGCAGGTGACGCCGCAGATGCGCGAGGAGATCGGCCGTACTCTGTGTCACTGTCTCAAGGAAATCGGCTACCAGAACGCCGGCACAGTGGAATTTCTGATGGGCGACGAGCGGCAGCTCCACTTCATTGAGATGAACACCCGCATACAGGTGGAGCACCCCATCACGGAAGCCATCACCGGCGTGGACCTGGTGAAGGCGCAGTTGCTGATTGCCAGCGGAGAGCGGCTGGACACTATTTTGCCGCCGAAGCTGGAAATCCGCGGCCACGCGATGGAGTGCCGCATCAACGCAGAGCATCCGGTGAAATTTACCCCGTCGGCGGGCAGGATTACGGCCTTCAACGTCCCCGGCGGGAATGGCGTGCGCGTGGATACGGCGCAGTATGCCGAGAGCGAGGTCCCGCCTTATTACGACTCGCTGATTGCCAAGCTGATTGTGCACGGGCGTGACCGGGCTGAAGCGATTGCGAAGATGGAGCGCGCGCTGAGCCAGTTTATCGTGCAGGGCATTGAGACTTCGATCCCTCTGCATCAGGCGATCTTCGCCGATCCCGGCTTCCGTGCCGGCCAGTTTGATACCAAGTTCATGGAGGAGTTTCTGGCCAGGAGCGACAAGTAGGCGTCTGATTCCTCGGTGAGACGAGGAAAAAGGGCTGGAATCCTATTCAAGGTTCCAGCTTTTTTGGGATTGTAATAAAAAATGTCGTGTTTAAGACGCATCTCCAGCCTATAGTGTTTAGAAACATGAATTTGGGGGTGAAAGAAATGAGCATAATTCAGAATCTTCCGAACATTATTACAGCGATCGGTGGATTGGGAACGGCGGCCTTCGGCCTGGTGGACGCCGTCAAGCCTTGCGGAGTGAACCATATAGGATTCCCGCGAATCTCTGCGGCCGTAAAGGCACTGACGCCGATCACGCCTGCCAGTTCGCAATCGACCGCCAATGCGAGCGATGCTAAGTCACAGTCCGCCAATGCGCTTCCACAGGAAAACATCGTGGCATCGCTGAAGGCTAACTGGTACAACGGAACCGATCTTGGCAGCCAGAAATCGATTGCTAAGTCGTTAATCAAGATGGGGCTGAGCGAGGATAATGCCGCCAATCTGGCGAAGGCGACCGGCGTAAACGCTGACGTCCTCAAGAGTGTGGCGCAAAAGATTAGTAAAGGGACCAAACTCGAACAAGATGAGAGCGACATCTTTGCGCGTTTCGATTTCAGTCTGACGGCGCTTCTCGATGAGCTTTATCAACACGCGGATCAGGTCTATCGGAACTGGACCCGTATCCTGGCGATGGTCTTTGCAGTGACTCTGGCGTTAATGGGGGGATGGACTTTGCATCTCAACCTGCAAGCGCCAGGCTGCTACTGGTGGTCTAACGATATGGCGATTGCGCTTATTGCTGGCTTGCTGGCCACTCCGCTCGCACCCATTGCCAAGGATATCTCCAGCGCTCTATCTACCGCTGTGAATACCATGCAAACAATCAAAAAGCAGTAAAGGGGAAGGCAGGCCACCATGACTCGATTTCTCGACCTCCGCCTTGCGCCGGTTGGTGGAGAACTGGCTCATTCAGTCGCTGTTAGCGAGGGCACCAACATCGACAATTACACAGGCCTTGCCTTGAGTACCTTTTTGGATGAGATTCGCGGCCAGGATTTGTTGATTGCAACTCATGGCTTCAACGTGAATCGCGCTGATGGCATTGCCTGCCTGTCGAACTGGGAGAGCCTCCTGCAGCCGGCTTCATTTCCCGGCTTTGTGGGTTTGCTGTGGCCGGGAGACTCGATCTGGGCGCGTGGACTCGACTATCCCGATGAGCCCAAGGTGGCCGATGATGCGGGCGCTCTGCTGGCCGGGTTTATCGACGCCAACTTTCAAGGCGCGGCCAGCATCTCCTTTGCGTCGCACAGTCTGGGCGCGCGCGTGGTGTTGTCGACCATCTCCCATCTGAGCCTGCCGGTTCGCCGCCTCCTGCTAATGGCCCCGGCTATCGACGACGACTGCCTGACGACTGAGTTCCAGTCTGCGGCGGCAAAAATCGGAACCATCTCCGTTCTCGCCTCGAGGAAAGATAGTGTGCTGTCGCTAGACTTTCCGCTTGGCAATTTCTTCGCCGGCATCCTCGACCAAGGGCATCCGTGGTGGCGTGCGGCTCTGGGCCATTGCGGCCCGGCTACGCCCTGGGCGTCAAACTTCCAGGCTCCGTTCGAGATTCCTGACAACTGGAACTTTGAGCACGGAAATTACCTGCAGATTGATAGTTCCAAGCCCGACCCCATGAAGCTTCCGGTCAATGTGCCGCCTCAGGGCTCGCCGCCGCCCCCGGGCAACGGCTGGCAGGAGGCCTTCTCGTCGGCCTTTGCTTCCACGCGCTTCCGCTAAGGCGGCGACTTCGGCATTCCGTGCCGAAAAATTTATCGCTTTTTCTTCGCTTTTTTGCTTCTTCTCAGGTATGCTGGTTTCGCAACTTGGGAGGTTGCTTTGATGGATTTTCAAAAAGAGCTGATTGCCGAATACGACCGCGAGACCGCCAAGACGCGCAAGATGCTGGAGGCGATTCCCGCGGACGTTGATTTCAACTACAAACCACACCCCAAATCCATGACTCTGGGCAAGTTGGCCGGACATATCACCGATATGACGGGAGATTGGGCGCTGCATACGCTGACTTTGGACAAGCTGGAGTTTCCGGCTGACCACAAGTGGGAACAGTATGTGCCGGCAAGCAAGGCAGCGCTGCTGGAAAAATTTGAGCGCGAGCTGGTCGGGGTGCGTAAGGCGCTGGTCGAGACCGCGCCAGCCAAGTGGGACGAACACTGGCAGTTTATCTTCGGCGGGCATAAGTGGGTCGATGAGCCACGCGGCCAGGTTTTTCGCGATATGGTGATGAGCCACCTGGTTCATCACCGGGCGCAACTGGGCGTTTATCTGCGCCTGCTCGACAAGCCGATTCCCGGAAGCTATGGGCCATCGGCGGACGAGATGTAAAAAGCAGGGAATAGGGGACGGAGAACCGTAAGCGAGGGCCAGGTGGTCGGTGGCTAGGCGGTTTCTGTTCCCTGTTTTCAGCTCCGGCTGGGGTCTATGATGAATGCAGAGATACTTGCGCCTATGTTCACTCCGCAGCCGATTGGATTTGTACGCAGTCCATTCAAAGATACAGAAGCAATTCCGAAGGGGCTTGGAGCCAGGCATGAGGCAGAGGGTGTGCTTGATGTTCTGCCAGCCTTCAGACTCGGCCTCACCGACATAGAGGGCTACTCGCATCTCATCGTGCTTTGGGCCTTCGACCGTTCAGAGGGCTTCGATTTGATGGTGACACCGCCCTCGGACGATCATCCCCACGGCCTGTTTACCACACGATCTCCGCGCCGCCCCAACCCGATCGGCCTCACAATCGTTGAGTTGCTGGGTCGCGACAACGGAGAGCTAAGCGTTCGTGGCGTGGATATGCTCGACGGCACTCCTATCCTTGACATCAAGCCTTACCTGTCGAGCATTCCTGCGGAGAAATTGCGCCGAGGATGGCTGGCCGAGGCTGAGGCGAGAAAAGAATGAACCCCAACGACCGGAGTATCGCCATTACTTCTTTCCACGAATTTATGCTCTGAGAAAGTCAATGATGACCCGACAAATGCAATTTCCCAAAGGTTGGCCCCGGATTTACCCCATCCTCGACAGCTCTTTCATTCCAGCTACCGGCCGCGCTGAGTTTCTGCATAAACTGGGCAGCGATCTGGCCGAGGCTGGCGTTGCGCTGCTCGAATACCGCAACAAGGCCGGCGGGGAGGCCGAATTGCTGGCTGATGCGGAGATTCTACGCCGCTCCATGCCCGCGGGGCAGGTGAAGTTGATTCTCGATGACCGAGCTGATTTGGTTGAAAATATTGGCTTTGATGGCGTTCATGTGGATGCGGGTGACGTTTCTCCAGCAGAAGCTCGCAAGCTGTTGGGACCGGATCGCATTATTGGCACTTTCGGTGGCGGCGCGGCTCTCGTCCCCGGCATTCTGCAAACTCCGGCAGACTATTTTTCCATCGGTGTGGTCTATCCGACGCGGACTAAGAAAGTCACAGCGCCGCCTATCGGCATCGAGGGCGTGCGGCATCTGCGCGAACAAGCAGGACCCGGACCTGTGTTGGTGGCTATCGGCGGCATCACGCCGCCCAGGGCGGCTGCTGTGCTGGCTGCCGGAGCTACAGTCCTAGCCGTTGCAGGAGGACTTTTTCGCCAGCCGGACCCGGCAGCCGAGTTTCGCAAATGGATGGCAGAACTGAAATAAGCGGAAGGGCGGCAGGGCGGGATGAGTCGCGTCGCGCCAGAAGCAAGAGCCGGTAAAATTATCGGGTTGAAGAAAACATGAGACAGCGGCGCCCAATTCAGGTAAGAATCTAGCCAGTGACGACTCCAGACCCCAATCCCATTCCTGAGTCCGAAGCTTCAGCCAGCCCAACACAGCTGGTGCAGAGCCTTGGCCTGTTCTCTTCGACCGCGCTGGTGGTCGGATCGATGATCGGCTCCGGCATTTACATTGTCGGGGCAGACATTGCTCGCGGCACCAACTCTCCGGCGCTCTTTCTGGGCGCGTGGGTGGTGACGGCGATTCTGACCATGACCGCCGCCCTCAGTTACGGCGAGCTGGCGGCGATGATGCCGAAAGCCGGTGGCCAGTACGTTTATCTGCGCGAGTCCCTGGGGCCGTTGTGGGGATTTCTTTACGGCTGGACGCTTTTCCTCGTGATTCAGACGGGGACGATCGCTGCCGTCGCCGTGGCCTTTGGCAAGTTTCTCGGCGTGTTTTTTCCCGCCGTCTCCAGTGACAACTGGCTTTGGCACATCGCCCACGTGCCCGCACTCCGGGTGGGGCCGATGGTGCTTGGCAACATGGAGATCGGCGTCAGCACGGCCAATCTGACCGGAATTGTTGTCGTAATCTTTCTGGCGTTTGTGAACATTCGCGGCGTGAAGCTTGGCGCGCTAATCCAGAACGTCTTCACAACGGCCAAGGCGCTGGCGCTCGGTGGCCTGATTCTGCTGGCCTTCACTGTGGGGCGCAATGCCTCGGCGTGGAATGCGAATTTCGGCGCGAGCTGGAGCCAGTTCTGGAAGAATTCCGGCTGGAGCTCGATGCATCTGGTCCAGGTGGGCGTCGGCGGTCCGATGGTACTGGTTAACGTGTTGGTGATTCTCGCCGTGGTGCAGGTGGGTTCGCTGTTCTCTTCAGACGCATGGAACAACATCACCTTCACTGCTGGCGAGGTGAAAAATCCCAGGCGAAACATTCCACTGTCGCTGGTGCTGGGCACGGGATTTGTATTGACGATTTATTTTCTTGTGTCGTTGAGCTACTTGCTTGTATTGCCCATGCACGGCGACCCGAATGGTGCGACTGTCATTTCGCGCGGCATTGATCATGCAACGCAGGATCGCGTGGCCACTGCGGCTCTGGAACAGGTCTTCCATTCATATGGGGCGTGGCTGATGGCTGCCGCGATTTTGATTTCGACTTTTGGCTGCGCTAATGGAATGTCGCTGGCCGGAGCGCGCGTCTACTACGCGATGAGCCGGGACGGATTGTTTTTCAAGTCGGTGGGCAAGCTGCATCCACGCTACAAGACTCCAGCGGCGGGCTTGCTGGTGCAGGCTGCATGGACCACTGTGCTGTGCGTCTCAGGCTCTTACAGCCAGTTGCTGGACTACATCATTTTTGCGGTGCTGGTGTTTTACATTCTCACCATCGTGGGGCTGTTCGTGCTTCGTTTCAAAAAACCAGATCTTCCCCGGCCTTACAAGGCTGTTGGCTATCCGCTGCTGCCGGCCTTTTACATCTTCCTGGCAGGCTGGATCTGTGTCGTATTATTGCGGTACAAGCCTCAGTACACTTGGCCGGGCCTTGTGTTGGTTTTGCTCGGCATTCCTGTGTATTTTTTCTGGTCGCGGCGCACGGCAAATCAGGCCTCGGCGAAGCAAACTTAATCCGGTATCAACTGCTGAGGAGGAAGTCCCTCATTCATGTCCAGACTGCTGCGCATCAAACCCATGTCGTTACTCTCCACGGAGGCCAGTGAACAGGGCGAACATACGCTCAGGCGTTCACTTGGCGCTCTGAACCTTATCACTCTTGGCATCGGCGCCATCATCGGTGCGGGAATCTTTGTGCTCACCGGCACAGCGGCGGCCACGGCTGCGGGCCCGGCGGTATCGTTGAGCTTTGTGCTCGCAGGTGTTGTCTGCGCCTTCGCTGGCCTGTGCTACGCCGAGTTTGCCTCCATCATCCCAATCGCCGGGTCGGCTTACACCTATGGCTACGCTACGCTCGGCGAGTTGGTGGCCTGGATCATCGGATGGGACCTGGGCTTGGAGTATGGCTTCGGCGCGGCTACAGTGGCCTCCGGCTGGTCGGGATATTTCAATATGCTGCTGCAGCAATTGCATATCCACATTCCGCCGCAATTGACGGCTACGCCTGGCACGCCACTGGTGTTCTATCAGGACCAGTGGATGCCCTTGGCCTCGTTGCCTTCCGGGATTTCAGCCGTCGGGTTGCAACATGCCACCGGGCTCTTCAACCTTGTGGCTATGCTGGCGATTGCGGCCATCACCACTGTGCTCGTAATCGGCATCAAGGAATCGGCCAATCTAAACACGGCAATCGTGATTGTAAAGCTGACGATTGTAGGCATTTTTATAGTGCTTGGCGGTTATTTCCTGATCATGCACCCTTCGCTTGCCATGCATAACTGGCACCCATTCATCCCGCCGTCGGACGGGCATGGGCACTTTGGATTGAACGGAATTGCGCTAGGCGCAGCCTCGGTATTCTTCGCCTACATCGGGTTTGACGCCGTCTCGACCGCGGCTCAAGAGGCCAAGAATCCGCAGAAGGATATGCCCATCGGCATCCTCGGTTCGCTCGCCGTCTGCACTGTCCTCTATATCCTGGTATCCACCATCCTCACCGGCCTGAAGAACTACAAAGAGCTGGACGTGGCCGCACCTGTTGCGCTCGGCATCAAGGTCACCGGCGTCGGCTGGGGAGAGCTGCTGGTCAATGTTGGAGCGGTCTTCGGATTAGGCACCGTGATGCTCGTGATGTTGCTGGGTCAATCGCGCGTCTTCTTCTCCATGTCGAAGGACGGCCTGTTGCCCAAATGGGCCTCGGCCATCCATCCCAAATTCCGCACGCCCTGGATCTCCACCATCGCAGTCGGCGTGATCGTGGCCGTCCTGCCCGGATTCCTGCCCATCGATCAGCTTGCCAAGTTGGTAAACATCGGCACACTTCTGGCCTTCATGATCGTTTGCGCCGGAGTGTGGGTTCTGCGGGTGCGTCATCCCGATTTGCACCGGCCATTCAAGACGCCGTTCGTGCCCCTGGTGCCGATCATGGGCATCATCACTGCGTTCTATCTCATGACGCGGCTTCCACGCATCACGTGGGAGGTGTTGATCGGCTGGATGGCTGTGGGGTTGGTGATCTACTTCAGCTACTCAACTCGTCACAGCAAGGTGCAGAAGATGCCCGTGGACGCTAACGGCCACTGATCTCCTCGCTGCGGGCAAGACCAAGACGGCCCCTCGCGTGGGGCCGTTTTGCTTGAAGGGAAGCAGTATTTGCCAATGCTCGCAACAGCGCGGAGTCTGTTCGACGATTCGTCCAGTGGTGTAGCCTTTTAACTGATGCTTATTGAAGAAGACAAGCTGCTTGCACCTTTCACCACCTTTGGAATAGGCGGTCCGGCGCGCTGGTTTATCGAGGCCGCAAGCGAAGAGGAGATTGCCGAAGCCGCAGCCTGGGCAGGTGAGCGCAGAGTGGCGCTGTTTGTGTTGGGCGGGGGCAGCAATTTGCTGGTCTCTGACGCGGGATTCGACGGACTGGTGCTACGAGTGGCGCTGCGCGGGATTGCGGCAGTGAATGCGCCGGGCGAGCCGAAGACGCCGAGCCAGACAGAGCGGAGGATTTATCAGGTAGCGGCTGGCGAAGAGTGGGACGGCTTTGTCGAGCGCGCTGTGCAGGACAATTGCGCTGGAGTAGAGTGCCTGGCCGGGATCCCCGGCACGGTAGGCGGAACTCCGGTTCAGAATGTCGGCGCTTACGGGCAGGAGGTTGCTTCGGTTATTGAACGGGTTCGCACGTTCGACCTCCAGGAGCACGAAGCAAAAGAATTTGACGCCTCTGAATGTGGCTTTGGTTACCGCCATAGCCGCTTCAACTCAGCAGATCGCGGGCGGTACATTGTCACTAGCGTTGATTTTCGGCTCACATTAGGCGGCGCACCGACGCTTCGCTACGCCGACTTGCAACGGGCCTTTCCGGACGGCAAACAGCCGAGTCTTGCCGAGGTCGCGGCGCAGGTGCGGCTCGTTCGCCAGGCAAAGGGAATGTTGATTGTCGAGAGCGACCCAGATTGCCGCAGTGCGGGCAGCTTCTTCAAGAATCCAGTGGTCGACGAGGAACAACTTCGCCAGATTGCAGCAGCGAGCGATAAGGCGCCACCGCGCTTTCCAGCCGGGCCCGGTGAAGAGAACCTGGGACGGGTCAAAGTTCCGGCAGCATGGCTTATTGAGCAGGCCGGTTTCAATAAGGGATATGCACTGGGTTCGGCTGCGATCTCTACGCGGCACACACTGGCGCTCGTCAATCGTGGCGCGCGCGATGGACGCGGCGGAGCCAGCGCGGCGGAGATATTGGCGCTTGCCAGTCAGATTACCGCTGCTGTCAAAAAGCACTTTGGTATTCAGTTGGAGATGGAGCCGGTGATGATGGGGTTCTGACTGGGATTGACCCGAATTTCACAGTTTCCTTTGCAACTTTCCCTCAGTATCCGTGTCAACATGAGCAAAAGAGCTCACCTTGCCCCTCGGCGGCTTCTCTGGGCGAAGCTCCTTACAGCGGCAGGCGCGATGCCAGATTGCGTGACCGTCAGTTTGCAGCTCATTTCCCGGAAGCTGGGCATACTGAGAGGAAATTAAGCATTTTAACCAAGGAGGACCAATGCTCTCGACGCAAGACTGCGCACATTTGCATTTGCTCTCATGGCTTTAGCGGTTCTGACCATCTACCCTGCGCCAAGCAGTGCGCAAGCTGCTCTGCTGATGGAGGAACCATATGGCTTTTTTGGCTCCGTAAACCCCACCGGGCATAATGCTATTTACTTCGAGCACATCTGCGCCGAGACTCCTGTCAAACTGCGCCGCTGCGAGGTCGGCGAGATGGGCGCTGTAATTGCGCGCTACAAGGGCATTGATGGGTACGATTGGGTAGCGATGCCGATGATTCCGTACCTCTATTCGGTAGAAGAGCCTTCCCAGGTTCCCGCGCGTGCTGACCGCGCGACTGTTCAGCGACTGCGTGACCGCTATCGCGAAGCTCATCTGCTCAGCCTGGGAAAGCACCTGCAGGCCGGAGACTTTATGAGTGACGGCTGGACGCAGCTGGTGGGCCTCTCCTATGAGCGCCGCATCTACGCCTTCCGATTTGAAACCAGCGTGGAACAGGATGATGCCTTCATCGCATACATGAACGATCGCAGGAATCGTTCGCACTTCAGCCTGCTGTTCAGCAACTGTGCGGACTTTGCGCGGTTCACCCTTAATTTCTACTTTCCGGGCACCTTTGAACGCAATGTCTTTCCAGACGCAGGCATGACCACTCCCAAGCAACTTGCCTACAAGCTGGAGCGCTATGCGGCCCAGCATCCCGAGATGCATTTTGCAATCTTCGAGATTCCGCAGATCCCCGGCTATCGCCGCCTGAGTCACAGGAACAAAAGCATAGCAGAATCGCTCTCTACGACCGGCTATGCTATCCCCATTGCGGTGTTTAATCCCTACCTTGCCGGAGGATTATTCGCGGATTATCTTGCGCGCGGCCGCCATCATCTAATCCCCAAGCATCCGCAGATGCTTGCGCCAGACAATTTGTTGGCGTTGACAGCTCCGCCTGAAGCCGTGCAAAATCCCGACAGCGCGGGTGCGCAGGTCCCCAGCGCTGCTGTCATTGGTACCGCGGAAATTCACGCTGCCGTGACAGCCAACTCCGGCCTGAGAGGAATCAAGGTTGCACATGAGTAAGTCTTCGCAGCAGAGTTTCAAGAACCACGGGCGGATCGATCCGCAGTTCCACTTTTTTACGCTTTTCGTATTGGTCGCAAATCTGGTTTTTGCGATCGCCCACCTGGTACACCACTGGGGTGATGCTCCGATCACTTCGGCTTGGTTTGTGGTGCTTTCGGTGGCGGTGTTCATCCCTTTCTTCAAGTTGCGCACTTATCCGCTGAAGGTGCAGGACCGCGTAATTCGGCTTGAGGAGCGGCTGCGTTTGCAGGCTTTGGCTCCTGCGGCGTGGCATGCGCAGATCTATCGCCTTACCGAGGACCAGTTGATCGGCCTGCGTTTCGCCGCAGATGACGAGGTGGTGGAATTGGCCAAGCAGGCGCTGGAGGGCAACCTGAGCCGCAAGCAGATCAAGGAACGCATCAAGAACTGGCGCGCCGACAACTGGCGGATTTGAGCACCTGCAGTGCGGCAGTCGCTCGCTTTTCGCTCGCAGTGGCCAGGTCTGATTTTCAGACTTGGGAAACCGCGAACCCTGTGGGAGCTGATAGCGAGCGGCTGCTCCATGCAATGCTTAACCTTCCTCAGCCTCGCGCAGCTTGGCGATGACAGTGAAGTCTTCGAGGGTTGTGGTATCGCCCTTAATCTCACCGTGGGTAGCAAGTTCCCTAAGCAGGCGGCGCATGATTTTGCCGCTGCGGGTTTTGGGCAGGGCTTCGGTGAAGCGGATATCGTCAGGGCGGGCGAGGGAGCCTATCTCCTTCGAGACCCACTTACGCAATTCGTCTTTCAACTCTTCGCTGGGCTGATTGCCGCTTTCGAGCGAGACGAACGCCGAGATGGCTTGGCCCTTTAGTTCATCTGGACGGCCCACAACGGCAGCCTCGGCCACCTTGGGGTGCGCGACCAGGGCCGACTCGACCTCCATGGTGCCGAGGCGATGGCCGCTGACGTTGATGACGTCATCCACTCGGCCCATCAGCCAGAAATAGCCGTCCTCGTCCTGCCGCGCGCCATCGCCAGTGAAGTAACAACCTTCAATGTCGCTCCAATAAGTCTTCTGAAATCGCTCGTAGTCGCCGTAGATGGTGCGGGCCATTGAAGGCCATGGCTTGCGCACGATGAGCAGGCCGCCGTGGCCGGCGGGCACAGGCCTACCCTCCTTGTTGACCACCTCAGGCTGAATCCCGAAGAAAGGCCGCGTAGCCGAGCCGGGTTTGGTGGGCACCGCGCCGGGAATGGGCGCAATCAGGATGGCGCCGGTCTCAGTTTGCCACCAGGTATCGACGATAGGACAGCGGTTGTGGCCGATCTTCTCGCGATACCACATCCAGGCCTCGGGGTTGATGGGTTCTCCGACTGTGCCGAGCAGGCGCAGCGAAGCCAGGGAGTGCTTCTCGACATGCTGGTCGCCCCACTTGATGAAGGCGCGGATGGCTGTGGGTGCGGTATAGAAAATGGTGATCCTGTGGTCGTCGATGATCTTCCAGAAACGGGAAAACTCGGGCCAGTTAGGAGCGCCCTCGTACATCATCACGGTGGCGCCGTTTTGCAGCGGACCATAGACGACATATGAGTGCCCGGTGACCCAGCCAATGTCGGCAGTGCACCAGTAAATGTCCTCGTCGCGCAGATCGAAGACGTACTTCGAAGTGATGTAGGTCTGCACGGCATAGCCGCCAGTGGTGTGAACCAGCCCCTTGGGTTTGCCGGTGGTGCCTGAGGTATACAGAATATACAGCGGATCCTCGGAGTCCATGTGCTCGGCGGGGCACTCGGGAGCTGCGGCGGCCATCAGGTCGTGCCACCAATGGTCGCGTCCTTCGACCATGTTCACAGGCGAACCGGTACGGCGGAGGACGACCACGTGCTTGACGGTGCGGCAAGCGTTCATTGCTTCGTCGACGGTGCGCTTGAGCTGAATCTCATTGCCGCGGCGGTAGCTCGAGTCCTGGGTGAGAATGGCGACGCAGCCGGAGTCATTAACGCGGTCGGCAATGGCGTTAGCGGCAAACCCCCCGAAAATCACGGAATGGATGGCGCCGATGCGCGCGCAGGCCAGCAGGGCAATGGCGAGTTCCGGGCTCATGCCCATGTAGACCGCGACGCGGTCGCCTTTGCGGATGCCCAGCGCCTTGAGAGCGTTGGCGAACCGCTGCACCTCGGCATATAGCTCGGCGTAGGTCAACCGGCGCACCTCGCCCGGCTCGCCTTCCCAAATCAGCGCAGTTTTATCGCGGCGTTCGCCGAGCGCGTGGCGATCCACGCAGTTGTAGCAAAGATTTAACTTTCCACCCACAAACCACTGAACCGAAGGGAGATTCCACTCCATGACCTTATCCCATGGCTTGAACCAATGCAGGTCCTTGGCGACACCGGCCCAGAAGGCTTCGGGGTCTGCAATCGATTCCTTGTAGAGAGCCTCGTACTGCTCCAGGCTCTGGATATGAGCCTTGGCGCTGAACTCCGGCGGTGGCGGAAAGACACGGTTCTCACGCAGCGTAGAGTCGATGTCCTGACTGGCAAGCGCACGAGCTGGACTGGCAACAGCGGAAACGGGCAGGGAAGACATGCAGGATCCTTTTGGGAATGAAGAATCGAAACATCTCACAGCAGGCCAAGCGGCGCACTCCCGCTGAGACTGCGCTTGGAAGACACTTTACCGATAGAAGCATACAAACGGCAAGTGGCAAAGCGGAAGGTCTCTTTCAGCGCATCGTCTCAGCTAGTTAGCGTACCGCTTCTGATGCCAGATCCATGCGGTGCGGACGATCTCGTCGAGCTTGGTGTAGCGGGGCTTCCAGCACAGTTCACTGATGGCTTTTTCGCTGCTGGCAACTAGCACTGCTGGGTCACCGGGGCGGCGTGGATGAGTCTCGGTTGGAATGGCGTGGCCGGTGATGCGGCGGGCCGATTCGATGACCTCGCGAACGCTGAAGCCCTGCCCGTTGCCAAGGTTAAAGATGAGACCGGCTTTGGCGGCAGCCGGAGTTTCCAGCTCTTTCAAAGCGAGCAAATGGGCATCGGCCAGATCGGAGACGTGGATGTAGTCGCGGATGCAGGTGCCATCGGGGGTGGGATAGTCGTCGCCATAGATACGGATAGACGGGCGGCGGCCCAATGCGACATCGAGGACGAGAGGAATGAGGTGTGACTCGGGCTGGTGGGCCTCGCCTCGGGTGATGCCGTCTGGACCCTCTGGAGCGCCGGCAACATTGAAGTAGCGCAGGGAGGCATAGCGCAGGCCGTGAATATGATGAAACCAGCCGAGCATCTCCTCAACTAGGAGCTTGGAAGCGCCGTAGGCATTCGTGGGCAGCAGACGGGCATCCTCTTTGATTGGAACTATTTCCGGCTCGCCATAGACAGCGGCTGTTGAAGAGAAGACCAGCCGGCGCGGCCCATGAGCGAGCATCGCCTCCAGCAGAGACAAGGTAGAAGCGGTATTGTTGCGGAAAAACTGCTCAGGAAAGAGCATGGACTCGCCAGCTTCGATGAGGGCTGCAAAGTGCATTACGCCGTTGAATGGGCTTCCCAGCTCCTTCGCCGAGGAGAAAATATTTTCAAGCGCGGGCCGGTCAGCCAACTCTCCTTGGATGTATTCCACACCCATCGGAAGCAGGTCCCGATGGCCATGGCTAAGGTTGTCAAAAACAACGGCTTGGTGCCCACATTTCGCCAGCAAACCAGCTACGGTACCACCTATGTACCCCGCGCCACCTGTTACCAGAATCTTCATAAAAAAGCGGTTCCTTCCCTACTTACTTTGGTTTAACCTAAAGGTCAGCCGTCACTTCCCAAAAACTTTGGTTTAGCCTAAAGTTTATTACAGAGGGCATGACGGGGTTAGCCTGGGGCTGCTTCGATCAGACCGTCGAAAAGACGGCTTACCGTTTCCCAAATCTGCGCTGCCAATGGCTACGCCGAGTATGACCTAGGTTGAGGCCATGCTGGCGGGGGGTCGGCAGCGGATACCTTCCCACTGTGGAGGGGTTGTTTTCTTGGCGGATGCCCTGGACGCGAATTGGAGTATAGGGATGTCCAGAGTTTATGCACCCGGGAGTCTGCATTGCGCCGAGGCTCGCGAGCCAGGGTCTGATGGTAGATGCGCTATTATTTCTAGAAACGCCGAAGAGAGACATGAAGCACGAGTTTCCTCGCTACCTACCCGAAATGTGCGAAAGCAATTTGAATCCGGTTTGGCAGCCGGACTCGATGAGGCCGTATCTTTCGAAGCAGGGTCTTGCAGGACACAGTTGAAGCCAGAGCGCACGGCCCTGATGGCCGTCAGCGAGGATTGAGATCATGGCAGAGAAGCCTCATTCAGGACAGGCTGATACTGGACGGGCAACTTTCGGATTACTCCCAGAAGCCGAGCGGAGCGTCGGCTCTTTTATCACCAGTATGGCAATTAACGGGCTGATGCTTTGCCTTTTTCTCTACCTTGGAGCGGCAGCGAGGAAGACGATCAGTCAGCACCGCCATGAAGAGACGCTGTTGATTTTGCCGACCAATCCTCCTCCTCCGCCGCCGAAGGCGAAGATTCCGCCTCCGCCTCCCATAAAGGATCCACCTAAGCTCCTGGAAGTGAAGTTTGAGGCGCCGAAGATCAAGATGCCCACGCCGGAGCCCAAGCCGGAACTGAAGCCGATCCAGATGGAAGCGAAACTTGCCATGCCCGTCATCAAGGAAGCGAAGCTGGCGGTGATTCTGGCGCCGCAGCCCAAGTCTGCGCTAGCCGCGGCGGCCATGCCGGCGCAAGACAACCGCCAGAAGCCCTCCACGGCCCCGGTGCATTTTGGGCAGACCTTTGGCGTCACGCCCAATCCGAATGCCACGCGGCCTGCCACTGTGGCGGCTATCGGCAACCCTTATGGTGGCATGCGCGGTCCGGCCGTCGCACCACACGGTTTAGTGGGATCGACGGGTTTTGGCAATGGAACCAAGTTCGGGTCGAATGCGGGAGTGGTGGGCAAAGTGGCCTCAGCGCCGGTTCCCGGCACCATGAAGAATAGCGCCTCCACGGGCGTTACGGGCAAGGTTGCATCAGTCGCCATTCCGACCGCAACGGTTGCGCAAACCCCGGTCGTCGCCAAGCCGGTGCTGGCGAGCACGCAGCCGGAGGTTTCCATCCCAAAGCCTACGTACACGGATGAGGCCCGCCACCTGAAGATTCAAGGCAACGTGGTGCTGCGCGTGACCTTCTTCGCCGATGGGAAAATACAGGTGCTGGGCGTGCTGCAGGGGCTCGGTCACGGACTGGACGAGCAGGCCCGCAGCGCCGTGCAGCAGGGGCGCGTACTCCGCCCGGCCATGCGCAACGGACAAGCAGTTGACATGACGACTAACATCACTATTACGTTTCAGTTGGCGTAACATCGGAATTGCACGCATGACCCACAGTTGCTCTCAGCCGCGGGAATCCGGATCGGTGCAAGCGGCGGAGGAAGACTTGGAAAAGACAGCTTAGGAGCTTGACATGACGTTTCGTAAGTTCTTCCTCGCTTTACTGCTCGTCAGCTTAAGTGCCACTCTTGCACACGCGAAGAAGGCGCCGAAGTTTTCACAAGTTCACCAGCTCACGCCCGACCAGGCAGCGTTGGTTGAGAAGGCCATTGGTCGGGAAAAGGTGCTGATAAAGAGCATCCAGGAACGCACGCCCCTGGTAGAAACCTATATCCAGAACACACGGCCGGATATCAAGCTCTATCAAGTGCCGATTTCCGACGTGTACATGTTGAGCCGCGTTGACTTTGGCAAGGGCTTCTTTGACGAGACGTACAATCCGCGCGAAAGAGAAAAGCGCGGTTTTTTCAAAGGCTCGGTTGCATCCATCGCAGGGCTGACCAGGGCGCTCGGGTTGGATAATCATGTCATCTACAAGCCGCTGGGATTCACTGAGATGATGTTTCTGGATCCCACCAGCTTCGACTCCGAGCACTATGTATTCAGCTTTGTGCGGCGGGAATTTCTTGGGTCGGTGCGCACCTGGGTTTACGACGTTCAGCCCAAGGTCTCTGATATGGGCCGGTTCTACGGACGCATCTGGGTTGAGGACGTGGATGGCAACATAGTCCGCCTGAACGGCACATATACCGGACCCAGTGATGACGAGTCCAAGAAGTACTATTTCCACTTCGACAGCTGGCGCATGAATGTGCAGCCGGGAATCTGGCTGCCGGTTGCGATCTACGTTGAGGAAACCCACCAGACCGAAAACGACAAATCTGCCGGGCTCAAGGCCCAAACGCACTTCTGGGGCTACTCGCTCAAGCTGCCTACGCGAGAGAGCGAGAATGTGAGCGTGAAGGTGGAAGACGCGGAAGACAGGAGCGACGACGCCCAGGATGTGGGTCCACTGCAAGCCACGCGCGCCTGGGTCACGCAGGCGGAGAACAACGTGATCGACCGGTTGGTTGAGGCGGGACTGGTTGCGCCGCTGACCCCCGGCGGATATGAGAATACGGTGCTGGACCAGATTGTCATCAACCTGCAGGTGCCCAATAATCTGGCCTTCACCGAACCTGTGCATACGCGCATTCTGTTGACGGATACGGTGGAGACTACGACTGTCGGCAACACCATCCTGATCAGCAAGGGGCTTATCGATACGCTGCCCAGCGAAGAGTCGATTGCTTCAGTGGTGGCCATGGAGCTGGCTCACATCGTCATGGGGCATCACATCGATACCCGCTATGCCTTCAATGACCGGCTGATGTTCCCAGACCAGGCGACATTTCAGAAGATCGACATGTACCACTCCAACAGCGACAATACGGACGCAGCCAAACGCGCCATGGAGTACCTCGGGAACTCCATGTACAAGGACAAGCTAGCCTCTGCGGGCCTCTACTACACGCAGTTGGTCGAGAGGGAAAAGGAGCTCAAGGCCCTGAACACGGCTACTCTCGGCGACTCGCTGCTCCAGGCTGACGGCACCCCGTGGATGGCCGATTTGATGCGGATGTCGCCTCGGTTGAACTGGGACGACCTCACTCAGCGCCCGGCCCTGCCTCTTGGCAGCTGGCTGAAAACCGACCCATGGGACGACAGGGTTCACCAGATGAGCGCAAAGATTTACCCCTACATGAACCCGCGCGACAAGATGCCGCTGGAAGTGACGCCGATCTTTTACAAGCTGCAGCGCTATGATGTGTCGCGGCTGACGCCGCCCGCTGCCTCGGCTCCCGCCGCGGCGCCTGCTACAACAGTTCCTGCCGCGCCTGCCGCCACTTCTCCAGCTAACGCTACTCCCGCACCGGCTAGTCCGGCGGCAACTCCGCCTGCGGCGGAGCCCGCTTCCGGCGACGCTGCCCAGCAACCAACCGGCCCGCCGCCTCCAGCACAGCAGTAACGGCGATAAGGAACCCCCAGACCGGAATGTGCCAGTTGATATTCCGGTCCTATTGCCGGACTGGGGATTCAAGAAGTGTTCGACTGAACTCTAACCGAGAAACGAAGATAGTCCCCGACTGAAAATACGATTTGCATATGAGACGATTTGGTACAGTTTGCTTCTCGATTTTGTTTGCCGCCGGAGTCGTGGTCGCTGGCGCGCAAGTCGTTCCTTCGGCTACTGGCCGGCAGGTTTCGCTCAGTGCAGGCGGAATGGCCTCCATTTTCCAGCCTGACTTTGAGGGGAATTGGGTCGTTCAGGCTAATCCTTCTGAACCATGTCAACCGGGCTTTTATTGCATTCCCGTGTCTCAAACAAGCCAGTTTCCCCTGTTAGGCGCGGGCGCCTATGTTGACTTGAAGGTGAACCGTTGGGTGCAGTTCGAGGCCGAAGGTCGCTGGCAGCGCTGGAACCAATACGCGGATATTCACCAGGACAACTACCTGGCTGGCCCGAAACTCCCGCTATATCGCTTCGGGAGAGCGACCGTTTATGGCAAGACACTGTTCGGCTTCTCGAAGATGGACTTCGGCTATTTATTTGGGAGTCTCACAGGCAAGGCCCAATACACCGATTTCGCATTCGGCGGCGGCATGGACGTGAAGCTGACCAAACACCTCACTCTTCGTCCAGTGGATTTTGAATATCAGTACTGGCCCTGGTGGAACAATTCCAGCATTTCGCCATACGGCGCCAGCGTGGGCATGAGCTACAAAATTTTCTGAGTTGAGGCCAGCCAAACAGCGAGGGCCGCTCCATCGGAGCGGCCCTCTTCTCTTGTTTGAATTGCATTGTCGTTATGCCGGTGAAGGCGAGCCTTCAGGGTAGTTTGGCCCGCTGCGGCTTTCCGGCTTCAGCACCTGTTGCACATCGGGGCTGCCGGTGTCGCTTGGCGTCGCTAAGCTCGAACGCAAAGGAGGAAGCTCCTTGCCTTCGATGAGCATCCTTACCTCTTCGGCGTCGATGGTTTCGCGCTCCAGCAGGGCTGCGGAAATGCGGTGCATGGCGTCGGCGTTGTTTTCAACGATGTTGTGTGCCGACTGGTAAGCCTCATCGATCAGGCGGCGCACTTCCAAATCAATTTGCCGGGCCGTCTCTTCGCTGAAGTCCCTGTGCTGCGCGATCTCGCGGCCTAGGAAAATCTGCTCTTCCTTCTTGCCGAAGGTAAGAGGCCCGAGGCGGCTCATACCGTATTCGCAGACCATGCGGCGAGCCAGATCGGTGGCGCTTTCAATATCGCTGCCCGCTCCGGTTGACATCTGGTTAAGGAAGATCTCTTCTGCTACGCGTCCGCCGTACGCGATGGCGAGATTGGCTTCCAGGTATTCCCGCGTGTAGTTGTGACGGTCGCCGGGCAAGAAGATGGTGACGCCCAGGGCCATGCCGCGCGGAATGATGGTGACCTTGTGAATCGGGTCGGAATGCTCGCGCATGATCGACACCAGCGCGTGGCCCGCTTCGTGATAGGCAGTTACCCGCTTCTCCTCCTCGGTGAGCAGCATGGACTTGCGTTCGGCGCCCATGAGCACCTTGTCCTTGGCCACTTCGAAGTCGTACATGGTCACTTGCTTGCGGTTCATGCGCGCGGCGCTCAGCGCGGCTTCGTTGACCATATTGGCCAGGTCTGCGCCGCTGAAGCCGGGTGTGCCGCGAGCCAGCACGTTGAGATTGGTATCGTCAGAGACCGGAACCTTTTTTACGTGGACGCCGAGAATTTCTTCCCGGCCACGCACGTCGGGCAATCCCACCACCACGCGGCGGTCGAAGCGGCCGGGGCGCAGCAGTGCCGGATCGAGCACGTCGGGGCGATTGGTGGCAGCCACCAGTATCACGCCGTCGTTGGATTCAAAGCCGTCCATCTCCACCAGCAACTGGTTGAGTGTCTGTTCGCGTTCGTCGTGTCCGCCGCCCAGGCCCGCACCACGATGGCGGCCCACAGCGTCGATTTCGTCGATGAAAATGATACAGGGTGCGTTTTTCTTACCCTGCTCAAAGAGGTCGCGCACGCGGCTTGCGCCTACGCCAACGAACATCTCAACAAAGTCCGAACCAGAGATGGAGAAGAACGGCACATTGGCTTCGCCGGCCACAGCGCGCGCCAGCAGCGTTTTGCCGGTTCCCGGAGGGCCCACCAGCAGAACGCCCTTGGGAATGCGTCCGCCAAGTTTTTGGAACTTGGCGGGCTCCTTCAGGTACTCGATGATCTCCTTGAGCTCTTCCTTCGCCTCATCCACGCCGGCCACGTCTTTGAATGTGATCTTCTTCTGCTGCATGGAGAGCAGGCGCGCGCGGCTCTTACCGAACGATAGCGCCTTGTTGCCGCCGGCTTGCATCTGCCGCATGAAGAAGAACCAGATGCCTATGAGCAGGACAAACGGACCCAGGGTGGTCAGCAACTGCAAGGGGATGTTGCTCTGTGGTTCCTTCTTGGAAAAGTGAGCGTCAGAGGCCAGGAAAGCAGCCTCGAGCCCCTCGTAATGATCACCGACATGGGTGTGGAACTGTTCCTTGGGCGTGGCCTTCATGTGTCCGTGCAACTCCGGGCCTTGAACCTCGGCGTCGGCTACCTTCCCCTGTTTCACCTGGTTGTACAGGTCAGAGTAAGAAATCTCTGCGTCTTTGCCCCCGGTCCCACTCTTCGTCCACATGCTCAGGAGCACCATGAGGCAAATGAAGATAAAAGCCCAGAACAAGATTGATTTGGCGGTTGAATTCACCAGGGTTCCTCTCTTTCGGTGGTGGAGAAGCCGCTGAACGGGTCTCCAGCATCGCCTACCTCATCCATTAGACGCTGGTACGTTCCTCAAAGTCACAGAAAGTGCACCAAGGGGATTTGGGCAGACACTCTCCCTCTGCCGCTCGGAGAAGCAGTAACTTCAATTGTACTCTCAACCTCGGCAAACTTGAAGTGTTCAAAGGGTCAATTCCAGGGACCGTCGGGAGATCAACCGCCAGCTGAAGGTGACTTTGGAGACGGCATGGCTGTGGTCTTCAGGGTGGTTGCTTCAATGCGGAATCCCGGCTCCGGCTCCAATTCGACTCCCTGCATCCACGCGATGCGCCCGTTCACTTCGAGGACCGGCCAGAGAGTGCGGCTGGAGCCGGTGACCCGCAGGCGCTCCAAAACTTCCTTCACCTTGCACGGGCCGGAGGAGTAGCGCAGCCGGACGCGGTCACCCGGCTTCCAGTTGCGCAACATAGCGGTTTGACCCGCGTAAGTTCCAGGTGCTTCGATCCGGAGACACAGATCAAAAGCTGGGGCAAGAATTTCGCCTGGAACGGCCACGGTGTATTCGGGAGTAGTTCGCGCAGCTGCAACGCCTGTTGCTGCAACCGGCAGAACAGCCAGCCGCAATTCGCGGTGCGTTCGCTCCGCTCGAAGCCCCTGGGCCAGTTCGAGCTTCTGCCCGGCACGGCCAGCGAGGGCCATAGAGCGCAGAGCCTCAGTTGATGGAAAATCGACTGCCGCGCCCAACTGCTCCGCAGCATAGCGCAAGAGCCGCCGTTGAAGGGCTGGAGCGAGCGCATCCAGCCGCGTGATATCGAGAGCCAAGCCCGCAGCAGCCTCGCGCCCGCCCCCTCTTACTGGACGGCCAGGCAAGAGCAATTGCGGCCCAATGCGGGCTAGCTCAACCTGCCACCACGCCTCTTCATCGAGGGCCAGCTGTGCCATTTGCGCCATGTGGTCGCGCAGGCGCGGATTCCATCCCTCCAGCAGCGGCAACAACTCGTGCCGGATGCGGTTGCGGGTAAATGTGAGGTGACGATTGGACGAGTCTTCGCGCCACTGCTGGCCCAGCGCTGTGAGATAGGTTTCGATTTCAGTCCGTGTACTTCCCAACAGCGGACGCAGGATGAGGCCTTCAGGAAATTCGACTACTGGATGAATACCGCTTAGGCCCTCGGTCCAGGCTCCGCGCAGAAATTTCGCCAGCACGGTTTCGGCCTGGTCGTCGCGAGTGTGAGCGGTAGCTACGGCTCCCACCGCGCCGGAGGCCATCAGTTGCCGGAACCACCCATAACGCAGGCGGCGTGCGGCTTCCTCAATCGTTTCGGCTTGCTTGGCGGTTGCCGGGTCGGCTTTTGCTCCGGATTCAGTGTCCACCCGCGCCTCGTGAAAGGGCAGTTCAAGATCAGCCGCGAGCGAGCGCGCAAAAGCGAGATCGGCGTCCGCCTCTTCTCCGCGCAAGCCATGGTGCAGATGGGCGGCGTGCAACACCATGCCTAGCTCTTTGCACCGCTCTGTCAGCGCCCGCAATAGGGCCACGGAATCCGCGCCGCCAGAGAGGCCCACGGCCAGACGAAGTCCGGGCTTGAGCATTTTAGTATCGATGAGCAACGTTGGGCGCACCCCAAGATCATAACGGGACAATGCGGCATTTCGCCTGTAGGTGTGCCCATTTGTGCAGACTGCGTGAGAACGAAGATGAATATAATGGCGGCGGGAGGATATGCCATGAGAGCGATAACGAGCTTTTTCTGTGTATTGGCCGCAGCTATCGGGCTATCCATTCCCGCCTATGCCAGGCTCGTGGATATGCGCGACGGCACCGTCTATGACACGGACACGCAGTTGAGCTGGTTGAAGGATGCGAGCGCCGGCGGGGAGAAAACCTGGGACGAGGCCGTTGCCTGGGCAACAAGTCTCAACGAAAAGGGAGGCTTTGCCGGCTTGACCGGCTGGCGGCTTCCGGCAGCCGATCCTGCTTGCGGAGACTATGACAGTTGCGCCACTAGCGAGATGGGGCATCTGTACTTTGCCGGATTGGGAAATGCCTCTCACGGCAACTTCGATAACAATGACGCGCCTGTGAAGACCGGCCCGTTCACAAAACTGGAGACAAGCCCATACAAGGAATACTGGCTGGGCTCCCAGGCCGCAGGCAACTGCGCGGGTTGCGCGTGGTCCTATAATTTTTACTTTCCCGCTGTGCGCGCTACATACAAAAGCAACCGGAATTTCGCTTGGGCGGTGCGTTCCGGAGCGCGAACTTTGAATTAAAGAATGGCAAAATGGATGGCTAACTTATATACTCCAGCCGATATGCAAGTTTTTGTGATTCTCCCCGCGGCGGGGCTGGGAACCCGGATGGCCGGGCCGCAGCCTAAACAATTTCTGGCGCTGGATGGGGTTCCCATCCTGATTCATTCGTTGCGCGCATTCGCATCAGTGACGCGGGTAACGGCGATTTACGTGGCTGTGCGCAAGACGGAGATAGAGCGCGTTCAGGCGCAGATTGCCGAATACGCCGACAAATACCGTTTTGCAGGCCGGGTCCGTGTGGTTGAGGGTGGTGACAACCGGCAGGAGTCTGTTTCTCACGCTTTGGCCGCCCTGCCTGCCGAGGCTGACGACATTGTCTTGGTGCATGACGCCGTAAGGCCGCTGATCGATGCTGCCACTATCGACCGGACCATTGACGCAGTCGTCGAGCACGGAGCGGCCATCGTGGGGCTGCCGGCTGTGGACACCATCAAGCAGGTCGAGCGAACCGCGCATGGAGCGCTAATTACTTCAACCATTCCGCGAGAGTTTGTGGTGCTGGCGCAGACCCCTCAGGGCTTCCGCTACGGACTGCTTAAGAGCGCTTTTGCAGAGGCCATGGCCGACGGATTTGTGGGCACCGACGAGGCTTCGGTTATTGAGCGCGCCGGACACCCGGTTGCCGTCGTCCACGGCTCTGAGGTTAATCTGAAGATAACCAACCCGGGCGATCTGGAACTGGCCGAATTCTATCTGCGCCAGCGCAATCGCTGATTCCGGTTGGGCGAGATCGAGATCACTGCGGGTCATTGCTAAAGGACAGGCACGGAGACTATGGAAACACGCATCGGATTTGGCTATGACTCGCACGTTTTCAAGCCGGGCGTGCCTCTGCGCATTGGCGGGCTCTCGCTCGACCACCCCGAGGGCCTGGAAGGTCACTCGGATGGCGATGTCCTGCTGCACGCAGTTACCGATGCGCTGCTGGGCTCGATAGCTGCGGGCGATATTGGCAGCTTTTTTCCGCCAGGTGATCCGCGCTGGAAGAATGCCGACTCGGCCATCTTCCTCAACCTGGCGCTGGAGACGCTGCAACGCGCCGGCTATCGCATTGTGAACATCGACACCACGCTGATTCTCGCTGGCCCCAAGATTTCCCCCGTCTCCGGCGAGATGCGCGCGCGCGTCGCAGATCTGTTGGGACTTGGCGTCGATCAGGTGAGCATCAAGGCCAAAACTCCCGAGGGGCTCAAACTTGACCGTGTTGCCCAGTGCCATGCTATCGCTTTGGTCGAGCGCGCCATCGAACCTGAAGACCTCAAGAGCATGAGCGCGGTCATCGAAACCCAGCGCCAGCTTGAAGATGTTGTCGAAGACCTTCTCAGTTCGGTTCATGGCGTGCCGAAAAAACGCGGCCTGATCTACGATACCGAGGAAATTACGTAAGTCTGGGAGCAGAGAACCAGTAATTCTGAATCTCCGGCGCAAAGTCTGAGCGAGCACGCATTTTGCCTGTGCTCAAAATAAACATTGCGAATTCCGGCATTTGGCTATACCGTTGCAGCGAGTTCCCATCTCACTTACGGAGTCTTCTGTATGCAATTTTTGGCGCTCCTAGTTCAAAATCAACCTGATCCGGCAGTCATCAAGCACTTGGTCATGATCGCTTTGGCGCTCATTTCAGTCATCGTTGTGGTCTGCCTTGTTATCGTCATTGTGCCCTTCTGGTTCATCCTCAAGAAGGCCGGCTTCTCGCCCTGGCTCTCGCTCCTATATCTTGTTCCCCTTGGCAATCTTTTCTTGTATTACTTCTTGGCATTCGCCGAGTGGAAAGTTGTGCCCGCGCCACGGGTTGGCTGGCAGCCGCAACCACCCTATCCGCCGCCGCCCAGGGCCTGAGCAGGCCTGCGTCAGCCGAAGAGAGAGCGCCGCAGCCGCCGCGATTGATAACATACAATCACGATGCCTGATACGGCCCCCTCTTTACAAAAAACTCCCCGCGTCCGTTTTGCACCCTCGCCCACCGGCTACCTGCACGTGGGCGGGGCGCGCACCTTTATCTTCAATTGGCTCTATGCCCGCCACAATCATGGAACGCTGGTGTTGCGTTTGGACGACACCGACGTCGAACGCAACACCGAGGCCAGCGTTCAGTCCATCTTCGAGGGACTGCGCTGGCTGGGTCTCTCATGGGACGAAGAGTACAAGCAATCGGAACGCCTCGATCTGCATCGCCGGCAGGCCGAAGCCATCTTTGCAATGGGTCTGGCATATCGCGACTTCACTCCCGCACATTCGGGTGACGAAAACCAGTCGTCCGCGCAGGGCGCATGGCTCTTCAACCCCAGAATGAGGGAAATGTCCCGCGAGGAGTCCGACCGCCGCGCGAATTCTGGAGAATCGTTCGCCCTGCGCTATCGCGTCCCCCGCGGCCAAGACCGGACCCTTAGCTTCACTGATTGCGTCTACGGGGAACAATCCAAGCTCGCCGACGAGGTCGAAGACTTCGCCCTGCTTCGCTCAGACGGCTTTCCCACTTATCACCTTGCTTCATGCGTCGATGATGCTGATCTGCACATCAGCCACATCATTCGCGGCCAGGATCACCTCACCAATACCTTCAAGCATCTGCTCATCTTCGAAGCCGTTGGCGCCCAGCCGCCCCAATTCGCGCATCTTCCTTTGCTCGTCGCTCCTGACGGCACCAAACTCTCCAAGCGCAAGCACGGCCCCGTCGTCAGCGTGACCACTTACCGCGACGCCGGCTTCCTCCCCCAGGCATTTGTCAACTTCCTTTGTCTCCTTGGCTGGTCGCCCAAAAACGACCGCGAGTTCATGCTGCTCGACGAACTGCGCGATGCCTTCACTCTCGAAGCTGTCAATCGCTCCAACGCCGTCATCAACTTTAGCGACGAAGACCCCTTCGACCCCAAGGCCGTTTGGTTGAACGCGGAGTACATTCGCGCCTTGCCCGTTGACGATCTCAGCCGACAGCTCGCGCCCTTCTTCGCGCAAGCCGGCTTTGAGACAAGGCCGGAAATAATCCTCGCCGTCACCCCGCTCATTCGCGAGCGCATCAAGCTCCTGGGCGAAGCCGCCGCCGCTGCCGATTTCTTCTTCCTGAAAGAACTTGCGCCGTACGACCCGGCCGAGCTGATTCCGCCCAAAGGCGGCGATGCCGCCATGGCTCTCCGCGTCCTCCAGCACGCCCAGGAAGTTCTCGCCAACACCACCTTTGATCACGATTCTCTGGATCAGGCTCTTCGTGCTGCCGCCTCGCACCTTGGCTTGAAGGCCGGTCAGGCCTTCCAGCCCATACGGGTCGCGGTCTGCGGACGCAAAAACGCGCCGCCGCTCTTTGAAACCATGGCCGTTCTCGGTCGCGACGTTTGCCTTGCCCGCCTCCGCCAGGCTGAAGCCAGCCTTCAAACGCTCTGTTAAGCACAGTTACACTCGTAAATAAGGAAAGCTGCCATGACCAACTCGAATCCGGAAAGCTCAAAAGCTCCAATTCAGGACGCTCCCGCTCCCTCCAACTTCCTCCATGACATGATCGCCGAGGATGTGCGCACCAAGAAGTACGGCGACGCCGTCATCCAGACCCGCTTTCCCCCCGAGCCAAATGGCTACCTCCACATAGGCCACGCCAAAGCCATCTGCATCGACTTTGGTCTAGCCGACGAGTTCGGCGGCAAGACCAACCTGCGCTTCGACGACACGAACCCTGAAAAGGAAGAGCAGGAGTACGTCGATTCCATCATGGCCGATGTGCGCTGGCTCGGCTTCGATTGGGAGCGCCTCTGCTACGCCTCCGACTACTTCGGTCAGCTCTACGAGTGGGCGTTGCAACTCATCAAGGCCGGAAAGGCATACGTTGACGACCTCACCGCCGATGAGATTCGCCAGCACCGCGGCACCCTCACCGAGCCCGGCAGAGACTCGCCCTTTCGAAACCGCACAATCGACGAAAATCTCGACCTCTTCCAGCGAATGAAAGCCGGCGAATTCCCTGACGGCACTCGCGTGCTGCGCGCCAAGATCGACATGGCTTCACCGAATCTGAACATGCGCGATCCAGTTATGTACCGCATCCTCCACGCCTCGCACCAACGCACCGGCGATGAGTGGTGCATCTATCCCATATACGACTACGCGCACGGCCAGTCGGACTCCATCGAGCGTGTCACCCACTCCATGTGCACTCTGGAGTTCGCTGACCACCAGCCCCTTTACCGCTGGTATATCGAGCAACTCGGCATCTTCCCCTCGAATCAGACTGAATTCGACCGGCTCAACATCACCTACACCATGCTCAGCAAGCGCAAGCTCCTCCAACTCGTGCAGGAAAACCGCGTCAACGGCTGGGACGATCCACGTATGCCCACTCTCTGCGGACTCCGCCGCCGCGGCTTTACCCCTGAAGCCATACGCGCTTTCGTCGCAGCCAGCGGAGTGTCGCGCACCAACGGCAGCACCGACGTCGAAATGCTCGAGCACTTCCAACGCAACGACCTCAACCGCCGCGCCAGCCGCGCCATGGCCGTTCTTCACCCGCTCAAGCTGCTCATCGACAACTATCCCGTTGGCCAAGTCGAGTTTGTCGAGGCAGCAAACAACCCTGAAGACCCCTCCGCCGGCACGCGCCAGGTGCCATTTTCCCGCGAGATTTATGTTGAACAGGACGACTTCCGCGAGATTCCTCCGCCCAAGTACTATCGCCTCTCGCCCGGCAAAGAGGTTCGCTTGCGCAACGCTTATTTCGTAACAGCGCAAAGCGTCGTGAAGGATGCGGACGGCAACATCATCGAGGTGCACTGTACTTATGATCCGGCCAGTCGCGGCGGCAACTCGCCTGACGGCCGCAAGGTCAAGTCAACCATGCACTGGGTCTCGGCTGCCCACGCCATCTCCGCCGAAATCCGTCTCTACGACAAACTCTTCGCCAAGGCCGATCCATACGACCTGGAAGAAGGGCAGGACGTCCTCGAAAATCTCAACTCCAACTCTCTCGAGATTCTCTTGGGCGCTAAACTTGAGCCTTCTCTCGCCAGCGCCAAACTCGAGGACCGATTTCAGTTCGAGCGCGTCGGCTATTTCTGCATCGATCCCGATTCCACGCCGGGCAGTCTGGTCTTCAATCGCACCCTCCCGCTCAAAGATTCCTGGGCCAAAATCGAGAAGAAGTCGGGAGCGTAAAAGGGTTGCGGCGTTGCAGGCTTCTGAAAGCGCCGCTCAGAATGGTGTTTTGTGAAAAATACGTAAAATCCTGGTTTTTGCTATGCCAAAAGACACGCGGGCACGTCTGTGTCTTTGCCTCGGAAATCTGTACGGGGAGACAGGCCCGGCGAGGCAATTGTGTATAGTGAATTGCAGCCGGCAAAGTAAAACACAAACTTTGGTTGGAAGTTGAAGTCCAATGTTGAAGGGTGACCTTGATGGACTCAATCAGCTCTTCTTGCAGAAGAAGGCCCAGCGCCCGGAACTTGGGTCGTTCGGACTGGACCTTGGCGCGTACGTTCTCATTTCATGAGTACGACTCGATATGCATCATCTATATCTTGGAAAGATATTTTTCTGCCGCAGCAAACTGTGTTTCGGTCCCTTAGGATTGAAAGCGCTTGCCTTAGGTAGATTTTAGCCTTCAAATCAACGGACCCTGCGCGACGCACATGAAGTGTGTCGTCTCATGTGGCTCTCATTGAACTCTCACCAGCGATCCAGGCGAGTTTCAAATCGCACGTGTTCGGCTCGAAAATCGAGCAAAAGGCAACAAACCCACGTTGATATCAGTTGGCCCCCGACATGCATTTCAACTGTCTGAGGCGATTCGATGAACAGTGGTTACTACGCTGCCATAACTGGGCTGATGTCCCGCACGCTGACTCTTGACACTATTGCCAACAAACGGTTGGAGGGTAACCCTATTTCGTCGACAAGCTCTTCTTGCGAAAGGAAGCCCAGCTCCCCGGAAAGAAAGTCCTTCGGTCTGAATCTTAGCGCACACTTCCTCATTCTGCTTGGCTGTGCTTTATTAGCCGGCTGCGGCTCGGTAAATCCGTCGATGCAGTCCCCTGCAAATGGTGCCGTGCCAACGATCAATTCGTTTACAGCCGGTCCAGAAAGCATAATCTCCGGTTCCAGCAGCTTGCTGAGTTGGGCGACGAGCGGAGCGGAGACTATTGCGATCGCGCCTGGGACATTCACGTCCACGTCGACGAGCGGTTCAGTGAGCGTAAGTCCAACGTTGACGACCACCTACACGCTAACAGCGACCGATCCAGCTGGCTCAGTCACCTCTTTGCAAACGATTACGGTAGACTCGGAAGCCAAACCAACGATCAGTTCCTTCACGGCTAGTCCCGCGAGCGTCAACTCAGGTTCCAGCAGCACGCTGAGTTGGACGACTAGCGGAGCGGCGAGCATTGCCATCGCGCCGGGAACATTTACGTCCACATCGGCGAGCGGTTCAACGAACGTAAGCCCAACCGCGACGACCACCTATACGCTGACAGCAACCAATGCTGCTGGTTCGGTCACCTCTACGCAAACCGTTACGATAAGCGCCGGGAGCAAACCAACGATCAGCTCCTTCACGGCTAGTCCCGCGAGCATCGACTCAGGTTCCAGCAGCACGCTGAGTTGGACGACGAGCGGAGCAGCGAGTATTGCCATCACGCCTGGGACATTCACGTCCACATCGGCGAACGGTTCCACGAGTGTGAGTCCAACTGCGACTACCACATACACGCTAACGGCTAACGATGCCTCAGGCTCGACTACTTCCACGGCAATCGTCACCGTAAAAACGTCCGGCGGTGCGCTGGCGATAACAACTGTTTCGTGCCCAGGCGGAACACAAGGCGCGGCGTATGCAGACTGCACAATCGTCGCCAGCGGCGGCACTCCGCCTTACACCTATTCGCTAAGCACGGATGTCACCGACTATCCTCCGTTGCCTCAGGGAATGTCTCTCAATGCGAGTACGGGACTTATCAGCAGTTCGCTGATCGGCGGCCAAGGCACCTACATTCCAGAATTGGTAGTCCATGACTCAGCAGGCGCCCAGGCAACTCAGGACATCAGCTTCGCCATCGACGGCAGCAACTCATTCCTTGCAAGCATCTTCCCTTCGAATTCCATTTTTCACCATCGAGTGGACGCAGCCACGACAGGCTTGCCCGTAGATACTTCTCCCGCGGCGCCCATGTACAGTGGCTACTTATCGGAGACGATCAAACCGTTCTTCGGTGATCAGTATAATAACTTTCCCAATGGAATACCGGCCATTGAAGTTCCTTACAACCAGCCGGACGTATCGGTCTCAACTACCCAATATCAATCCTATTATTCCTCAGGTCCAATTCCGGCGTATGCTCCCCCGGAAGGTACCGCCAACTCGACGGGAGACAGACACGTTCTCGTCTATCTGGAAGCGGGCGGGGGAAACAAACCTGCACTTTACGAGATGTGGCAGGGAATCTACGAGGGCGGTCCATGGACTGATTCCTCGAATGCGCTTTGGCCCGACGTAACTTCCGACGCGCTGACATTGCAAGGGCATGGAACGACCGATGCCGCAGGACTCCCGGTCGCGCCGCTTCTGGTGAATGCCGACGAAGTGATCGGGACGGGCACAGCCAGCGCACCCACCGGAGTGGTTCAGCATCCCATCCGATTCACGCTCAACCACATGGTGAATTACTGGGTCTGGCCAGCTACGGCTACAGCGGGTACTGGCTATTGCACTGCGGTGGGAGGGAATACGATTTCCACGTACCAGCTGATCTCGCAGTCTTCTCCGCCCGCAAGCTGCACCATGTCTGGACCCGCCGGTGAGATCTATCGTCTAAAGGCTTCCGTTGCGACGCCCGCTTGCGCAACCACAAGCCCGCAAGCGAGCGTTATCATCACCGCATTCCGAAACTACGGAATCATCCTGGCCGACAACGGAGATAGCGGAGGACTGATCGGCACTCCGGACGCTCGCTGGAACAATAACGATCTTGCCTGCCTTAGAAGTCTTATCTTGTCAGACTTCGAGCCCGTGAACGTCTCGAGCATCATGGTCAACACTGGCAGCGGACAAACCAGCCGTTAACTATCCCTGGCAGGGCCAGTGGCTTCTCGGTCGCTGGCCTCTTGCGACACTCATTCTGCCATCAAAGTTCGTTTGGCTGGCGATTGCTCTATCCGAAGATCGCCATCGCCAGATGATTGACCGCAAAGGCTGCGATCCAAGCCAGCGCCAGCATATAGAGGAACTGCACAGCAGGCCACTTCCAACTGTTCGTTTCGCGGCGAACAACGGCCATGGTCGAAGTACACTGCATGGCGAATGCAAAGAAGATCATCAACGCCAGCGCTCCGCCCAGAGTCATGTCGTGGTGCAGTGCGGTCTGCAGGCTGAGGGCGTGCGTGTCGGCCTGAGCGCCATACAAAGTTCCCATGGTGCTGACCATAACCTCGCGCGCCAGCACACTGGAAAGCAAGCCAATGCCGATCTTCCAGTTGAATCCCAGTGGCGCAATAGCCGGCTCGATGAAATGGCCCAGGCGTCCGATTACGCTGTCAGCCAGCTCTGGTGCGGCGAGCACGCCGTTCTGCGTTTGAATCACCGGTAAGTGCGCCAGCACCCAAAGCGCCAGCGTGACGCAGAGGATGATCGTGCCTGCCTGGCGCAAAAAGACACGCGCGCGATCCACGAGCCGCAGACCGAGCGAGCGCAGCGTGGGCATGCGGTACTGCGGCAACTCCAGAATGAACGGCGTCTCGCTGGACTTGAGGATCGAACTCTTGAGCAGCCAAGCTGTGGTCATAGCTCCCACAAAGCCAGCCAGATAAAGACCCAGCATCGTCAGAGTTCGCAGGCCGAGGAAACCGTGCAGGTAGACGACGTTTGGGATGAAGGCGGCAATTAACAGCATGTAAACCGGCAGACGAGCAGAACAGGTCATGAAGGGCGTGACCAGAATGGTCGCCAACCTGTCGCGCCTGTTCTCGATGGTGCGTGTGGCCATGATAGCTGGAACGGCGCAGGCGTATGCCGAGAGCAGCGGAATGAAGGCCTTGCCATTAAGCCCAGTCGAGCGCATGACCCGGTCGGCAATCAGAGCTGCGCGAGAAAGATAACCGGAGTCTTCCAGAATTCCGATGAAAAGAAAAAGTAGAAGAATTTGCGGAAGAAAAACGAGAACTGAAGAAATGCCCTTCCACGCGCCGTCGAGGATAAGCGACTGAATCCATCCGGCAGGCAGCAGAGGCCGGACCAGGTCGCCCACATCGGCGAGGATGACGCCAAAACCATCAGACAGCGGCTGGCCGATGGAGAAGACCACCTCGAAGACACCGACGACCACGAGCAAAAACAGAAGCGGTCCCCAGATGCGATGCAGCAGGATATCGTCGATCTTGCGCGTGCCTTCGACTGAGAGCGGCGCGCTATAGCCGGTGCGGCGGCTCAGCTGCGCGGCCCAACTGTGTGCGCTGGCGGCATTGCCGACGACAGGAAGCGTGAGCGGCTTGGCGGCAACGCGGTTGGTTTGCTGATGTAGGAAGAGCGGTACGGCATCCAGGCCTGATCCGTTTACGGCGCTGATCTGAGCAACGGGCGCGCCAAGCTCGCGGGCCAGTTCGAGCGGGTCGATGTGACCGCCGCGAGCCTCCATCAGGTCGCTCATGTTGAGCAGAACCAGGGTCGGCAATCCCAGCGCCAACACCGGTGCGGCCAGCATCAACTGGCGCGTGAGGTGCAGGGAATCGAGCACCAGCAGCACAGCATCCGGCTTGGGCGTGCCGGGCATTTTGCCGCGCAGTACGTTGATGGAGACCCGGGCGTCTTCAGAGTACGGATCGAGCGAGTAGATGCCGGGCAGGTCGATGAGGGTCAGGTCAGCGCGGCCCACTCCGGCCATCAGGCCCATGCGCTGCTCAACGGTGACGCCGGGGAAGTTGGCCACCTTCTGGCGCAGGCCGGTCAGGCGATTGAAAAGGGTGGACTTTCCGGAATTCGGCGGCCCGATGAGCACCACTGTTCTGAGCTCTCCTGCGTGGGGCGCAGATTTGGGACCTTCGAAGGCTGGGGTCTCGCAGCAAGCGTTCATTTTGCGGCCTCGAGCTGAACAGAGGCGTCCTCGTGCGCAGCTATTTTCAAAAGCTTCGCTGATTTGACTTCGGCTTGGATGGGTCGTGTACGGATAGCTGCGGCGGTCTCGCGCCTCAGGGCAATTTCCATTCCGTCCACGCTGTAAACCGTGGGGTCGCCGGCTGGGGCGCGGCGCAGGACGGTCACCAGCGCATCGGGGACAAAACCCATATGCATCAAGTGGTTCTGCACGGATTCAGGCAAGTCGAGAGCTACCAGAACCCCGCTATCGCCCACATTCAGTTTGCTCAACACGCTCAAATACCTGCCTCCGATGGATCGCCGGAAAGGCTGAACCTTGAAACTACGACTAGAATAGTCGTAGTTTCAGTATACGACCATTTTGATCTTAGGAGCAACCGCCTATCTTCTCTTGCCAGCCCGCTAGGCAAGCTCGTCTCCGCCTCGTAGTGAGCACTTCTGGCGGATTGCTCTCCCGTCCCCAGTTGGACCCCACAGGCTATATTCATCGGGACGTTGCCCTATTTTCATCAACGAAGGCACTTTAACGATGTGACTTAAATCACATAGAATGTTGTGTCAGAGACCGCAAGATAGTTCCCGTAAGCGACAAACAGATGAATCGGACAGGTGCCAGGCGCCCCGAGTAGAATTCATTGTGCTCATCAGAACAAGCGGGAGAAACGATGCAATTTCGCAGTTTTGGCAAGCTTGATTGGAAGGTTTCGGCATTGGGTTTTGGCTGTATGCGTTTTCCCACCGCGGATGGGGACCGTATGAGTCCCACCATCAATGAGGCCGAAGCGATGCGCATGGTTCGGCACGCCATTGACAACGGCGTGAATTACATCGACACCGCATACCCATACCATGGGGGCCAAAGTGAAATCGTGGTGGGCAAGACGCTGAAAGACGGCTACCGGGAGAAGGTCAAACTGGCTACCAAATTGCCGGTCTGGATGGTCCAGAGCCCTGCGGACTTTGACCGATTGCTAAATGAGCAGTTAGAAAAGCTGCAGACAAGCTATATCGATTTTTATCTGCTTCATGCGCTTGGCAAAAGCCGCTGGCAGGATATTGTATTGAAGCACGACCTTCTCGGCCGGGCTAAGGCCGCGCTGGATGATGGCCGTATCCGGCATCTCGGGTTCTCATTTCACGACGATTACGGTGCCTTCGAAGAGATTGTCAATGGCAGCGATTTGTGGAGTTTTTGTCAGATTCAATACAACTACATGGACACGGAGAATCAGGCCGGGACGCGCGGCCTGAAACTGGCGGCCAGCAAGGGCTTGGCTGTTGTTGTAATGGAGCCGCTGATGGGCGGCCGGCTTGCATCGCCGCCCAAAGATGTGCTGGAAGCCATGGAGAGCAGCTCGGTGCGGCGAACTGCCGCGGAGTGGGCGCTGCAATGGCTCTGGGATCAGCCGGAAGTTTCGGTGGTACTGAGCGGCATGAGCGACATGAGCCAGGTGGAGGAAAACCTGGGTTCTGCGAACCGCTCACGCGTCTGGAGTTTTAGTCCCGCGGAGCTGGCGGTGATTTCCGAGGCGAGGGGAAAATATAGTTTGCGCACTGCGATTCCTTGCAGCAAGTGCAACTACTGCATGCCGTGTCCCAATGGCTTGAACATCCCGGCGAATTTCGAGTTTTTCAACTACGCCCGTTTGTTTGACGATGTGGCTGGCGCGCGATTTAAGTACCAGATATTTCTCACCGAAGCACAGCGTTCGAGCGCCTGCACCGACTGCGGCATCTGCGAAGGGCTATGCCCACAGCAGATCCCGATCAGCGATTGGATGCCCAAGGTTTCCGCGTTGCTGGGGTAAGTGAAAACGAGTGATATTTCTCCGATTTAGCAGGGAAGACCTGCCGCGTCTTCTATTGCCTAGGCCTGCTTCATCTCATGAAAATCTCTTCGCAATGTGGGAATAATGGACCGCCTTGTGTCTTGCATCACAGCAACTCTACCCCCCAGGGAAGAGACTCGGAGTAACGGTTGATTTTCAGCCCACCCCGTCATGAGGCAAAGCGAATGAGTGAACAAGAAGCAGTGAGCAGTATGGTGATTCTGGATGGAAACGAGGCGGCTGCCTCGGTGGCCTACCGACTCACCGAGGTCGTCGCAATTTATCCCATTACCCCCTCGTCGCCGATGGCCGAGTGGGCCGACCAGTGGCGCTCGGAAGGAAAGAGAAACATTTGGGGCGCATTGCCCATAGTGGAAGAGCTTCAGAGTGAAGGCGGTGCGTCCGGCGCTTTGCACGGCGCGTTGCAGGCGGGAGCATTCGGAACTACGTTCACGGCTTCGCAGGGCTTGCTGCTGATGATTCCCAATATGTTCAAGATCGCCGGCGAGCTGACTCCGGCGACCATGCATGTGACTGCCCGCACGCTGGCTACCCATGCTTTGTCGATCTTCGGCGACCACTCTGACGTGATGTCATGCCGCTCGACGGGCTGGGCGATGCTGGCCTCGAATTCGGTTCAGGAAGTTGCCGACATGGCGCTTGTGGCACAGATCGCCACGCTGGAATCGCGCATTCCGTTCATGCATTTTTTTGACGGCTTCCGCACCTCCCATGAAGTGGGCAAGATTCTGCCCATCAGCGACAAGACCATCCGCGCGCTGCTGGACGACAAGTACATCATTCAGTACCGGCAGAATGCCCTCAGTCCGGATCGTCCGATGATTCGTGGCACCGCGCAGAATCCCGACGTTTTCTTCCAGGCCCGAGAAGCCTGCACGCCCTTCCACGCAGCGGTCCCCGGCATTGTGCAATCGGTAATGAACCGCTTTGCCAAGGAGACCGGCCGCGCCTACCATTTGTTCGATTATTACGGCGCGCCTGACGCCGAACGGGTAATCGTGATCATGGGCTCTGGTGCGGAAGCTGCCGAAGAGGCTGTGGATCTGATGGTGAAGCAGGGCGAAAAGGTCGGCATGGTCAAGGTTCGCCTTTACCGGCCATTTGATTCGAGCGCCTTCCTGGCTGCTCTGCCCTCGACCGTGAAATCGATTGCCGTTCTGGACCGCTGTAAAGAGCCAGGTGCCACAGGTGATCCGCTCTACATGGACATCGTGACAGTGTTGGCCGAGAATGCAGCCACACTGCCGTTCGCGAAGACACCTACGGTCATCGGTGGCCGTTACGGGCTGTCTTCCAAGGAATTTACGCCGGCCATGGTCAAGGGTATTTTCGATGAGCTGACCAAGCCTGCTCCGAAAAACCACTTCACAATTGGCATTAATGACGATGTCTCGAACTCGAGTCTCACCTACGATCCGGCGTTCTCCACCGAGGACCCGAAGACCGTGCGCGCACTGTTTTACGGTCTGGGTTCCGACGGCACCGTTGGCGCCAACAAAAACTCGATAAAGATTATCGGCAGCGAGACGCCCAACTTCGCGCAGGGCTACTTTGTTTACGACTCGAAGAAGTCCGGGTCGATGACCACCTCGCACCTCAGGTTTGGCCCCAATCCCATCCGGTCAACTTATCTGATTACCCGCGCCAGTTTTGTGGCCTGTCACAACTTCAGCTTCCTGGAGAAGATGAATGTGGTGGAAGCGGCCATCCCCGGAGCGGTTTTACTGCTTAATTCGCCGTATTCGGCAGCTGAGGTCTGGGATCATCTGCCCAAGACCACTCAGCAGGAGATAATACGCAAGAAAATCGAGTTTTATGTGATCGACGGCTACGCAGTGGCGCGCGAGGCAGGAATGGGCACGCGCATCAACACCATCATGCAGACGTGCTTCTTCGCCATCAGCGGCGTGCTGCCGCGCGATGAAGCCATTGCGCAGATCAAGAAGGCCATCTACAAAACCTACGGCAAACGCGGCGAGTCAGTAGTGGCCAAGAACTATGCCGCCGTGGACGCGGCGCTGGCGCATCTGGAAAAAGTAACGCTCCCGGCAACGGCGTCTTCTGACTTCGATTTGATTCCCTCTATCTCGCCGAAGGCACCCGAGTTTGTCCGCAACGTGCTGGGCCAGATTGCCGCTGGCCAGGGCGATCTGCTCCCGGTGAGCGCGATTCCCGCCGGGGGAGCATTCCCCACGAGCACAGCTCAGTGGGAGAAGCGGAATATTGCCCAGTTCATTCCTGCCTGGGACAAGGACTTGTGCATCCAGTGCGGCAAGTGCGTGATGGTTTGCCCTCACGCTGTGATTCGCGCCAAGGTTTACAGCCAACAGCTCGGAGAGAAGGCTCCTGCAACCTTCCAGTGGGCCAAGCCCAAGTGGAAGGCGATGGAGCAGGATCGCTACACGCTGCAGGTTGCGCCTGAGGATTGCACAGGCTGCGCGCTCTGCGTTGAGGTTTGCCCGGTGAAGAGCAAGAGCGACGCCAGCCATAAGGCCATCAACATGACACCGCAGGAGCCTCTGCGCGCAAGCGAGCGCGAGAACTGGGATTTCTTCCTTGAACTTCCCGAGGTGGACCGCTCCAAACTTTCGCACGGCCAGGTGAAGGACCTGCAGTTGCTGCAACCGCTCTTTGAATTTTCAGGCGCCTGCGCGGGCTGCGGAGAAACACCCTACGTCAAGCTGTTGACTCAATTGTTCGGCGACCGGTTGTATATCGCCAACGCTACGGGCTGCTCGTCAATCTACGGCGGAAATTTGCCCACAACGCCCTACAGTTCCAATGCTCAAGGCCGCGGACCAGCCTGGGCGAACTCGCTCTTTGAAGACAACGCCGAATTTGGCTTTGGCATGAGAATCGCGCTCGACCAGCAGAAGGAGTTTGCCGAGTTATTGGTAACGCGGCTCGCAAGTGAGATTGGCGGCGAACTCGCAAAGGCTCTGCTGGGTCCAAAGCAGAATAGCGAGACAGAGGTGAACGAGCAACGTGAGCGGGTGCGTGCGCTGCGCGAGCGGCTAGCCGGCAACAAGAGTTCCGACGCACGTAATTTGTTGTCGATTGCGGACACGCTTGTGCGCAAGAGCGTCTGGATATTGGGCGGCGACGGCTGGGCGTTCGATATCGGCTTTGGCGGACTGGACCACGTGCTCGGCTCCGGCAAGAACGTGAATGTACTGGTGCTGGACACCGAGGTTTACTCGAATACCGGTGGCCAGATGTCCAAGGCCACGCCGCGCGGCGCGGTTGCCAAGTTTGCCGCCGCTGGCAAACCCAACAGCAGGAAAGACCTGGCTATGGAGGCCGTGAGTTACGGCTCAGTGTACGTGGCGCAGGTGGCGATGGGCGGCAACGACAGCCACGTGGTGAAGGCATTCCAGGAGGCCGAGGCGCACGATGGACCGTCACTTATCATCGCGTACTCAAGCTGCATCGCACATGGATACGATCTGGTGCACGGGCTGGAACAGCAAAAGTTGGCTGTGCAGTCGGGGTACTGGCCGCTGATGCGTTACAACCCCGGACTTCGCGAAGAAGGAAAGAATCCCTTCCAGCTTGACTCCAAGGCGCCGTCAATCCGGCTTAAGGAGTACAGTTATCGCGAGGCTCGTTACACCATGCTGGCGCGCAGCAATCCGGAACTGGCCGCGAACCTGCTCAAGGAAGCGCAGGATGATGTCGAGCGCCAGTGGCGGGTGTACTCCTCACGGGCCGCGATGCCGGGCCGCGGGGAAACGCCACACATCGCCCCGGCAGAGAAATCTGAAGATAAGCCCGAACAAAAGCAGGCGGCGGAGGCTGCCGGAGGTGCGGAATGATCGATTTTTCTACTAAGTATCTCGGCTTGAAACTGAACGGTCCGATCGTTGTCTCTTCGACACCGCTATCTGAGCCGATCGACAATGTTCGCCATATGGAGGACGCCGGCGCTTCGGCGATTGTGCTTCACTCTCTCTTCGAAGAGCAGTTGGCACTGGAATCGCGGACCCTTGACGATGACCTTTCCAGAGGCACCGAGTCTTTTGCAGAGTCGCTTGGCTACCTGCCAGATTTGAAGGACTACCGCATGACGCAGGAGGTCTATCTGGAACATCTGCGGAAATGCAAGGAGGCGGTGAGGATTCCCATCCTGGGCAGCCTCAACGGCGCGACCACCGGAGGCTGGGTGCGGTTTGCGAGGGATATGGAGCAGACCGGCGCCGACGCCATCGAGTTGAACACCTACGCCTTGGCGACGGACAAGCACCAGACCTCGGCGGATCTCGAAGGGCAATTGCTGAAGTTGGTGACTGCGGTTACCGCTGCGGTCAACATACCGGTCGCCGTGAAATTGTCGCAGTGGTTTACCAGCCTGCCGAACATGGTTAGCCAACTGGAAGCAGCGGGAGCGAGCGGAGTAGTCCTGTTCAACCGTTTCTATCAACCAGACTTTGACATTGAGACACTTGATGTACGGCCCACGCTGCACTTCTCCAAGCCATCGGAGCTGCTGCCGCGACTGCACTGGGCGGCGATTCTCTACGGAAATGTGAATCTCGACATCTCCATCACCGGGGGCGTTCACTCCGCTGAAGATGTGTTGAAGAGCATCATGGCTGGGGGGGGGGTGGTTGAAATGGCGTCGGCTTTGCACATTCATGGCATCGACCACATCAAAAAAGTGCTGGACGACATGCACTACTGGCTAGAGAAACGCGAGTATACCTCGCTCTGGGAGACGCGTGGCTGTCTTAGCCGGCGCTCTGTCCCAGACACGTCTGCATTTGACCGCGGCAACTACATCAAGACGCTCAGCTCCTACAGCCTGCGTCAAACGGTGGCTGCGTTCTAGACAGTAAACGGGTTCTGGTTTAATTATGTTTTTGAAGATTGACGGCGGCCGCACTTTGGTGCAGCCGCCGTTTTTTGCGGCCTTCATCCTGGGAGTTTGCTTAATTGGCATATCTGTGCCGGGTGTCTATCATGCAGTGAGGATGAATTCAGGCGTGACTGCCGGTCTGGCTTCATCAGCGGGGTGAAAGAGGGTCTAGGATGATTCATCGCCGTAGCTCTTCCGGAACTGTATTAGTGGCCTTCGCGCTAATGTGCGTCGCGTGCGCCGCGCAAGACATGGTGAAGTATGAGCCGACCATAGCGTCGCTTGATCGCCATGAGGTCCCATTCTGGTATACGCACGCCAAGCTGGGTATCTTCATACACTGGGGACTGTATTCGGTGCCGGGCTGGGCTCCGCTGTCGCATCCTGAGCACGATTTCGACTCAGCTGAGTACATAAAGTTCAATCCCTACGCCGAGTGGTATTTCAACAGCATGCGAATTGATGGTTCGCCCACCCAGGCCTACCACCGCGAGCATTACGGCGCGAACTTCAGCTATTACGATTTTGCGCCAATCTTCAACCGCGAAACGAAGAGGTGGAAGCCGGACGAGTGGGCCAAAGTCTTCCGGCAGTCCGGCGCAAAGTATGTGGTGCTCACCACGAAGCATCACGACGGCTTTACATTATGGCCGAGTTCAGTCCCCAACCCAACGCTCCCGGTAGGCCGGCAACACGCCGAACGCGACATCGTCGGCGAACTGACCGATGCGGTAAGGAAACAGAGGCTGCACATGGGAATCTATTACTCCGGCGGCTACGATTGGACCTTCGTTCAGGGGCCAATTCGAAGAAGCGCCGATTACCAAACAGTGAAACCGCAGAGTGAAGAATATGGCAAGTATGCCAATGCGCAAATTCATGAGTTGATTGAGCGCTATCATCCATCGATTTTGTGGAATGATATCGACTGGCCGACGACGGGCAAGGCGTTGGAAGTTGAGGCAGACTACTACAACACGGTTCCCGACGGCGCCATCGACGACCGCTTCGGAATAGCTCACGCAGACTTTTCCTCGCCGGAGTACAAAACACCGGGCGAGATCAGTAAGAAGAAATGGGAAGAGTGTCGAGGGTTAGGCCGGTCGTTCGGCTACAATCGCGCCGAGGGTGAGGCGGAGACCATCGCTCCGGGCGAACTGATTGCGCTGCTGGTTGACATTGCGAGCAAGAATGGCAACTTGCTGCTGGATGTGGGCCCGGAGGCCGACGGAACCATTCCTCCTGTGCAGATGGAGCGGCTTAAAGCGCTGGGGGCATGGCTAAAGCAGAACGGCGCTGCCATTTACGATACGATTCCGTGGGAGCGCGCGGAGGGAAAAACCGTCGAGGGCGACGATCTGCGTTTCACATGGCAAGGCCATCTGAATGTGATTACGCTGGGAACACCGAAGGCGAGGACCCTGACCATCGAAGGAATTCATCCGACACCTGACGTGAGGGTGTATCTTCTCGGCAAGAGAGGGCAGCTCAAATGGAAGGCAGCCGGAGACAACCTGCAGGTGATCTTGCCCGAACATTTACCGGGCAAGTACGCGTACGTGCTGGCGATTCACCACGCGAAACACTAGACGGCCAACGAAATTAACTACACGCGAAGCAAACGTTGAACCGTCTCTTCGATCAGCGTGCAAACATTGGGAAGCGCGGCGCTTACCGGGGCACTGAAGACTTCTCCCAATTCGGTTGAGCCTGCACCGATGGTCAGCGACAAAGCGTTCGCCGGCAGGGAACCGTGAAGCTCTCGAGCCAGTGCTAGCAGTTCGGCTGCGCCGAGATGGTGGGTGTTGTGCTCCGGGCCGCTGGAGACAGGTTCAACGGGCGCGAGTGTTACCGAACCGGGAAGGGAATCGACGGAGCAATCAATAAACAGAACGGACTCGGTGCGGGCAACGTCTTCAGCTAGCTCCGGAGTCCATTGATGGTCGGCGATGACGCGCACTCCGGCTTGTGTTGAGAAGTGCCGCTCGGCCCACTCAGCAAGCCAAAGCCCGACGCCATCATCTCCGCGTAGCGTGTTGCCGCAGGCGAGAATGAGGCATCGGGCCGGTGTCTGGCTCATCAATTCAGTTTAGCGAAGGACCCTGTCCACAACCTCGCCGTCAACGTTGACGAGAGTGAGAGCCAGGGGCATCTGTCCGAAAGCGTGTGTGGAACAACTGAGGCAGGGATCAAACGTGCGGATCACGGCCTCGATACGGTTGAGGGCGCCCGGAGTGAACTTGCCGTCCTTCACGTAGGCCTTGGCAGACTGAAGGACGCCTTTGTTCATGGCGTTGTTGTTATGGCCGGTGGCGACGACCAGACTGGCCCAGGTAATCTTGCCGTTTTCGTCTACCTTGTAGTGGTGATTGAGCGTGCCGCGCGGAGCCTCAATCTGGCCTGCGCCTTCCAGGCGGTTGACGCCTGCCGTGGCGCGAACATGCTTGTCGAGAATGAGCGGGTCGGTGAGAATCTCTTCGATTTTTTCGATGCCGTAGAGAGCCTCAACCAGGCGCGCATGATGATAGTGGAACGAACTCTCGACCGGCCCGTGGGACAACTGCTTGAACTCAGCCAGTTCTTTGTCCGCCTTCGGCGTTCCCATGGATTTGACGATGTTGAGCCGTGCCAACGGACCCACGCGATAACTGCCCTCGGGGTAGCCCAGGGGCTTGTAGTAGACGAATTTGGTGTAAGTATAATTTTCGACGGCCTCGCCTATGACTTCAGTGAAGCGGCTGGCGGTGATGCCGTCTTCGATGACAGCGCCCGTGGGATCGATGAGGCGCAACGCTCCATCGGTGATCTCGAACGACTCGTCCTCGTTGATCAGGCCCATGTAATTGGAAGGAAAGTTGGCGAAGACCTCGATCTCCGGCCTGAAGGTGTCGGCGATCTGCTTGTAGGCCGTCAGCGCCAGCTTGAGGTTGGCATAGGCCTCAGGAAGCATCGCCAGAATTTCGTCGCGGTGGGCAGCGGCGAGCGGCTCGGTGACGCCACCGGGAACAACCCATCCGGTATGGATGCGCTTGGTGCCAAGCAGTTCGATAATGTGCTGGCCGAAGCGGCGCAACCCTATGCCGGCGAGACCCAGATCGGGCCGGGCAGCCGCAACTCCGAAGATGTTGCGCGCTTTGGGGTCAGACTCCATGCCCAGCAACAGGTCAGGTGAGGAGAGATGAAAGAAGCTCAGGGCGTGCGACTGGACCAACTGGGACAGATTCAAGATCCGCCTGAGTTGCGCGGCGGTATGAGGAATGCGGACCGACATGATGGCTTCGCAGGCCTTGGCCGAGGCCAGCATGTGCGAGACAGGGCAGATGCCGCAGATACGCGCCGTGAGGCTGGGCATCTCATAAAACGGCCGGCCTTCTGAGAACTTCTCAAAGCCGCGCACCTGCGTGACATGAAAATGCGCGTCCTCCACCTCGCCCTGGTTATTGAGCTGGATGGTGATCTTGCCGTGGCCTTCGAGGCGCGTTACGGGATCGATGGTAATCGTCTGGGTCATGACTCATGCTCCAAAACGGGTGAGGGCTGAAATATCCAGCGGCGCACCGGTGACCAGCGCGGTGAGCGCTGTGTGAAAGGTATCGGCCGAGGGCGGGCAGCCGGGCAAAAATACATCGACTGTCACAAACTCGTGGATGGGGCGCACAATCTTGAGCAGCTTGGGCACCACGACGCAGGGAATCTGCTGCTGCGCGCTGGCGTTTTCGATATACGCCCGGTCCAGAATTGCTTCGGGTCCAAAAGGATTGCGCATGGAAGGCACATTGCCAGCCACGGCGCAATCGCCCATGGCGATCAGCATTTTGGAGTGGGCGCGAACCTTTTTGATCTTCTTCTCGTCGTCTTCCGATGCGACAGCACCTTCGACCAGGGCGATATCAACTTCGTCAGGGAAGTCCTTCGCGTCGACGAGAGGGCTGTAGACTACATCAATCAGCTTCGCCAACTCGAGGATCCGTTCGTCCATGTCGAGGAACGACATATGACAACCGGAACATCCATCGAGCCACACCGTTGCCACTTTCAGTTTGCTCATTGCGCTTCCCTCATGAGGTTCAGGTAAGGCAGAAAATCGGGATACTTGGGGTGGTCGGAGCCGATCTTGCTCTTGTCGAAGAGAGCTCCGGTGGGGCAGACCTGCACGCACTTTCCGCAGCGGGTGCAACTGGACGCTCCCCACTCGTCGTGCAAATCGGTAATGACGATGGAATCGATGCCGCGGCCCATCACATCCCACACGTGCGCGCCTTCAATCTCCGCGCATACCCTTACGCAGCGAGTGCAAAGAATGCAGCGGTTGTGATCCACTGTGAAGCGCTCGTGCGAGGCATCTACGGCCAAAGCGGGGTTGCGATAGGGCAGGCTGATATGAGTCACACCCTGTTCCTGAGCCAGCGCCTGCAACTCGCAGTGGCCGTTGGAGACGCACACCGAGCAGATGTGGTTGCGCTCGGCAAACAGGAGCTCGAGAATGACACGGCGGTGCTTGCGGAGCCGCTCAGTGTCGGTCAAAACCTCCATGCCTTCATGGATGTTGGCCACGCAGGCTGGCAACAGCTTGTTGCTGCCTTTGATCTCCACCAGGCAGAGGCGGCAAGCGCCCACCGCGCCCAAACCTTCAATATGGCAGAGGGTCGGAATTTTGATGTCGTTTTCGCGCGCCACTTCCAGGATGGTCTGGCCCGAGCGTGCGCTAACTTCCTGGCCGTCGATAATCAGAGTTTTGACGCCCATGCTTTCGCTCATGCCAATACCTCCTTCGAAGCTTCTTGCACGTGCGCTTCCATATTGCAGACGCCAGCCGGACAGCGTTTATGCACGATGTGTTCGATGTACTCGTTCTTGAAGTACTTGAGCGTACTCAGCACGGGATTGGGTGCCGTCATGCCCAGCCCGCAGAGGCTGGTCTCCTTGATGGTGCCGCACAGGCTCACCAGCAGGTCCAAGTCCTCCATGGTTCCGGAGCCATCGCAGATGCGGCTCAGCAGGGTAAACATCTGCGCAGTGCCCGCGCGGCAGGGAATGCATTTGCCGCAGGATTCGGTCATACAGAATTCGACGAAGAATCGCGCAACGTTCACCATGCAGGAGGTGTCGTCCATGACGATCATGCCGCCCGAACCCATGATTGAGCCAACCGCCATGAGCGCGTCGTAGCTGACGCCGAGGTCGAGCATTTCAGCTGGTATGCATCCGCCAGAAGGACCGCCGGTTTGAACCGCCTTGAAGGTGTGCCCGTCCGGAACGCCGCCACCAATGACCTCGATGATCTCCCTCAGTTTGATGCCCATGGGCACTTCTACCAGGCCGGTATTGGCAATTTTCCCTGTCAAGGCAAAGACCTTGGTTCCCTTGCTTCTCTCTGAGCCCATATTGGCGAACCATTTGCCGCCGTTGCGAATAATGGGCGCAATGTTGGCATAGGTCTCCACGTTGTTGAGCAAAGTTGGCTTGCCCCACAGGCCGCTCACAGCCGGATAGGGAGGCCGCGTTCTAGGAGTGCCGCGCCGGCCCTCGATGGAAGCCAGCAACGCCGTCTCCTCGCCGCAGACAAAAGCTCCGGCGCCGAGGCGGATTTCCACATCAAAGCTGAACGGCGTGTTGCAAATGCCGTTGCCCAGCAAGCCGCGCCGCCGTGCATCGCGCAGCGCAGTTGTCAGCCGGGAGACGGCTACCGGGTACTCGGCCCTGACATAGATAAAACCTTTGCTCGCGCCCACCGCGTAAGCGGCGATGGCCATGCCTTCTATGACGCGGTGCGGGTCTCCTTCCATCACGCTGCGATCCATGAACGCGCCGGGATCACCCTCGTCGCCATTACAGACCACGTACTTCAACTCACCACCGGCTTTCGCTACCGTACCCCACTTCAACCCAGTGGGGTAGCCGCCGCCGCCGCGGCCTCTGAGACCGCTTTCGGTGATGCGGTGAATCACGCCGTTGGGCGTCATTTCAGTCAGCGCAGTGAGTAGCGCCTTGTACCCGTCGCGAGAGATGTAATCGTCGATCTTTTCCGGGTCGATGTGGCCGGCATTCTCCAGCACCACTCGTACCTGCCGATCGAAGTGGTCGTTCAGATCGCATTGCAATTCGGGTACGGGCGCGCCGCCGAGGCTGGTCACAATTGCCTCAGCATTGCTGGCATTCACATGATGATAAAGAGTTTCCTCGGGGTCAACGCGGACCAGCGGCCCGGAAGAACATGGTCCCATGCACCCAGTGCGGCGGACGAGCACATTTTTGCCCGATGCTCCGGCGGCCTTCTCCAACGCCTCGCGCAGGCGGTCCGCACCCTGGCTCATGCACGCCAGGTCCATGCAGACATTCACTTCAAAGTCGTACTTCTCGTTTTCCTGACTGACGCTCTTTGCTACCTGTTCGAGCTCTTCGATTGTCATTCCACGGCCCACCTTTCGAGTTGCTCGAGCATTTGTTCAGCAGTCACCTCACCCGCTACCTCGCCGTCGCACAAGACCACAGGAGCTCGGCTGCAGGCGCCCACGCAGCGGGCGGTCATCAAGCTGATCTGGCCATCTTTGGTTGTTTGCCCACGACCAATGCCCAGGTGTTTTTCCGCCGCCGCCGCCAGTTTGTCGGCCCCCTTGATGTAACAGGCAGTACCCGCACAGATGGTCGCCGTGTGCTTGCCGGGCGGCTTCAGGCTGAAGTAGTGATAAAACGTCACCACTCCATAGGCCTGGCTCAGCGGTACGCGCAGGGAGCGGGCCACAAAACGAATCGAGTCGTCGTCCAGATAACCGAACGCGGATTGCACGGTGTGGAGCGTTTCAATGAGCGCATGGCGGGCAAAGCCATTCTTGCGCATGGTGCCATTGACGATCTTCCATCTGTTATCGCTGCTGGGCAGCGGTGGGGGTGTAAATGCAGACACGAAGCCTCCCGTACACGGAGCCAGATCGGCGGCGACTTTGCTGCCGCAGCGGCACCCATGTCTATCTAGCTTTTACGCTAAGCGGCAGTTCTTATCCGTGACCACGGTCACCTGGCGTGGTAACCTATCCCACTCTGTGACAGAGGGATAGAACGTACGGATTGGGAAGGGAGGTTTGGCTTTTAACCGAGCGACGGCAGGCGGTCTGAAATCCCGAAGAGGAAGATGATACCGATAATGAAGCTATAAGCCGCGCCGGTCCAAGCGATGACGTGGTAAAGGCGGGGATGGTGGTGGCCACTTGAGCTGAAAGCTCCACCCATGGTTGCGGTCATCAGGGCATTCATGGCCACCAACCCGATAGCGAATGCGCCCAGGCCCATCATGCCGCGGGAGGTGCCACCCAGGTTAGCGGTGAGAAAAAACAGCGCCAACTGGCTGGGCGTCTCGGCCCCGACACCGTGCAGAATACCTATGACGAAAACCGATTTTCCGTTGTACATCCATTGAAAACGCTGGGGTTGCGGGGCTTGTGGGTCCCAACATCGGCGTACCTGCCAAGCCATCCACAGGAACCCGTTGATGGCGATGGCCAAGCGGCTCTCGACGCGGCTGTGAGAGTGGCCATGGGCGTCTTTACGCATAATCCCTGCTACCACCCCGATGCCCAGCACAATCAGCGTGAGGCCAATCAGCCGCTCGGTCCAGTGGTCAAGGCCTTCGGGAAGGCCCAGGTGCAGTTCCAGAACGGCAATGCCCAGCGCGGCCACAGTGAAGGCATGGCCCAGGGCGTAGGTCATTCCTAAACGCAATCCGCTGCGCCAGTTGTGTTGCACGGCGGTGATGTCGGAGATAGCGGCCAAATGGTCGTAGTCGAAGCCGTGGCGTAGCCCAAGCACCAGGCAGGAGCCGAGAGCGGCATCGAGTTTCCAATCGCCAAAAATTGGAGTCACAAGGCCCAGTATAACGGAGAATCTGATCGACTGGCTCCGAGGCGCGGCAGGTTTCGTTCACTTAGCCGGCCGGAGCTGAATCTGGTAGTCGCGATAGTCGATGGTAACGGTCGTGCGTCCGAAAAGAATGCTATCCGACACGGCACGGGCTTGGGTGGCCATGCCAAAGCCGTTCACATTGGTGTACTGGCGCATCACGTGGGCGGGGCCTGTGAACACAGAGGGGCTTTGGGATGAGATTCCCTCAATGCGCACAATAGTACCGTCCTTTGCGTCCACCCATAAGGTTCCGTCGACCATATTTGGAGCCTTGATTTTTGGTGTGATCGCCAGCGCAAGGCATTCCCTCCCATCCAGTAGTTCGATCGTGCCCGATTTCAGCTTCATCGCATAATTGGCGGATGTGAGCCACGAGCCCTCCCGGTTGGCGGGAAGGTTGATGCGCTTTTCAGCGTCCAGGACCGCATCCAACACCAGGCTCCGTATGATCGATGAACCGCTCTGGGAGAGGATTGTGTAACTCTTGCCGGTCTCCTCGCGATAGTCCGTCTTGACGGTCATTTCAGCCACTGGGTGGGTCTCGTTGTTGTTTCTGTAGACGGCATAGTGTTCGGTGACGGTGTATCCCGCAATCCCTTCAATCCTTGCCTTCACTGCTGCGTCAACGGCTCGGATTATTGTCGAACTGTCGGGTTGCTGGGCCGCTGCTGCAGAGGTTCCAAGGATGGCAACAAAAGACAGCACCGCAACCGCTGGACCTACACCGTACCATTTGAAGCGCATCATCGAGACACCTCAGGTAATCCTTCACTTCCAGATTAAGTCTTTTCTGTCCGACGACTGTACTGTTTGAAACAGGGGCTGAAGTGTGGCCCGGGTACTGATGCGAGTGAGTGCTGATGCGTTATGCTGGTTTCCGGTGTGAGGCAGTAACTTGACCGGCAAAACCCTACCAGGACGAGAACCGCAGAAAACGCCTCAGCGACGCCGCGTGGCGCTCCTGGTGCGCGGCGTGGTGCAGGGAGTGGGTTTCCGTCCGTTTGTCTACCGGTTGGCCCTGGAAGGGGGTCTGGCGGGGTTTATCGGCAACGATACAGATGGTGTGACCATCGAGATTGAAGGGCAACAGGAGCGAGTGGCCGCGTTCGTCGCGCGTCTGCGCGCAGAACAGCCACTTTTGGCGCGCATCGACTCGGTCGCTGAGCGTGAGCTGGTGCTGGTTGGCGAGAGAGGCTTTCGCATCGTGGCCAGCGAGGTGTTGGGCCGTGTGAGCACCGGAATCCCGGCCGATGCGGCTACCTGTCCGGATTGTCTTCGGGAGTTGCTGGACCCAAAGGACCGGCGGTACCGTTATCCGTTTCTGAACTGCACCAATTGCGGGCCGCGCTTCACCATCACGCGGCGCATTCCCTACGATCGGCCGCAAACATCGATGGCAAAGTTTCCCATGTGTCCAGAGTGCCAGCGGGAATATGACGATCCCCTGAACAGGCGCTTCCACGCGCAGCCCAATGCGTGCTGGGTGTGCGGGCCGAAGGTCTGGCTGGTAGGGGCAGACGGCGCAAAGATTGACACAGACGATCCTGTCGCCGCCTGTATCGACCGTTTATTGGCCGGCCAGATCATGGCTATCAAGGGTATCGGCGGATTTCATTTGAGCGTGGATGCAACCAACCAGGCAGCGGTAATGCGCCTTCGAGAGCGCAAGCATCGCTACGGAAAGCCGCTGGCGGTGATGGTGCGCGATTTGGAAGCGGCGCAGGCGGCCTGCAAACTCACCGAAGAAGAAGAAACGCTGCTCACCACCCCTGCGCGGCCCATCGTGCTCGCGGCGCGCCGAGAGGGTTGCGGCATTGCGGAGGGCGCCGCGCCAGGGATTCCTTGGCTGGGCGTCTACTTGCCCTACGCGCCGCTGCAACATCTTCTTTTTGCCGATGAGCGAGTTCGGGCGCTGGTTATGACATCGGCCAACCTCAGCGAAGAGCCAATTGCCATCGACAACGATGAGGCTCTGGCTCGCCTTGGCGCGATTGCTGATGCCTTCCTGATGCAGGACCGCGAGATTCTTCAGCGCTGCGATGATTCAGTGGCCGCCGTGGTCGATGGCGCGCCGCAACTGGTCCGGCGAGCGCGTGGATTTGTACCGTTGGGCGTGCCGCTGCCTTTTGATGCACCGCCGCTACTGGCTGTCGGCGGGCATTTGAAGAATGTCTTTGCTTTGGCGCGGGGGCGGTTTGCCTACCAGAGCCAGCACTTGGGCGATTTGGAGAACCTGACCGGTCTCGAATTCTTCCGCGAGTCGCTGGATCACATGATGCGGACGTTTGAAATTGAGCCGCAGGCCGTGGTTCATGACCTGCATCCGGGCTATCTCTCGACCGAATGGGCAAAGGAATGGGCGCGCGAGCGCGGGCTGCCGCTGATTGCCGTGCAGCATCATCACGCACATGTGGCCGGTTGCATGGCCGACCACGGCCTCGAAGAACCGGTGATCGGCCTCGCACTTGATGGCACCGGTTACGGTTCCGATGGAAAAATTTGGGGCGGGGAAGTGTTGATTGCGCGGCTGGAAGGCTTCAAGCGGTTCGCGCATCTCGATTATGTGTCCATGCCCGGCGGTGAGGCGGCAATCAAAGAGCCGTGGCGCATGGCATTTGCGGCGTTGCGCACTGCGGGCTTTGATTTGCAGTCTGCGGCGTCGCTCGCAGGGCCTGCGGCCGAGGAATCACGCGTGCTGGACCGGATGATGGAGCGGGGTGTAAACGCTCCGCTCACTTCGAGCCTGGGGCGTCTCTTCGATGCAGTAGCTGCCGTGGTGCTGAATCGCCGCGTAGTCGACTACGAGGCGCAGGCAGCAATTGAACTCGAAGGGATCGCAATGGACGAGCCCGCCAATGAGCCAGGCTACGCGATGAAATTCGTTGGGGGAGACTGGACCAAGCGAGAACCGACTAGGATCAACGCCGCGTCGTTATGGCATGAGCTAGTTGAAGACTTGCGCGCTGGCGCGAGTAGAGGGCGCATTGCGGCGCGGTTCCATGCCGGTGTGGCTGCGGGCTTTGTGCAAGCTGTGGTAATGGCGCGTGCGGCGACAGGAATCGGGCAGGTCGCCCTGAGCGGCGGCTGCATGCACAACCGGAGACTTGCGCGGCTGCTCCGGATGAAATTAGAGGCAGCGGGCTTCGAAGTCTTTCAGCATGTCAAGGTCAGCCCAGGAGATGGGGGGCTGAGTTATGGCCAGGTTGCGGTGGCCGTCGCGACGCTGAATCAATCGAAGTCAGCCGGAAAACTTGACTAACTGCTGGGCCTCTTCGCGTGGTCCCAGAATCGAGATGCGTGGTATGCGTCCGCGGACCATGGCGACCTCGTCGCAGCGATGCAGGCGTGGGCAGTTCTGGCAATCCTTGAAGATCTTGTCGGGCAATTCCGACTTGTCTTCGACGGTACGGAACCCATATTTGAAAAAGAAGTCGGGGATGCGCGTAAAGAGGCAGACGGACTGAATGCCGTGCTCTTCAGCTTCCTCGATGAGCGCCGTAAGAATGCGTCCGCCTGCGCCCTGGCTCTTGGCGCCGGGCTTGACCACGATGGAGCGCACTTCGCAGAGGTGTGGTCCGTAAAAGTGCAGTGCGCCGCAGCCCAGAAAGACACCACCATCGGAGAGAGCGACGGTGAAGTCGCGGATGTTTTCGCAAACCTCTGCGAACGAGCGCTTGAGCAGCGTGCCGTCGCCAGAAAGCGAATTGACCAGGTCGCTTACGTTGGTAGCGTCCGTGATCAGGGCTTTACGAACCAGCATGAGCGGCCTCCTGAGTGCTGGTGTGCGCGCCAAGGTTCGCAACACGTTTTGACGCGGTAATCAGCGCCTGGCGTACGCGCCCTCGCGCTGTTCCCCCGGTCACGTCGTGGCAGTCGAGTGTGGCTGTAAGCGTGATGGCGGCAAAGAAATCTTCGTCGAACTCTGTGCCAAACTGGCGGAGTTCGTCGAGGGTAAGCGCGCCGAGTTCGACGCCCTTGTCAATCGCGAATCGTACGGCATGGCCGATCATCTCGTGTGCAGTGCGAAAGGGAACGCCTTTGTGGACGAGGTAGGTGGCAGCGGCCATGGCATTCAGGTAGCCTGACTGTGCAGCTTCATTCATGCGCTCACGATTGAACTGAAGAGCGCCGGTAAAGCGTGCGACAAGCTTGATCATCTGAGGCACAAACTCGACAGAAAATGCCGGCTCTTGGGTCTCCTGCAAGTCCTTGTTATAGGCCAGAGGCAGGCCTTTGAGTTGCAGCGTCACAGCTTCCGCGGCGCCGTGAATGCGGCCGACTTTGCCGCGAATCAGCTCCGTAAGGTCGGGGTTCTTTTTCTGCGGCATCGCGCTGGAGCCTGTCGAAAAGGCTTCAGGAAGAGTGACAAAACCGAACTCCGCTGTTGCGAAGAGCGTGATTTCTTCCGCAAAGCGGCTCAGATGCAGGCCGAGAAAGGTAAGCGCTTGCAAATATTCCAAAATAAAATCGCGATCGCTGGTGGCATCGATCGAGTTGGCCGTGGGCGCGGTGAATCCTAACGCTCTTGCTGCGATCGCGCGGTCCAGCGGGAGCGTAGCGCCGGCTACTGCACCTGAGCCTAGCGGACAGAAGTTTAGCCGTGCGGCGCAATCGCGGAGGCGCTCGGCATCTCGCAGCGACATCTCCACATAAGCCAGCAGCCAATGCGCCACGAGCACCGGCTCGGCACGCTGCATGTGTGTGTAGCTGGGCATCACAGAATCATCGACGCCGCGGGCCTGCTTAACCAGCGCTCGTGCCCACGCGGCAAGAGCTTCGACCACGAGGCTAATTTGGGCGCGCACATAGAGCCTCAGATCGGTGGCAATCTGCTCATTGCGGCTGCGGCCGGTGTGCAGTTTGAGCCCCAGTGAGCCAATGCGCTCCGCAAGCTTGAGTTCCACAAAGTGATGAATGTCTTCGGCCGTCTTGTGATCGCGCACCAACACCTTGCCAGCTTCTGATGCGTTCTCGGCAGCAATCGCGTCGAGCGCCGCGCGGAGCTCCGCTGTCTCATTTTTCGTGAGAATCTTCGCAGCATATAGAGCGGACGCGTGCGCCTTGCTGGCAGCTATCTCCTCGTTGAGCAGCCGCCAATCAAAAACAATAGACCGCTGCCAACTCTCGAACTCCGCATCGAGCGGCTCGCGAAAACGGCCCGACCACATCTTCCCGGATTGTTGTTCGTTGAGCATTTTGTTGAGCGTACCTCTAGACTATTCCTTATCCAATTCTTTTTCAGGACCGCTGTTCAGCTGGGGCATTTCGCTGCCTTTGCTGAGCTTGAGAAGGCCTGTTTTGGCGTAGGTAAGAAGCTTCTCCCGAGTGTCGGTAATGTCGAGGTTGCGCATGGTGAGTTGGCCAATGCGGTCGCGTGGGGAGAAGGTGGATTCGGTCTTCTCCATGCTAAGGCGCTCGGGATGGAAGGTGAGATTGGGCGACTCCGTGTTGAGAATGGAGTAGTCGTTGCCACGGCGCAACTCGAGCGTGACCTCGCCGGTGATGGGTTTGGCGACCCAGCGCTGCGCGGACTCGCGCAGCATAATAGACTGTGAGTCGAACCAGCGGCCTTGATAAAGTAGACGGCCTAGCTTCCGGCCATTATCGCGGTACTGCTCGATAGTGTCCTCGTTGTGAATGCCGGTGACGAGGCGCTCGTAAGCGATGAAGAGCAGGGCGAGGCCCGGGGCTTCGTAGATGCCGCGGCTCTTGGCCTCGATAATGCGGTTCTCAATCTGGTCGGACATACCGAGCCCATGCCGGCCACCGATGCGGTTCGCTTCAAGGAGGAGGGCAACGGGCGAGTCGAATTGCTGGCCGTTAAGTGCGACGGGCGAGCCCTCTTCAAAGCGAATGACGACCTCTTCGCGCTGGATCTCGACATCGTCGCGCCAGAACGCAGTGCCCATGATGGGGGCGACGATCTTGATCGATGAAGAAAGTTGCTCCAGGTCCTTGGCTTCATGGGTTGCGCCAAGCAGGTTGGAGTCGGTCGAGTAGGCCTTTTCTGCCGACATCTTATACGCAAAGCCTGCCCGCTGCATGAACGCGGACATCTCGGCGCGGCCGCCGAGTTCGTCGATGAAAGCAGCGTCAAGCCAGGGCTTGTAGATCTTGAGATCAGGATTGACGAGCAGACCGTAACGGTAGAAGCGCTCGATGTCGTTGCCTTTATAGGTGGAGCCGTCGCCCCAGATGTCGACGTCGTCCTCTTTCATGGCAGCCACCAGCATGGTGCCCGTGACCGCACGACCGATGGGGGTCGTGTTGAAGTAAGAAACTCCAGCAGTCGTGATGTGGAAGGCGCCCGATTGCAGCGCGGCGATACCTTCGCGAACCAGCGGGCCGCGGCAGTCAATGAGGCGGGCCTTTACGGCGCCATACTCCATAGCCGCGCGCGGAATGGCGTCGTAGTCGGTTTCGTCAGGCTGGCCGAGGTTGGCTGTATAGGCATAGGGGATGGCGCCCTTCTGTTTCATCCAGAGCAGGGCGGCGGAGGTGTCCAGCCCGCCGGAAAAGGCGATGCCGACCTTCTCACCCGTGGGCAGTGATTCGAGAATTACGGACATGCTTGCAAGACCTCAATTCAGCTTCTAGCCGCTAGCTTCCGGCTGCCAGCCAAAATCGTGTTAAAGCAGTGCGGTTCAAATTGATATACAAAGCTAGAGCTAGGTGCTAGTAGCTAAATGCTTTCACGTTTGCCAGTCCGCCGAGCAGCAGGAGCAGCAATGCCTTCTGCGCATGCAGCCGGTTTTCTGCCTGATCGAAAACGATCGACTGTGGGCTGTCGATGACCTGGTCAGTGACTTCTTCGTTGCGGCGCGCCGGAAGGCAATGCATGAAGACCGCACCCGGCGCCGCTTTCTGCATCAGAGCCTCGTTGACTTGGAAGGGCCGGAAGATGGGTGCCCGCTTGGCCGACTCGTGCTCGAATCCCATGCTTACGCATACGTCCGTGTAGATTGCGTCAGCGCCTTCTGCGGCGGCCTGCGGGTCTTGCATCAGGCGGAGTTCGCAGCCGTTGGTCTGGGCAATCTCGCGAGCGATGGTGACGATTTCGATATCGGGCGAGTAGCCGCGAGGCGTGGCCACGGTTACATTGGCGCCCAGTTGAGCGCCGGTGAGCATCAACGAGTGGCAGACGTTGTTGCCGTCTCCCACATAGGTGAAGTTGAGTCCGGCAACGGAACCGAAATGCTCGTCGAGAGTCATAAAGTCGGCCAGCGCCTGACAGGGATGCTCGAAGTCGGAGAGCGCATTGATAACAGGCACACGGGAGTTGGCGGCCATCTCGGTGATGGTATCGTGCGCGTAAGTACGCAGCACGATCACATCCACCCACCGCTCGACATTGTGTGCCACGTCGGCAATAGATTCTCGCTCGCCCAACTGCACGCTGGTTTGATCGACGAAAATTGCACTACCGCCCAGGGTGTTAATGCCGGCTTCAAAGCTGAGGCGTGTGCGCAGGCTGGCCTTCTCGAACATCAGCACCATCTGTTTGGCGTCGAGCGCATGGCGGTACTCGCTGGGATTGCGCTTTACATCGCGGCCCAGCTTGAGAATGGCGCGTACCTCCGCGCTAGATAGATCGGCGATGGAACACAGATCTTCGCCGGCTAAACGCGCCGCGGCGGCAAGAACATCGGGGTCCTTCTGAACGGGAATCGAGGACTCTTGGTGGTCAAGAACTGCTCTGCTAGCCATTGTTATTACCTCCTGCGGTCTGCGTTGCCGCGAAGGCGGCGGTTTCAGTGCCGCTGTGAGCGGCATGTTCAGTGAAGATTTCGTCCAGCGCCGCGACCGCGGTATCCACATGGGCGCGCTCCAGAATATAGGGCGGCAGGAAGCGCAAAACTGTGTCGCTGGTGCAGTTGATGAGAATTCGCCGCTTGAGCATCTCGGCGACGACGAGCTTGGCGAGATCGGCGGAATCGATTTCGGCTGCGATCATGAGGCCCCGGCCGCGCACGTCCACAATGGCGTTGTGGCGCAAGGCTAGCGCGCGGAGTTGTGCAAGGAAGTAATTGCCGACCTCGGTTACGTGAGCCAGCAGATGGTCCTTTTCGAGAGTGTCGATAACGGCGATGGCCACGGCGCAGGCCAGCGGCCCGCCGCCGAAGGTGGTGCCGTGCATGCCGGCGTGGATGGCGCGCGCGGCCTCTTCCGTGCAGACAATCGCGCCCAGCGGAATGCCGCCCGCGAGAGGCTTGGCCAGTGTGGTGACATCGGGTTGAATACCGTAGTGCTGATAGGCGCACCATTTTCCAGTGCGGCCCATGCCGCATTGAATCTCATCGGCAATCAGCAAAGCTCCGGTCGACTGAGTGAGTGCGCGCGCCTCGGCAAAGAACTCCTGCGCAAGAGGGCGTATGCCGCCTTCGCCCTGAATTGTTTCGACAAGGATGGCGCACACTTCGTTGGAAAATTTGGCGCACAGGTCGGCGATGTCGTTGAACTTCACAAACGCTACGCCTGGAACACCAGGGGCAAAGGGCTCGCGGTACTTGGCCTTATATGTTGTGGACATGGAGCCGAATGTGCGGCCATGAAAGCTCTGCTCTAGTGCGAGAAACTTGGTCCCAATCTGCTTGCCTTCGTTGCGCAACAGTCCGGCATGCGCGCGAGCCAGCTTGAGCGCGCCTTCCCAAGCCTCCGTGCCGGTGTTCGCAAAGAAAACGCGATCCAGACCGGTGCGCTCGGTGAGCCGCAGTGCGAGCTCCGCCTGGCCCTCGTGATAATAGAGGTTCGAGGTGTGGATCAGCGCTCGGCTCTGTTTGGCGATAGCCTCCACAATAGCCGGATGAGCGTAGCCGAGCGCGTTGACGCCGATGCCGCTCAACAGGTCAAGAAAGCGCTCGCCCTGCTCGTCGATGAGGTGGACGCCCTCGCCGCGCACGAAGAGAATCGGGTTGCGGTCGTAAGTAGAAAGCAGCAGCCGCGCCTCGGCGGCCTGAATTTGTTCGAGCCTTGTCAATTTTATCTCTCCTCAGGCCACCATCACTTCAGTGCCGTGGGTTACGCGGGAACTGCACAGGTCGGGAAGCGACGAGGCAGCTTCTGCGGGCAAAATTCTTACGCGCTTGACGCCGTTCAAAAGAGCCTCGCGGCAGGCGCTGAGCTTGGGCAACATACCGCCAGAGATGACTGCGCTCAAGGCCATCTCGGCAATCTGATCGATAGACAGCCAGCGCAGCACCGCGCCGTTCGCGCCCTTGACGCCTGGCACATCGGTGAGAAAAACCAGCGCGTCAGCGTGGCAGGCAACGGCGCAGGCAGCGGCCATCTCGTCGGCATTGACGTTGTAGTATTCGCCATCAAAACCAAGCGCCATGGACGACAGTACCGGCACTCCGTTCAACTGCCAGATTGCTTCCAACCAGCGCGGGTCGCTTGCGGCAATCTCGCCCACGAAGCCCAGGTCAGGCGCGGTGCGCTTCTTGCGGGCGCGAAAAATCAATCCGTCGCCGCCTGACAAACCCATTGCTGGGACGCCGAGCGCGCCCAGGGAAGCTACAAGACTCTTGTTCACTTTTCCGGCCAGAACCATCAGCGCCACGTCACGGGTTTCAGCGTCGGTGACGCGCAGGCCGTCGATGAATTGACTCTGCTTGCCAAGCGCCTTCAGCATTCGCGTTAATTGCATGCCGCCGCCGTGGACCACTGCAACCTGTTGGCCGTCACGTGCCAGTTCCGCAATGGCGCGCGTACACCCCTCCAGAAGCGACGGAGTCTCGAGGCCCGCTCCACCCAATTTGACGACGTACTTCATTCAGAGCCCTCCGCTGCCACTTTCATTCGAGACCCTCCGATTCGCTCCAGCCGAGCATTACGTTCAGATTCTGCACAGCCTGACCGGATGCGCCCTTCAGCAAGTTATCCAAGCAACTGACGACGACCGCGCGACGGCCATCGGCGGCGAGCTGAAAGCCGATGTCCGCATAGTTGGTGCGAACCGAGTATTGAATCTGCGGAAGCGCCTTGTCATAAAGCCGGACCATCGGGCTGCCGGCAAAAAACTTTTCATAGACCTTCGCGATGCCTGCCCTGGTTTGTTGCTCGCGGAAATGCACGTAAATGGTGGAGAGGATTCCACGCGGTATCGGCAACAAATGCGGCGTAAAGATGATTTCGCTCGCATCAATGCCGACCTGCTCCAGCAACTCGCCTGTATGACGATGGGTAAAGGCTCCATAGGCAGAGAGATTGTCGGCCGCATACATGAAATGCGTCTTGGCCGAAGGTGCTTTGCCCGCGCCGCTCACGCCGCTCTTGGCGTCGGCCACAACACCGTGCGAGAGGTCGACGAGTCCCGCCGCCACCAGCGGCCGAAGGGCGAGGATAATGGAGGTCGCATAGCAGCCAGGGTTGGCGATGAGGCGCGCTCCGGCGATCCCGGCGCGATGAAGTTCAGGCATGCCGTAGACGGCCTGTGCCTGGGTTTCCCCTGCCAATTCGGCGTCGTTGTCCTCGAAGGCGTAGACGGCACGATTGGCCGCGCTCGTAAGCCTCCAGGCTCCGCTTAAGTCAATGACGCGCAGGCCGCGCTTGAGCGCCTCAGGCACCCATTCCCGCGATTGTTCATGCGGAGTGGCGAGAAACAGAACGTTGACGCCCCGGCGGGCAAGAAGCTCCCAGGAGAATGGCTCCAGCTTGAGCGTGTTGCTTCCGTTGTTATCAGCCAGTTGGGGATGAATCACGCCCAGAGGTACCCCGCCTCTGGCTGCATCTTTTTCGTCCATGCGTCCGGCGAATACAGGCGGAGCGCCTTTGAGACGGGGATGCCGCAGCAATAGCCGGGCCAACTCCGCACCAGCGTACCCCGTGACTCCCACTACCGCTGTTTGCACCGTATTGGTCATGATTCCAGCATCGTCCTCAACCGCAATTCAACTTCTCTTGCCCGGCGATGGTCTGTGCAGATAACCAGCACAGTATCGTCACCGCCGATGGTACCCACAACTTCGGCCCAACCTTCGCGGTCGAGAGCAGCGGCGAACGGCTGTGCTCCCCCCGTTACCGTGGTCAAAACCACCTGATTCATCGCCCGCCGCACGCGTAGGCCAAAGCCTTCCATCATCTCGGCCAGCGAAGGCGGGCTGTTGTCCTCAACTCCAGGAGCGGATCCATTCAGCAACGCGTAGCCGCCGGGGCCCTTCGATAGCCGCAACTCGTGTATATCGCGCGACAGCGTGGCTTGAGTCACCGCAAAGCCGCGCCGGCGCAGCTTGCGCCGTAGTTCGTCCTGGTTGGCTACCTGCGAGCCGGCTACGAGCTCGCGAATCGCATTGTGACGCAATGTCTTCATCAACCACTTCCGCGCTAACGCAGAGCACAGATCTTAGTTTTTCCGCGTATGAATAAATATACACTGTATCTGCATAAGTATGCAAGGACGATTCCGCCCACCGCTTTTGAAATAGGCGAATTATTTTTTGGGACGATGGCATGCCCGCGCTGATACACTCTCGAATGTTCGCGGAGGACAAGCCCCGCGCGTTTCACTCGATAAAAAATGACAGATAACCTCTCGCTCACCACTATCAATGACTTGTTTAGCCGCGTCACAGCGGCCGCCAACCCCCGCGCCATTCTCTGGCAGGACGAGTTCGGCCTTTGGCAGCCTATCTCTTCCGACCAGATCTACCAGCGGGTTCGTGCGCTGGCCCAGGCATTTCTCGGCTGGGGCGCGCAAAAGGGCGACCGCATCGCCCTTATCGCCGAAAACCGTTGGGAGTGGGCCGTCACAGACTTTGCCACGCTGGCCATTGGCGCGGTGGATGTACCCATTTACCCCACGCTTACCGGCGAACAAATAGCCGCGCTTGTGGCGGATGCAGGCTGCCGCATTGCGGTGGTTTCCACCCGGCAACAGTTTGACAAGCTGAACGCCGTCCGCGCTCTGACCCAGCTGAAACGAATATTGATCATGGACTCGCCCGCGCCACCCGAGGGAGCGATTGCCTTCAGCGGGGTGCTGGCCGGGGCAGATGACCGCGGAGCCGAACACGACCCCGTCTTCGACGCGCTGGTGCGCTCCGTTGAGCCCAGAGACCTGGCCACGCTGATTTACACTTCTGGGACTACCGGCGAACCCAAGGGCGTTGCTCTTACCCACAACAATATTGCTTCGAATCAGAAGATTGCCGCTGTCGACTTTGACTTCAATCCCACGGACGCCTTGATCTCTTTCCTACCCCTTTCGCACGTCACTGCTCGCGCGTTGGATTATGTGATGTTCTCCCACGGGGTGCAGGTCGCCTATTGCGCCAAGTTCGACAAGCTGCCCGAGGCCATGCGCGAGATAAGGCCAACGGTATTTGTAGGTGTACCGAGGGTCTTTGAGAAGATTCGCCAGGAGGTGGAACGCCGTGCGGGATTTTCGCCGATCAAGAAGCGAATACTCGCTTGGGCTTTGAGGGTAGGCGCCCGTCATGGCGACACGGTTTATGACGGCCGCCGGCCGTCTTCGAAGCGGTGGAAGCTGGCCAGCAAACTGGCTTATTCCAAGGTGCGGGAGGCTTTCGGGGGGCGCGTGAGGATTTTTGTTTGTGGCGGGGCGCCGCTGGGCATCGATACCGCCCAGTGGTTTGCTTCAGTGGGCATTGCTCTTTGGGAAGGCTACGGACTGACCGAAACCTCGCCTGTTATCGCCCTGAACACGCCGATTAGTCACCGCATGGGCGCTGCAGGTCTGCCCTTGAAGAATGTTGAACTGAAGCTTGCCTCCGACGGGGAGCTGCTTGTTCGCGGACCATCGGTTTTCTCCGGCTACTGGCAGAAGCCGGCAGCAACAGCTGAGTGCTTCGATGAAGAGGGATGGTTCCGCACCGGAGACATCGGCCATATGGACCAGGATGGCTTTCTCTACATCACCGACCGCAAGAAGGAGCTGCTGAAAACCTCAGGCGGCAAGCTGGTGGCGCCGCAGCCGATCGAAAACAAGCTCAAGAACAGCATATTGGTGGCGCAAGCCGCGCTGGTGGGCGACAAGCACAAATTCATTTCGGTGCTCATTTCTCCCAATTTCGCCGCGCTGGAGCAGTGGGCCAGCCACCATGGCGTCAATGCAAAGGATCGTGCTGAATTGGTGGCTGAAAGCCGGGTTGTTGCCCTCTACGCCGAGATCGTGCGCGAGGTAAACGGCACCCTGGCTAACTTTGAGAGTCTCAAGCGCTTCCGCGTAGTAGCCGAGGAGTGGACGCAGGAATCGGGCGAACTGACGCCCTCGATGAAGCTCAAACGGCGCGTGATTACGGAGCGATACGCGGACCTGATCGGCGCACTTTACGCGGACGAAGCAACCTCGCGCGGCGAATAGGGAAGGTCAGGCCCCGGCCCAGTTCCTTGCCAAACACCGCGCGTTTAGCCCATATGCGGCCCAGGCCGCGAAAGAAGGGCGCGCCGCCTGCGCCCACAGCCAGCAAGCTGCCGAAAAGGATGACGGCATCGATTGACAGCCGCCCGGTGCGCGACCAGTACGCATCCGGCTCCAGATCAAGCCAGATGGCAAACTCGTCCAGGGTCAGCGCCGCGCCCACTCCATAACCGACCGACATCAGGCGGCTGAAAAAGATGGAAAGCGGCGAGTGGGCACGCCCCAGGTCCATCAGCCAGCCGTAACCGACCAGTAGCAAAATCAGGATTCCCCAGACCAGATGGTGAATGTGCCGCCCACGCACCATCACCCACTGAAATGGTCCCTCGTGATAAACAATCATCCACACCAGGACGCGAACTCCGACAAATGTAAGCAGGAAGGAGACCGAGGCGAGAAACATGCGCTGCCGTGGGCGGTCAGGAATGGTAGAGCGGACTAGGAATCCCAGCCGGGTCAATTGCAGCAGGATCAGCAAGACAGCGACGACCAGGCTGGCGAAGGCCAGCAATAAAAGTGCACCGGTTCCGGGCATACCCTATTGAACCACTTCGTGGCGTGCTCTTTCCATAACGGAATGAACCCTCGAAAGCCGTGAGCGTGGTCACGATTTTTCTTTACAACGGCGGAGTAAACTAGTTAAGGCGTCGAGTGCGGACGTTTTTCCGTTCTGAACTCATGATCCAATGCCATATTCCCGGCGCGGCTTCATAAACTGCGCCCACCATGAGGAGACTTTTACGATGCGAGTTGCTTTGTTGACCGGCGGCGGCGACTGCCCCGGACTGAATGCGGTGATCTATGCCGCCGTGCGAAAGGGCATCAACCACTATGGCGATGAGTTCATCGGCTTTCTCAACGGCTGGCGCGGTGTGCTGGACAACACATTCATTCCCCTCACGCTGGAGAATGTTGACGGCATCCAGTTAAAGGGCGGCACCATCCTGCACTCCTCGCGCACCAACGTGAAGAAGATTCCCGGCGGTATCGAAAAGGTGCAGGAGGTTCTGAAGGCCAACAAGATCGATGCGCTGATCGCCCTGGGCGGCGACGACACCCAGTCGGTGAATCTTTACCTGAACGAGCACGGTGTTCCCAGCGTGGGTGTACCCAAGACCATTGACAATGACATCAACGGCACCGACCAGACCTTCGGCTTCGACACCGCTGTCATGATCGCTACCGAGGCTATCGACCGCATCCACACAACTGCCGATTCGCACAACCGTGTGATTGTGGTCGAGGTGATGGGCCGCGATGCAGGCTGGATCGCCTATGCCTCGGGCGTCGCCGGCGGCGCACATGTCGTCCTGGTTCCGGAAAAGGAAATCGACCTTGACCATGTCTGCGCGTTGCTCAAGCACAACTACGACCACGGCAAGCACTATGGCGTGGTAGTGGTGGCCGAAGGCTGCGCTCTACCTGACGTGGGGCAGGTAATTGACGAAGCGGCGAATCTGGACGCCTTCGGACACGCACGCCTGGCCGGCATTGGCGAGGAGTTGGCCAACCAGATCGAGAAGAAGACCGGCTACGAAACTCGCTCGGTCAACCTGGGCCATACTCAGCGTGGCGGCGTTCCCACAGCCTTCGACCGGATTCTCGGCCAACGCTACGGCCTGCACGCCATCGACATGGTCCACGACAAGAAATGGGGCCGCATCGCCGTGCTCAAGGGCCTTGACATCACCGACATCACCATCAAGGAAGCCATCGCCAGCAATCGCCGCCTCGATCAGCGATTTTTTGATGTAATTGCTGATCTGGAAGCCAAGGTTTAGTGAGTCGCCACTAATCGGCCCATCCAGTAGCGGGCCGTTGGGCTTCTCAGACAGAGAGCCATCCTCTTCGGAGAATGGCTCTCTGTCTGAAGTTGGCTTTAAGTCCGTCCACAGATTCGGCGCTAAAGAGTTTTTTCAAGATTGCGGAGAATTTCCCCGCTTGGGTGCACACTGATGAGTGGCACAACAATGGGCCGCCGTAGCAAGCACTTCGGCTGGCCCGTAACTCCTTATGCTGGAGGATTTTGCGCGTAAGTCGTTTGCTGAGACGATTTTACAGCGCATACCATCCCCTAACTCTAACAAACAAAGGATTTTACGCCCAAAATATGGGTGGGGGTGTACCCGGAATCCGTGCACTCTAATGTGCACTCCGATCGGTACGCCGGAAGCCGTCCCCTTGCAATATCGTTAGTTTATTGAATGATTCTGAGAGCTGGACTGTGATTTACCGCTCATACATTCCCGCCGACTTCGACAGGCTTTACGCGCTCGAAGAAGTCTGCTTCGAACCACAAAGCCGTTTCAGCCGGCGATTTATGCGACTGCTTGTCCAGTGCTCTCATGCGGCGACCTGGACTGCGGAAGAGGCTGGACAAATAGCCGGCTTTGCCGTTGTCGATTGGACCGAAGAGGGCAACTGCACAACGGCTTACATTCAAACAGTGGAAGTCTCTCCGGAAGCTCGCGGCCGGGGCGTCGGCCACGAGTTGCTTAATCGTATCGAGGGCTCAGTACGCCTCGCAGAGGCACGCTCGATCTGGCTTCATGTGGAAGAAGGAAACGCAGCAGCGATCCGGCTCTATGAGGCGCAGGGTTTCCGGTACGAGGGCCGCGAAGAGGACTATTACCAATCGGGAAGCGCTGCGCTCATCTACGTGAAACGGATCGGCGACGAGGCCGCCACTTAGCGGCCTGGTTATCTATGTGCGTCCTCCGCCGCCATCAATACCGCCAACTGGTCAGGTCCGCTCCCTTGGGCGCTGTTTTCTGGATACGATCAAGGATTTTGGGCAGGTACATGGTGTTGTAGTGCAGCCGCGAGTATGCGTTGGGTAGCGTGGGATCGCCATTCCAGCAGTGCTCGGCGCGCGGGCCGTAGGCCACTTCACCGCCGTATGGCGGGTTCTTTGTTGATTTGAGAAAATCTTCCATGAGATAAACGGCGTTGTTGAGAAAGTACGTATCGTCGGAACCGACATAGATATGAATCTTGCCCGCCAAATCGGGACCAAGTTTTGCCCAGTCTCGTTCGAGAATCGCTTCCAAGTCGTAATGCACGCGCCAATACTCGGCAACTTTGTGATCGATTTCTCCGGTCGCCTTGTCGTAGATGGGGGCAGGGTAGCCGTCAGCGCCAACCGGACCGAAGACTGCCTGCCAAATGTCGTATTGCTCGCCGCTGCGCCCATGATCGCCCAGCGCCAATTCGTAACCGTTGATCTCCTCGTTGGTGATGAAGGTGTGGCCAAGGTAATCGCGCATGGCTGACTGCGCTTCGCGTTTATGCGCGCCTTCCAGGTAATAGAAGTTTTTGTCGTTGTAGATGTCGATATCAGTGTAGGCGTGAAAGTCGACGGGGTCCGGGCAGGAGGCAAATGCGCCGTTGTAGTGCTCTGGATAAAAGACCTGCACGGCCAGCGCTTCCCAGCCGCCGGTCGAGCCGCCATAAGTAAATCGCGCCCAGCCTTGACCGATGGCGCGAAACTGCCTCTCAATCGCAGGAATCAGCTCATTCTCAATTGCGTCGCCGTATGGCCCCACGTTGGCAGAGTTCACGGCATAGGAGTCGTCGTAGAAGGGGTTGGCGTGTTGAATTTTAACGATCAGCACACGCGGAAAACCGGGTGAAATCCACTTCTGATAGAACCTGTACGCCTCCTGCTGCTGGATGCGGTTGTAGCCGGCCAGGTGGAAGCGCTCGCTGTACTCCGGTTTCAGGTTGGGGTCCGGCGGAGTGGTCCGAAAGTCTTCGAAATCGTCCACAAAATGGTCGTGGAAGATCATCAGCGGGAAGTGTGCGTTGGGGTGCTCATCGAAACCTTCGGGCACCAGCACAATGGCGCTCACGAACATCGGCCGGCCCCAGAATTTGGTCAGTGCCGCACTCTGAATGCGGATATGGCGAACATATTTCGTGTCAGCCGGCGTGGGTATGGGCGGAATCACCTCGGTGAGCGCGATGGAGACTGTCGAGCCTGGCCTGACGGTGACCTTCATTGGCTTTGAGATCAGGTTGCCGGGCGAGACGTTCCAGCGTTGCCCCTCGCCCTGATCCGGATGCAGCTTGACGGTCTTTCCGTCGCTGCGATGGAAAGTCTCGTACTTATTCAGCACCGCCTGTACGTAATATTCGCCGGACGGCACGTCCTTGAGGCTGCGAATTGGATAACCCCAGGCAGTAGCGTCCACCAGGACGGGCTTGTCGGGTTGCCACCCATCGACAGTCATGCCGAAGACAATCTGCGAGCGCATGGTGTCATCGATCTGGTTTCGCGGCTCGTTGCTTGGGTCCGTGGAGAGGCATAGCAACAACCGCCCACCGAGGGGTTGCGCGCTTATTCCTTTGGGGAAGCTGACAGAAAACGATTGAGCGGTGAGGGCCATGGGGAACAGCAGGACGAGAGACAGGGCCAAGTGCTTCATATGGGCAACTATACAAGGCGGCACAAAGACACGTCGAGACTCGTCGTGGCGCAGACGCTATAGGGCTGCTCGCCCCAGGTTTCGATGTTGAGACCTGGGGCGAGCCGTCCTTCTTTATGGCCACTTATTGTCCGCCAGCGTGCTTTTGATAAACGCGGCTACGCGGTCGTGGAGCTGTTTGAGGCTTTCGTCGTTGACGTAGACCATGTGTCCCGACTCATACCAGTCGTATTCGATATTCTTTGCCAGCGACTGCGGGATAGGCAGGTGCTTGTCTTCATACAATGCGGCGAAGAAGGGCGTGGCCAGATCGTAGTAGCCGCCGTTAACCATGATTCTCAGCCGGGGATTGGTCTTGAGCGCTTCAGCAAGATCGTTAGCTACATTCAGGCCCAGCGGATGACCATGGCGCATCACATCCCAATGAGCTTCGGCTGAAAACATTTCTGGCAGGTAAGTCTGGCCTTCGCCATATTTCAGGTCGCGGCGCACGTAATCGTTGAAGAGCGAGACATAAGCCGAGGAAATAGCCGAGCTTTGCGGGTCGTACTCCGCGCCTTCGCTCAGCGGGTCAAGCGTTGGACCGGAGAAACGGGTGTCGAGCCGCCCAGTGGTCAGATCCTGGTCATCTTGCAAGGTCTTCTCGAACTCGCCACCGTTTATCCGCAAATTACCTTTAAGCAGGTAAGCCACGGTTAGGCCGGTGTACTCATGCAGCTTCTCCGCCACTTGCTGCTTTTCGTCCGGGCCCAGATCGGTGCCCAGTGCCAGAGCGTGCGTGTAGGGTCCCGTCGCAAAGGCTTCCACGTCCTTCAGAAAAGGTTCGAGCGCAGCCGGTTGCTGAGGCAGCTTCTTGTGGTACCAGGCCGTGGCCGCATAGGTGGGTAGTGCCGTCACGTAGGGCAGATCTACGCCGGGGTTGCCGCTTGGCAAATCAATATCCGTCGTAAAGTTGAAGATTTGCGAGAGCAGAATTACGCCATTCAGGTCGATACTGGCGTGGTTTTCCAGGATGTCTGCCAGTACGGCGGAGCGCGTAGTGCCGTAGCTCTCGCCGAAGATAAACTTGGGCGAGTTCCAGCGATTGTACTTGGTGATGAACCGAGCGATGAAGCGTGCGTAAGCGTTGGCGTCCTCATCAATACCCCAGAAGGCCTTCTCCGCATCCTTGCCGAGCAGCCGTCCGAAGCCCGTGCCGGGCATGTCGATGAAAACGAGGTCACTGGTGTCAAGAAGCGAGTAGGCGTTGTCGATGAGCTTGTAAGGCGCAGCGGGCAGGTGCTGATCCCCGCTGGTGACCACGTGTTTGGGGCCGAGCGAACCCATGTGCAGCCAGACGGTCGAGCTGCCCGGGCCGCCGTTATAGAAGAAGGTGATGGGCCGGTCCTCAGCCTTCGCGTCTTTCTTGAAGTAAGCTACGTAAAAGATGCGTGCAATAGGGGTTGCGTCCTTCGGTTCTTTGGGCGTGTCGAGGGCAAGCTGGCTGCCTGCCTGCGGCTTGCCGTCCTGGCCAAGTTGTGCGTCCTGCTCGTCGGTTGAGCCAACTGTCAGAGTTCCCGCAATGGCGGTATAAGCAATATGCTGGCCTCCCACATCCACAGAGCCTTGCGTAGTCACCTCTGCCGGCGGAGCCTTTTCTGTGGTTTTATCGGAGGTTTTGTCCGCGGTCTTATCAGCAGGCTTGTCGTCATCTGCGCGAATGAGGGCCGGCGAGAAGAGAAGAGAGGCTGCGAGCAAGGCTACAGAAAAGCGGCAGAAACGGAACATTCGGGATTCTCCTGATTTGTGGATTGAGGAGTGGCCAAAACCCAGGCTACAAGGTCAGTATTTGCCTCGCGCTACGTGCAATGCGGTCCTGAGTTCAGGGAGCGCTGACGATTGACTGCTACTTCTGAACTTTATCAAACGGCTGTCTCTCAGTGATTCTTGGCCGGTCTTGGGCTTGCAGCTCTCTCGAGATCTCCTCGACCTCGCGGAAGACGCGGAGCAGGTTCCCGCCAAGGATCTTGCGACAGTCTTCGGCGGAATATCCGCGCGCCATTAGTGCCTCTGTGATTTTGGGCAAATCGGCGGCCGAGTCCATCCCCTCGGGGAGCTGGCCGCTGATGCCGTCAAAGTCCGAGCCGATACCCACGTGGTCCACTCCTGCCACTTTGGCAATGTGGTCGATATGGTCAATGATCACCGAGAACGGTGGGCGAGGGATGCGATCACCGTATTGACGCTGGAGCTTTTCGATCTCAGTGTAGGGAACAGGTTTGCCTTCCGCCTGAGCCTGATTCTTAAGCGCCTGAACAGCCTTGTTCATCTCAGGTTCGATGGCTTTCTGTGCGTCCCGGTAAGCCTGCGAGAGGAAACCGGAATAGAAATTGACTTGGACGACGCCGCCTTTGGAGTTCGGGCCGCCGGAACGAGCCACAGCGAGCAACATATCATCGGTCATGTTGCGCGGAGAGTCGCACAAGGCCCGTGCATCGGAATGGGAGGCGATGACCGGTGCACGGCTGATGACCAGGGTCCGGAAAAAGGTCCGGTCGGAGACGTGCGAGATGTCCACCATCATGCCAAGCCGGTTCATTTCGTAGACTACGTCCTTGCCGAATTCGGTCAGACCCTCTTTGGTGTGCGGCACGGACGCATCATCAATGTCGCCGGAACTATCGGCCCAACCGTTGGAGTTGGCCCAGGTGAGGGTCATGTACCGAACGCCGAGATCGTAATACTGGCGCAGAAGCGGGATGGAATCTTCAATCGAGTGGCCGCCCTCAATACCCATCAGCGTGGCCAGCTTGTGTTCGCGGTGGGCCAGTTCGATACCGCCGGGCGTGGCCACGAACAACATTTCTTTGGGGTGGCGGGCCACCTGCTGCTTGACGGAATCGATCAATTCCAGTGTCCGCCGTGCATACTGCCCTTTATATTGGGCTGGATCAACCCAAATTGAGAAGAATTCGGCGCCGAGGTTACCCTTGTGAGCCGAGGCGAGGTTCAGGTTGCCTCCGTTAAGAGGGCCGCCGAGGTCAAAATGTTCATCCACAAAGCGTTGCGGAGTGTCGGCGTGAGTATCGATGACGAGGGCGGAGCGGTGCACCTGGTCGGCAGTTTGGGTCTTCGGAGTCATTGAGTGAGCCGGATTAGCTGGAGTTTGGGCGCAAACCAGCGCCGGGAACATCGCGAGCGACAGAGTGGTCGAGAAGTGGGCTGACATATGCTTGGGATGAGTTTATACCCAGCGAGCATGGGTTAGAGAACTTCGTGCAAGTGGCTAAAGAAATTAAGAAATCCACGCGCGATTCAAACTCCCTTAACATTAGCCGCACACAATCGAAAGTGGCAGGTATTCTGCCAAGGAGAGCTTCAGTGAAGAGAACGTTAATGGCGGTTGGCTTGTTGGTTTTGGCTTTGAGCACGGCTCAGGCTCAGAAGTTGACCGGAGCGGGTGCGACTTTCCCCTATCCGATTTACTCCAAATGGTTCAGCGAGTACAGCGCCGCGCATCCCGGCGTTGAGATCAACTACCAGTCGATCGGCTCGGGCGGCGGCATCCGCCAGGTTACAGCGGGTCTAGTGGACTTTGGCGCTTCCGATATGCCCATGGCTGACGACTTGCTCGCCGCCTCGAAGATCAAGCTGATCCATATTCCCACAGTGCTGGGCGCAGTGGTGCCGATCTTCAACGTTCCCGGCATCAACGACATCAAATTCAGCGGTGACGTTCTGGCTGACATTTACCTGGGCAAGATTACGCGCTGGGACGATCCGCGCATCGCCAAGGACAATCCCGGTGTAAATTTCTCACAGGTTCCCGAAGCGGCAAAGAAGATTACCGTGGTCCACCGCTCAGACGGCAGCGGCACAACTTTCATTTGGACCGACTATTTGAGCAAAGTGAACTCCGATTGGGCTAACGGCCCAGGGAAAGGCCCGTCGCCAAGTTGGCCTGTTGGCGTCGGCGGTAAAGGCAATGAGAACGTGGCCGGCCTTGTTCGCCAACTTCCCGGAGCCGTTGGCTATGTCGAGCTGATCTATGCCCTGCAAAACAACATCAGCTTTGGCGAAGTGAAGAATGCCTCCGGCAAGTGGGTAAAGGCCTCCATTGAAGGCGTCACCGCTGCCGCAGCTAATCTGAAGCAAATGCCTGCAGACTATCGTGTCTCCATTACCAATGCTCCGGGTGCAGCGTCATACCCGATCTCCAGCTTCACCTATCTGCTGATTCCTGTTCACGCCGCCGATCCGGTCAAGGGCAAGGTCATCAAGGATCTGCTGAGCTGGATCGTCAAGTATGGCGAGAGCGAGGTTTCTGCCCTGTCCTATGCGCCTTTGCCTGCCAGCCTGGTTGAAAAGGAGCTTAAGAGCATCTACGCGTTGCAGTAGAACCGGGCGGAAGGTCCGGACTCTGCGCCGGACCCTCCCATGCCTGCATTAACCCCAGCGCGCTCTCGGCCTGAATTTTTCGTTTTCGCCTCTCAAAATATCGCGCTAGTATAAGCGCACGAGGTGAACGCAATGGCCAAAGCTGCCAGAGGACTACTCGCAATCCTCGCCCTGCTGCTGTTGCCCGGCATCTCGCGCGCCGGTGGCGGGCGGTTCGACGGTGTGTGGGTTACGACCGTCTCATGTGAGCCCATTCGTGATGCTCTGGGCTTCTCTTACCGGTTTCCCAGTGAAGTCAAGGGCAGCAGTTTCCATGGGCTCCACGGCACGGAAGGCAAACCGGGCTTCCTGCTAGTCGAAGGCAAGATCGCGGACGATGGCAGCGCCGAGTTGTATGCCAAGGGCCAGACCGGCTCAAAGGAATTCGTTCCCGGACGCGACACGCCGCGGGGCACGGAATACGGCTATCACATTAAGGCCCAATTCAAAGAGACCAAGGGTACTGGCACACGCGTTGAAGGCCGCTCCTGCTCCCTCGAATTCGTGAAGCAATAAGCAACACACGGCTGTTCCTCAGCTAGCCATAGGCTGTGTGCCGTCGCGCGCGAATGCTGCGCTGGTCTTCCGCGGCCTGTGCTACTATCCGTGACGGAGGAAGAGTAATGAGAAAGGCCGTTCGATTCTTGCTTGTTTTTGCTTTGGTATTCTTGCCGGCGGTTTCGTTTGCAGGGGATCGCTTCGATGGCAAATGGCTCACAACTCTGACCTGTCCTGCTAAAGGAAATACCGAAGGCTACACCTGGAAGTTTCTCAGCACGATCCAAAACGGCAATTTCCATGGAGAACGCGGCACAGCGGGTGAAGGCGGCTACCTGCTGATTGAGGGCCCAATCGCTGACGACGGCTCCGCCAAATTATCTGCCAATGGCATTGTCGCCTCCAGAACATATGCCCGTGGGGTCTTCGCTCATAAGGGTGAAGAATATAACTACGACATCAAGGCCCAATTCGAAGAGACGAAGGGCACAGGCACAAAGAGCCAGGGCCTCGGTATCGTTGGCCGCACATGCAACTTTGACTTCGTAAAGCAGTAATCACGTTTGCAAGTTGCAGAGCGCCAACATGGCGCCCTGCCCTTGCCGCACATCAAATTCTTGCAGCAGGGTAGGGAATCTAGCGTCCCAGATGTTCTGCTATCAGCCGGTCAACCAGAGCCACAAGTTGCTCGCCTGTGCGCGGTAGCACAAAAGCAGAAACTGCGTCATCCCAATCGAGCTTGAAACTGGTTGATAGCGCAGAAATCCATATCTGGCGCATCGGTGCGTTCGGTGTAATCACAAATTTCCCCGCCGGCTCCTCGAAAAGCACATTCAGCACGCCATTCTGTTGTTCGACCTCAAATCCGGCGTCTGCCGCTTCTTCGAGCGCCATCAAATGCTGCATCAGCGAGTCAAGTGCGGCTTCAGCTGCGCGGCGAAAATCCAGTTCATCCAACATGGGGCCAGTGTAACAAGTTTGCCCGCGACCGATTGCCATCCTGGCTGCATCTCGGTGTATTTAAGGTTTTATAGGTATATTCACCAGAACCTTGCCTGTTCTTTACTGTCTTCACCCCATACTTCGATCGGATCTCAATTCGACATGGAGGCGGCAGAATGCGTGTATTATTGCGACTGGTCGTGGTTCTCGCTGTGACGCAAGAGGTTGGATGGGTTCATGCTCAACAGTTACAGCCGCCAATGCCGCCCGGCCAACTGGTGCGCGAGGTGGTCTACAACGAACTCCATGACCATGACCGGCACGGCTATTGGCGCTACTGGATTGAGCGCCACTCGCAAGGAGATACGCGCCGGGAAGAACAGGTGGAGACTGCCTCGGGGCCCATCGCGCGTCTCGATCTTAGCAATGGCCGCTCGCTGGACACAGCGGGCCAGCTTGCGGAGCAGAATCACCTGAACCGGCTGCTCAGCTCGCCCGAGGAGCAGGCCCGCCATCGCCAGGCGTATGCCGATGACGAAAAACGCATTGGTCGCATCGTAGCGCTCCTTCCCGACGCATTCCTCTATGAATACGCTGGGGAAGAAGGCGGCTGCCAACGCTTGCACTTTCGTCCCAATCCGGATTATCCAGCCCACTCTATCGAGGCCCGCATCTTCCATTCCATGAGCGGGGAACTGTGGGTCAGCTCCCGCTACAAGCGCATGGCTCGCCTCGACGGCCACCTCGAGGAAAATGTGGATTTCGGTTTCGGCATCCTGGGCCGACTCTACAAGGGCGGATGGTTTCAGTTGCAGCGTACTCGGGTCAGCCCCACGGACTGGAAGACCGAGCGGCTTGAAGTGCATATGAGCGGCCGCGCCATGCTCTTCAAAACCATCGCTCGCGAGACCAGTGAGGTTCGCGGCGGCTTTGCCCCAGTCCCGGCGGGTATCAGCCTTGCCCAGGGAGTCACCCTGCTCGGCCAGGCCCAGGACGGAAATGCTTTCCTCTCACCGGCCGCCTTCACTATCAACCGCAAGCATTAGCTTCGGTTGATGCCGTTGTCGGACGCTGTGAGGCTGTAGCGAATTCGGACACAACGAGAGGAGAAAGATTAAAGTTTGCAATTGGCGAGCCGATATGCGTTGGCAGGGGGAGTTCCCTACTGGGAACACGCGAATATGGAAATCAGCCCGCTAGCCGGCGTAAGCATTGCACCGATGGTCAAGCCCAGAGATGCCGATCTCGGGTTGACAGACGTCTACGAGGTCGAGCGCTCATCCCCGACCGGCGATGCAACCTACTCTCCCAGTGCGACAAAGGCCGCCAGCGGCTTTGAAGACGACGAGGACGCTTTGGGCGAACTGGAAGACGACCTCGATCCCGAATCCAGGCCGTTGTCCTCAAGGAACGGCAAAATCAGTCGCTACGCCTGAGGGGAACGTCTACCACTCAATTCGTCGAAGCTGCCCACAAGGTTCTGGCCGTGACTGTCAATCTCTCTGCAAAATGCGTTGGGGCGGCGCTTGTGCTGCCCCATCGCAAAGTGACACGTTATAAACGTTCCCTGAATCAGGCTACCTTCTGGGGCGTGAACACATCTTCATAAGCGTGTTCGCCGTGCAGCCCGTTATCCAGGCCCATTTCTTCGGTCTCCTTCGTTACCTTTACCGGTGTGACCTTGTCGATGAGCCAGAGCATGCCCAGCGTAAAGACAAAGGCCCACACCGACGAGAAGGCCGTCGCGGCAAGCTGTTTGTAGAAGAATGAACTGTTGCCCAGCAACAGACCATCCGCGCCCGCCGGGTTAAATGCCTTATCGGCAAAGATGCCTAAAAGCACGATTCCGAGGAATCCGCCGACGCCGTGAACGCCCCAGACATCCAGCGCGTCATCCCAACCCAGCTTGTTCTTCAACTCCACGGCCAGGTAGCAGACGACCCCTGAGATGATGCCGATGATGACGGCGGTGGTAGGCGAGACATAACCCGAGGCGGGGGTAATGGTGGCAAGGCCGGCAACCGCGCCGGTGAGCAGGCCCAGGAAGGTGGGACGCTTCTGGTGGATCCAGCCGACGACCAGCCAGGTTACAGCGGCAAAGGAGGCTGCCACATCCGTGTTCAGAAAGGCAGTCGCAGTGACTGAATCCACGCGGAACTCGCTGCCGGCGTTGAAGCCGTACCAGCCGAACCAGAGCAGACCTGTGCCCAGAGCAACCAGCGGAATGCTGTGCGGTCCGCTGTCAAGCACCTTCCGCTTGCCGACGTACAGCACGCTGGCCAGAGCCGCGATGCCGGCAATGTTGTGAACCACGATGCCGCCGGCAAAGTCAAGCACACCCCACTGCGCCAGCAAGCCGCCGCCCCAGATCATGTGGACGAACGGGAAGTAGACGAAGGTGAGCCAGCCGGTAAGGAACAGCATGTAAGCCTTGAACGTAACGCGGTTGGCGAAGGCCCCGGTGATCAACGCTGGGGTGATGATGGCGAACATCATCTGGTAGGCGACGTGAACAAACAGTGGAATCCCTGCATCGCCAGGGAACATGGTGTTCAAGCTGATATTGCGCAGACACACGTAGTGGAAGTCGCCGATGATTCCATGCCAGTCGCCGCTGAAGCAGAGTGAGTAGCCATAGAGGAACCAGATCACCGTAGTCCAGCCCATGGAGACAAAGCTTTGGATCATGATGGCGAGTACATTCTTGCGGCCGACGAGGCCTCCATAAAAGAAGGCAAGACCGGGGGTCATGAGCATAACAAGGCTGCAGCACAGCAGCATGAACCCGGTATTGCCAGTGTCAAGATGAAGCATAAGAAGTCCTTTCGCTAACTAAAAATCAAAGATTTGCGTCAACGAAGCTGAAGCCGGAGCGGGAACAGATTGCGCCGCTCCGGATTTCAGGGTCGTTTGACCGCTTGAGAACTATCTTCGTTCGCAAATTGCACAGTCTGTGCGCTGCCGCACACATCGAAGACTCCTGCGGGCCGGAATTGGCCTGGCGATTGAGCCCAAAAGGGTTGCACACACATAAGTTTTGGCTTGGTGAGAAACACGCAGATGCCGGCCAGTCTGCCCAATGAGTCCGAGTCGGCTTGAGGCGGTTTGCTCAGCCTAATTGCGAGAATAGTAGTCACTAATAGAATCACTTACGGTTGAGTAGCCCGCAGGGTGTCCCGTTCAGCAATGCGGCAAATTAGTCAGATTTTCTCGAAGAAGTTGTGGCAAATATATGGCTACTGTGCTAACTTACTAACTAGTTAGTTAAGAAATGACGAACCCCATTCCATCCCGTACCCAGGCCGAACGCGCTGACCAGACTCGCACCCGAATCCTCGATGCCGCCGTCCGGCAGTTTAGCGAGAACGGACTTGCAGGGGCGCGCACCGAGCAGATCGCCGAGGAGGCCGGCGTCAACAAGGCGCTGCTTTACTACTACTTCAGCAGCAAGCAGGCTCTTTATGACGCCGCTCTGGAAGCGGTGGCGAATAACGTGGTCGCCAGCAGCATGGCCGCCATCGATGCAGGGTACTCGGCTGGAGAGCGCTTCTTGCACTTTGCACTCAACCACTTTGACCGTATCCATACGCAGCGGGCCTTTCAGAGCCTGATGCAACAGGAGATGATCCGCTTGCATAGGGGAGAAGAGAACGCGCTTGCTCCTCTCATGGACAAAGTCTTTCGACCCATGATGACGCGCATGAGACAGGTCTTCGCAGAGGGTAGCGCCTCGGGAGAGCTAATTCAGGTCGACGAATTGCAAATAATGTATTCCGCGCTGGGAGCCAATGTTTTTTACTTTCTTTCTGCGCCGGTAATGGGGCTGCTTATGGGGACAAACCCATTGGAGCGAGGCGCGCTCGAACACCGCCGCAAGGTGGCCATCGAATACTTGGGGCAGACCATCTTTGCCCGCAGGGAAGATGGGGCGCGCGTTGCTGCGCGTGTCCTGGCGTCTACTCCAATGCCACCGCCTGTCAAAACCGAGCCCCGCACGTTCCAAGCCCCCAAGATAATGACGCCCGACATCGCATCAGTGCTGCAAAAAGCAGACGAAGTGAGGCACAAGTGAATGCACGCAATCGAGTATTTCTAATCCTGGCCCTGCTTACCGTGGGGTCTCTCATCTGGTACCTGGTTACGGTACGGCCCAGCGCCGATCTGCAACTGATCGGCACAGTGGACGCCAACGAAGTAGTAGTGAGCGCCAAGATTCCCGGGCGCATTCAAACCCTGACCGTTGACGAGGGTCAGGATGTGAAGGCTGGTCAGCTCATCGCCTCAATAGAAAGCGATGACCTGCAGGCAGCGCGGAAGGCCGCCGAAGCTACTGCGGCCGGCCAGAAATGGAAGCTCGGCGAGACCGTGGAGACTGAATTGCAAGATCGCGGCGAGACCGGCAATGCCGCTGTCAATGCACAAGCCCAGGTGCACGCAGCGCAGGCTTCGCTGGCCCAGGCTCAGGCAAACTACGACCACCAGAAGGCCGACACCAGCCGAACCGTTGCGCTGGCCAAGCAGGGCATTATGAGCGAGCAAGCCAGCGATGAAGCTTCCACCAGCCTTCAGGCAGCCAAGGCGGCTGTGGATACCGCCAGAGAAAACGTTGCTGCCGCAGAAGCCTCGTTACGCCAGGCGCGTGCCCATGAATTACTCACCGCAGTTGCTGGGCGCACAGTTGATGAAACCCGCGACCAGCTCCAGAACGCCCGTGCTCTTGCTGATCAGGCCAAGGTTGAACTCGGCTACGCGCAGGTCTTTGCTCCGGTCAGCGGCAAGGTCAACGTCCGCGCCGCGCGTCAGGGCGAAGTGGTGACGGTTGGCGCGCCGATTGTGACCATCATGGACCTGACCCAAACCTGGGTCTACGCACCGCTGCCCGAAACGCAGGCTGACGCGGTCCAGCTAGGTGACTCGCTGCGCGTCGTAATGCCCTCGGGCGCAACACTCCAAGGGAAGGTCATCAACAAATCCGCTGAAGCCGATTTCGCCACGCAGCGCGATGTTGGCGCCCGTAAGCGCGATATCAAAACCGTCCAGCTCAAACTGCTCATCGACAATCCCGGCGAGCGCTTCGTCCCCGGCATGATCGCCGAAGTGTATATACCCAAGAACAAGCTGGTGAAGCAATGACGGCATCGGCCACAACGTTCGTCAACGCGCAAAATGGCACGCGGCCTCCGGCCATTGCTGTGGAGCATATCGTCAAGCGCTACGGCGACTTTGAGGCCGTCAAGGACATCAGCTTTTCAGTTGCCGAGGGAGAAATCTTCGGTCTACTCGGCCCCAACGGCGCAGGTAAGAGCACGCTCATCCGCATGATGACCACGCTCATCCCCCTCACCGCCGGCCGAGCCATCATCGCCGGCCATGACGTGGCGAGAGACTCCGATGCGGTGCGCCGCATGATCGGCGTTATTCCTCAGGCCCTCACCAGCGATCCCGATCTTACCGTTGAAGAGAACCTGAATATTTATGCCAAGCTTTACAGCGTGCCGACGGCTGAGCGAAAGAAAAATATCGCCGAAGTCCTCGAAGCTGTCGATCTCGTCAAATGGCGCGGCGCGCAGGTCAAGACGCTATCCGGCGGAATGCGCCGACGTGTTGAAATCGCCCGCGGCCTGGTTCACAATCCGGAGATATTCTTTCTCGATGAACCAACAACTGGCCTTGATCCTGTCTCACGCATCGCCGTCTACGAGATGCTCGACAACTTGAGAAAAACGCGCCATCTCACCATGCTTATCACCACTCACTACATGGATGAAGCCGACACGCTATGCGACCGCATTGCCATCGTCGATCACGGCAAGCTCGTCGCTCTGGGCACGCCCATTGAGCTGAAACACAACGTTCCCGGTGCAAATGTTGTCGAGGTCCATTTCGACCGTGAGACTAAGGAGTGGCAAGACCGCCTGGAAAAGCTTGAGGGCGTCACCAGCGTGCAGGCCGAGAGTGCGGGATTCTATCGTGTGCTGACTTCTTCAGGCTCCAAAACCACCATGCAATTAGTCGAGCTAGCCGCATCTCTGGGCGAGACTCTCACTTCTCTGAGTGTCCAAAACACCACTCTGGACGACGTGTTCATTCATTACACCGGTCGCCAACTCCGCGATGAGCAGGTCAAACCCCCGGCCTTCACCCTGCCGCCTCGCCCAGGAGCGCAGCCATGAATAGAATGTTCGCCATAGTTGAGCGCGAGATGCGCAAGTTCTTTCGCTCGCCCACGCTCATGATCATGTCGCTGATGATGCCGATTCTGCAGCTGGTTATTATGGGCAACGCCTTCGGCGGCAAGATCGTCGGCTGCCGTGTCGCGATCATCGACTATGACCACGGCCCGCAGTCAGTCAAAATCCGCGAAGCTTTCGACTCCATCGCCATCAATATCAAGACCTTCACCACCGTTGAATACACTTCCGAAGTGCAGGCCCGGGAAGACGTTCGCACCGGGAAAGTCGATGCCGCTGTCATCATTCCCGCCCAATATTCCCGCCGAGTTTATGCCCAGGACGCGCCGGTCATCGGCCTGATCGTCGATAACACTGACCCATTCAGCTCCGGTAGTATCGAGGCCGAGATGCAGTTGGTGGTTACCGCTCTTACCACGCCCGTCATCCAGCCGCGCCTGGCCAGCCAGATTGCACTCGAGATAGTCGAGCTTTACCCTTACGTCAATTACATGAAATTTCTACTCCCCGCCACTATCGCCCTGGCTATGTATATTTCGGTGATGATCGGCGGTGGCATGTTATATATCGATGACAAGGCGCGCGGCGTCCACGAAGGCTACCTTGTAACTCCCATCACCAAGCTGGAGTTAGTCTTCGGCTTGAACATGGCTGGCGCCATCAAAGCCACTCTTGCCGGAATCTCGCTTACCGTCATTGGGTCGCTCATGGCTGGGCTTGGAGTCATCTTTCATCCTATAGTGCTCTTTGAACTCTTCTGCCTAATTCTGGTGACCTCCATTGCCTTCAACGGCATGATGTTTCTCCTCATGGTCCGCGTCGACGATCCGCTCGTCCCCCGCGCCATGTTTGGCGTGCTCAACACGCTCTTGTTCTACCCCTCGGGCGCCATGTATCCCATTGCAGCCTTCCCGGCCTGGCTTCGTGCTCTCGCTATTGTCGATCCCTTCACCTATGTGATTCACGGCTTCAAGGCCATCTTGCTGAAGGACGGCGGCTTCACAGCCATTCGATTTGACCTGTTCTTCCTCTTTATCTTCGGCATGGGCACGCTGCTCATCGCCACGCCATTATTCAAACGCACTTTGTAAACGGTTGCGCAGAGCGCAGGTAGTTGTACACTAAGCCTGTGATGCGCCGATTGCTTGCCTCTTCCTTGCTCGCTCTATTCGTGCTGGCCGGGTGCCACTCCGACCTGAAACAACCCTCCCAGCCTGGCTCCAGCCAAAAGTTCAAGGTCTACCACCTGCGCGGCAAGGTTGTATCGACCGATGCCGCCAAGGGCGAAGTTACGCTCAACCATGAAGCCATTCCGGGCTTTATGGATGCCATGACCATGCCTTACAAGTTGAAGGACGCAAGCATTCTGGGCGAACTGCATCCGGGCGACGTAATTACCGCAGACCTGCTGGTTTCTCAGGACCCGAATGCGGACATTATGTTGGACCACATTGTTGTAGTGGCGCAGGGCAAGCCCGATTATCGGCCAAAGGTCATCTATCATGTGCCGGCTCCGGGCGATCCTGTACCCGACTTCAAGTTTCGCAACCAGGACGGACGGCCAATTCATCTCGGTCAGTTCCGCGGCAAGGCGCTGTTAATCACTTTTATCTACACGCGCTGTCCGTCGCCGGAGTTCTGTCCGCGGGTTACAAAGAATTTTGCGGCCATCGAGAAACAACTGGCCATCGATCCAGGCCTCTATGGCAAAACACATCTGCTGTCAATCAGCTTTGACCCGGAGCACGACACGCCTGCGCGGCTCAGGGCCTATGGCGCAACCTACATTGGCAGCGATACAAAAGCTGCGTTTGCACATTGGGAGTTTGCGGTGCCAGAGAAATCCGCACTTGGCGAGATGGCCAGATTCTTTGATCTGGGAATGACCGAGAATGAGGATTCGATGATTACGCACACTCTCTCGACCACGCTCATCGGTCCTGACGGCAAGGTCGTGCGCTTTTTCCCAGGCAACGAGTGGACGTCTGAGCAAGTGCTGGCTGATCTGAAGCAGACGGTTGCAAGCGCCGGGTAAAGCGGTTGTGCTCATTGAAGCAAAGTGCGGTCGGAGTTGCTGACAACCCCTTCAGCTTGCCGCTTCTTGAACTGGGCGATATCGTAAAGTTGCGATTGAAAGTATAGGAAAGAGAAGAAGAAGGTCTTTGTTGGGCCCAATTCCAGGCCGAAAGGTTCGCGCTCATTGTAGTGCTTGAGAAGGTCAGCGCGGATCAAATAGATGGTTGCAATTCCAAGAACGGCGGACAAGAAAGCCAGAATGTCGGTGAACCACTCGTGCAGAGCAGAGGTGGTCTGCCGGATGGTCGTTGCCGCGCAGGCTAGTTCCACTATCACGTAAGCATCGCACCAGAAGATACATCTGGCGTCGGGATCGAGTGTGCGAATCCAAAGACAGATATAAAATGCCCAAGCGTCAACAACCAGACTGTTCAAGAGGTTCTGAAAGGGCTTTGGCGCAAGCCAACTGATTAGAGCTCCTAACGCCAACCACACGAGAAGCAACGCGGTCCAATGCACGCGAGGAGGCGGTGGATACTCAGCTTTGATTAGGGGCACAGCCGCAATGCCTGACTGTTCCAATGTCGGACTCCGGACACAAAACTTATACGGTTAGAAGATAGCACAAAGTTTACCAAACGCATCCAGTTCAATTAACTGTTGACCTTCCGGTGCATTCTCGAGCTCTGCGTGCTCCAGCACCCAGGTGTCTTTGTGGAAAAGGAAGACAGCATTAAGTCCGGCAGCTAGTGCGGGGTTTATGTCGCTCTTGGGGCTGTTGCCGACCATCCAGCTTGCGCGCGCCGATAACTCGTGGCGTTGAAGAACTTCGCGATAAGCAGCAGGGTCCTTTTCAGCAGGAATCTCAACTGCGGAAAAGTAACTGGAAAGGCCGGAACGGGTAAGTTTGTCGGCCTGTTCAGCGTTGTTGCCTTTGGTCATGAGGATAAGCCGGTGGCGCGTGGCCAGTTCTGCCAGGGTCTCGGCCACGTCAGGGAGCAGTTCAATCTCCTGTTCGGCGATGGAGCGCGCGAACCCCTCGATGCGTTGGCGCTTTTCCTCGGTCATGTGCGCGGGGCTGAGCCGCTCGAAGCAGTCCACCAGCGAACGCGTGAAACTCGACAAGCCATAGCCATGGGAGAGGATGGTCTCGCGTTCCACGACGTTCAGCGCCTTGCGCACCTCTGCAGGCGTGTACTTGTGGTGATTCAGATAGCTAATAAAGGCAACGATGGCGCGCTCGAAGTAGACGTTGTTTTCCCACAGCGTATCGTCGGCATCGATGAGCAGCGTCTGACCTGGAGCAAACTGAGGCATGTTTTTATGGTAACGAATCGGAGCCAGGCGAGTTTACCGTGGAACCCCAGGTCTCGAAATCGAGGCCTGGGACACATCACGCCCGGTTCTTGATTTGGAATTACGGTTTCGGTTGAGCGGCCAGCCACTGTTTCAGATTTGGCCCCTGGAGCTTCCGCAACTCAATGCAGCCGTCGATGCTCTCGATTGCATGCTTGAGGGCCTTATCGGAGGCGGCAACCTTGTGCGTGGAAAAGAATGCTTCTACACTCGCTCTGGTGTCGGCGGTGCAAAAGCTGCTCGTGGAACCCACAAGGAAGGCGCCCATCTCAGTGGTGAACTGAGCGTGGACCTTGTCCCAGTTGTTCTGAATGTACTTCCATGTCTTTTCACGGTTTTCGTCTATGCTCAGGGAGATAGCAAACTGAATCACCGCGTCCTGGTTGCGCACTTTGCCCGAAACGGCGTAGTCGAGAGAGCGCTGGAGCAGAGCAGGGTTTTCAAATTCGGCCAGCAGGCGCAGCGAATTCTCCTGATACTCCGGATTGGTCGAGGTTTCATAAATCTGCTGTAGCCGGTCGAAGAGTTGCGCGCCGCCGTTGCGGGCGGCGACTGCCAAGGCAGCCTGGCCAAGGGTAGCATCGACGGAGCCCGGATTCGCAAGGTACCTGGCTGTAATCTCATGTGCCTGAGCGAGGATGGTTGGATCTTTGCCGTACAAGCCGAGGAAGCCGAACAGTTGCGCGCGCATCTCGCGCGTGTTGGCCGAGTCGGTCTCAGCGGGCGGAGCAAGTCTGGCATACTGCGGTGCAAACGTGGAGCGAATCCAGGCCGCTAGCGAGTCGCGTTCTTCGGCGTTAGCCGCAACCCGGTCGTAGATCCCGTTGATCCCGCCCAAAGCAGCCCCCACTACCTCCGCGCCATGGTCGGCCCTGACGGCAGCCGCAAGATCAAGATAAGTGCCGATGGGTGTCTTGTTGGCGCGCGCCTGGGCCCACTCGTTGCCGATCAGGCTAATCCGCTCGGCGGGCGTGAGTCCTGTCTCCACCTGGGCTACCAGCACAGCATAGACGCTGGGCGGGTAGGCGCTGCGGTAGTAGCCTTTGCCGGCGGCGTTCGCGAAGAAAAAACCGCCCGTGGGTGCCTTTAATGTGGAGTCAGCGGGTGTGAGAAGCTGGCAGTCCTTCCCCTCTGCTGTTTTGAAGCAGACAGGCAGCGTCCACTTCTGCGCAGGGTCGGGCACAATACTGGGGCTGAGGTAGAAACGCTTCTGTTCGACCGCGACCGCGCCGTCGGCCGGATCGCCAAAGGACAGGATGGGCTCGCCCGGCTGCGCCACAAGGCTTTCCATAATCTTGTCTACCGGCTTGTGACTGGTAGCGGTTTGTGCACCCCAAAAATCTTCCGCAGTTGCATTCGCATAGGTGTGGGCCGCCAGGTAGTTGTGCACACCTTGGCGGAAAGTCTCTTCGCCGAGATAGTTTTCCACCGTCAACAACACGTCGCTGGCCTTGCCATAGGAGATGCCGTCGAACATTTGGTTGATGTCGCTGGGGGTATCGGCCCTGGCTCGAATCGCGCGCGTAGTGGGAAGCGCGTCCAAGTTGAGAGCATCGTCTATGCCCGAGACCACGTATTCGTCGATGTTCCACTCAGGATGCATGGCGGCCACAGGCTTGTTTTCCATCCACGTTGCAAAGCCTTCGTTGAGCCAGATGTTGTCCCACCACTGCATAGTTACCAGATCGCCGAACCACTGGTGCGCCATCTCATGGGCGATGACAAGTGCTATCTCCTTCTCCGCATCAACTGTGGCCGTTTTGGGGTCGATCAGCAGAGCGGTCTCGCGAAAAGTAATGGCGCCAAAGTTTTCCATGGCGCCTGCCTCAAAGTCGGGCAAGGCTATCAGGTCGAGCTTCTTGAGCGGGTAAGGAATACCGAAGTAGCTGTTGTAGTAGTGCAGCACGTATTTGGCTACATCTACGCTGTAAGGAGTGAGCGCGACTTTGTCGGGCGTGGAGCAGGAGCGTATGGCCACGCCGTCGGATTCGCCCGTGGTGCAATCGAAATCGCCGACCAGAAAGGCCACCAGGTAAGTGGACATTTTGGGAGTAGTGGCAAATTTGAGCGTGTGTTTGCCTGCTCCCAAACCGGATTTGTCGCCAGGAATGTCGCTGATGATCTCGCCGTTGGAAATGGCAGTGTCGCCTGCATCTACCACCAGGGAAACGTCGTACGTGGCCTTGAATGCCGGCTCATCGAACGACGGAAAGGCGCGGCGCGCATCGGTGGACTCGAATTGGGTGACAGCATAGTTGCGCTTAGGCGTCTTCGAAAGATAAAAGCCGCGCAGCTCGTTATTCAAAATGCCGGTGTAGTGGATGGCCAGCGTGGCCTTGCCTGCGGGCAGTCCTTCGGGAAAAGTAAAGGTCGCTTGTTCCTTTTCCTTGTCGAGTGAGACTGTGGCCTTCTGCTCTTTGCCGTCAGCCGTCACGCGTACACTCTCAAATGCGATCTCTGCGGCGTTCAGCGTAATGTGATCCGTTGGCTCGGCAAGGTTCAACTCTATCGACTCCACCCCGGCGAAGGTTGCGGCCTTCAAATCGGGCGTGAGGTTAAGCATGTAGTGCTCCGGGCGGACAGTCTGCGGCAGCCTCTGGGCATGCAACGCGCAGGACGATGCAAGAAACACGCTGACCAGTACAGCAGAGAGCAGCGATAGAAGTACATTCAATAAGACACAGTGGCGAATCTTCATAGAACCTCGGTTAGTTATCAATCACCAAGAACCTGACAGGTGCCATTGTAATCTGGCAAGCCTCTCGGCGGCTCAAGGCGTCTCCCGTACAAGTTAATGATTCAATCAGGGCTTTCCATGAGAAGGCCCCTGCTTCAAAGCTTCTCTATTTCAACGCTTTCTTTTCTTGGCAGAAGAGAATCGAGCAGCAACAGACAGGCACCAGTGACGATGGCCGTGTCGGCTATGTTGAAGTCGGGCCAGTGGTAACCGAAGATGTGGACCTCGATGAAGTCCACAACCGAGCCGTAGGCGATGCGGTCGTGCACATTGCCCAGGGCTCCTGCAAAGATCAGCGCCAGCGCAAAGGTGGCGAACGTGAAGCGGTCGGCGAGGCGGACCATAAAGAAGAGGACCAATAACGCGGCCACCGAGGAAAAACAGATCAGGCCCCAGCGGACCGCATTGGGCGAGGCCGTATTAGCAAAGAGCGAAAAAGCAGCGCCCTCGTTGGTCCAGTGTGTGATGCGCAGAAAGTGAGGCACAACCGGGATGGCGCCGCCAAACGGAACGCGGAGCGTGACCCATGTCTTGGTCAGCCGGTCAACAAAGATGACCACAGCAGAGATCAGCAGAAGCCAGTGCAGCCGGCGGGGCGCGGTAAATCTCATCATTTGGCCTCCGTATATTTTGGTGGGGCGATCTTCATTTCGGTCAGAGCGTCGCTGCAACGAGTGCAAACGTTCTGCCAGATGCCGTAATTCGAGACTTCGGGCATGAAGTTCCAGCAGCGTGCGCACTTGTGGCCGCTGGCCAACTCCACATATGGGAGAAATTCAAATCCATCGAGTGGACGAACATTGAATGGAGGTTGGCCGTCACTATCAACTATAGGTTTCGACGTTAGCTCGACATCAGATACATTGAAGAATTCTTTCAATGACGTAAAATTTTGTTCCAGCACGGCGAGAGATTCAGGACCGCAGTGAAGCACCACTTTTGCTTCCAACCCCTTCCCGATTGTCTTTTTCTGTCTTGCAGTTTCAAGCGCACGCATTACCTCATCGCGAACCTTGAAGAGCTGCTTCCACTCGTCGATCACGGGCGCGGGATCTTCGGAAAAAATCTCCACCGGGGCAGGAAACTGAGCCAAATGCACCGAAGCTTCGCGGCCTTCAACCTTCGGCAGATATTCCCAAATCTCATCGGCAGTGAACGAGAGAATGGGCGCGACCAACCTGACCAAAGTTTCCGAAATCTGCCACAACACAGTTTGCGCGGAGCGGCGTTCCTTGCTCGTAGGTGCGAAGGTATACATCCGGTCCTTCAGCACATCCAGATAAAAGTTGCTCAAGTCGACGACCGCAAACTCGTTCACCGCGTGATAAACGCGGTGGAAGTCAAAGCTCTCGTACCAGGCGAGAACATTCTCGGTCAATTCGCGTGTCCGGGCCAGCATATAACAGTCGAGCGGCAACAAATCAGATTCAGCCGCGCGGTCGTGCGCGGGAGAGAATCCGTTCAGGTTGCCGAGCAGAAAGCGGAAAGTGTTGCGCAACTTCTTGTAGATTTCTGCGCAACGCTGCATCAGGTTTTCACTGGCTGCCATGTCTTCGCGGAAGTCGATGGACGCCACCCACAGGCGAACAATCTCGCCGCCCATGCGGTTGGCAATGTCTACCGGGTCCACGCCATTGCCGAGCGATTTGCTCATAGCCCGGCCCTGCTCGTCCAGTGTCCAGCCCGCGGTCGAGACGTGCGAGTAAGGCGCGCGTCCGCGCAACGCCACCGATGTCAGCAACGAGGAGTGGAACCACCCGCGATGCTGATCGCCGCCTTCGAGATATAAAATCTCCGGGGCCTTCGAGCCAGTCTCGCTTTGGAAAGCAGTGTACGCGGGCCTCAATTCCGCATCAGACTCGCAAACAGCAAACCAGCTTGTTCCGGAGTCAAACCACACGTCAAGGATGTCGGTTTCTTTGCGGAACGCCTTGCCTCCGCAGTGAGCGCAGGCTGCGTTGGCCGGAAGCAATGCGGAGATCTCCTTCGTGTGCCATGCCTCGGCGCCGTGCTCTTCAAACAACTTCACAATCTTGCGATTGAGCGCCGGGTCCAGAATGGGCTGTTTGCAGCCTTCACACATGAAGATCGCGATGGGCACGCCCCAAATGCGCTGGCGGCTGATGCACCAGTCTGGGCGTGTAGCGATCATGTTGGTGATGCGCTCCTTGCCCCAAGCCGGGTCCCAGACCACTTTGTCGATCTCCTCGATAGCTTGTTGACGAAAAGTGGTCTCGGAACCGTCAGCACGTCTAACCGGCGTTTCCAGGCCGATGAACCACTGCTCTGTGGCGCGGAAGATGACCGGGTGGTGGCAGCGCCAGCAGTGCGGGTACGAGTGTTCCAGATCGTGGCTGGCAAGCAGAGCGCCATTCTCTTCGAGTACGGCCACAATGACTGGATTCGCGGCCCACACTTTCAATCCATCGAAAGCCGGCGGGCTGCTGCGATTCCATGCGCTCGGGTCAACGTGAATGCGGCCGGAAGCGTCCACGCGGCAAGTGGGATCGATGTTGTAGCGAACGCCGGTGTAGAAGTCGTCCGCGCCGTGCGAGGGCGCTGTGTGTACCGCGCCTGTGCCTGTATCGGAGGTGACGTAAGTGGCCAGCACGCCCAGGACGCTTCGCTCTAGAAACGGATGCTGGAAGGTGGCATGTTCAAGCACGCTGCCTTTGAAACGCGCCAGTTCGGTGGTTGCCCCAAGTTCGCATGCAACGGCCACAGACGCGGCCAACTCGGCCGCAACAATGTAGGCGGGCCCGCCTTCCGTCGCCAATGCCACATACTCGAAATCGGGATGGAAGGCCACGGCCATTGACGCGGGCAGCGTCCACGGGGTTGTGGTCCAGATGATGGTGTAAACCTCGCGGCCAGCCAATGCTGGCGCTAGCTCTTCGGGCCTCGATGTGAGCCGGTAGCGCACATAGACTGATGGGCTGGTGTGCATGTCATATTCGACCTCTGCCTCTGCCAGCGCCGTGTGGTCGTGTATGCACCAGTAGACCGGCTTCAGGCCGCGATAGACGAAGCCTTTTTCTAGAAAGCCGTAAAAAGCCTCCAGTGTGTGAGCCTCGTAGTCGCGGGACATGGTCTTATAAGGCAAATCCCAGCGGCCAAAGCAGCCAATTCGTTCAAATTGCGAGGTTTGCAGATCAATGTATTTCTGCGCGTATTTGCGGCAGGCCTCCAAAACCTCGGGAGCGGGCATCTCCAGTTTTTTGCGGCCCAAGTGTTCATCGACCTTGATCTCGATGGGCAACCCGTGGCAATCGTAGCCGGGAACATACGGCGCGTCGAATCCCGCCATAGTCTTCGACTTGACGACGAAATCCTTCAGCCCCTTGTTGAGCGCATGGCCCAGATGAATGGGCCCGTTGGCATACGGGGGGCCGTCGTGCAGCAAAAAATAGGAGCCGCCGGCGCTGCGGCGCTTTTCGCCGGCCTTTCGCAGTTCTTCATAGAGCCCCATCGAGGCCCATCGGGCCAGGCGAAGCGGTTCATTCTGCGGCAGGTTAGCCTTCATCGGGAAGGCGGTTTGCGGCAAGGTAAGCGTCGCCTTCAACTCCGGTGCTGAGGACATCTTCTCTCCCTGTGTGCTCTCGATCTGGTTCATTCCTAAGTGTAAATGGCGAGGCAAGATCTTTTTGGCAACAATTCCGGACACGGACCGTCTATTGTTTATGGGAAGCCCGACCGCGACGAAATATGGGAGTCTGGATTTTTTGGCTTTCCCCGACGAGACACAAGCGGGTCGCATCAAGCATAATGGAGAGACGGGCCCTGAGACGGAGAAAATTCCGTTCTTAACCGAGACCAGGTGTCCAGAGGCATCGGAACCAGAAGCAATAATGGCCAACGATTTGCTCATCCAGCCAGACACTGAATCCGAAACTGCCACGGCCATTATGGACCGCTGCGAACTCGACCTCACTTTCGGCGTTCCTGTTGAGTCGAAACCCATCTGGGTTGATCTCTACGAGAGCATCCGCGACGTATTTTTCCCGCCCAAACTGCCTCCGCTGGTGCTGACCTCAAAGCCGATTCCGGTGCCGGATCGGATGGCGGTCAAGCGCAATCCTTGGGCCTTCGGCATCTCCACTACCGTGAATGTGGGGCTTGCGACGCTATGCGTCCTTTTCGGAGTCAAACACTACATCGATAGAAGCAAGCAGCAGTTGCAGGTTACGCCGGTCGATATTACTGAATTCAAGGCTCCCAAGTCCGACATTTCCGCGGGCGGCGGCGGCGGAAGCCCCGACAAAATCGAAGCAATCAAGGGCAAGATTCCTCCGCCGATGAAGGCTCCAGAAATATCGTCCCCGATACAGCCGCCGGCTCCTTCGCTCGACTTGCAAAGCGACGTCATTCCCACGGATACGAAGTTGCCGAACTTCGGCGTCTCGAACTCTGGAAATGTGAAACTCGCTTCGGGCGGAAACGGCTCAGGCACAGGCCTGGGTTCAGGGCATGGCGGCGGCTACGGACCCGGTGAGGGTGGCAATTTCGGCGGCGGAGTGTACCGTGTGGGTGGTGGTGTCTCCGCACCGGTATTGCTGAATAGCGTAGAAGCGGAGTTCTCCGACGAGGCTCGCCGGGCAAAGTATCAGGGCACATGCCTGGTCGAAATCATTGTCGATGCCCATGGGAATCCACAAAATCCTAGAGTGGTACGCTCACTGGGCATGGGATTGGATGAAAAGGCCATCGAAGCGGTGATGAAGTACAAGTTCAGGCCCGGTATGAAGGCCGGCAAGCCCGTCGCGGTTTGGCAGCCCATAGAAGTGGATTTCCACCTGTATTGAGTCTAGAGCGATTAGACTACCAAAGAGCGAGACGCACAGCGTTTCGCTCTTTTCGTGTTTGCAGAGACAGACTAAAACTCCCGGCTGGTCAGCAAAAGCCCGCCGGGAGTTCAGTCTGATGTGCGACGGCTCTTCCCGCCAAAATCGAGAGCCCAGGGAATTGAATGAGCTCCAAGGGAAACAATAAATCGGGGAATGTATGGTGCGCCCGGAGAGAGTCGAACTCCCGACCTACTGGTTCGTAGTCTTATTCTTTCGGACACAGGTCGGACACGAAACAAAGGCGTTTCCTAGCACCCGCATAAACATTGAGTAATTCTTGACAACCTAAAGACAAGGTGAGACAGTAAGAGACGTTCCTGTCGGACATACATCGGACACAGGAATTTTTGAGGTTTGAGGCGCAACGATGAAAACACGCATCACACAGACGTATGCCACACGCGTTAAATCGCCAGCGACGGGCAACCAGATTCACTACGACTCCGAGATTCCGGGGTTTGGTTTGCGCGTCACCCCGAAGGGTGCGAAGAGTTTCATTCTCAATTACGTGATTAACGGACGCGAGCGCCGCTACACCATCGGCGGCCTGGGTGAGTACACAGCGGAGACGGCCCGCGCTAAGGCGGTCGAGTTGCGCCAGTCAATACGGGATGGGATTGATCCGTTCGACGTGCTGGAGCAGCGGAAACAGGAATCTCTCGAAGCACGGGCCAAGGTGCGGACACTCAAGCAGTTGTCCGATGCGTACCTTGAGCAGTATTCAGTACCCAACAAACGGGCCTCTACGGTTTACGACGACCGTCATTTGTTTGACGGCGTTATTCTGCCAGCCCTTGGGGACTTTCCTATTGCCGGGATTAAACGAAGAGACATTGCCGATCTACACGCATCCCTGAAAGACACGCCGTATCAGGCCAACCGTGCTCTAGGTCTGCTCCACCATATGTTCGTGTGGGCCATGGCCGACGATAGCGGCGAATGGGCAGTGGCCACGAATCCAGCGGACGGCTGTAAGAAGTACCACGAAGAGCGGCGCGACCGTTGGTTGTCCGAAGAGGAGTTGCAACGGCTGGCGGACGCGCTCGAAAAGTACCCGCGCCAGTGTGGGCAGGGCGCTCTCTCCGAAAAGCAGCGGGAGTGGTTACAGACGGAAGCACGGCGGTCAATGGACGCCTTGCGCCTCATCATGGTAACGGGATGCCGCAAGAGTGAAGCTCTCACCGCTCAATGGGCGGACTTCGATCTCGTTCGCGGCGTGTGGACAAAGCCAAGCCATCGCACGAAAGAGAAGAAAACCGAGCACGTCCCGCTGAACGAGCAAGCTCTGTCTCTGCTCGAACGCATGGAACACATAGGCGAGTACCTGTTCCCCGGCAGGGCGGGCGGAAACCTGCAAGATGTAAAATCCGCATGGGCCAAGGTGTGCAAGCTGGCAAAGCTCGAAAGCGTACACGTTCACGATCTGCGGCATAGCTTCGCATCGCACTTGGTTTCTAGCGGCGTGTCCCTGCCGGTTGTGGGCAAGCTCCTGGGCCACACTCAAGCACAGACAACCATGCGCTACGCACACCTTGCCTACAATCCACAGCGGGATGCTGCCAACCTGTTCCCGGTGATCTTGCCGGTTGCTCGCATGGTGCAATAAGAGGGCTGGTGACGGATGGTGACGGGTCTACAGGTTATCCGCATGGCGCGCGCGCGTAACGCCCTATATAGGAGTACCCGTCACAACCCGTCACCGGGGATCAAAAAGACAGTGGGAATGATATGTCTCTTACGGGCAATGCCTACATTAAAAAAGGCGCTTCGGCCAGGGAAGAGGCGTGCTTGAAGCCACGGGAAGGGCTTGCCACTGAGTCCGTGTCTGCGGGTTTAAGGTTAGCTCCCGGCAGGTGTACCGCATTCCAAGTCTATCAATTACAAAGCATTACGCATATTCGACCTACTGGCCAGTGAACCCCGGTTTCTTTCCTGTGTCCGACAGGTGTCCGATGGGGCGCACACACACTGTCCTGTTACCCTCTCTCTTCGTTGCCCCAAGCGCGGAGTGAAGCTAGGCGGGAAGCGTGAAGGATTCAGTATCAGCGACTACGGGAAGCAGGGCCGCGCCTTGTCACTCAAGGCCAGGAGAGCACGTCTCTACGCCGGGTTGCAACCGTTCTAAATGAGAGCGGCATACCGACACGGCGCGGCGGGCAGTGGACTGCGGTACAGGTACAGCGCCTCTTGGCTGTGATCTAATCTAGCGGCAGAATTTTCTTTGACTCGATGCCCCAATAAGTAGGACCCAGCCGACCCCGTGCCCCCCTTCGATGCACCCGGCATACCCGCATATCATATCCCGCCCTGTAGATTTTCCGCTAAAAGGGACTCAGGATGTTTGATCGATCACCTTTAACGCCGAAGTTGCGGCATTCTATGAACGAGAGAGAGAATGAACACATGCTCGATCCAAAGGAAGTCGCAAACCTCGTCGGCCAAATCAGGGAGATAGCCGTCAGGCAGAATATGCAGGACCTGATGGATTACCCTGCTGTCTTTGCCGAATACATGTTCCGAGAAAAATCAAGCAAGCAGATATTGGAAGACGCGATATTCCGCTACCTGCTCACCCTCAGCAACGAACAACAGGATGCATTCGGGAGGGAGGGCAAGGCAATTCAGGAGCTTTACAAGACGAACCCCGATGCGGCAAAGGAGCGGCAAACAACCCAACTCCATACTGTGTACACCTGGTTCAACGAGACATTGGCAAGAAGACTGGACGAAGATCGTCTCGACAAAGACGGCCTTTTCAGAAGGGCTGTAGCTCTCATCCTCTCGCAGGAAAGGATAGATGAGAGCATCAGATCGCTCGACCCTGACTCAGAAGAATAAAAGCAGCCTTCACAGTTGCCCTGAGAGCGATTGCAGGACGTGGGGTGAGGGAATCCTATGGCGTATCCCGCTTTGTCGTTACTCTTCCGGCGTGTACTGGATGTAAATGACATCGGCGGCGGTCCCGATTCCGTACCATTGGTTCAGGTTGATCGCTCCGCTGGTGAATGGACCGATGATTGTCGGGTCCGCCGTAGGTGACGCCACCTTGACAGGGATTCCCGTCGTCGTGGCAACTGCCGAAGAGTCGCCGATGAACGATGCCGCCGATCCCTGCCGCGCCCTCAACTGCATAGCGCGTAAGGGAAGCGTAGTAAATCGCGTAGCACCCGATCCTAAAGTCACAGTCAACAATGGCATAAATCACCTCATTCTGCCAGAATCATCTGGCT
>JBEKSE010000007.1:0-121238 GCA_049517315.1 Occallatibacter sp. | reverse complement strand
CCACCTTCCCACAGGCACTACTACGGCGGGCAGATGAATCATAAACAACCCCAAAAATCGGACCAATGTGTAAACCATCTGCCCGGTCTGAAATGTAAAGCAAGTGCCCGGCTGGACAGGCCGCAGAATCAACACGGGCTTTAGCCCCTGAGGGAATGTTTGTGAGACGGGATGGACTTAATCAGGCCAGCCCTAGCTCTTTGCGGCAGCTTCAATCTCGGCCCAATCTTCTTTGCGCCGCTTCAGTCCGGCGGCGGCCACATTCTCTTCCAGATGCGCGACTTTGGACGTGCCGGGAATGGGCAGCATCACCAGCGAACGCTGGAGCAGCCAGGCGAGCGAAAGCTGCGCGACAGAGGCCGCGTGGAGGACCGCCATTTGGGCAAGCGCGGACGCCGAAGGATTGTCCGCCTTCATCAGCTTTCCTGCATTGATCGGATACCAGGGCAGGAAGCCGATTCCATGTTGCTCGCAATAATTGAGCGCCTCCTCATGCCGCCGGTCAGCCAGACTGTATCGATTCTGGACAGTTGTAATCCTGACGATTTTCTGCGCCTCTTCGATCTCCACCAGAGTTACCTCGCTCAATCCGATGTGGCGAATCTTGCCTTGCTCCTGCATCTTCTTCAGTGCGCCCAGGCTCTCTTCGAGCGGCGTGCGCGGGTCAATTCTGTGCAATTGATAGAGGTCTATCCGTTCCAGCTTCAGCCGGCGCAGGCTCATCTCCACACATTGAATCAAATAGCCGGCGCGGCCCACCGGTTCGGCGCGGGCCGGCCCCGGGCGGGTGTTTCCGCCTTTGGTGGCGATGACCACGCCGGGCGCATAAGGGTACAGCGCCTCGGCAATCAGCCGCTCGGCAATCTCCGGGCCGTAAGCGTCAGCAGTGTCGATCAAGGTCACGCCCAACTCAACCGCGCGGCGTAGAACGCGGTGAGCCTCGGCAGCATCGGCTGGCTCGCCCCACGCGCCTTCGCCCACCAAGCGCATGGTTCCATAGCCGAGACGGTGTACGGGCAAGTCGCCGCCAATGAGAAATGTGCCGCTGGCGGATGCGTTTAGCGGTTCCATGACGGATTGGATGCAATAGCTTGGACGGTTGGTGCATAGGGAATCTCTTGCCTCACGGAACCCCGGACGGCTGGCATGCGTATATTGGCTCAGAGCAAGGAGAACCGGCATGAGCACTCAAGTGTATCCCAATGCGCAGGCAATCTTTTACCAGCAGTATGAAGCGGTGCGCCGCGACGAAGTTGTGGGCATTCTGCTGGCGCTGTTTCTAGGAGGCTTCGGCATTCACCACTTCTATTTGCGGCGGACGGGGCTGGGAGTCCTTTATCTTCTGTTCTTCTGGACGCCGTTCCCGTGGATTCTCGGCTTTATCGAATGCTTCTTCATGCCGGGCCGTGTTCGGGAGTTCAACGCCATCCAGGCGGCGGGAATTGCGGCCATGCTGGGCATCTCGATACCGAACTGGGGCTATCCAATCAATGTCACGGTCAATGTGCCGGCGGCTCCGCAACCGGGAACGCCGGTGGCCTGCGGGCGCTGTGGGCAGGCCTTCCCGCACGGTGCGCGGTTCTGCTCAGGGTGCGGTGTGGCGATCTGAATTCAGATTCGCAAAGTCTTGACCAAGAGCTGTTTCATAACCTGCTTATTGAAAGGTCGCGGCTTAAGCAACGAGACCAAGCCATTGCTTTGAAAGGGCACGGCTTCAGCCGTGCCGCTAGAGAGCAAGTAAAATCGCGGGCTTTACCCCTGAGGGAAGGCTTGGAAGAGACCAATCCATTTACTCCACTTCCAGCACCAGGCACTTCAGGTACTCAGTCTCCGGCAAGTTCAAGACGACGGGATGATCGGGAGCGGCGCCACGCCGCTCCAGCAGCCGCACGCGCCTGTGCGCATCGGCTGCGGCCGAGGCCACGCTGCCTTCAAGGTCAGCCCAGCTCACATGATGCGAACAGGAACAAGTAACCAGCAGTCCGCCGGTGCTTAGCATCTTGAGCGCCCGCAGATTCAGTTCCTTGTAGCCGCGCAATGCGCCTTCGACGGCGCGCACGCTCTTGGCGAACGCGGGCGGATCGAGCACGATTGCGTCGAATTTTTCGCCAGCATCTGACCAGCCGCGCAGAATTTCAAAGGCGTCGCCTTCTACCCATTCAACCTGTGCTGTGAGGCTGGAGCGGTTGGCCTCAAAGTTTTTCTCCGCCACTTCGAGCGAGGCGTGGGAAGCGTCAATCCCCGTAACCTGAGCGCAGACCTGCGCCAGGTGCAGTGCAAAGCCGCCCTGGTAACAGCAAACGTCCAGAGCCCGTCCGCCTCCTTCGCGATTTGCCACGCCCAGCTTGTGCGCCCACTCGGCTGCGGCCGCATAGTTGGCCCGCTGGTCAAGGAATGCGCCCGTCTTCTGCCCTGAATTGGCATCGAATTCAAAGGCCAGACCATTCAGCCGGAATTGCGTGCTCGCAATTTGATTAGCTGCGGAAGAGTCCGATCCGGAGGGAGGCGGGGGTTTCAACCCCCGCAAATCGCCAACAGAATCGACGCGGGCTTTAGCCCCGGAAGAAATTCCATCCGCAGCTCGCCATGCCGCCTCGTCAGCGACAAACAGCGGAGCCGGATTCGGCGCGGCCAGCCCCTCCAATTCGCGCACTCTCGGGTCGGGACGTTCGAGAATCGCCGCCGGGGTCAACTCCTCGCGCAGTACGCGCACGCAGCTTTCGCGCACTGCGCCGGAGTCCAGCCCTTTGGCCAGCAACTGCAAAATCACCAGGTCACCGTACTTGTCCGCGATCAATCCGGGCAGCTCGTCGGCCTCGCTGAAGCAGAGCCGGCAGGCGTTGGTCCGCTCGTCGAGCAATGGACGACGCCGCGCAATCGCCGTGCGCAACCGGGATTCAAGCAACTGAAGCCACGCGGCCTCGCCGACCGCTTCGCGCGAAATGAGCCGCAATGCAATTTGCGATGTGGGGCTATAAAGCGCGGTACCCAACAACAATCCGCGGCTGTCTGCCACCGGCAGCAGCGCGGGAAGGTCGCCCGCCGGCAGCTCAACAGACTCGATGTCGGAGGCGTAAACCCACAAATGGCCCGCGCGAAGCCGGTCAGCGGCGCGTCGGCTGATCTTGGCGCCGGGAGCGGCTTTGGATGTCTTTTGAGCTGCAACAGGTCGGGGTGAGCGTGGCTTGGTCATGGGCTCCTTGGTATGGTTCATCTTAACAAGGTTCGAACCCTTCACGAGCGCCGGCGCCGTCTTCGAAACTGCCCGTTTATCCCCGCCGAACTCAAGCGGCCTATAATAAAGCATGGCGACTGTCCCGCAACCCGTTCCGGCAGAGGGTCCTGGCGTGACCCCGGTTGCTGCGGGAAAGACGAAAGCTGCGGTGCGCGAGGTTGACCAACAGGCCATTGACAAGCGTTTGGAGACACTGCTCAAGCAGGTCCACGCCAACCGGCCCACCGATGACATAGCTCTGATACGCAAGGCGTGGGAGTTCAGCGCCCAGCATCATCGCGGGCAGATGCGCGCCTCGGGCGAGCCATACATTATTCACCCGCTCGAAGTTGCCGAAGTGCTGGCTGAGATGAAGATGGACTCGACCTCCATCGCCGCCGGCCTGTTGCACGATTCAGTGGAAGACACGCCCGCCACCAATGAGGAGATCGCCGCCCGCTTCGGCGACCAGGTGGCCCACATTGTCGAGGGCGTCACCAATATCGACAAAATCGAGTTTGCCAATCGCGAAGACCGCCAGGCAGAGAACGTGCGCAAGATGCTGCTGGCCATGGTCTCGGATGTGCGCGTGGTGTTGATCAAGTTGGCGGACCGGTTGCACAATATGCGTACGCTCGAGCACTTGAAGCCCGCTCGCCAGGAATCCATCGCCCGCGAGACGCTCGACATCTATGCGCCTCTGGCTCACAGGCTGGGCATGGGCAAGGTGCGCGGAGAATTGGAAGACCTGGCCTTCCGCTACACCGATCCGATTAGCTACGAGCAGGTAGCTGCCGCCGTTGAATCGCGGCGCGTGGAGGGCGAGCAGTTTTTGCGCGGCGTGGAAGACACGCTCAACGAGCAGTTGCGCGAAAATGGCATCGAGGCCAGGGTTGAGTGGCGCATCAAACGCATTTACTCCATTTTTCAAAAGCAGCAGCGCTCCAAAGTTTCCTTCGATCAGGTCTATGATCTGCTGGCCGTCCGCGTTATTACGCAAGATGTGGCCGCCTGCTACGCCGTCTTCGGCCTCATTCACACTCTCTGGCGCCCTGTGCCCGGCCGCATCAAAGACTTCATCGCCATGCCGCGCGCCAACCGCTATCAGTCGTTGCACACCACGGTGATGAGTCCCACCGGCCATCAGTTCGAGGTGCAAATTCGCACCGAAGAGATGCACCGCATCGCCGAAGAAGGCATCGCTGCTCACTGGAAGTACAAGGCAGGCGGAGGCGCGGTCACAGCGCGCGACGAGGAGCGGCTCAATTGGATTCGCCAGCTGGTCGACTGGCAAAAGGAGATGACCGACCCCAACGAATTTCTCTCCAGCCTGAAGATGGACCTCTATCCCGACGAGGTATACACCTTCACGCCCAAGGGGAAGGTCGTGGTGATTCCGGCTGACGGCACGCCGGTCGATTTCGCTTACACCATTCACACCGAGGTGGGCCACACCTGCGTCGGCGCCAAAGTCAATGGCCGCATGGCTCCTCTGCGTACCAAACTGCGTACCGGCGACATTGTCGAGATTGTCACCCAGAAGGACCACAATCCGAGCCGCGACTGGCTGACCTTCGTCAAAAGTCCCCGCGCCCGCAACAAAATCAAGCACTGGCTCAACGAAGACCATCGCCGCCGCGCCGTCGAAATCGGGCGCAAGCTGCTGGAGCGCGAGGCGCGCAAATACAAGGTGCCGCTTGCCCAGGTAGGCGACCAGGATCTGGGCCGCATCGCTAACGAATATGGCGTGGCCACCGCCGTTGATCTGCTGGCCGCACTCGGCCAGGGCAAGCACACCGCACGCAATGTGCTCAGCAAGCTGGCGCCCAGCGCCGTCAATCAGCCTGAAACCGAGGCCGTGCCGGAGGTCAAATCCGGCGCAGCGGCCATGTCCGATGCGGTGCGCAAGCTGCATCTCACCGGCTCTGATTCGCTTCAGGTCGAGGGCCAGAACGATCTGCTCGTCTATCGCGCGCGATGTTGCAACCCCATTCGCGGCGAAGAGATCGTCGGCTATGTCACGCGCGGCAAGGGCGTGGCCGTTCACGCGCGCGGCTGTCCCAACGTGCAAAATCTGCTCTACGAGAGCGACCGCCGCATTGCCGTCGAGTGGTCTCGCGTGGGCGATGCCTCAGGCCGCAAGCAGCGCTACCCGGTCAAAATCACCGTCTTTTGCGACGACCGCGCCGGCATCCTCAAGGAGTTGATCGCCGTCATCTCCGACGACAACGCCAACATCAGCGGCGTCGATATCCGCCACGACGAAAGCGGCGAAGCTGTCATCGAGTTTGTCGCTGAAGCCGAAGACGTGGGCCATCTGAACCGCATGGTCCTCGGCCTGCGCCGAGTGGCGGGCGTCCGCGCCGTCCAGCGCGCGCAAACGGCGTAGAAATCTCCCCCGTTAACCTGGTTTCTCAGTGAATGCTCAGGCCACGCCCAATTCATTCGTTGGTCTATATCGCTCAGACTCATGTCGATTGCAGCGTAATCCTATAGGAGCGTGTGAATAGTTGCCCGCTTTGAAGCGGAAGGCAAATCCATCTTCGTCCGTTCGCAACCTTGATGAGGCTTACCAGCAGCCGGACCCCACGCACAAGGAGGACGCTTCGATGAACGGACCAAGTAAGAAGACCTTTGATACCGCCGAGTTTCTTGCGACCGAGGGGTCAGGAAGAAGCATCATTCACCACGCGGCAAAGCAAAGTTTCTTTTCTCAGGGAGGTCCAGCCGACTCTGTGTTTTATCTCCAGAACGGCCAGGCAAAGCTTACCGTTATCTCCAAGCGTGGTAAGGAAGCCACAGTCACCATGCTTGCCACCGGAGATTTTTTCGGCGAGGAGTCAATGGCGGGGGAGGAGACGCTTCGAACTGCCTCGGCCTCGGCGGTTACCGCATGCATGGTGCTCAAGATCAATCGGGGCGAGATGGTTCGCGTCCTGCATCACGAACAAACGTTCTCCGACTTTTTCATGAAGTTCATTCTGTCCAGGGGTGTCCGGACCCAGGCGGATCTGGTCGATCAGCTCTTCAATTCGAGTGAGAGGCGCCTGGCGCGCGCACTCTTGTTGATGGCGGAATTTGGGCAGGCCGGTGAGCCGCAGCCGTTGATTCCACCTGTCACCCAGGAGGCTCTTGCCGAGATGATCGGCACCACGCGGTCTCGCGTCAGTTTCTTCATGAATCGCTTCAGAAAGCTCGGCTACGTGGAGTACAACGGACGCATTCGGGTTAATACCTCGCTGCTCAACATGGTTCTGCGCGATAGTCTGCCGGAAGAGAATGCAGTCAGGCCTGTACTCCTCGACCCCCCGCCCAGCGCAGCACGAACCGCAAGGCGGGCGAAGCTGGTGTGAGCCACGGCATTATTTATTCGCAAAACCGGACACAACACGCACCACCGACACAGTAAGGAGAACTTATGTCATTCGGAATTTATGCCGCAGGATTTGCCATCATGATCGGCGGACTGGCTTACGCCGCGCACCTGGTCCACATGCCAACGCACTGGATCGTAGTGGGCGCGGTCATCATGATAGGCGTAGGAATTCTCTCCGGCGTAAAAGCCACGCGTCAGAGAGACTCTTCCAACAACTGAGTCCGGCCTGAAATCTACTTCCCCAGCACCTGCTTGGCAATCGTCGCCAGTTGCATATTCGAGGTGCCTTCGTAGATCTTGCCGATCTTGGCGTCGCGGTAATATTTTTCCGCCGGGAAGTCCCGCACAAAGCCGCTGCCGCCGAAGACCTCCACGCACTGGCTGGCCACCCGCTCGGCCACTTGCGAGACAAAATACTTGGTCATCGCCGCCTCGCGCGTGAACGGCTTCCCGGCGTCTTTCAGCCGTGCCGTGTTGTAGACCATCAGTTTGGCCGCCTCAATCTCGGTTGCCATCTCGGCCAGCGTAAACTGCACAGCCTGAAACTCCGCGATCGGCTTGCCGAACTGGCGCCGCTCCTTGGCATAACGCGCTGCGTGGCCCCATGCGCCTTCGGCCAGCCCCAGCATCTGCGCGCCAATCCCGATGCGCCCCTCATTCAGCGTCTCAATGGCGATCTTGTAGCCCTTGCCCGGTTCGCCCAGCACGTTTGCCGCCGGAACCACGCAGCTGTCCAGAATCAGCTCACAAGTACTCGAGGCTCGGATTCCCAGCTTGTCTTCCTTGCGGCCCACCGTGAATCCCGACGTGCCCTTCTCCACCAGAAACGCCGTAATGCCGCGATAGCCCGCCGCCGGATCAAGCGTCGCAAAGACGATGAACACCCCGGCCTCGCGCGCGCTGCTGATCCACAGCTTGCGTCCGTCCAGCCTGTAACCGCCTTCCACCGCCACCGCGCGAGTCTGCAGCGCAAAAGCGTCCGAACCCGCACCAGCCTCGCTCAGGGCGTATGCCCCCACCGTGCCCGATGCCATCTTCGGCAGCCAATGCTTCTTCTGCCCTTCCGTCGCCCACCTCAGCAGCGCGTTCACGCACAGCGTATTGTGCACGTCCACCACCAGCGCCACGCCGGGGTCCACCGTCGATAGCGCTTCAATAGCCAGCACCGAATCGAAAAAGCTGCCGCCCGCGCCGCCCATCTCGACGGGAATCTCAATGCCCATCAGTCCCAGCTCGAAGAGCCGCTCCACCAGCCCCGCGGCCAGGTGCTGCTCCTCATCCATCGTGCGCACAAGCGGAGCAATTGTCTCCTCGGCAAACTGCCGGACGGTTGTATAAAAAAGGCTTTCTTCTTCAGAAAGTTGTGTGAGTGCGAGGGGGGGAGATGCGAGGGCCACGAAAAACTACCTCCGGCCTTGAAGTGTATCAAAACAGGCGGCCTGCGATCCGTGACCGAACCGGTCGGCAATCGGTCAGTTTGAAGGAAACGGTCCTGTTTGAAGGAAACGGTCCTGTTTGAAGGGAACGGTCGTGTGTCAGGGCACGACTTCAGTCGTGCCGTAAAGCCAGCAAAATGAATAGGGCTTCAGCCCCTGAGCCGCGTTTTCCGGGAAAGCTGCCGAAGAATTCAGTCCGGAGGGAGGCGGGGGTTTCAACCCCCGCATAAGCCCTGCACAATCATCGCGGGCTTTAGCCCCGGGAGCGGAAGTCCGCTCAAACCGGCGCGCCATCTTTCCCCCAGAGTCAACTTTGCTTGTCGAATTGCGTCTAAATAGACGCCTTGGGCTGGCGCGTTTGCGCACGGCGCATTGGCGGTATGTCCTTGTTTTTCTAGCCTGGTTCCGGGTTTGACTATGCAGTGGCGCTGTATGCAAACTGGGATTGGGGCCGGAATTTTCCCCATCTGAAAAAGATTGCGCGCGCTTTGAGCGAAAAGGAACATTATGCTCCCTCTCGAAGCTGAATAATTGACGGTCAAGGCTCTCGCATCCAAGCCAGGGATGGAGCGTGGCGCACGGTTTCTTTTGACGGTAAGATTCAAGTGCAATCGCAACTTCTTGCATTTTCGGAGGTTACTCCGAAGGAAGGGTCCAGGAAAACCACTATGCGCTCTTTGAAGGCGTCCTCCCTCTTGGTTTTGGCCGGCGCATTGCTCTGCTCCGCAGGGCTTCTGGCTCAGAGTTCCACGGCTGCACCGCGGATTACCACGGATGTGGATGAGTCGTCACGGACGACGCTGAAGGGCAATGTGCCGCGTATGGCGCGGGCGGAGTTCGACCAGGGCGAGGCCGACGCCGCCACGCAACTGACCCACATACGCTTGGTGCTCTCGCGCTCCAGCGAGCAACAGGCGGCGCTTGACGGCTATCTCGTCCAGTTGCAGGACAAGTCCTCGCCAAACTACCACAAGTGGCTAACTCCACAGCAGTTCGGCGCGCTCTACGGTCCGGCGGATTCTGACATTGCCGCGCTCGTCGCCTGGCTCCAATCCCACGGATTCACGGTCGAGACGGTCTCTCTCGGCCGCACCAATATCGCCTTCAGCGGCTCAGTCAGCCAGGTCGAAGCGGCCTTCCATGCCTCGATTCACTCCTATCAGACCGCCGATGCCCAGTTCTACTCCAATACCACCGACCCCCAGATTCCCTCCGCGCTGGCCGGTGTGGTCATGGGTGTCGCGCACCTGAACACCATCCGGCCAAAGCCGCAGTTTCAGCGTGGAAGCCCAGGGCATATCAACGCTCAGACCAGGCGGCTGGAGCCAGCTAACTCGATTCCGGCCAACGGGCCAAGGACCGGCCTTACCGGCGGAGCGGGGACAAGCAGTAATCCCTACGTACTCTATCTCGTACCTGGGGATGCGGCGACCATCTATGACACGCCGAACTCCTTTAACGCCAACTTCGCCGGGGGAACAAGTTATACCGGCGCGGGTGTGAATATCGCAGTTGGCGGCGACGCAATCATCAGCGCCAGCATCGTGGAGGGCTACCGCGACACATTTCTCGGAACCGCCTATGCAGCAAACCCTCCCATCCTCAACTACTGCACCAGCTCCACCTCATGCTCCAGCACCCCAGGTTCCGGCTACCACGCGAGCGATGCCGTTGAAGCGTATATCGATACCGAACTCTCGGGTGGCATGGCTCCGGGAGCGACGATTTACTACTTTGCCTCTACGGACCTCTACACAGGCATCGAGGCGGCCATTGAATCCGGTACTCCTGTGGACATCTTCAGCCTGAGCTTCGGCAATTGCGAGGCCGACATGGGCACCGGCAGCGGCGACAACGCGCAGTTCAACCAATGGTGGTCAGAGGCGGCAGCGGCGGGTGTCGCGGTAGTGGTTTCCACCGGCGACAGCGGTTCTGCCGGATGCGACGAGACCACCAACGACAGGAACAAGACCGTTACGGAGGCCACCGGCGGCTTGCAAGTAAGCGGTTTTGCCTCGACGCCGTATAACATCGCGGTGGGCGGCACTGATTTCTATACTCTGTACACCTCGAATGCAGTGTTCGAGAGCCTTGTGAACACATCGAACGGCATCGGCCTGGCCGGCTCGCCGAGCTATTACCGGACGGCTCTGGGCTACATTCCGGAGTCGACCTGGAATGACTCATCGTTTTACGACACCACGATCAGCGCGAACGTACCCTGGACCGCGACCTCCCTCTCCGGCGACTGCGGCTCCGTCTCGTGCTCCAGCTATGCAAATATCGTGGCCGGAGCCGGCGGCGCGAGCTCCATCTACACCAAGCCCTCGTGGCAGAGCGCCACGGGTGTGCCGTCGGACGGGAAGCGCGATCTGCCCGATGTTTCGTTGATGGCGGGTAACGGCTACGATGACGCGGTATGGCTGATCTGTGACGACTCGACAGGCGAAGCGGCCTTTTCGCCTTACGCGAACGAAACGCTGGATTGCTCGAATATCACAGGAGGCTATTTTGACGCCTATGGCGGCACCTCCACATCCGCGCCCACCTTTGCCGGAATCCTTGCGCTGGTGGAGCAGAAGACCGGCGGCAAGCTCGGGCTACCCGCCCAAATACTTTACTCGCTCTATGGCACTGCCCCCACTGCGTTCCACGATATAACGGTGGGCAATAACTCCGTTGCCTGCGAAAGCACCTCTCTGGATTGCGTCGAGGACGCGGCAGGGTACTACTTTGAGAGCGGCTATAACACGACCACAGGCTACGACCTGGCAACCGGTCTGGGCAGCGTGGATGCTACGCAACTGATAAACAACTGGACTTCGACCACCGGTTCGGACACGGCGACCGTGGCCTTTACCTCCGTCACGCCCAATCCGGTTGTCACCACCGGGAGCCTTACTGTGGATGTTACGGTGACCGGCTCGGACGGAACACCGACGGGAACGGTAACCCTGACCGGGGGCTCCTATAACTCCGGAGCGCAGGCACTATCGAGCGGCAGTTACACCTTCACCAATGTTCCGGCGGACGACCTGGCTATAGGAATCAGCGATACGCTGACGGCGAACTATAGCGGCAGCTCGACCTATGCCACGGCGACGGCGAGCTACAAAACGCTCACGGTGACCGGATTGACTGCTGCCGTGACCGCCGTTCCCTCGGCAACGACCATCAACTCCAACCAGACTGTGACGGTGACGGGCGCGGTGGCCTGCACAGGAACCTGCACTGGCAGCACGACGCCGACGGGAACCGTGACGCTGACAGGCGGCGGCTACACCTCGGCGGCAACGGCGCTTGTAAGCGGCAGCTACTCCATTACCGTTCCGTATAACTCCCTGAGCGCCGGAAGCGACCTGCTCACGGTGACCTATAGCGGGAACTCGACCTACGATGCGGGAGAAACCGGTACGACGACTGTGACGGTAACGTATGTGGCTGTACTCACCCCAACCGTGACCGTGACTCCAGCCTCTACCACTTTGGATTCAAGCCAAACCCTGAGCGTGACGGTCGCGGTGACCGGCTCCGGAGTGACGCCTACTGGGACGGTGACATTGAGCAGCGGCAGTTATAACTCCGGAGCGCAGACGCTTGGAGCAGGCGGTTGCACAGCCGCCAGTTGCGTCATCACCATTCCGGCCAACAGCCTGAACGTGGGCACCGACACGCTGACCGCGAACTACAGCGGAGACCCGGTTTACGCCCCAGGCGTGGGAACGGCTTCCGTGACGGTGACAACCTCTATCTTCGCGCTGGCGGCGACGACACCGGCGGCCATCGCACCGGGAGGAACCGCGACTTCGACCGTTACGGTGAGTTCGAGCACCTTTTATACGGGAACGGTTACGCTGACCTGCGTGCTGACGTCTCCAACCAGCGGGACGGATTTGCCCACCTGTTCAGTCACCAGTGGGTCGCCGGTAACGCTGACTTCCGGCGTGCCGACCGGGACGGGAACGGCGATCGCCACGGTGAGCACGACGGCGGCAAGCGCTGCGCTGCTCTACCCGAAGCTGCCCGGCAAGAGCCGTGGCTTATTCGGCGCTGGCAGCGGCGCGCTGTTGGCCATGCTGCTCTTCCTGGGGATTCCCGCTCGGCGGCGCAGTTGGAGGTCGATGCTAGGGATTCTGGTGTTGATGGCGGCGCTGGGCAGCCTGGCCGCTTGTGGCAACGGCAGCACCACGACCGGTCCGACCAACCCCGGAACGTCGGCCGGCACGTACACCTTCACGGTAACGGGAACCGGAAATCCCACAGTTACTCCGGCCCCGACGACCACGTTCACGGTGACCGTGAATTAGCTTGTTTAGTTCGTTCGCTTTGTCCAATTTGTCCAGCTTGTTCAGCCTATCCCGGCACGATGGCCCTTCCGGAAGGAAGGGCCATCGTGCCTCTTGCAGAGGATTTCCCTCCATCGGCGCACAATGGAAGCAATTGGGAAAACGGAGCTCTTCTGGCCCCTGACCCCGGATCCCTGACCCCTCACGAATCTGTCAGGTATCCGCACGGTCCGTACCCCTGAAGGTACCCCCTCCCCTATACCCCTGGGGGGTATAAATTCCCCTCAAAACCTTGCAGATTATTTCTAACCCGTTTGGAATCAATGTCTGTGGAAATCTTTTCGACCCCAAATTCTCCCGCATGGTGAGATTTGGCCCCTGAAAATCACCGGAAAAATCCGGTTTTCGCCTCTTTTTGGGGGCTCTTTGAAGGGGAAGGGACCGGAAATCAGCGAAAGCGCTGCTAACTGGCCTGGCTCTCGTCGCTTACCAGTTCGAGTGCCGCTGTCCCTTTGCGCGGCGGAATGAAGCTTTGCGCGCGCCATGCGATGCCCAGCTTTTCGCGGTCCAGCAGCTTGCGAATCTGCCCTCTCGCGTGGTCGGCCCACGGACCGCCTTTGTCCAGCCGCGCATAAGCCTGCCAATGGCGCAGCGCAGCGCGCGCCTCTCCCCGTCGCTCATGGGCAAGTGCCAGATTGTAATGTGCGTCAGCATAGCCGGGAGCCAGCGCAACCGCGCGCTGGTACGCGGTAATCGACTCGCAGAACCGCTGCAACTCGTCCAGCACGTTGCCCAGATCGAAAAACGCCAGTACGTAGCTGGGGTCAATCTCTGTCGCCCTGCGGTAGAGCCGTTCGGCAAAGTCAAATTCGCGCAGATGAAAGTGAATTGTTCCCAGGTTGATCCATGCGGGCGCGAACGTCGGGTCAAGCTCCATCATCTCCTGGTATAGCTTGATGGCGCGGGCCTTTTCGCCGGCTTCCTCGGCCTTCACCGCCGTCAGAAACAGCTCCTGCACGCCCTGCTGCCGGTTCTCCGCGAAGGGCTTGAGCAGCAACGGTTCAGAGCTGACTGACGGTCCGCGGCCCTGTTCCAGCCGCTCGAAGTCGAAGAGCAACTGCCGGCGGATGGGATCCACCATCGCCCCATCGTGCCGGAAAGCCAGCCGCGTTCCGGTCCGCACCACGCTTGCCTCCAGCAGAGGATTCGCCATGCCCGCCACCGCTTTCATGGCGACAATCGAATGACGGATCGACGCCACGGAGACGGCTTCCTCGCGCAGCGCGCGAAGGATTCTCAACTGGCCAAGGTCCTGGAATGTGTAGCTTTGCAGTGGGGAAATGATGCCGGCTCGCTCCCAGCCCTGCAACTGGCGGGAGCTGATTTGCAGGATGCGCAACACGTCCTGACGGCTATAGCTGGTCACTCTTCAATGCCCCGCGAGCGGCCGGGCAATCTCTCAGGCTCGGAATCGCTGGACCCGAAAGAGTTCCACATGGAATAGTTTGCGAGAAACCGCTCTTGTTTGAATTATGCCAACAGTTTGCGTGGATAAGCAGTCGAGAATCCCCACCAGCAAAAAAAATGAGTGAATAAATGGTGTCTAATTAGATTCGTTTTCGCCAGAGGCATCATCCTGTGGATAACTGAGGAGAAATGCATCAGTTCGGCCGAAATCCGCACCAAACCCGCTAATTCGCGGAAATGATGCCTGAACCGGAAAAAGCGTCCATTATCGACCCTAAAAATCCGCTGATAACTAAATGATTAGTTGAGCGTCTTATTGCCAGGAAGATCGACGGACGGATTATGCCTCCCAAGAAGTCCATCACGCTGACAGAAGCCGAGCTCCGACTCATGAAAGTCCTATGGGACAGAGGGGAATCTACGGTTGCCGAGATGGTGACCGCTACCTCAGCCGAATCGGAGCTGGCTTATACGTCCGTGCTCACAACCATCCGCATTCTCGAGACAAAGGGCTACGTTCGCCACCGGCAAGAGGGCAGGGCTTTTTTGTACAGCTCCTGCGTTGGGGAGCAGGAAGCCGGCTGGTCAGAGGTTCGCCATGTACTGCAACGGTTCTTCGGCAACTCACGAGAGCGGCTGTTGCTTTCTCTGCTGGGTGACGATGTAATTCGCCCCGAAGAGTTGAAGCGTCTGAAAGAAGCAATTGCGAGTTTGCCGGACGATACAAAGGAGGAGCTGTAAATGGACCTGCTCCTTCATGGGATTTTATTGGTGTCCGCGAAACCCGCAAGCGGGTTGCTCTCCGCAATTTGGGAAGGAACTATTCTGACCGCGTGCGTCGCCTTGTGCCTGCGCCTGCTGACAAGGCTGAGCGCGGCTGCGCGATCCGTTGTTTGGCTGATCGTCTTCCTGCTGCTGATACTGCTCAATGTTCTTCCTTCATTCGGAAGGCACGAGTACTCTGGCAGTGCATTTCACGCTTCCTCTTTTCATCTTGACCCGCGCTGGAGTGTCGCGATCGCATGCGTCTGGGCGATGCTCTCTCTGTGGAGAGCGGTGCAGTTGACCATAAGTGCGGTTCGGCTGCGGCATCTTGCGGCACGCGCTACTCGCATCGATCCCGACGCAGCCATGAAGAGCTTGCTCAAAGTCGGGAAGGCTGGCCGCACAGCGGAGCTTTGCACTTCCGCAGATGTGGAGCGCCCCAGCGTCTTCGGTTTTTTCCGCCCGCGCATTCTTCTTCCGCCCGCGCTGCTTGAGCGGCTCAACCCATTCGAGTTGGAACAAGTAGTCCGTCACGAGATTGAGCATCTGCGCCGCGGCGACGACTGGACCAATCTGTTGCAAAAGGCCGGGCTTGTGCTTTTCCCGCTGAATCCCGTTCTGCTTTGGGTGGAGCACCGGCTCTGCGCGGAACGTGAGCTGGCCTGCGACGACCACGTGCTGCGATCCAGCGGCGGGCGCAAGACTTATGCCATTTGCCTTACTCGTCTGGCAGAGTACTCCATGCTTCGCCGCGGCTTTTCTCTGGCGTTGGGTGCGTTTGAGAGGCAGTCGGAGTTGGCGCGCCGCGTACACCGCATTCTGCGGCAGCCCAATAAGCAAGCAACCGGAAAGCAGGCGATGGTTCTGACGGGCGCGCTGATTGCCGGCGTTCTGGCAGTCGCGGTTGTGCTGGCTCACAGCCCGCAGCTGGTGAGCTTCGCGCCGCTGACGCAAGCAAGCCTACAAGCTCGTTCCCTGGCGGCATCTGGCCCAAGCGAGGTCTCTGCACCGCACGAACGGAACGCCTCGGAATTTGCAGGCTCTCCAACACTGGTCAAGGCCGATTTGCAGCAGAAACCAGTTCTGACTGCGCATAACCCGCATCACCGGGTCGCAGCCGTTGCGAAGCGGAGTGTGCATCCACCTCAAATCTTCTTGGACCAGGCGGCATGGGTTGTGCTGACAGAATGGGACGATAATGCGCCGCCTCCACGCTTGGTGATCGCCGTTGACCAGGATCATCGTTCTTCGTATGCCGCCGTTGCCATCGCCAACGGCTGGCTGATCGTTCAAATCTAACTGCAACTTCAATCAGGAGAAAATGACCATGCCCCAGGTAACTAATCATTTAGTAGCACGCGCAAAGATGTTGACCGCTGCTGCGGCGGTCGTAGGATCGTTCGCGTTGGGCGCTGTAATCTTCGCCGGCCACGGCAGCGTTCACGCCGCAACGCCGATGGACGACGACAGCATTGCTCCGCTCACTTCCCTCGATCATGCCATGGAAGCGGTTGCCTCGCGTGTAACTCCCGCCGTCGTCAATGTCGCAGTCACCTCGCGTAGCTCCAGCGAGTTTTCCTCCGGACCCAATCAGGGACTTCCGCCGGGCCTGCAACAGTTCTTCGGGCCCATGTTTCAACAGCCCCAACAGCCGCAGATCGAACACGGCGTAGGAAGCGGCATTATCATCTCGCCGGACGGGTATATTGTGACCAACGATCACGTGGTGGATGGCGCCACGCAGATCAGGGTGACGCTGAACGACCGTCGCACCTTGAATGCGAAGGTCGTCGGAGTAGACAAGCTGACCGACATTGCCGTGCTTAAGGTGAATGCGGTCAACCTTCCTACTATCGTGTGGGGCGACTCGACCAAACTGCAACCGGGACAGACGGTGCTGGCCTTCGGCAGCCCATTCGGCTACTTCCAGTTTTCGGTCACACGCGGCATCGTAAGCGCGGTTGATCGGCCAAATCCCTACTCCGATGATGCGCGCAAACCGGGCGGCTACATTCAAACCGACGCCGCGATCAATCCCGGCAACTCCGGCGGACCGCTGGTGAACGCGCATGGCGAGTTGGTGGGCATCAACACTTTCATCATTTCGAACAGCGGCTCGTTTGCCGGCGCCGGCTTCGCGATTCCTTCGCAGATTGCGCGCGCCACAGCTGAGCAAATCATCAAGAGCGGCAAAGTCGAGCATGGCTACCTCGGCATTAGCATGAACGACGTCACGCCCGACAATGCACACTTTTTCAATCTGCCGGATACCACCGGGGCAATCGTCGCCCAGGTAACGCCGGATTCTCCCGCGAGCCGCGGCGGCGTCAAAACGGGCGACGTGATTGCTGAACTCAACGGACAAAAGATCATAAACGGCAGCGCCCTGCAGGTTGCCGTGACGGAGATTGCTCCGGGAACGAAGATTGCGCTGGGCGTGATTCGCGACGGCAAACCGGAAACTCTGAATCTCACGGTCGGCGAATTCCATGGTAAGACTGACGTGGCCGGTAACGGCGGCGACGATGAGCAACCGAGCGGAAAGGTTGGTCTCGAAGTAGCCGATCTTACGCCGGAAGCCCGGCAGCAGTTCAACGTGCCCGATCATCTGCATGGAGTTGTGGTCCAAAACGTTCGGCCTGCCAGCCCCGCTGATGACGCGGGCATTCAGCCCGGCGATGTCATCCTCGAGGTTGACCGCAAGCCGACCGAGTCTGCCGGCCAATTCACAGACGAAATGCACCAGAACAAGGACGGAAAGGACCTGCTGATGCTTGTCTGGTCGCGGGGCAATTCAAGCTATCGAACCATACACTCCGATCAGGGCAACCAAAACGGCTAAATGGCCACCGGCGAGGCTGTCGTGGATCGGCGCGACGGCCTTGTCCTCCCCTACTCAGTACCAACAACAAAGTTACTCAAAGACAAGACTTGACATTTTGGACCAGTTTGGGTTAATTTGAATTAACGCGGTTTCCCTTCCACTCAAAGCCCTCCGGCAGCGGAGGGCTTTCGCATTTCGCGCAAAAGTCTTCACGGTGGCGTAATGGCCCTTGCCTTAAATTATTTGTGAGTTTTGAAAGGATTGGAGGCGCGGGCCGGGATCGAACCGGCGCATAAAGGTTTTGCAGACCTCTCCCTTACCACTTGGGTACCGCGCCTTGGCAGGGCTGCCTTAATAATCTACGCTCCATGCCGCCGTAGCCAACCCGGCCAGAGCCGGAGGGCGGAATGGAGCGGGAGACGAGATTTGAACTCGCGACCCTCGCCTTGGCAAGGCGATGCTCTACCACTGAGCTACTCCCGCAGTTGCAAGATTGAGTATACCGGGGCGACTTATTGAGGTCAAACCGCAGCCGACGCCGGACCGGGATTTGCCATCGCCGAGCCCGCAATCTGCGCCGCAAAACCAGGCCGCGAGCCTTTCTCTTCGCGCACGATCTCCCCGTCGCGCATATATAAAATCCGGCTGGCAATCGATGCCGCCTCGGGATTGTGGGTAATCATCAGCGTGGTCTGGCCCAGTTCCCGATTGGAGCGCAACAGCATGTGCAACACCGCGTCGGAGCTCTTGGTGTCGAGGTTGCCGGTGGGCTCATCGGCCAGCACGATGGCAGGGCGGGTAATCATTGCGCGAGCAATGGCCACGCGCTGCTGCTCGCCGCCGCTTAGCTCCGACGGCCGGTGATCGAGCCGGCCCTTGATCGCCAGCATCTCGCTGAGATGGTCGAGATAAGCCCGGTCCAGCGGCTGTTTGCTACCGCTCACCGTGTGGGCGATCTCGATATTACCCATGGCCGAGAGCGTTGGCAGCAGGTTGAACTTCTGGAAGACGAATCCTATGCGATTCTTGCGCAGCCGCGTGCGCTCGGCGTCAGAGAGAGACGCGAAATCCACTCCGTCAATGACTACGCGCCCTTCCGTGGCCTGCGTCAGCCCTCCCAGCAGGTAAAACAGCGTGGACTTGCCCGAGCCCGAAGGCCCGACGATTGCGACAAATTCCCCCGGCTCGACGGCCAGCGAAACACCGCGCACGGCTTTGACCTGGATTCGGCCCGCCGCATAAACCTTGGTCAGGTTTTCGGCGAGAATGATCGGCGAAGATTTTTCGGGCTGCACATTTGTTATTGTAAATGCGGCGTTTGGTAGGTTCGGAATTCGCCGATCCCCGTTCATTTCCCCCCAAAAGCTCCCCAAACAAGGTGAAAACGGATTTTTCCGGTGATTTTCAGAGGCTAAATCTCAAGATGCAGGAGATTTTCGTCTGTGCGCCATTTTTGTAATGTTGATTTCAAACGGGTTATAAATTATCTGCACGGATTCAAAGGAAATTTATACCCCCTCGGGGTATAGGGGGGTAGGGGGGTGCCATCAGGGGTCGTGGATCAGGGATCAGTAAGGCCCCATTTCTATGGTCATCGCTCATTCATTGATTGTCCCGCGGCGAGGGGTTATTTTACGCAACGGGTTGATGGGCGAGTCTGTGGTTTCGAAGGTCCGAGAAGCAGGGCCTGAGGCGAGGGCTTTCGGGCATTCGCACCATCGATTCCCTGGCTGCAGTGCTACTCTATCCACACCATGCGCCTGCTATGTTTTTGTGCTCTGTCTCTGATAGCTTCTCTGTCGGGATTTGCCCAGACCGCTGCCAATGCGGGACCGGGACTGCCAACAGACCCTCGTGAGGTCTTTGCGGCCGCGGCTCCTTTCTATGACTTCAATTCGCCGGATTTGAAGCCATGGCATCTGAAAGCTACCTACCAGCTTTACGATGAGAAGGGCAAGCCGACCGAGCAGGGGATTTATGAATACTGGTGGGCCTCGCCGACGATTCATCGCAGCAAGTGGACGCGGCCAAGCGCAACTCATACCGAATGGCGGACAGCCGAAGGGAAATATGCGCATCAGGATGCAGGTGAAAGCCTTAAGTTTTTCGAGTACAAGTTGGAGGCTGCTTTCTTGTCGCCAATGCCCAACTCTTCCGAAGTCAGTCCCTCCAACTCCAGCCTGGAACGTAAAACTGTATCATTTGGCAAAGTCAAGCTTCCTTGCATCATGGTGATTCCGCTGATGCCTAAATACAATGATCTGAAAACCCCGCCGTTGGGGCTTTTTCCCACCTATTGTTTCGATCCGCAACTGTCTATCCTGCGCGCCAACCATTTCTTCGGAACCTTGACCACGGCCTTCAACCAAGTTGTCAAAGTGCAGAATAAATATCTGCCGCGCGAGATTGTAATTTTTGACGGAGAAAAAAAGATTCTATCTGCGAAAGTGGATTCGATCACGTATTCATCTCCCGGCGATCCGGCGCTGACGCCGCCCGCGAATGCGGATGTTGCTAAATGCGATGCTAAATGCGACAAGACGAAGATCAGCGCTGGGGTTATCCAGGGCATGCTGCTCAAGAAAGTGACGCCATATTATCCCGAGGCCGCCAAGGAATCAGGCATTGCAGGCACTGTGGTATTGCAGGCTGTCATTGGAAGGGATGGTGGCATTCATGATTTACACGTGCTCTCGTCTCCATCCCCTTTGCTGGCCGTGTCTGCGCTGTGGTCGGTTTCCCAATGGCAATACAAACCCTATCTGTTACTTGGTGAGCCAGTAGAGGTTCAGACGACAATTAACGTAATTTATTCGCTAGGAAATTAGATTGAAGATCCCAGGTCCGAGAATCTGGACCTGGGGCACCCAGTTTATAGGTGGAATGGGCGATGTTGCGAGTTAGAACTTGACGGAGGCGGCGCGGGGCGAGGTGCCGCTGATTTCGGCGGCGCGGGCTTCGGCGTAGGCTGCTGCGCCGAGCAGGGCAGCGCCGCTATCGAGAATGATGCGCACCGGCATATTCACCAGCAACTGACTTAGCCGGCCCTTGTCGGTGTAGGCCCTCATAAACGTGCCGTCCTTGAGCTTCTCGATGATGCGCGGAGCGATGCCTCCGCCCACGTAAACGCCGCCCACTGAAAGAAGTTTAAGGGCCAGGTTTCCGGCCTCCGCGCCATAGGCAGAGACATACATGTCCAGAGCCTTCTCGCAGATTTCGCTTTTGGCCGCAAGCGCAAGCTCTGTAATCACGGCGTTGGGGTCTTCAGCGACCATGCGCCCGGCCAGCCAGGCAGGCTCGTCTACGCCGCGCACTTCACGCAGAAACTCGTAGATATTGGTAAGTCCCATGCCAGCGACCACACGCTCATAGCTGATGCGCCCGTTGTATTTCTGCTTGAGAAAACGCAGCAGGTCGATCTCGTCTTCGTTGCGCGGCGCGTAGTCGGTATGGCCGCCCTCGGAAGGGTAAGGAACGTGGGTGCGGCCATTCCAGATCAGAAGCGCCTCGCCCAGGCCGGTCCCTGCGGCGATCAGGGCGCGATTGCCAATCTGGCTGGCATCGCCCTCGCTGAGCGTGTAGATCTGGTCGGTGCTCAGCTCGTTAATGCCGTAGCCGTTGGCTTCCAGATCGTTAATCAGAAAGACATGGTTAATGCCGAGGCTGACTGACAGCTCGCGGCTGTCGAGCGTCCAGGGAAGGTTGGTGAGGCGCAGGCGGCCGTCGCGCACAGGGCCGGGCACGCCCAAACAAGCTGCCGTCACCTTTTGCGCGCCCAAAAACTCCTTTACGATCTCTTCCACCCCGGAGTAGTCCTTGGCCGCATACTTCTCGTCGCGGAAGGCTTGGAGTTTTCCATCAATAAAGTCATAAAGCGCCAAGTGCGCCTTGGTGCCACCTACGTCGCCCGCCAGAATCATCTTTCCCTCTCTAAAACTCCGCAGCCTTCCTCGTCTGTTGCGGGTAAAAGCGCGGCTGCGGCTTTATCCAATATAAAGGTAAGTATACCGCTGGAGGGCCATATTAATTGACTGGGCAGCCGTTCGGGATCGCGCGGCCCGGTGAGCACCTCCTGAAGGATGGCGGCCTTTTCCGCTCCAGAAACGAGAAAAAAGACCGAACGCGCGTGATTGATGACCGGCCAGGTGAGCGTGATGCGCCAGGTGTCACGCTGCGGCACGCTGTTGGCGACAGCCAGGCGGCTCATCTCGTGGATGGCTTCGGTGTGCGGAAAGAGCGAGGCGGTGTGGCCGTCATCACCGAGCCCCAGAGCCACGAGATCAAAGCGCGGGCTTTCGGCGCCTTCCAGCCGAAAACTATTGCGCAACTCCGACTCGTAGCGCGCCGCGGCTGCCTCCGGTTCCAACTCACCCTCGATGCGATGAATCTGGTCGGGACGCAGAGGCACTTGGTCCAGCAGCGCTTCGCGAGTCATACGGTAGTTGCTCTCGGCGTCGCCGGGCGGAACGCATCGCTCGTCCACCCAAAAGAGGTCGAGCCAATTCCACGGCATGCGCCAGCGCCACGGCTGACCGGGGTCGGCGAGCAACTGGAAGGCGGCTTTGGGAGTGGTCCCACCGCTGATGGCTATGCGCGCGCGTCCGCGGGCTTCGACGGCTTCGCCAGCCATCTCGACAAAATACTGCGCCGCACGCCGCGCCAGCGCAGCGGCATCCGGTTCCACATAGTACTTGATCTGGAGCTGTCGTGTCATAAGAGTAGGGGGCCTCTTGTCTCTAGGTTACACGCATAACTCGGGCGCGTGACGCTGAGATGAGTTAGTTGATGAATGGAACGTGCATTTTGCGCAGCAACTGCACCTATCTTCCCAGATAGTCCCTGTACTGGGTTTCGATGATGCCGGCGGCGCGGGCGAGCCCGAGCTTTGACAGGTTGTATTGGTAGAGGCTCTCGACGAGATTGCTTTCAGCGGCGGCAAGGGTGGCTTGCGCGGTGACCAGAGGCAGGTTGTCGTCAACTCCGGCGTTGACGCGGTCAGTCTCGTCGTTCAGGGCGCGCGTGGCCAGCTCGACATTGGAGCGGGCGACCTCGACGAGTTTCGCCGTCGCGGCTACGTCGAGCAGAGCCGAGCGAACCTGAAGGTCAATGCGAGCGCGCAGGTCGTCGAGCTGGGCGTTGACCGAGTCCATCTGGGCTTGGGCCGCCTCCACATCGCCGCGCAGTTTGGCCTCGCGGAAGAGCGGAAAGCTGAGCGTACCCTGCGCGAGAAAGTTTCCGTGTGCACCGACGGCGCCGACCTGGCTGACCGCGTAGTAGCCGCCAAAGCTGAGGCTGGGCAAACGCTGGCTGCGGTAGGCGGAACGGATGGCCTTGAATTCGACCGCCTGGTTTTGCAGATTCCGGTAGTCCTGACGGCTCCTGTACGCGACGGCCCGGACCTCTTCGGGGGTTTCAGCGGCGAGTTCGCTATAGGGAGCCGGGTCGGTGAGCGCGATCCTTTGGCCGGGGTCGATGCCGATCTCGCGCTTGAGCAGGATAAGGTTCTTTTCAAGGGCGTTCTGAGCGGCGACAAGCGCCTGCTGCTGCGCCTGAAGCTGGACGCGCGCGCGCAGTTCATCCAGATTGGCGGCAGTGCCGGCTTCGTGGGCCGCATGGACATTCTTGAGCAGAAGTTGATCTTCCGACTCGAGCGCCTTGGCGTTGTCCACTTCGCTTGAAGCTGCGATGGCGTGCAGATAGGCTGAGGCCACTTGCTGGACTACTTCGCCGCGTGCCGACATTTTGGCGAAATGAGCCGCGCGTTCCGCCGCGCCGGCCGCCTTCCAGCCGGCGATCACAGGGCCGGAGAAGAGCATTTGGCCAAACTGAATTTTGCCCTCAGTCAGCTCGTCGCGCGTAATCTCGGAGAACCCGGGGGGCAACACGTGGCCGGGAAAGAGAGGCAAAAACAACTTGATGGTGTCGGGTCCAAAGCCCAGAGCGGCCAGGTTTTGCTGGTGAACGCCGGTGTCGCCCGTGAGCGCGATCGTGGGGAGAAAATTCTGCAGCGCCTCGTTCTTCTGGCCCTTGATTGATTTTTCGCCGCTTTCGGCTTCCTTCAGTCCCAGATTGTTCTTGAGGCCGAGCGCGATGGCCTCGTCCAGCGAGAGCTTCAGCGTTTCATCGCTCGCCGGTTGCGTGGTCACGCTGCCGAAGAAGGAGTTGGAGGCAGACGTGGGGTTTTGCGCCTGCGCGTGGAGAGCCGCAGCGCACGCCAGAGACAAGGGCGTCAGAATCGCCCAGGCCGCCGCTCGCCGGAATAAAAAATGTTGCGCTCGATTCACTATCACTATTCTCTCAGATGATTTAGACGACGCCAGGATTCCAATGGATTCTGCGTTCCCCATGCCCTAATCTATAGCCATGAGCCACTCCACGCAGGAAACTCCGGGAACACAGAACGATATCTTCGATTTACTGGTGGTCGGCGCAGGACCCACGGGTATGGCCTGCGCTATTGAGGCGCAAAAAGCCGGTTTGCGAGTCGTGATGGTGGACAAGGGCTGCGTCTGCAACTCGCTCTTCCATTACCCGTCGCACATGACCTTCTTTACCACGCCCGAGTTGCTGGAAATTGGCGACATCCCCTTTCCCAGTACGAATGCCAAACCCAACCGCAACGAGGCGCTTCAGTATTACAGGCACGTGGCCGCTTACTATAAATTGGATGTTCGCCAATACCATCGCGTAGAGGGCGTGACAGGCGCGGACGGCGACTTTACCGTGCGTCTGGTGGACCGCTTTGGCCGCTCCAGCGCGCTTCGGGCACGCAAGTTGGCCGTCGCCACCGGGTACTATGACCGGCCAAACTACATGCACATTCCCGGCGAGAGTCTGAGCAAGGTGCACCACTACTATTTCGATCCCCACCCCTACTTTGCGACCGATGTGCTGGTTATCGGCGGCAAAAACTCGGCTGCCATTGCAGCGCTGGAACTGTGGCGCAGCGGCGCACGGGTCACCCTGGTTTACCGCGGGCCGGAGATTACGCCGAATGTGAAGTACTGGATCAAGCCGGACATTGAAAACCGCATCAAGAATCGCGATGTGAAGGCGTACTTCCGCTCCGAGGTAGAAGAAATTACGCCGGACAGCGTATTCATCAAGACGCCGCAGGGCCTTGAGATTGTCAAGAACGATTTTGTTTTTGCCATGACCGGCTATCATCCTGATTTTGAGTTTCTGGAGGCGTTAGGAATTCGCCTGGAGGGCGAGGACCGGATGCCGGTTTGCAATCTGGAGACGCTGGAAAGCAACGTGCCGGGCATTTATCTGGCTGGTGTGATCGTGGCCGGCGCGCGCACCAGCGAGATTTTCATTGAGAATGGCCGCCACCACGGACGCCAGATTGCGGCCGCACTCGTGGCCAAGTGAAGTCTGGTGTTTTTCATTGGCTCAGTGAAGTTTATGGCTTTGCTGCCTGGACGCGTCAGCCGGGCCAAAGCGCGCCGGCTTGTGGGCCATGCAGTGTAGTTTCGATGGTGCTGCCGCTGCATAAGATCGCGTGACGTGCAGCCGGTCCATCACCACATAACGTGTACGCAGGCCGTCAACAGTCGAGGGCATTTGAGTGGGAATGTTATTGCGGTCCACATAAATGACCAGCGCCGCCTCGCGCGGATCGTCGAGGCTCTGGCCCACCCCCACGCCGAAGAAGGCCGGATTCTGCCGCATCAGTGCGGCGGCTGTCTGGCTCTTGACGGCCACGGCCTGCGCGAGCGCTGAAGACGGCAGCGAGACGCCGCCGGCTTCAAGCGGAGTTTGCAGTGCAGCTCCGTACGTAACCGCGCGAGCCGTGCTGGGAATCACCAGCGTGCGCACGCCGTCCACCGTGTCCGGCACATTAACGGTTCTGCTTTGGTCCGTATAAAGAATCACCGCGGCCTCGCCGGGATGGTCGCTGCTCTTGCCGGCGGCTGCGCCTAATATTCCTGTTGCCGAACTGACCAACATGCGGGCCTGCACGAGAGCCTGCTGGGCGCGCGCATTTTCCGCAGCGCTGAGCGCAAGTCCCTGCGTGGCGCTGATGGTGTTATCTCCGTAACTCAGGCAACTGACCGCATGATCGGCCGCGCCCACAAATGTATAACTCCCGTTTGACTGCGCATCTAATTCACTCAGCACATCGGTTGCCGGGCTGGCAACGCCCTGGCTGACTCCTGAAATGTCTGCCCCTCCGGCAAAGTAAAGGCCCACAGGCTCGGCATTCGCGGCATCCACCACCAGCGCTCCAGAGTCACCCGCATCGCTGAATTGATTGCCGCTGATGGCTAACTGATGGGTAAAAGTCTTGCTCAGGTAGGGCCGCGTCTCCGCGCAGTCCAGGTAATAATCGACCGTCACGTCAAGGTCGATAGCCGAAATGCCGCCGCACGTTAGTCCCGTGGTCCGGCCGCTCTTGGCCACCTTCATTTGGAGCCAACCGGCTTCGCCCCGTCCGCCGGTCGAGCTGATGCCGGGAGGCGCCGCGGCCAGTGTGCCATCCGGTTGTCTCGCGCCCAGCTCGAGAATGTTGCCGCTCGGGTCAACGGCGCGCGAGGTCACTTGAGCGATTGCTGCGTCGGCATTGGTCAGCCTCGAAGAGAGCGGCAGCCAACTGGTGAGCTGAGCCACAGGGGCTACGGAAGAAACCAGCCCGGGGGCTGCGCTGTCTCCCAACGGCGTGCAGTTGTTGTCGATCAGCCCCGGCTGCACAATCGTGTCACCTACGATGGCGTGGTCGCTTTTGGCAAGCACGTGGTTATTGCCGAGGAGATATTCGCGCTTGCTTGCGTCCTCGACCAGCGCGCCCAGCGTGCCGCTGCAGCAGTCGATAATTTGGTTACCGCGCGTGTCGTAGTCAGTGTTGTTTCCGCCCGAGCTGCCCAGCAGCACCGACGCGGCTAACGGAGCCTGATGCGTGGCCGGGTTGCTGGCAATGCCCGCCGTGTTCACCAGCACCACTGCCGCTGTGCTGGAAACGGAGGTCGACCGGGGGCTCGGTGCAGCCCCGCTCACAGTGGCCACGACATACGTTGCACCCGTAGCCTGCACGGAGCTTGGCGCCGTGTAAGTAACCGTGCAAGAAGTAAAAGCCTGACTTTCGCGCTGGCAACTCGCGGCACTCAGAGAACCTTGGCCGCTGCCTTGTCCGTTTGCCGAGCCTGCCAAATCAAAATGGATGCCGGCTGTGCCGCCCGCCTCGGCCAGAAAGCCGGTGATAGCGACCGTTCCGCCCGCGCCCAGGGCGACGTTCTCCGGCGTCAGCGGTTGCAGGAATCCTGGCGTCACAGTCAAAACGGAACTGGCGCGCAGGCTGGGATTCGCGGTCTGTGTCGCGGTCACCACCACCTCGGCGCGGTCGGCCGTCAGATAACCTGGCGGCGTGTACTGGCCGATTGCGTTAATGCTTCCCGGCCCGCTCACGGCATCTCCGCCGGAGACTGACCAGGTGACCTTTGCAGGGCTACCGTTCGTCTGGGCAGCCACAAACTGGTGAACAAGGGCGCCACTGGCGCTGGTTGCATTGCAGCCGGTGCAGTTGGTATCAATGGAAGTTGCGCCGGGCGTGACCGAAAAGCCCACATTCGAGGAGTTTGCCGTACCCATCACACCGCCGCAACCGGCCGCCATGAGCAGCGCCGGCGCCAGAAGTATCGGGAAATCTCGGAAAGAGAGGCGCATGGGAAAGTCTCTATCTACATTCTAGTGACTTGTTCGGCGGAAAGTAAGAATTGGGCAAGTCCGCCAACCTTCTTAGGAAACCCGCGCTCGGTCCGCCAGGTGCCTCGGGTCTAGGAAAGCACTCTTCCCATGAACCCGCGCAGGCCCCAGCGGCCCAGCGCGGCGGTGAAGAAGAGCAGCGCCACCAGAATCGCCCACCAGGGCATGTGCGCGATGGAGGGAGTGACGGCGGCGCGCAGGCCTTCGCTGATGTAGACGATGGGATTGAAGAGCACGGCAACCTTCAGCCAGGGAATTGTTTTGAGTCCTGCCCACGGGTAATACACGCATCCTAAAAACGTAATCGGCACCACGATGATGGAAAAGACCAACCCGATCTGCTTGGGATTAACGGTTGAGCCGATGACCAGGCCCAGCGACCCGGCCAGCAAACTTGCCAACACCAGAACCAGCGCAAACAGGAACCAGTGATGCACGTCTGCCCGTACCGGCGTGGCCGGAATGTAGCGGGCCATGGGAATCACCAATAGCGCGGCGACGATGCTCTGCATGGCGCTGAAGCAGACCTTCTCCAGAGCCACGGCCCACAGCGGGACCGGGCACATCACGCGGTCGTCAATCTCGCGGGTAATGCCGAATTCGCTCGACAGCGGCAGCGCCACGCCGGCGATTCCGGAGAACATAATGGCCACGGCCATCAATCCGGGCAGCAGGATAGTGCCGAAGTCTGCGCCGCCTGCCACAGCCATCGGATTGCCGCTGCTCATGCGCGGCAGGATGAAGGTGAAGACGAAGAGGAAGAGTAACGGCTGCATTCCCACGCGCAGCACAAATGGCAGAAATTCCCGTGTCAGCACGCGCAGATCGCGCAGGAACAGCCCTCCAAAGGCCTTGAAGAAGACACCTGCTTCGAGGGCGACTGATTCTGGACTGCCTGAAAAGCGGTGGTCCCAATATCTCGTCAGCTCTCCCATATCCTGCAAGAACATATCCAGAATATCTTTCAGGAATCTCCCGATTTTCAGGCGCAGGCTATTCACGCAGGTCCCTCCCGGTGAGCTGGATGAAGACGGTCTCCAGGCTGGGCTCGGTAATCTGGAGGTCACGCAGGCCGTGGCCGGCGGCGGCCTGCACCAGCTCCGGCAATAAGCCGTCAGATCCGGCCGCAATCACGCGCAGTCCTTCGGCGGTAACTTCGGCGCTGGTCACATCGGGCCGCGCTTTCAACCTGGCTACCAGCGGCTCCAAACCCTCCTGCGACCGCAGCTTCAAATCGAAGATGGCGTGCGCGCCGAGGGTAGCTTTCAGCTGTTCCGGCGACCCGAGGGCCAGCACATGGCCGTAGTCGATGATGGCCAGCCGGTCGCTGAGCGAGTTGGCTTCTTCCATGTAGTGCGTGGTCAACAACACCGTGATGCCTTCAACGCGAAGTCCTTCGACCGCCGACCACATGGCCATGCGGCTTTGCGGGTCAAGGCCGGCGCTCGGCTCGTCCAAAAACAAGACTGTGGGCCGATGCGCGATGGCGCGGGCAATCTGCACACGCTGCGCCAGACCGCCGGATAATTGCGGCGGATATGCGTCTTTGCGCTCAGAGAGCATGAACTGGGTGAGCAGTTCGAGAGACCGGGATTTGGCGTGCGCGTGTGAGAAACCAAAGTAGCGGCAGTGGAAGTAAAGATTCTCGTAGACGGTTAGCGAGCGGTCAAGCGTATTAAACTGCGGCACGACGCCAATGAGGCGGCGCGCATGGGCAGGATGCTTGACCACGTCAATGCCCTTGATGCGGACGTTTCCGCTGGTAGGCAGCGCGCGTGTGGTGGCAATCGAAATGGTGGTCGTTTTGCCGGCCCCGTTTGGCCCCAGCAATCCGAAGATCTCGCCCTGTTTCAACTCCAGGTCAATGCCTTCGAGGGCCACTACCCGTTGCTTCGCCAAGTAAACCTTGGTCAATTTTTCAATTTCGACAATCAATAGGTTCACCCGGTGCGGGGAGAGAGGATTCTATTGTCAACAAGATTATCGCATCTGGTAATCGGCTTGAAGTGCACAGGGGCGGCAGACGATATGGAAATAAGTGCCTTACATGATTGAATATTCCGTGATAGAGTGTGGTTGTTCATTGTGGTTGCGGGTTTTACGCGCCAAAATGAGTCAAGCCGTCTGGCTGGAGCGTGGGGTCTAACGTGGATGCCGGGGACAACGATCCACAAAGCACGGCTTGAGCAATGATTGGCATGAACCAGGCGGGGCAAACTGCGGCAGACTTTTCCGCTGAAGTGACAGGGAGGGTTTTCCATAGGAAGCTTGTATGGTTTTTGCACGGTATTACGTTTAGCTGTAGAACGAAGGTTCCTCCCCTATATGAGGTTAAGGCATGAGCGAACGACGAGGCTCCGGGCAATCATCTATCCTTTTTGCCGAGGAGTGTGACCGAGGCACCCTGCGCGAAGAGAATCAGGATTCAGTCCTCCATGTCCGCATAGCCATGGGTGACCTGATGATCGTCGCCGGCGGCGTCGGCGGATACCCTGGAGGCGCCACCGCATCCCGGATGGCGGTGGAGCATTTTTACGCACATCTGGCGGCACTGCCGCGCGAGTTCCCGGTGGGCAACGCCATTCGCGCAGCGGCGGCGCGGGCCAATGAGAAGATCTTTTCGGCAGCCAAGACGCCCGGCGCGCCAAAAGAAGGCATGGGCGCCACGGTGGTGCTGGCCGTGGTGCAAGAGGGGAAAGACGGAACCCACGCATGGATAGGCCATATCGGCGACAGCCGCGCCTACCTGATGCGCGCCGGCCGGTTGCACCTCCTCACCATCGACCACTCCGCCGCGCAGGACCTGCTCAGCCACAACATAATTAGCAAGGAGGAGGCTCAGCGCCATCCCGATGCCGCGGTGCTGACCCGCAGCCTTGGCCTTCAGCCCGAGATAGAGATCGACATAGAGCAGCATCCTCTCGCCGTCGGCGATACGCTGCTGCTCTGTTCCGACGGTCTCTGGGGATTCGTCCCGGAGCGGGAAATCCAAAAGGTCGTGGAGACGCCCGGCTTCACATTGGAAACCGCTGCCCACAATCTGCTGGAGCTCGCTTTGGCGGCTGGCGGTCACGACAACATCGGAATCGAGCTAGCGCGGCTGATTTCGCCTGCCGATGGCGAAGCGGTGCTCCCTCCAAAGGAAAACTACATCGCGCTCAAGGCGGTAATTGTGATGCTCCTGATAGCCTTCGCCGCTTTGTGCGTGCTGGTTTACCTCACTTTCTTTAGCTCTTGACGGCTCGCAGCGCGGGCGGCGACCGGCCGCCGCTCGCACGTGGAGCTCAATACGACGGATGCGCCAGGATGTTCAGGTTGGCGGCGTGACCCTGCATCCCTTTGCGCGCAAGGGCGCCGCCGGATTTCTGCCGAGCGGAGCTATCTATATGAAAGAAGTTGCCATCATTTCAGCGGCGCGCATTCCTGTGGGCCGATTCCAGGGTTCGCTCCAGTCTTTTTCCTCACCACAGTTGGGCGCGCTTGCGGTGCGCGAAACTGTGCGCCGGGCGGGCATTGATCCGGCTGCCGTGGACGAGTGCATTATGGGCTGCGTTTTACAGGCCGGCCTCGGTCAAGCTCCGGCACGCCAGGCCGCGATCTACGGCGGATTGTCGAATCAGGTAGCAGCGCTCACCATCAACAAGGTCTGCGGTTCGAGCCTGAAGGCTGTGGCCCTGGCCGCGCAGGCCATCCAAACTGAAAACGCAGAGATGGTTGTGGCCGGTGGCATGGAGTCGATGACCAATGCGCCCTATCTGCTGGCCCAGGCACGCAGCGGCTATCGCATGGGCAACGGCGCGCTGGTGGACTCGATGATCCAGGACGGCCTCTGGGAGGCCTACAACAACTTCCACATGGGCGCGGGCGCGGAGAAGATAGCGGCCAAGTACGGCATCACCCGCGAGGAACAGGACGCTTTTGCGGCTGAATCGCACCGCCGCGCCGCTTCGGCCACGGCGGAGGGTTTCTTTCGAGAAGAGATTCTGCCCGTCGAGATTCCGCCGGCCAAAAAGGGAGCGGAGCCGCGGCTCTTCAATGCCGATGAGTCGGTCCGGTCCGAGACTACCGTCGAGATCCTTGCGCGCCTCAAGCCGGCTTTTCAGCCAGAAGGCACGGTGACCGCGGGCAACTCTCCCGGCGTAAGCGATGGCGCCGCGGCCCTTGTGGTCACCAGCGCTGAGCGGGCTGTGAAACTGGGCATTGCGCCGCTGGCTTTGATTCGCGCGCAGTCCACCAGCGGCGGCGCGCCGGAGTGGTTTGGGTTGGCGCCCATTGAAGCCGTGCGCAAGGCGGCGGCAAAGGCGGGTTGGCCGCTGGATAGCGTGGATTTGTTTGAACTGAACGAAGCCTTCAGCGTGCAGGCGCTGGCCGTGAACCGCGACCTGGGACTCGACCCGGCGAAAGTCAACGTGCAGGGCGGAGCGGTGGCTATCGGTCACCCCATCGGCGCCAGCGGAGCGCGCGTGCTGACCACGCTGCTCTACGCGATGAAGCGGCTGGGCAAGAAGAGGGGAATCGCCGCGTTGTGCCTGGGCGGCGGCAATGCCGTAGCGATGGCGGTCGAGTGCTGTTGAATTCCGCTAATACAGCGGAATTCCTTTGTCGATGCGGGCTTCGAGCGTGTGCATTGCTTCATAGGCCTCATCGAAGCTTTCGATGGCGAAGAGCAGCTTGTGCATCTCGTCCACTTTGACCGGGGTGCGCAGGACCTCTTCAAGCTCAAAGCGATGCACCTCGCAACCTCCATTGAGCACATTCGTACATTCGCCGTTGGAGCTGATGAGCCCGCTGCCGTAAACCTTCACGCGGCCCTCCTGGCGGATGAGGCCGAATTCGACGGTATACCAGAAGACACGGCCGATGAGTTCGAGAATGGCCTCGTCGCGAATGCGCGCGCAGAGCTGCCCATAGTGCGCCAAAAAATCCGCGAAGACGGGATGCGCGTGCATGGGCACGTGGCCGAAGACATCGTGAAAAATATCCGGCTCCGGGGTGTATTCGAGCGAGTCGCGATGGCGCAGCCATGTGGTGGTGGGAAAACGGCGCGCGGCCAGCATTTCAAAAAAGGCCGGGCCGGGCATAAAGCCGCTTACCGCCGTTGCATTCCAGCCAGTGCGCTGTTCAAGGAGCTCCGAAATCGCTCGCAAGCGGGGCAGCCGATCAAGCGAAAGGCCAAGAAGCTCGAATCCTTCGAGATACTCTCGAGCGGCATGTTGCTCAAGCTGATCCATGCGGCGGCGTGCCAACTCAGCCCACACTGCGTGCTGCTCCTCGGTGTAGGAGGCATAATCCTGCTCGATTAGATAGGGCGCGGCGTGGGGAAACGCCAGGGAAATGGTCGTCATGACTTTAAGACTCCCTGAAATCATGCCTGTGGTGAACGCACTGGCCGATTCCGGCTCAAGTATTCCACCCCGTGGAGAGCGTTGGCAATTGGCCATATTCTGCTTTAGTCGCAGACCAGCATGCTGGCTGGAAAGTCTGCCGCTGCGGCATCTTCCGGGGACGCAACAGGCTCCGCGCCGGATGCAAGTTGGGCGGTGAAAAACGCGTCCACCTGCGAGAGCACTTCCGCGCCGGTTCGCGCATGGTAGATGGCTGCCCGGAGCTTTGCACCGCCCGCGACACCGTAAGTAAACCAGGTGGCGAACTGCTTCATCTTGCCGGCAGTCTCGCCGAGCCGCGCGGCGCGGGGCAGATCCTTGGTAGCCTCGGCCTCGTCCAGAAGCATCTGGAAGTAAGCGCGGATCATGCGGTAACGATCCTCCGCTGTGGGCCGTTCATAGCTGCCGGTGGCCGCATACTGCGCAATCTGGCGGAAGATCCATGGATTGGCCGGCGCGGCGCGGCCAATCATCACTGCGTCACAGCCGGTTTCGGCCACCATGGCCACGGCGGCTTCGGGAGTTTGAATGTCTCCGTTGCCGATGACCGGAATCTCTACCGCTTGCTTGACTTGCGCAATCCACTCCCAGCGCGCCTGGCCGCTGTAGCCCTGCTCACGCGTGCGGGCGTGGAGCGCGACGGCGTTCAGCCCCTCGGCCTCGGCCATGCGCGCCAGTTCCAGGCAAACAATGTCGGCGTCGTTCCAGCCCAGCCGGAACTTTACCGTGAAGGGAATCGTGACCGCCTTGCGCACGGCCTTGAAAATCTCCTGAATGCGCGGCAGATCGCGCAGCAGGCCCGACCCGCCGTTGGAGCCGACGACCCGCTTGGCCGGGCAGCCCAGGTTAAGGTCAACCAGGTCGAAGCCGGTCTCCTCCACAATTCGCGCGGCCTCAGCCAGCGTCTCGGGATTGGCTCCGAAAAGTTGCGCTCCGATGGGGTGTTCGTCGTCGTAGAAGGTCAGATAGCGCTGGCGCTTGCTCTCGCGCATACGTGCGAGGCCGTCAGCCGAAGTGAACTCGGTCATCAGCAAGCCGCAGCCGGACTGGGAGTTGGTTACGGCAGCGTCGATGAGTTCCGGGGCTAAAGCCAGGTCTTCATTTTGGTGCATTTTCGGCACGACTGAATTCCCACCCCATCGACGAAGACCTGTCGATGGGGACCCCGGTGAAGTCGTGCCCTGACACAGTTGAAGGCCGGAATTCTGCGGCGTAGCCGCGTCTGCCCCACCGCAGGTGGAGAACAAGCTGGCATGGCGAATGAATCGCCGGAAGACGGTGTCCGTGACGCCGGCCATGGGCGCAAGCATGGTGGCCGGAGTGACCAGGACCGTTCCCAGGCGCACTTCGGCCGGAACCCGCGCTTCGGCGGGCATCGAGTGCTCCCGGGGATTGTCCCAGTTCTTCTTCACGGTAAAGCCCTTGCCTGCCATGAAACCTCAATCGCAACAGAAGCCCTGTCAGCCGGGTAACTCATCCACTTCAAAAACAAAAGGCTTGCCCCGCGACTCCGGGTCCCACCCAGCCTCCATCGCCTGCCGGATGTGAGCCAGCACCTTCGCCGGTGAGATATTTTGCCGGACAAAATCCGTCCTGGTGTAGCCGACTTTTTGCGTCTTCACCGCTGGATACTCCAAGTGAAGCTCACGGCGCACGCCCTCGACCACGCTGACGTGAATCGCCACGCCCCTCCACCCATCGGTGGTGCATAGCTGCTGCTCGCGGTGGAGACGCCAGATCAGCGGGACGCCGTCGATGGTGATTGCGGCCTGAACCGAGCGTTTTGCGTGGGGCATAATGAACCCAATCTCACAATCAAAACTTGTGGCTTGCCGTTAAATTACGGGCCCGCACCAACACAACGAGGCCTCCGCCATGGCGGAGGCCCATACGTTCCAGCCGGTTGCCGGGGCGGTTACTTGGCCGCTGCTGCTTCTTTAGCGCCGTCGGACTTGGCAAACTTGCGGCGGAAGCGCTCAACGCGGCCAGCCGTGTCTACCAGGCGCTGTTTGCCGGTATAGAACGGGTGGCAAACCGAGCAGATTTCCACGTGGATGTCGCCCTTATGGGTCGAACGGGTCTCAAAATGGTTCCCGCAGGCACACTTGACGGAGACTGCGGCGTAATTGGGGTGAATCTTTTCCTTGGGCATCGCTCTGAACAGACCTTTCCTGCAATGCTTCTATTGTAGGGGGATTTGACCTGTTTAGCAATTGCAGCGCGTTGGCTCTCACGGATATTACCGCGCTGCCTTCAGGGAGACGATCTCCGCAATGCCGAGGACCAATGCATAGGTAGCGAAGAGAAACGCGCCGTACTTTCCCGCTGACGCTTTCTGCATCCTGGGCATCAACGCGGTGAAATGGGTGAGCAGTACTGCTTCACCAACCATTCCCGGGATCGCAATCAACAGAGTCGCCGATGACCAAAGGGTAGCGGGAATCTGGAACCAACGCAAAATCAAAATGCAGATTCCGGCTATCACAACCGGGGTGAGAGCAAAGTTTACCCAATAGCGCAGGCTGGTCGTCTCGAAGATCAGCGTTCCGCGCCTCTCGTAATAGAGCGTACCCGCCACCCAGAACACCAGGCCGATAAGCAGCAGAAGAATGATTTCCCGTGTTTTCACCAGGACCTCCAGATCGGTTTAGAATTTGTACCGAACGGTACATGATGATTTGTACCACATGGTACATATGGAGGCAAGATGCGCCGCAAAGAAAATCAGGATTTGGACCGGCTGATCGAGAGCTGTCTGGCGGCATTCGTCGCCGCAGGCACGCTCGACCTGAGCCTGGACCGGCTGGCCAGTCAGGTGGGCGCGAGCAAGCGCATGTTGATTCACTACTTTGGAAGCCGAGAAAATCTTGAAGAGAAGGCGTTTGCGCTCTTGGAAGAGCAACTGCGCGAGCGGTTTCGCGCCGCGCGGTTTCCGGCCGGCGTCGCGCTCGAGACTGTCGTCACGGCGCTCTGGGACGCAAGCACGGCCCCGGGGTTCCGAGGCGTTTTGCAACTGCTGATGGATGTTTCCCGGCGCGGCTGGAGCGGATCGGAGCGCGCCCGCCTCTTCTATCGCGAGCAGCAGCGGCAGTGGGTCGAGCTGCTCGCGCTGCATCTTCCCGACGCGCAGGCCGTCGAGGAGCTTCTGCTTCTTTTCCAGGGCGCTGTGCTGGTCTATCTGGTTACCGGAGACAGCGAACCTGGAGCGCGCGCCCTGGCCCGCATGATGAGGCGCGAAACCGCCGCGTAAGCAAGAGTCGGAATCAACACCAGATCCCTACTCCCTACTCCCTGCCTTCAACGCCTTCTCAATTCCCGCCTCGACCAGCGGGGTCATTATGGAGTAGCCGGCGGGTGTAGGATGGACGCCGTCCTTGCTGAGCGCAAGGGGCAGGCCGTCGCGCTGGTCTTTCATGGCCGAGTGGAAGTCCACGTAGACGTAGCCCTTCTGGGCGGCGTAGGCCTTGATCCACTCATTTAGAGCCAGCACTTTGGGCGCGGGGTCGAGGCCCGGATTCCACGGAAGATTGAAGGCGGGCAAGGTTGAGCAGAGCACCACGCGAATCTGATTAGCCGTGGCCAGTTCGGCCATGGAGGCCAGGTTGTCTTCAATCTGCGCGAGCGTCTCCGGCCCCGTGTTGCCGGCGATGTCATTGATTCCCGCGAGGATTACCACCACTTTGGGCTTGAGAGCGATTACGTCCTGCCGGAAGCGCACGAGCATCTGCGGCGTGGTTTGGCCGCCGATGCCGCGGTTGATGTATGGCCTGCCGGGGAACGATCCGCCCGGGCCTTCGATCTTCCAAAGCTCCGTGATCGAGTCGCCCATGAAGACGACGCGATTTTCGCCGGCGGCGGGCGCAGGCAACGCCAGATCAGCATCCTTAAATTTCGCGAGCCAGGGGAAATCGACCTTCAACCGCTCCTGTCGCGCCTTTTCCCATTCGGAAACCTGCGGCGCAGAGGTTGTGGTGCAGGGAGCTTTGGCCTCTTGAGGAGCTGCGGAAGTCTGCGCCTTGAGAGCGGAAGCAAAAAACAGGTTTATGAGGACGATGACTGCAAAGGCCACACGCAAAGCTGTACGTTTCACGAAGAAGTCTCCATGTATGCACGGCGCAAAAGCTGCTTTTCCACGCAGTTCCGATTGTTCCGCGCAGTTTTGATTGTATGGAATGGCGCTGCGGAATGACGCGGCCTTTTCCACAATAAGGAACCAGACCTGCACCGGCGCGCCGCGCGTTCCTTTGCGCTAGGCTTGAAAGCAGATGACTGAATGCCCAATATGCGATGGAGTGGGGCTGGTGCGGGTGGTCAACACTCAAGGGCAGTGGGTTTCGCGCGCCTGCGAGTGCCAGGAGATGCAGCGCTATCAGCGGCGGCTGGCGGCGGCTCACATTCCCGAGCGCTACCGCCATTGCTCGTTGGAGACCTATGAGACAGCCTTTCGCGGCGCAAATTCGTCGCTTGCCAAAGCGCACCTGATTGCCCGCAAGTTTGTCGAGGCCTATCCGGCTAATACCGCAGGCAACGGGCTTCTTTTTGTGGGTTCAGCCGGACTGGGCAAGACCCACCTAGCGGTAAGCGTGCTGCAGCGACTGGTGCAGGAGCGTGGCGCGCGGGGCCTCTTCTGCGATTACCGTGAGCTGCTCAAGAACATTCAGAACAGCTACAACCCCCAGGTTCAGACCACCGAACTCGAACTGCTGAAACCAGTGTTTGCCGCCGAAGTGCTGGTGCTGGACGACCTGGGAGCCCAGCGGCCGAACGAGTGGGTGTCAGACACTGTGGCTCTGATTTTGAATACTCGCTACAACGACAAGCAGACCACAATCATTACTACAAACTGGGCTGACCTGCCTGCAGGTGCCGGCTTCAAAGTGGATGAAAAAGGCAACAAGCCAGCCAAAAGCGAAGACACGCTGGGCGACCGCATTGGCGACCGCATGAGGTCGCGGCTGGCAGAGATGTGTGTGCGGGTCGAAATGACCGGCGAAGATTTTCGCCAGAGCGTGATGCGCGCCCGTTTTGGGTGAACCAATGGGGTGGGGCCGGTGGCCTTCGAAGCGTTGTGTTGTTTCGATACAATTCAGGCGACAAATAGGGCTGCGGACGATGACTTTATAGCGTTTCAGTGAAGATTGTACTGCCTTGATAAAGTCGCCACAGAAAGGACTCCGTGCGCAAATCTTTGGAAGCGATTAGCCTGGTTGCCCTGGCGGTGCTTGGCTGGATCACGTGGCAGGCCATAAATGGGCCGGTTCCTTTGCCAGACCGCATCCCCACGCACTTCGATGCCAGCGGCATCCCCAGCGGCTGGGGACCGGCTTCTACACTGTGGCTCCTGCCGGTCGTGGCTGCGGCGCTCTATTTGCTCATCACGATTCTGGCTCAGCTTCCCAATGCCTTCAACTACCCGATCCGGCTGACCGCCGAGAACCGGGCTCGCCTTGCTGCGCTGACCCTGCAGATGATTGCCTGGTTAAAGGTCGAGTTGGTCTGTCTCTTCGTGGGGATTCAGTGGTCCATCATCGATTCCATCCGGCAGGGCGCGGGGAAACTGTCGCCTGCGCTCGTGCCGTTGTTCCTCGTCGCGGTTTCTGCGACGCTCGGCTGGCACATTGTGGCCGTCTTCCGCACGGTGCGGGCCGGATAGAAATTACAGGTTCGCTGTTGCTGTTCCGCGCTGGATGGTTGCAGCCTTCAGAACAGGCTTGCCAACACCAGGAGAATGGCGGCGACGGTGAAACCCTGGTAAGCAAGATCCTCTGTGTGTCGGTTGCGTCTCTGCCGGCATGCGGGTGGTGGCAGAGAGATGGATGCGGCTTGGCTGGAAGGTTGCATCTTAGGCCTGCTTTCAATGCCTTGCGGCAAGTGGTACGCAATCCGAGCCTGACGGGTTCTACTACCTGCCTGCTTAGACACCGGATTGCTTCAGAAGATGCGGGGAAAGTGTGAAGAACCCGCTAATTCTGACTCTGATTTATATATCGGTCAAGTGCAAAAAAGACTTCAATACGTTTGCTGGATTGCAGCGGCCGGAGGGCTCTTTGGTAACCCACGCAAAATGTTGCAGGTGGGTATGAATTGCGTGTGTGTTCTGTGCCGAGAAAAATATGAGAACGCGACAGGCTTTTGGCTGCTGCCGCCGTCCCCTTTTAATACCTCAGGCCGGTTCTGAGCCTTGAATGTGAAATCGCACAAGGCAAAAGTGCGGCCGATTATTTTGTTACCCAACTCCCTACCCAGGCCAGGGCGCGAATAATCGGATTGAGCTTGGGCTTATTTGCGTCATCCGGCAACGGGGTGTGGAGCAGTTCCTCTTCTGTCAAAAATGTAGGCTTATACTCGACATGTCTCTCACGCGACTCTTCCAGGCCATCAATTATTTCGGCCACAATGGGGTCATCGCATTCACCTCTGGCAGCTCTCTCAAACTGTATTGCCCTTTTTTCATTTGTGTTCGACAAATCCAACAGCAACTTGGCCTCTTCCTGCCGGTCCTCGGCCAGGGACTCGCGTGAGCGCTCGAGCAGTTGCTTCGCTTCCAGGTGGTGGATACGAGCGATTTCAAGAAACTGGTCGGCTGGCGAGTCGCCCTGAAATGTGTAAGCCGAAGTCTTACCTTGGGAATCGTTGGCTGACATGCGTTCCTCCTTGCTGCCGAGGGCCCAGAATTGCAAGCATCCAAAAAATGACCAATCTATCGAATAGTATTGTCTGATTTCATATTATTCCTTAATACAACGTCAACGCGGGGAACTTGTTGAGTAACTGGTGTAGAATTTCGCTCGTGAGCCTTGGTCCGGAACTCGTACCGCCTGTTGAAAAGGAAAAGCGCAACTGGCTGCCGCTGGGTTTGGCTGCCGGCGTCGTGATCGTGGGTATAGTCGTGGCCGTCGTGAGCCAGGAACATGGAAGCACTCGCGGCAAGATTACAGTGACGCCGATCTCCGCACCCCTTGACCCCTACGCGCGGAGTCTCTCGGTGACTCGCCTTGCCATGAGCGAAGCAGGCAACCTGGCAGGAAGAAAAGTTACCTACCTGGACGGGCACATCGCTAACCGGGGAGCGCGCACCGTCACCGCCGTTGGCGTGCAGGTGCTCTTCCGCGATGCTGCGCACGAGGTGGCGCAGAACGAGACCCTGCCGCTCAGACTGATCCGCGTGCGTGAGCCATATGTAGACCTCGAGCCGATCTCAGCGGCCCCGCTAGCCCCCGGCGGAGAGCAGGACTTCCGCCTGATTTTCGACGCCGTCTCACCCGACTGGGATGGGGCGTATCCGGAGATTCGCATACTGCACGTCGAGTCTAAATAAACTGGCCCGAACAGGCCGCTTTGGCGAATTTACCGGGTAGAAACTACCGAGCCCGGAAAGATTTACATGGAAGGCGGGCGAATCAGGCGCCTAAACTGCGCTGCCTGATCGCCGCCCGTGCGCTCCAAACTAAACAATCCAAGGATCATCGAAGATTTGTTTCCGACGCCTCCGGGTTTGGCGCGAGCCTTGCTATGTTTGCGTGTGAGCAGACACGACCGCTCGCTCCGCGCGATCTTGGCGGATAGAGACATCCTGGAGGGTGTCACTCGATGAAAACTTTCGAATCACTTCGAATTTCATTCCCACGCCAGTGCGCCTTTATTTTGCTGGCATCTGCGTTCGCACTCCCAGCGTTGGCGCAAAAAGGGCAGACCGCGCCTGACGAGCAGGCCGTGCCCGACCAGATGAGCGCTCCGGCTTCCCCAAGTCAGCAGCCCTCCACCATGGCCTCGGAGCAGCCTCCCGCTCCGATGGCCGGTCCGACGCATATAGACCAGCCGAAGGAGGGTTTCTGGGGCCGGGTCAATTTCCTAGCGCGCAAGAAGTGGGTCAACGACCGCGTGGAACCCATCAAGGGCCAGCTTAACGAGCTGGATGAAGTGAACGCCAGGAACGCGCAGGACATTCGTGACCTGGACGCGAGAGCTCAGGCAGGAATCCGTCGAGCCCAATCCAGCGCCGAGCAGGCGAACGAGATGGCAATGAACGCCGGTAACGAGGCGCAAAAAGCCAGAGCCTTAGCTCAGGGCGCTTCCGGTCATATAGACAAGTTGAACACGACCGTCAGCGGCCTCGACCAGTACAAACAGGCAACCGTGCTGGAGATACCATTCCGCAGCGGCGAACCGATCCTTCACGCGGCGGCCCGCAAGCAACTGGATGACTTTGCCGCCAATTTGACCGGACGCAAAGGGTACATCGTTGAAGTTGAAGGATATTCCCCGCTGGCTGGCAACAATGGCATTCAAAGCTCCAGGCGTTTGACCGAAGCGGTCAATCGCTACCTTGTAGTTGAACATGAGATTCCCGTCTACCGTTTGCGCGCAGTCGCATTAGGCAACGCGCCTGTTACAGGCATGGACTCGGACTCGGATGAGACCAAGCCTATAAAGGTAAGCTGCGTCCGCATACGGTTGATGGAAAACACATTGGCGGCCCAGGAAGACTCGTCCCCCCATGACGCAGCTTCCGCAACTGGCGCGGAGGAACGGCCCTAAAGGCCATATAGCCCTCCCCCCCGAGGCACGCATCCGCACCGGCGGCGCCCCCTGCCGTTCGGCCGCCAATCAAGCTCTCGAATAACGAGAGAACCAAGGCTATTTGGCCCCCGCTCAAAACGGGGGCCGATTTTTGTCTGGACGACGGGCAGTAACAGTGGCAACGGCACGCTTGAGACTGCCGGCAACGAGTTCTATATCCTAGGACCGCAATTAAAGCGCTGTAAAATGCTCGCGCACTGCCATAATCGGTTTATGCAAAAAACGATCTGGGAGACATTTGAGCTGTTTTGCCCGGTCTGCAATACGACCTTTAATCAGCTGGTCGTTCTGCACAAAGTGCCTGAAGGATTCAAGATCGACAAGTACCTGGCGGGCATGGTGGAGAATCACAACCACAAAGCGTATCAGGCCGCCAAGGCGCAGGCTCAGACTGACGATGGCGGCGCTGCGCAGGCCGAAGGCACCCGGTAAAATCATCTCTATATGCATTCAACCGACCCCGTCGTCGAGGCTGTTTTGACCGCCGCTGAAAGGCAGAACGCACCCGTCAACTCTGCCGACCTGACGCGGACGTCGAACCCGGCATCGGAGAGAAAGCTGAAGATTCTCATACTCTTCTCTCATGTTTGGCGCGGAGGAAGAGCGGGGGGCGCTGAGACGCACGCTCTTCAACTGATGAAGGAACTGAGCCTGCGAGGCCATCAAATCACCTTCGTTGCGTCAAGCGGGCATACTGGGCAGGAAACCATGCCACCAGGCGCGACGGCTGAATACAGATTGCCCTTTCAAAGCCTGAACCCATTCGACAAACTGACAGCTTACCGGCGATTGAAGGAGATCGTCTTACGGCACGAAATCGACATTGTTCACGCTCATCATCGGACCGGCGGCTACTATGCCGAGGCGATCTTTCGGCGTGCGGGCGTGCCTTGTGTCGTCACGGTTCACGACATCTGGCTCAGCGCGCCTTTCAAGTCGATGCACGGCAAAATCTTCCACAGGCTGATCGCCGTCAGCGGATTTACCAAGCGGGGCTTGGTGGAGAAGTTTGGCGTTTCCGCAGATCGGGTGCGGGTCATAAACAATGGCGTTGATCCGGAACGATTTGAAAATGCGAGCAACGAAGATGCGGCGCGGTTTCGTGAAAACTTTGGCATTGGCGCCGAGGTCGTGTTCAGCCTGGTGGCGCGAGTCATCAAAGCGAAGGGGCACTTTGACGTGGTCGAGGCGCTGCGACTGCTTCCGGCTGGATTAAATTTGAAGTGCCTGATTGTGGGAGAGGGCAACGACAAAAAGAAGCTGCGGGATCTGGTTGCGCGCTACGGCCTCGGCGAGAAAGTTGTATTTTGCGGATTTCAAGCCAATATCCCGGCGCTGATGAAAGCATCCGATGTGATTCTGCTTCCTTCGCACCGGGAATCGTTCCCAGTCGCCGTTCTAGAGGGAATGTTTTCCGGCAAGCCGCTGCTGGTGTCCGCAGCCGGCGGAACAATTGAAGCTATAACGAATGACAGCGAAGGGATTGTGTTTCCGGTGAGAGACGCTTCAGCGCTCGCCAAAGGAATCGAACTGCTGGCGGGCGATCCGGCGCTGCGGCGCCGCCTGGGTGAGGAAGCTCGACGCAAGGCGTATCGCCAATTTCGATTGAGCAAGATGATCGATGACACCGAAGCCTACTACCGGGAGATTGTGTCGGCTTCTCTTCACTGCGACCAATTGCCCAGCCCGTCCCGGTAAGATTATCTTTGTATGCATTCAACCGAGCCCAACCCCGCCACCAACGAATCTCCCGAGTCCAATCTTGACGGCAGCCGCTTTATCCGCGCTTGCCTGCGCCAGCCCGTAGACCGCACGCCGGTGTGGTTTCTTCGCCAGGCAGGGCGTTACATGCAGGAGTACCGCGAGGTTCGAAAACACCATACGCTGGTGGGAATCTGCAAGCAGCCGGAGATTGCCGCCGAGGTCACCATCACCGCGGCAGAGAAACTGGGCGTGGACGCGGCCATCATCTTCGCCGACCTGCTGTTGCCGCTGGAGCCGATGGGTCTGGACTTCGAGTTTCAGGCCGGCGAAGGGCCGGTGGTGCATCGTCCTGTGCGGACCGCCGAGGACGTGGCAGCTCTGCGCACCGACCGCGCCGAGGATCTTGCCTACGTGGCGCGGGCAATCGAAAAGGTGGCCGCGCATTTTCGAAACAGGCTGGGCATTATCGGCTTCTGCGGCGCGCCTTACACGCTGGCCAGCTACATGATCGAGGGAGGCGGCTCGCGCAATTACATTCACACCAAGCAGATGATGTACTCGGACACGGCTACGTGGCGCTTGCTGCTGGACAAGATCGTGGTGGTGCTGACGGAGTATTGCCGCCTTCAAGTGGCTGCGGGCGCTGATGTGATTCAGATTTTCGATAGCTGGGTAGGCTCGCTGGGGCTGGCCGACTATCGCGACTACGCCTTCGAGGCCTCGCAGCGACTTGTTCGTTCAGTCCAGCAGATGGGCGTGCCGGTAATTTATTTTGGCGTAGAAACTGCGGGCCTGCTGACGCAAATGGCCGCGACGGGCGCGGACGTAATCGGCCTGGACTGGCGGCAGCCGCTCGATGAAGGCTGGCGCGCCGTGGGCCACGGCCACGCGGTACAGGGCAACCTGGACCCCATCACGCTGTTTGCGCCGCTGGAGGTTTTGGAACAGCGCGTGAAGGAAGTTTTGCGCGCCGCAAATGGACGTCCCGGCCACATCTTCAACGTTGGCCACGGAATTGTTCCGACGACGCCGGTGGAGAACGTGCAAGCCGTCGTCCGCATGGTGAAGGAGTTTCGGTTGGAGAAGGCGCATGGGTAAACAGGCTGTCCTTCTGCTTGCGCACGGCACGCCCGAGACTGTCGAGCAGATTCCCGAGTACCTGCGCAACGTGGTCGGAGGCAGGCCGCTGCCGCAACACGTTGTCGAAGAGATACAGCGGCGCTACACGCTCATCGGCCACAGCCCTCTGACGGAAATTACGCTGGAGCAAGGCCGGCTGGTGGAGACGGAGCTGGCCGCCGCGGGTGAGCGGATTCCGGTTTACGTTGCCATGAGGAATTGGCGTCCCTATATTCCTGACGTGATCAAAAAGATGCGTGCCGACGGGGTGGAAGAAGCCGCGGTTCTCTGCCTTGCGCCGCATAACTCGCGCACCAGCGTGGGCCTCTATCGGAGGGCAGTCGAGGCTGAGTCAACGGGTCTGCGTATCGACTTCACCGAAGGATGGGCGCAGCATCCGCTACTGATTGAAGCCTTTGCCGAGCGGTTGAGCCCCGCGTTTGCTCGCCTCAGCGCGGAAGCGGGCGCACCGGTTCCGGTTTTGTTTACTGCGCACAGCGTCCCCACGCGGACCATTCAGGCTTCTGAAGGCCAGGCTGCCGACCCCTACGTTGATGAGGCCAGGCGCACTGCAGCCTTGGTTGCCGAGCGCGTGCCGGAAATCCAGCAGTGGTGGTTTGCTTTTCAGAGCCAGGGAGCGAGCGGCGGCGAGTGGATTGGACCCTCGGTGGAGGAGACGATGGAAACCATCGCGGCGTCGGGTGCGCGGACGCTTCTGTTGCAGCCTATTGGCTTTCTCTGCGATCACGTCGAGATTCTCTACGACGTGGACATTCTGTTCCGCGAGTTTGCGGCGAAGCTGAATCTCCGGCTGGAGCGGCCGGAGTCGCTGAATGCTTCAGTGACACTCGCAAAGGCGGTTGCAGATCTGGTGCGGCAAGGGCTGGCGCGTCTCAACAGCCATTGAAACGCTTGCTGGGATCCTTAAAGTGGATTCTCTCGTTAACCGGGCTAAGACAGAGTTGATGCAGGGCTGGCCCCTATGAGCCGTGCGCAGGCGCCCTACGGCTGATGCGCGACAGGGGAATTACCAGAAGTATGCGGCCTCAATTTTAGGCGAGCCGGGTTTTTCGTCAATAATCTGCGTGCTCAAAACAATTTCCATATTCTTTTTGTCCCCAGCGGCCTGTGCGGCGCGCTGCAACAAGGCCAGATCGCTGGGGTCAGTCAGGAACTCCCCGGCAACGATCGTGCCGCCGCGGCTGATTCCCGCGACGATGACGGTTGGCTTTCCGGTATTGGTGTCGGTGAAGCGAGCCAGAATCGCGTAGTCACGGTAGTCATGGGTTGCCATCTGCAAGGATCTGTCAACCACCCAACCGGTCTGCCTCGGATTCGTGCTATCGACAATCTCATGCCTCGTCATATCGGCATTATTCGCAAAGTGGAATCGCAGAGAATTTGTCAGCCGCAGCGTCCAGGCATTATCGAAGGCGCCGATAAAGACAGTCGGCCCCTTGCGCAAGTCATCAAGGTCTGTTGCGCCTTCGCTCTTTATGGTGTACTGTTTGCCGCTCGACTGAAGGATACTGGCAACCTTGACGATTGCGTACACATCATCCATCACAACCGCTGTAAGATTGTCGGTTAACACAACCTGGCGGGTGGGCTCGGCCGCGTCGCGAAGAGAGAGGCTCGAATACTGAAGTTGGTCAGCAGTGCAGAGCAACACCGGCTCATTTGTTTTCAGAATCGGTCCCCAGAAGAAATCCAGCGCGGAGCGGTGCATGGATTGCCAAAGGAAGACCGAACCTGCCGAGAGGATCGCAACGCAGACGCATGTGATCGCCAGCACGAAATGAGAATGACGGCGAGAGAGCGCGGCGCCGGCAACCAACTGGGCATCAGTGATCGCGAGAGCTTCCTCTGCTTCCAGATCCATCAACTTCACAACCGGATCATCGGCGCCTTTAGGCCAATGGAATTTCGGAATATAGGAGCCTGAGGGCAGGGCAATGCGCATCTCGTTCACATGCGCGGGGTCCTGATAGTACTGCGCAACGCGTTTGCGAATCTCGGCCGCCGTGACGCGAACGATGGGGTCGGAAGCAGTGTCGTAGTCGGCGTCTCTGCCGAATATTTCGATGCCCAGAGTCCGTTCCTTTATATCGTCTTGGTGCCCGGCCAGGGTCTGTTCGGTCACAAAGCGCAGAAATGTAGGAAACCGCTTGCTGTGACTGAAAAAGGGATTCTCCAGGAGCCGGGCTAACTGCTCACGGATCGAAGCTTTCTCCGCCTCGGTCAGCGTTGCGTGTGCATGGCCCTGCGTTGCTACCGACATTACAGGTCTCCGGATGGTCGAAATGATTATACAGCGGCTTTAGCGCTCCGTTCATTTCCTTAACAAATAACTTGTATATGTATGAAAACAAAAAACATGATGAACTCTTTACCTGTTAAGAGCGATTTGTTTGCAGTAAAGACCCTGACCATCCATTCCGTAAGGACCTTAACAGGCCATCTTCGCCGCCGTTACAACTGGTCTGCTCTAAAAACTCCGATCTCCAGGTATTCAAAAGGCATGAAGGTCATGCCGATTGTGCCTTGTTTGACGGGGAACAACATGATGGAGGCTTCAAATTGAACACAAGCAGTAGCAGGAGACAAGGGTTTCTGTTGTATTGGGCTGGCATAGCGACACTGATTGCCATTCTGGTATGCGGCACACCCCAGATCAACGCGCAAATCGCAACAACGACTGCGACCCTCTCCGGAGTCGTAACAGACGCCACGGGCGCATTGGTGCCTAAAGCAACGGTGGCTCTGGCCAGTTCAGAAAAGGGCATCACTCGCACCTACTCGACGGACGACGGAGGCCGGTACTCTTTCAATCAACTTCCGCCAGCCGCCTATACCCTGACGATTAAAGCAAAGGGCTTCAAGGCGTATCAACAGACAGGAATCGTCCTCGAAGTTGCCGAAACCGGCGTGCAGAACGTGACTCTGACGGTCGGCAGCGAGGCCACATCGATCACTGTGACCTCCGATGTCGCCCTGCTGAACACAGAAAACGCAAACGTGGCGGCAGACGTTGACGCTAAGCAGATCGTTGAGATGCCGCTGAATGTGCGCAACATCTACGGCCTGGCCTCCCTCAACTCTTCCGTACAAAACTCGTCTGAAACGCAGCAGCTCCGTGGCGGCGGCAGCGGCATCACCGACACCGCGGATCAGGACATCTCGTTCATGAACTTCGCCGGCGGCTTCTTTGGAACCACTGGCTTCCTGCTCGACGGCTCGTGGGATACCGATACTGAGTGGTTCGGGATCATCTTTGTTCCCAACGTGGACGCCGTTCAGGAATTCAAAATCCAGAACAACTCGTTTACAGCTCAGTATGGATGGAGCTCGGGCAACGTAGTCAACGTGGTAACCAAGGCGGGAACCAATTCCTTCCACGGCTCAGCGTTCGAGTTCTATTCCGGCAAAAACATGAATGCCTTTCAATACAACCAGAAGCCCGGCAGCTGCGTAGGCACCGGCGGCGAAAATATTTGTGCTTTTACCCGCAACCAGTTTGGCGGAACCGCCGGCGGCCCGCTCTACATCCCCGGCCTCTACAAGCAGCGGGAGAAGACCTTCCTTTTCGGCGTCTATGAGAAATTCAAGGCGAACACCCCGTCCCCGGTGAGCTTCACCGTACCTGACACCAAAATGCTCGGCGGCGACTACTCCGAGCAGTTGACGACCACGGTAGCCGGCGTGGACATCCTCGGCCGTAACATCTATAACGGCGCGATTTACGATCCACACAGCGCTCATTATGTGACCGCGGGAACTGCGGACACCGCGAGCGCGGCAAACCCGTATGGAACCGGCCTCGTTCCAACCGCAACAGGGTGGGTTCGCAATCCCGTTCCGGGCAACATCCTGAGCAATATCGCTGGCTTCACGCCAGATCCGCTTGGCGCCAAGCTGCTCAGCTTCTATCCGACCGCACAAACTCCAGGCTTTGTGGCCAACAACCTTGTCCTGGCAGCATCAGCACCCACGACTTCGCAAGAGTGGGGAATCAGGGTTGATCAGAATTTCAACGACAACCTCAGAGGCTACTTCCGTTACTCCTACAAGCAGGAGACAAAGGTCAGCGAAGCCGATAACTGGGGCACCGACCCGGCAGGCCCAGGCAACACAGTTCCCAACAACCGCTGGGGCATGTGGGCAGGGCTCACCAAAGTCTTCAGCCCCAGCTTCACCATGAACATCACCTCGGGCGTTCAGATTTGGCATGAAGACTTCAGCAATCAGTCGTTCGGCTACAACCCGAATACTGGTCTCGGGCTTCCGGCGTATGCAGCGGCACATGCTCCACTGTTTCCGGCAGTCGCCGTCGGTGGAGGCTTCTCTCCTCTGGGACCCGCCCCAAACAGCCCACAGGCGAACACCAACCACGGGCCCATCGGCACGGTGGCTGTTGACCTCATCAAGCTGAAGGGAAAGAACACCGTGAACTTCGGGTTCATGGGCGTGGAGCAAGTTCTAAGCCAGTCGAACTACTACCCGGTCTCAATGCAGTACAACCAGAACTTCTCTGCCGGCCCGAATCCCTTGGGTGTAACGCCTAACACAGGCAACGCGGTGGCGGAAATGCTGGTCGGCACCATTAGCGCCGCAAGCGTTCAAACGGCTTTCGACCCCTATGTATCGAACCATCTTCTGGGCTGGTATGTTCAGGACGACTGGAGACCAAACTCCAAACTCACTTTGAATCTCGGCATCCGTTATGAGATTCAAACTCCTTTCACAGCGCGCCATAACACAGGCTCGATCTTCGATCCAACCATCACCAACCCCGTCAGCTCCATGACCGGGGTACCGGTGCTGGGCGCTCTCCAGTTCCTGGGCACGGGCGGCAGCCGGTACTTCTACAACACGAACTTCGACAACATTGCGCCTCGCCTGGGCTTCTCGTATCAGGCGATGCCGAAGGCAGTTATCCACGGCGGATACGGAATCTTCTATCCGGAATCTCTTACCAGCTCCGGCGGGGCAGATGTGGACGGTTTCTCCGCGACAACCAACGCCGACGTGAGCCTGGACAACAACATACTGCCCAATCCGGGCATCACCGCCAGCAATCCCTGGGGCGGCAACTACGCGCAGGTTACCGGAAGCGCCAATGGCGAATTTCAACAGCTTGGCAATGGCGTAGGCAGTGGCTTCAGGAGCCGTCGTTCACCTTATATTCAACAGTGGATGCTGGGTGTGGAGTATGGTTTCACGCCGAACGATCAACTGGAACTGAACTACATCGGGAACCGCGGCATTCGCATGGTCGGTGCCCCCTACAACAACCAGTTGAATCCGACAAACCTGTCGAAGGGTGAGAGTTACCTCGGCGCGGTATCGGCTACCCAGCCCTACCAGGCTGCGCTGACGCAACTGGCGGCAACGGGAAAGATGTCGTATGGCAATTGCAATCTGAATAACGGAGGAGCAACGAACGCGCAATTGCTCTTGCCCTTCCCGCAGTATTGCAGCGTAGGCCAGACCGATGCGCCCATTGGCCAGTCTCTCTACAACGCATTGCAGGCCACCTACAACCATCGCGTCGCCAAGGGGCTTACAGCGTTGGTCTCTTACACCTTCTCGAAGTTCCTGGACAACGTCGAGGGCAACAACGCATGGTCGTACAACTCGCCGGGCTACTCGGCCGGCACTATTGCCAACAACTACAACATGGCTGCTGAAAAGAGCGTGGACGCAGGCGATGTTCCGCAGGCGCTGGTGGCCAGCTACACCTATCAACTCCCCATCGGACGCGGCAAAGCAATCGGTTCAGGCATGAGCCGGGTTGCAGACGCCATCGTCGGCGGATGGCAACTCAACCAAATCATCTCCTTCAAGCAAGGAACTCCAATCAAAGTCAACTCCGGCAGCGGAGCATGGAACTCGTTCGGCGGCAATCCGAGGCCGGATCTGATCGGGAATCCCAAGCTGTCAAAGCCCACAGCAGCCGCATGGGTCAACGCAGCAGCCTTCGCAACTCCGACGACCGTTGGCGATTTCGGCAACACTCCTCGCTACTTCGGAAATGTTCGCGGACCTCGCTATCAGAACTGGGATTCCGTTCTCGAAAAGAATTGGTTGTTCAAATCGAGCATGAAAGCACAGTTCCGTCTGGAGACCTTCAACACCTTCAACCACACAAGCCTCTACGCGCCGAGCAATACCACGATCGGCACCCCGGGCTTTGGATCAATCACAAACGCATTCGAAAGCAGAATTGTTCAGTGGGCCGGAAAGTTCTACTGGTAAACCACACGTGAACAATTGCACCAAATTGTTGTTGCTGGTCCTGCTGGTCAAGCCTGTATCTGGGCTTGGCCAGCAGCAACCGGCCCTAACCTTCGACTCGCTCGTGGCCGCGGCCCAAGAGGCTCAGGCCACGAATGACTATGCTGCGGCTGCAAACGCCTACAAACAAGCTGTAAGGATTCGTGCTGATATGCCAGAGCTATGGGCCAATCTCGGATTGATGCAGCAGGAGACCGGCGATATCTCTTCAGCTATTCTCAGCTTTCAACATGCCAACCAGCTCAACCCGTCTCTATATGTTCCCAATTTATTCCTTGGAATGGATTATCAGCGCACCGGTAAAGCGCTGAAGGCTATTCCATTTCTCATCAAAGCGGAGAGGCTCAACAAAACTGATCCGCAAGCGCCGCTTGCGCTTGGGCGCGCCTATTACGCCGATCACAAATTCACGCTTGCGGCGCAGGAATTTGCGCGCGCAACAACGCTCGACCCCAAGCTGGGCGCCGCCTGGTTTTCCCTGGGGATTTCATGCCTGAACCAAGTGGAAGCGGATGCTCGCGAGATGTCAGTGGAAGCGAAAGATTCTCCATTTGCCGGGGCGCTCTATGCAGAGTCGTTGGAGAAACAGGCAAGATTCGGCGAGGCTGCAACCCTGTATCGGAGTCTGCTTGCGACCCAGCCTCAACCTCCGTGTCTTCATTCGGAGTTAGGCTTTACGCTCCTCCGGCACCGCGATCTGCAAGGCGCCGCGGCCGAGTTTGCCGCCGAGCGCGCGGCTCATCCGGAATGCGGCCAGGCGCTTCTCGGCCAGGCGCGCATGTCGATCGACAGCGGAGACAATGAGCAGGCGATCAAACTACTCCAGGAGTTATGGGGTCGCGATCATGGCTTTGTGCAGTCCACTGCCGCCATCCTTTTGGATGGCCTGTCCAATGAAAGAGCTACAGCGGTTACCGTATATTTCTCCCGGCAGAACACAGTAATCCCGGATGATTTGCGAAGCGCTCTTTTGGCGGCTTTCGAAGGCAGCGGGCAGGCTTCGGGCGATAACTTCGGACGGCGAGACTCGGGCGCGCAGAGTAAGACAGTGCCGGCTCCCGCGGTGCGCCATACCGCGGAAGAGTTTTATGCTGCCGGAGAGTTTGCCAAGTGCGCGCAGCGGCTGGACGCTGCTCTCGATGCAAAGCGCGCGGACAAACTCCGGCTGCTTGCCGAGTGCTCATTTTTTGCCGGAGACAACGCGCGGGCCTTCAGCGCGGCGGCGGCTCTAGAGACGCTACAGCCTCATTCAGCCGAAGCTCTATATTGGTCGATTCAAGCCGACGAGCGGCTCGCGCTCCAATCCCTTGCGCGATTCCAGCAACTGGAATCGAACTCCGCCAGGAGCCATGTACTTCTCGGCGACATCTACCACCAGCTTGAGCGGGATGATGAGGCGGAGACGGAATACCAGAAAGCTCTCACTCTCGAACCCGGCAATCCGGCGGCCATGCTCGGGTTGGCCTCGGCATACCTGAACAACAACACTGAGCAAGCAATGGAGACCGCGCGATTGGCTTTGGTGCGCAGTCCGGACGATCCAGAACTGAACCTTATTATGGCGGAGACGCTGGTGAGTAAAAACCAGTTTGCGGAGGCCGAGCCGTTCCTCACGAAGAGCCTTGGCGCGAAGCCGCAGATGCTTGGTAAGGTGCATGCCCTGCTCGGTAAAGTCTATGCGGAAACCAGCAGAACGCAAGAAGCGATCGATCAATTGAAGATGGGTGTCTCAAACGACGAAAACGGATCCATTCATTATCTGCTTGCGCGGCTTTACCACAAGATTGGAGACAGCAAGAACGCGGCCGCGGCACTCGAGCAGATGAAATCGATTAAGCAACAGCGCCACAACCGGGGAGTGAAGCTGGTCGAGGATCCCGACCTTTCACAGTTGGAGTCCCCGTCAGGCGGGGCGCCTCCGCAATAACAAGAACAAGTTTCTACCTACTTTCACGAACACAGCACAGAAACAAATTTCTATTCAGGAGTTATCATGCGTTTGCACCGCTCGTTTGCTTCGACAATTCATATCATTCTCGCTTTTCTGTCATGCCGCGCATCTTCAATAGCCTGGCCGGAACAACGCGTGGGAGCGTGATGAACGTGGATGCTCCTTCATTTAATGCGTTTGGCGTTTGGTCTTGATTGCGGGATGAAAAACAGGGGAAGAGGACGGAATGAATTTTGACGGGGCAGTCTTTGATATGGACGGCGTAATCACCAAGACGGCTGTAGTCCACTCATCGGCTTGGAAAGACACCTTTGACGAATATCTGCACAGTAGAGAGGCGGAACGCAAGGAGCCTTTCAGCGAATTCACACCTGACGACTATCTAACGTTTGTAGACGGCCGGCCCAGATACAAAGGGGTGGAGTCATTTCTGCTTTCAAGAGGAATCGTTATTCCTTACGGCGGCCCAAATGACGAGCCGGAAACAGAGACTGTTTGTGGACTGGGAAATCGGAAAAACGATTTATTCAACGCGAAACTTGAAAACGAGGGCGTACCCGTCTTCGAATCCACCGTACAACTTGTTAAGCAATTACTTCTCAACGGAATCAGGGTTGGCGTCGCTACATCGAGTAAAAACTGCGCCCGTGTTCTTGAAAAGGCAGGTATTGCCGATCTATTTGAAACGCGAGTGGACGGTGTGCTTTCAGCGGTACTGGGACTGCATGGGAAACCTGAGCCTGACATATTCACCAAAGCCTGTGACAACCTGGGAGTTAAGTATTCTCGAGCCATGATCGTGGAAGACGCGATATCGGGAGTCCAGGCAGGAGCCAAAGGTCGCTTTGGACTGACATTGGGCGTTGCCCGAGAGAACAACGCCGACGAATTGCGGCGCAATGGCGCCGACTTAATAGTTACCGACTTATCGGAAATATCTCTCGATGAAATTGATAACTGGTTTAAAAGCAAGGGCGAGAATGCAGGCAGCACGTGTTCAGAAGTCCTACGCACGAGGAATGTATGAAAAAAAGGCCCTTACTTAACTTTTGGCAGCTATGGAATATGAGTTTCGGGTATGTGGGAATCCAATTTGGATTCGCTCTGCAAAACGCCAATATCAGCCGAATATTCGAGACGCTTGGCGCGAAGGTGGAAAATATTCCCATCCTATGGATTGCCGCGCCCGTCTCAGGACTGCTTCTTCAGCCAATTATCGGCCACATGAGCGACAAGACCTGGAGTGGGCTGGGCCGACGCAAGCCGTACTTTCTGGTTGGCGCAATTCTTTCGTCCCTGGCGCTGTTGGTGATGCCCAATTCGCCCACGCTGTGGGTTGCCGCAGGAATGTTGTGGATGATGGATGCATCAATCAATATAACCATGCAGCCATTTCGAGCGTTCATCGGCGATATGCTTCCCGATGAGCAGCGAACTCAGGGGTTCGCAGTGCAGACATTTTTCATCGGGACCAGTTCTGTCGTTGCTTCAATGGCGCCTTATCTGTTCACAAAGTGGTTACACATCGCCAATACGGCGCCTCCGGGTCAAGTTCCTCCTTCGGTGAAGTGGTCGTTCTATGTTGGCGGAATTGCTTTCCTGCTTACAGTTTTGTGGACAGTTTTCAAAGTCAAGGAGTATTCCCCGGAGGAACAAGAGCAGTTCGATGCGTCCGCAACCGGCGTCGTGGGAGGAGCGGAACTGGAAAACATGCTGAATGCTCGCCAATGTTATCGGCAAGGCGCGGCTCTGTTAGTATTCGGGGCGGTCTTCACTTTTCTCGTGAAGTCTCTCGCATGGTATCAGGGTCTCTATATTTTGTCGTTAGGGATGGCATTCTACGGCGTCCTACAACTCGTTGCCGGCAAGCGATCAACGAGAAACAAGTCCGGCGGACTGATCGAAATTATTTATGATTTGCAAAACATGCCGAAAACCATGAGGCAACTAGCGCTCGTAACAATGCTGACATGGTTTGCCATGTTTTCGATGTTTATCTATTCCACTTCGGCTGTGACCAGTTTCCATTTTGGAAGCACTAGCGTAACATCGGACGTGTATAACAACGGCGCTAACTGGGTTGGGGTACTTATGGCCGTGTACAACGGCGTCGCGGCTGTGGTGGCGTTTCTGCTTCCCGTTTTAGCTCGAAAAGCTGGCCGGGTATCAACCCACGTTGTTTGTTTGATCATCGGCGGCCTGGGGCTGATGTCTATGTACGTATTCAAGGACCCCAGTATGTTGCTGATCTCCATGACTGCAGTGGGCATCGCGTGGGCCAGTTTGCTGACGATGCCATACGCGATTCTCAGCAGCGCTGTTCCTCATAAGAAAATGGGCGTTTACATGGGAATATTTAATCTGTTTGTGGTCATTCCGCAGATACTTGCCGCGGCGATCCTGGGTCTGCTAGTTCACACCATTTTCCATGGTCAGGCCATCTATGCAATCGTACTGGGTGGCACGTCGATGGTTGTATCCGGGTTTTTGATGATTTTTGTCAAAGACAGTGTTCAAGAGTCAAACGATGAAAGCAAAAACAGCGTCATAGGCACGGTACAGATATGAAAGATACTTGGAAAGTAACCAGTGGAAAATTTACAAACGACAAAGAGAGTATCATGCGCAATGGCAACATCTATCAGATTGCGAATGGATACATGGGTTACCGGGGAACACTAGACGAGTTCGGTCCGGAGGAGTTAGTCGGCATCACTCTGGCAGGCATTTTCGACAAGGTCGGGGATGCATGGCGGGAACCAGTCAACGCACCGAATGGCGGATTCACCCAGATCTCTCTCGACGGAAAGCCGTTATCTGCCCTAGTGACAACGATAGAGAAGCATCGACAGTCACTGAATTTGCAAAATGCGATGTTTGAAAGAGAAACGGACTACAAGTTAGATAACAAAACACTGCGTATCCGATCCAGTCGATTTTTGAGCGCCGACAAACCGAATTTAGGCGTAATCAAGTTCAGCGTCAGATGCGATAAAGCCGCTCAGATCAGGATCAGCACCGGAATCGATTGCAATATCTGGGATTTAAATGGACCGCACTTGCTGCGTTTCAGCGCCGAAAAGTGTGGGGATGCGCTAGTGGTGGGCGCCGTGACAAACGAATCTGCAAAAAAGGTGGCGGTGGCGGAAGCTGTTGATCTCACTTTTGGAAAGGAAACTCACAAGACTCTAGGGAACCGGAATCTCAGGATTATCGAACTTTCGGCAGATGCGGAGAAGATCTATACATTTTACAAATACTTTGCAGTGTATACAGAGCATGATCGGATTAAGAAGTCCGTTATAGATTCCGCGATTAACACCGTCACAAATGCCAAGGCGCTCGGCTATGAGGCTTGCCTGAAAAACCACGACGCGCGATGGACCGAGAAGTGGGCCTCTTGCGATGTAGTTATCGATGGTGACGATGAAGCTCAGCGGGCATTGCGTTACAGCATTTTCCAGCTTCTAATTGCTGCCCCGACTGATGGAAGCCAAAATTCCATTCCCGCCCGATCCCTGTCTGGCCAAGTGTACAAAGGCGCCATTTTCTGGGATACAGAAATGTTTATGTTTCCGTTCTTTCTTCACACATATCCGGGAAAGGCGGTCGAGTTACTTCGGTACCGAATTAAGACACTAGACGGCGCGCGCCGCAAGGCGCGTACCGAAGGACCGGGCTTCCGGGGCGCGTTCTATGCTTGGGAAAGTCAAGATACCGGTGACGATGCCTGCACCTACTTCAACATTGGCGACCCACTGACGAACCGACCGTTGCGCACCTACTTCAGAGACAAGCAGGTTCATATAAGCGGCGATGTCGCCATTGCTATGTGGGAATACTTCAGGCTAACCGGCGACGATACTGTGTTGCTGGAAGGAGGAGCCGAGGTCATATTGGAGTGCGCGCGGTTTTATTACTCATATGCATACTTCAAGAAAGACAAGAATCGCTATGAAATGCTTGATGTCATTGGACCGGATGAGTATCACGAGCAGGTGAACAACAACGCGTTTACCAGTATGGTTGTCAAAGCAACATTCGAAATCGCCAACTCGGCTGTGAAATACATGGCCCGAAGGCACCCGGATGAATTAAAGAGTTTGGTTAGAAAAATCAAAATCGAGCATGAGCTGCCTTTCTTCGCTGAGGCGGCAAAGTCGCTCTATGTACCCGCTCCGGATCGGAAATCCGGACTTATTGAACAGTTCGATGGATATTTTAAGTTGGAAGATACCACCATCGAAAAACTGAGAGCGAAGAAGCTCCATCCCGATGAGTATCTTGGCGCAGGTCAGGGCCTTGCAGTACCGACCAAAGTGATAAAGCAAGCAGATGTGGTTTTGATGCTGAATTTGTTCAAAGATCGGTATTCGGTCGAGGTAAAGAAAGCGAACTGGGAATACTACGAGCCTCGCACCGAGCATGGATCAAGTCTCAGCGCCTGCGCGTATGCCATGGTTGCGGCGGAGTTCGGCAATTTGGCTTTTGCCTACAAGTATTTTCTGAAGACGGCTAAAATCGACATTGAAGCCAAATACAATGTGCATGTGGGGACCATCTTTATGGGAGGCTCGCATCCGGCCGCGAATGGCGGTGCGTGGATGACAGCGGTGTTTGGATTTGGCGGATTAAGGGCCGATGAAAAGCAAGTAGCGATCAATCCGAGGCTCTACAAAACGTGGAAAAAGTTGCAGTTCAACCTGGCGTACAAGGGAGACAGGTTCAACATCAAGATATTGAATGACTCCGTCGAGGTGGTCGCTGCTCCGACCAACAGGAGAAAGCATACCTTTGTGGTCACCGGACAATCCGCTGTTTGTGCGCCTGGCAAATGCGTCTCAGTGAAATGCTCTAAAAAGGACGCTTAGTTGCGTCTAATTGAAGTGTTCCGTTCGCCAGAATGATGCGGCTGCTGGACCGAGTCAAGCGTAGGGGAATTTCGTACGACTTCGTAAATCCGTCAATGTTTTGGTAAGTTATGGATACCTAAAAATGAGGTTGCATATGAATCGGAGAGACTTTCTTGTTGCAGGAGTCGCAGTATCAGGCGCCACCCTGCTGGGTGGCCTATCAGAACCGTGTTTTGCGGAGGATCACCAGAGGCAGCCGGACCTCAGTTTCAGCGCCGGTCGCGCGGGAATTGGAGCGGATATTCCGTGGAAAACGTACCACGCAGAGGATATGAAGACAACCGGGACTGTGATTGGTCCAAGGTATGGCCCATATCTCATCGAAATGGAATCGTCGAAACAGCAATATGTGAAGCTGGCTGCTGCCGGGGAGTATGTCGAGTTTACCGTACATGCGCCCGCAAATGCGATGGTAGTGCGCTATTGCCTTCCGGATTCAGAAGACGGAAACGGGATTGACTCAACATTCAATCTTTATCTCAATGGAGAATTGCTGAGACAGGTTCCTGTCACATCGAAGTATACATGGCGTTATGGAAACTACCCGTTCTCGAACGACCCCAAAGATGGCAGCCCGCGGAACTTTTATGACGAAGTTCGCCTGAAGGAACTGGCATTGGCGAAGGGGGATGTTATTCGCCTGCAAAAGCCCGAGGGTGGTGCACCATATTTCATCGTCGATCTTGTCGACCTGGAGAACATTGCCCGACCAATGCTGCAACCGTCCAATTCGCTTTCGGTGAGTGCGTTCGGCGCGGATGGAAAAGGTCAAGCCGACGATACAGAAGCTTTGCGGAAGTGCATCGCGGAGGCGGCTAAGCAGGGTAGGACAGTGTGGATTCCAGCCGGCGATTACAAACTAACCGGCGATATTACTCTTCCTTCGAATGTGACCGTGCAGGGTGCAGGAATGTGGCACACGACATTTGTTGGCGATGAGGAACTCTATGTTCATCCCGACCGCAGGCTGAGGTTCAAGCTCGCCGGAAACAACAGCCACCTCGCCGATTTCGCGTTGCTGGGAAGAGTAAAGAAACGCGATGACAACGAACAGAACGACGGAATCTTTGGAGCCCACGGGACGAATTGCACGGTGTCCCGGCTATGGGTGGAACACACCAAGGTGGGGATGTGGTTCTATGTCTGCAACAACATAGTCATTGAAGGCTGCCGTATTCGCAACACGCTCGCGGACGGAATCAACTTCTGCGTCGATGTGCACAATTCCGTGGTTCAGAATTGCACGACTCGCAACACCGGTGACGATTGCTTTGCGATGTGGCCGACTGCGTCCGATCAGAGCTTCACACAGGAAACGCCACTGCCGGGAAATAATGTATTTCGCCACTGTACAGGTCAGTCGCCATTCCTTGCCAACGGCGGGGCTATCTATGGCGGGGCAAACAACCGGATTGAGGATTGCCTTTTTACAGACATCAGCTCCGGCTGCGGGATCCTGATCAGTTCGACGTTTCCAACTTCCGACGAGAGTCTGAAGATTGACAACAACTTCAGCGGCATTACTGCTGTGCGGAACTGCGATCTGATTCGATGCGGCGGCCTTGACCAATCGAACTGGCGTGCCGCCTTCCAGCTTTGCGTGGATCGACGCAGTATTTCAGGTTTGAGGATCAACAACATTCTGATCAGAGACAGCCTATCGGATGGGTTCAGTGTCGTGTCACCGGGGAGAAGAGGCCAGGTGACGCTTTCCGATGTTCTGCTTGAGAATATTGCGATTCCGAATTGTGGAATTGGAGTGAAAGGGCGACACGGCTTGTGGGTTCGCGAGGACGCATCCGGCAGCCTGAGGATTGCTGATTCGAAGATCGTTGATATCAAAATTGATTCGGCGACCTTTACCTTGACGACGGCAAAAGGGCCGATGTCGAATTGAAATAACAGAAGAATGTTGAGGCAGCCTGATCACTCCCGTTCATCAAGGCTCTTGAGATCGATTCCCAACTGCTGGCACTTCTTGTAGAGGTGGCTGCGTTCGAGTCCAAGGGCCTTGGCGGTTTGGGTGATATGGCGGTTATGCCGCTCTAGTTCTTTGAGCACCTGCGCCCTTTCGAATGCCAAAACCCGCTCTGCCAGCGGACCCGAGACGTTTGGATCTCCATTGCTGGCCGCTTGATGCGAAGAGTGAGCGGCGGGCAAAGCGAGGTAAACAGCCTCAACATCGACCACGGTTCCGGCCAGAAGCAAGAGCCGTTCGACGACATTGCGCAGTTTCCGAATATTGCCCGGCCATGCGTACTGCTTGAGTGTCTCGATCGCCTCATCGCCAAAGGGTACGGGCTTCCAACCGTTCTGCGCGCTGACCTGGCGCGCAAAGTGTTCGACCAGCGCGGGCAGATCTTCCGGACGCTGACGCAGCGGTGGCAACTCCAATGGAAAGACAACGACGCGATGGTAGAGATCGCGCCGGAATAGGTCGGAAGCGACCAACTGCTCAAGGTTACGATGCGTGGCCACAACTACGCGCACATCCACTGTTGTGGGCTTGGCAGCGCCGATGCGCTCGACCTCGCCCTCTTCGAGCACGCGCAACAGCTTGGCCTGCACGGCAGGCGGCATATCGCCGATCTCGTCGAGAAAGAGAGTGCCGCGATGGGCCTGCTCGAATTTGCCCGTGTGGCGCTGGGCCGCGCCGGTAAACGATCCTTTCTCGTGGCCAAAGAGCTCGCTCTCGATGAGCTCGGCGGGAACGGCCGCGCAGTTGAGCGTGACGAACGGTCCTGTTGCACGATTGCTCTTTTCATGCAGCGTTCGCGCCACCAGCTCTTTGCCGGTACCGGTCTCACCGTAAATACATACGCGTATTTCACTGGCGGCTACGCGCTCAATCTGTGCCATCACACGGCGCATGGTTTCGCCGGTAAAGACCAGCGTGTGCTTGCCCTCGCGGGTGCTTAGATCCTGATTTTCGTTTTCCAGGCGTGTCAGCTTTAGCGCGTTCTCAACTGTCACCAGCAGCTTTTCAGTGGAAAGCGGCTTCTCGAGAAAGTCCAGCGCGCCCAGCCGCGTGGCGCGCACGGCCATCTCGATATGCGCCTGCCCGCTCATCATCACCACAGGGGCGGCAACGCCGAAAGCCTTCAGATCTTCGAGCAGCGAGAGTCCGTCGCGGCGAGGCATGACCACATCACTGAGTATCAAATCGAAGGGCTGCGTGCGGGCGAGTTCGAGCGCGCGCGCAGCGTTGTCGCAGACGACAGCCTCGTGACCGGCAAGGCGGAAGGCGCGCGAGAGCGAAGCGAGTGTATTGGCCGGAGAAGCCGATCCATCCGGTTCATGACCGCCAAGTCACATCAAGAACCAGGCTCCCATGGTTGGCACCGGAAAGACTTATCGACGATTAATTGGAGACCTCAGCTAACACCTGATATCCGATCACCTTGCATCGGAAGGGTTCTACGGAACCTTCACCATGTCGGTTTTGAAGACCTTGTTGGCCGGGACTACCAACTCGTCTCGTTCATAGCCGTCCTTACTCAGAAAAATGTGAACGGTCGTTGGCTCCGGCTGCGGAAGCTGGATCGCGCACGTGCCGTCGCTGCCCGTGAAAGCTCGGTTCATTTTGCCCTGACCGATCTTCACGTCCACCTCGACGCCTGCGACAGGCACTCCGGTGACCCGGTCGGTGACCTCTGCGCTGAATTGCCATGGTGGAGGAGGACGAAGAGCGAACCACAGCGCCAAACCGGCCAGGCATGCCAGCAGCACGTCGATCACCGCCCAGAGTTTGCGTCTGCGCCCGAGCGTCGAGCCCAGCGCGCGCTTGAGTTGAGCCGCGGCTTGTGCGGCGTCTGGGGTTGTGATGCCCTGAACTTCAAGCATGGCCGGCAGAGGTGTCTTATCCAGCAGCCAGGGCAAGATTGGTTTATGCAGCGCCTCGGCGCGCGAATACTCGAATGTAATGTAATCGGAGTCGCGCGTGTGCTCTGACCAGCACAGCACCAGCGTGCGCGAGCCGCTGATCGACCGCTCCAGACGACGCTTCCACTCTTCGCCAGGATCGATCGACTGCACGTCGAAAAACACGCGATATCCCATGCGGCGCAGTTCGTCGCGCAATGGCGCCACCCGCTCCGTGTCTGTTCGCGAGTAGCTGAGGAATACGTCATATCTAGCTTCGAACATAGCAGTCATTATTGCAAAATTGGCTCAAGTTGACGCAAGGCCGAGGACATGCCGGAACTGTCGCCGTTCTGGAGGGAGGTGAAGAGTGCAATCCAGGAAGCGCGGCCCGTAGCAAAAACAGAAGAGTTAAGAAGGACGTGATTCAACCCGGAAACGGTCCAGGCTCCGGCCGTTATGCCAGTGACCTTGGCAAGCAACGCCTTCTCAGTTGTTTGGGCTGCGCTCTTGTTTGCCGAACCCCACTCGCAGGCAAGTTGCATGGAATCCCGGCCGATGACAATCGACTCACTCAAAGTCTCATTCTTCGCGCTTGCGATCTGCGCCAGGCACTCGTCAAACCTTCCTGCCGCAAGGTTAGCCTCGGCTAAATTCAATCCTATTTCGGCCCATTCCTGGGGATGCTCGGCCTTGGTGTAAAGCTCACGCGCGCTATTGAATGCCTGCACCGCCTGATCGAGCACGACGGCTGCCCTGTTTCCATTAGCCAGTTCACCCTCCTGCAGGAGGCCGGTCCCAAGGGAACATTGCGTCTTGACCCAATCCTGCGGTGTGCCCGCTTTCGTGTAGACCTCAAGCGCACTCTTCAAGGCCTGCGCCGCCTGGTCGAGTAAGGCAAGAGCCTTGTCATCATTCGCGAGCATGCCTTCGGTCGTCAGCACATCGCCCAGGTTAAATTGCGCCGTAGCCCAGGCCTGAGGCGCATCGCCTTTCGTGTTCACCTCAATTTCACTCCGATAGGCCTGCGCCGCCTGATTTAACAAGTCAATCGCCTTGTCCCCGCTCGCGCGCTTCCCCTCATAGGCCAAAGCCATGCCGAGGTTGTCTTGCGCTATTGCCCAATTCTGGGGCGCACCGGCTATTATGTACACCTCAAGAGCGCTCCGATAAGCTTGTGCGGACTGATCGAGCAGCGCGATCGCCTTGTCACCATTTGCGCGCTCCGCCTCCCCATAGAGCGCAATGCCAAGGTTGATTTGCTTCTGGGCCCAGTCCTGAGGTGCGTCGGCCTTGGTGTAGACCTCAAGCAAGCTCCGATTTGCCTGCACCAGCTGATCGAACAAGGCGATCGCCTTGTCGCCGCTGCTGCGATTGGCTTCGTCGGAGAGTGCCATGACGAGGTCATTTTGAACCGAAAGCCAGTTGTCTGGATCGTCGGCCTTGGTGTAGACCTCGAGAGAACTTTGGAACGCCTGCACCGCCTGGCCGATCAGGGGAATTGCTTTGTCGTCACTAGCGCCCTGTGCCTCCACGTAGAGTGCACGACCGTAGAGCGCGAGACCCAGGTAACACTCTGAATTGGCCCAGCTCTTGGGATCATCGCTTTTCGTGAAGACCTCTAGCGCGCTTCTTTCCGCCTGCTCCGACTGATTCAGCAGAGCGGTCGCCTTCTCGCCGGTGGCGCGTTGCGCCTCCTCGTAGAGTGCAATGCCGAGATTATTTTGTGTTGGGGCCCATGACTTTGGCTGGTCGGCTTTGGTATATGCCTCAATCGCGCTCCTGTAAGCCTGCACAGCCTGGTCCAGCAATGCAATTGCCTTGTCGCCGTCGGCTTGCTTGGACTCATCGTGCAAAGCGTCGGCGAGGCCGTATTGCGTCTCCGCCCAGTTCTGAGGTGCGTCGGCTTTGGTATAGATTTCAAGCGCGGCCATATCAGCTTGCGCCGTTTGGTCCAGCAAGGCGATTGCCTTGTCGCCGCTGGTGTGCCCGGCCTCACCATCCAAGGCGCTGGCGAGGTCCTTTTGCGCGTGCGCCCAATCCTGCGGCGCATCGGCTTTTGTATAGACCTCAAGCACCGCCCGTTCGGCTTGCGCCGCCTGATCGAACAAGGCTCTCGCCTTTTCCCCGCTGCTACGGTTGCCCTCTTCTGTCAGGACAGTGCCAAGGGTTCCCTGCCACGCGGCCCAATCCTTGGGCGCATCGGCCTTCGTGTAGACCTCGAGCGCACTGCGGATAGCTTGCGCCGCCTGATCCATCAAGTCGATCGCCTTGTCGCCGCTGGCGTAAAGGCCCTCCAGAGTCAGAGTGGCGCCAAGGGCTGCCTGCGTGCGGGCCCACTCTTTGGGTGCATCGGTTTTCGTATAGACCTCAAGCGCGGCCCGATCGCCTTGCGCTGCTTGATCGAACAGAGCGCTCCTCTTGTCCCCGGCGCTGCTGCGGCCCTCTTCTATCAAGGCAGGGCCGAGGGCTGCCTGCGCCAAGGCCCAGTCCTTGGGCGTATCGGTTTTCGTGAAGACCTCGAGCGCATTCTGACCGGCCCGGACGGCCTGATCGAGCAGCGCCGTCGCCTCGTCTCCATGGGCGTGCTTTGCCTCATCTTTGAGCGCGATCCCGATGAGAATTTGCGTCATGGCCCAATCTTGGGGTGCATCGGCCTTCGTGAAGACCTCTAGCGCATTCTGATAGGCATGTACTGACTGATTCAGGAAGCTAACTGCCATGTCAGCGCTGGCGTGCTCGCTCTCTGACTCGAAGTCACCGCCGAGGAACTCTTGTGTCGCAGCCCACGCCTTGGGTTGATCCGCTTTGGTGATAAGCTCAAGCGTACCTTGAAAGGCCTGCACAGCCTGGGCGAGAGGGGCTGCCGCGTCGTCCCCATCGGAGCGCTCGCTCTCACATGTCAGCGCTGCGCCAAGGCCAAATTGTGCTGCTGCAGCCCTTTTGTGATTCCCTAATGCGGAATACTCGCGCGCAAGCGACTTGAAGCTGTCCACAGATTGGGCCAGCAGCGTGGAACCCTGGCCGGCAGAGGAGTTGTGACCCTCCACCATGCGCCCATTCGCCGTATCGAAAACCGCGCGAATCCAGAGTTCGTGGAAACCCTTGTCGTCAGGGTGTTTCTTGTATTCGGCTTGTGCCGTGGCTTCGGCTTTTTCGAGCGTCTGTGTGGCTTCGTGGTACTGCCTGTTCAGCTGATCCGCTCCGGCCGCCTGCTCGCTGTCCTCAAGGCATTTGCTCAGCGAATTCCGACCCTTTTCGACGAGTGCCTCGTGCGCCTCCTGCGCGGCTTTCATTTGCTCCTGCAGAGCCTTCATCTTCACCTGGAAGGCCTGCTCTTCCGCGTCATCCGCACCAATCTGCTGCCGGTCTGCATCGCCCGCTTGATTGAAGAGTTGCGCGGCAGCACCATAGTGCTTGAGCGCCAGTTCCGCCAGGGCCTTCTGTTCGAGTGTGGCCTGCCCTGATTGCTTCTGAATCCCTTCGGCCCACTGCTGCACCTGCTCATCAGCTTTGGCAGAGGAGAAGCCATTGGCCTGTGCCCAATCGGCAACCGCAGTGCCGAGATCCGGCTGCTGGCTCTGCGCTGTCCCGTTCTGCTTTAACGCTGCAACCTGCTTCTGCAGGCTGTTCACCTGAAGCAACGTCCGGTGCAGCATGGCCTCGATCTGCATCGGACCCAGCAACGCGGCCGAGCCTTTGGGCAGCAAGCTGATTGTGATAGTTGTCGGCAGCGCGGTCAGCTGGCCGTCGGCCGGTTGATAAATCACCAGATTGGAGGCGCCGCCGATCTCAAGGCGCAGGCCCCCGCGCTAAGCCACATCTTCCGACACATCCAGCCACGCCTGCCCGTTGTGGTTGGTTACATCGCGCGATTCGGTGACGCGCACCGAGCCGTCAAGATAGCTGAGTGAAATGCGGACGGTGGGGACGGGTTGGGCAGGCTGCAGGCCTGCATTGACAACGACCGCTGAAACGGTCTTCTGGGCCGGAGCCTTTTGCGCAACGGCCACGCTCGCTGCACAGCTAAGGCAAAACAGCAGAACCGCCAACAAAACCCGAGGTTTCATGCGGACCTCCATCGCTACGGGGCCCATGGGTCGTGGATCAAAAGCTTTGTTGACAGGGATTATATCTGAAGCTCAGGCCGCAGTCACTCGCGAAGATCTGGCCGGCAGACCAAGCCCCGTTCAGGGCTACCCAGCCGAAGCGGTATCACGCTGTGATTGCACGGCGCCCTCATTCGCGGCCCGCCTGTCGCATTTTGTGCGCTCTACCGCAACGATTGAATGAGTTTTTCAAGTCGAGTACCGGACGGCGTGGATGAACCAGCAATGCAGAAGGGGCAGCCGAAACCACGGAAGACTCAGCTCCCAGGAAGCGAACGCTGGTTTCGGTTCGCAACTTGCGGATTCTTGTTGTTGTCAGTCAATTGTCTTGAACTGCGAAAGAAAGCGCAGTAACATGCAATGCATGTCTGTTACCCCGGAACAGCAGCTAAAGGGCTTTGTCGCCAAATTTGAGCCCGCTATGGGTAAGCTGATTCGCGAATGCAGATCCGTAATGCGCAAGCGGTTCCCGGCAGCAAACGAATTAGTGTATGACAACTATAACTTCTTCGTGATCGGCTATTGCACAACAGAGCGACCCTCAGATTGCGTAGTCTCGCTTGCGGCAAACGCCAAAGGACTAGGTCTCAACTTCTACAGCGGCGCCACGCTACCTGATCCGCACGGTATCTTGCAAGGCGGGGGGAATCAGAATCGATTCGTAAAACTCGATAGCGTAGCCGCTTTAAGCAGGCCGGCGGTTCGGGAATTGCTTGATGCCGCCGAGGCTCAGGCTGACCCTCCCTTCGTCACAAAGGGTCTTGGCAAGTTGATTATTCGATCGATATCCGAAAAACAGCGACCACGAAGGTGACCGAGTACGGAGTGTTTCGCTATTCGTGATTCTCGATTTCCGGCTCTTCTTCTGCGCTCCTGGCTTCGCGCCCTCTTCCGCCAGACCCGCGGTGAAGAGGTGATCGCGGAGGCCAAAAGTCTCGACGCTCTCAACCAGGGGGGTGACGAAATGCAGGCCTGGATAGAGCGTGCCCGGCAGTGTGCCGCTAAACTGGCTCACCCGCACGCCGCCCATTCCGCTGGGCACCACCACGATGCTCGTTGCCACGAGAAGCGGCAGACAAGCCACCAACACGAGAGCTGCCGGACCGCGCCACTCAATTTCTTTCGGTTCATCCGGAATCTCTTCTCCTCCGGCCTTGCGGCACGCCATTTGAATGCGCAGCCAGAGTCCATACAGTGGAATTGCCACAGCGGTAGCCAGCAGCAGCACTCCCGCAACCGTCAATAACAGCTTCAATGCGATCATCGTCCTTCTCCTTCTTTGTGATTGTGCTCAGTTAGTCTGCATCCCATCGACGAAGACCTGTCGCTGTGGACCGCGCATCTGCACCCCATCGACGAAGACCTGTCGATGGGGACCCCGCATCTTCTGGCTTCCGGTCGTGGAGCAAGCAGCAGCCGGACCAGTCCTCCAAAGGTCAACTCCTCGAAGAGCAACCCCGCTGCAACCGGCAGCAGCACTGCTCCCATTCCGTTCATTGTTTCGTTGAGCAGATTCATCTTCGAGCCTCCTTACCGCGCCGCGATCATGACTTGATTCGCCTGCTGAGTGTCAGCAACGTCAGGCGCCTGCGCCGTTACGACTGCCGGCGCTTCCGCCGGCGTGGCCATGGCCATCAAAACCGGCTCTGCAGGGGCGGCCGGCTTCTCGCCGTCGCCAAATAGCTGCGCCGTCTCCTCGTTGCGCTTCCCAACCAACTCCACTTCGTCGCCGACTGACACCAACTCGTAGAACTCTTCCAGGTCTTTCCTGGCCATGCGGATGCATCCATGCGAGACGGGTTTGCCGATGGAGTTGGGTTCATTGGTTCCGTGGATTCCGTAGCCGGGAATGCTGAGGCCCATCCAGCGCGTGCCTACCGGATTGCCCGTTCCCGGAAGGACAGTCTTGCCATTGTGGTGATAAGTCGGATTAGCGACGCGCCGCGCGATGGTGAAGCTCCCCACCGGGCTGGGCGTCGAAGGTTTGCCTACCGCAACGCTGTAGACCTTCTTGACCTGCCCGTTCTCAACCAGCGCCAATTTGCGGTCCTGTAGGCTCACAACGATTACGCGTTGAACCTTGTTCTGCTGCACGGCGGGCTGCGGCTTTGCTGCCTTTTGCGCCATCGCCTGTACCGCCATCACAATCGCCGCCACTGCCACCATCGCCAACTTGCTGAGCATCAGAGCTTTCATCGCATCCCCCGATTTCGTTTTCAAATTGCCTGCGCCCAGACAAAGTGCAAGCGATTCTCCAAACGCTATCGATTGAAAACAAAGATGTTATGGGTAGGATTGGCGACGAGGAACGTGTCAGCTCACACACGCCGTGTACAAGGTGACACGAACGTGGACACAAAGGCTGCGATCGCTGTCAATTGGGAAGCTACAAAAGAATTGGCCTACCGCGGAGAATGAATGGTGGTTCTGTTGAACCAGCAATGAACTTCTGCACACAAATGGAAGACTTCGACAGGAAAGCTGCCGAAGCTATCCGGTCGGTGTCGTCACCGACGGTCAAGTGAGTAATGTGAGGGAGTTTCCCGCAGCGACGACAAGCCGGCAACACTGAATCTCACGGTGGGCGAATTCCACGGCAACTTTGAAGTGGCGGGCAACGGCGGCGACGATGCGCAACCGAACGGAAAGGCTGGTCCGGAGGCCGGCAATCCTACGCTCGAAGCCGGGCAGCAGTTCAGCGTGCCCTACCATCTGGATGTAGTAGTGGTCCAAAACGTTCGTCCTGCCAGCCCCGCTGCCGACGCAGGCATTCAGCCCGGTGATGTCATCCTTGAGAACGACCGTAAGCCGACCGATCCTGTGAGAAAATTTGCGGCCGAATTGCGCGAAAACAAGGTCGGAAAGGATGTGTTGATGCTCGTTTGGTCGAAAGGCAGTTCAAGCGATCGAACCATTCACTCTGATCAGGGCACGGCATATAGCGCTCCGCACATGCGAACAAAAGAACTTAAAGAAGTCTCTCCAAAATGAGCAGTTTGAGACAGACTGCGCAATGATTTTTCGCGCATAGTGGAGGTTGACCACTACTCGTTTTGCGAGAAGTCCAGCAGTTCATCGGCCGGCGGTCTTAGCGGACCCTGCTTTAACTGGAATGGGCCCAACAAGAAACGAGTTCGATTTCGGACTGCCTGAGTTGAAGGTTAGATGTGCCGAATTCGAGGTGTTGACGTATCTATGCGGACAGCTGTCATTCTCGCGGTTGGCTTGGATTCATCTTGGACCGACACGCTAAGTTCAGTCTGGCAATCTAATGGATACCTCGTCACCTCGGTGGGGTCGATAAGAGACGCAATCGATCACTTCCGCAGTGGTGACTTCGATTTGGTCCTCTTGAATCACTCCATTCCCGCCGAAAGCAGGGAGAGACTCACCTTCTTGATCCGAGCCTCCGGTTCCCATGTACCGGTTGCTTCCATTTCAGACTCTTCCAGCAATTGTGACACCTTCGTGGACGCTACATTCATGAACGAGCCAAACGAGGTGCTACAAGGCATCGATGATCTGTTGATTATTGCGGCGAGAATGTCCGCAATGCCAACGGTAGCGCACGGCAGTCTCCATTCGAACGACAACATGGGTGTGAAGACACTTCCCGGGCAAGCTAAAGCGGGACTCAACTCAAAGAGTGGCGAACTGAACATACCCAACTGAGCCCAAGAGTGAATGGCGCTCGACGTGCTGTCCTAAGAAGTGGATAGTTTAGCTCCGCTTTGATTTGAAATTGATGAGAAATCGTTGAACGCTAAGCTGAACATGCCGATAGTAATGGCTCCAGAGTAACCTTGCCATCTTTGGTAATGGAATGGTTGCCAACTCTGCACGGGCCCTGTGTCAGATTTTTCGCAGGAAGTAAGAGATTGTTCCGGCCATTTGTAGCCGTAAGTTGAAAGCCAATCGAATCAATTGCCCCTCGGACCTGCCCAGTGGAATCAGGAACACTTGTGTGTTCTTTGAAGGAGTTGAACATGCCTGCAACAGTCGAAGAAAGGGAGAACACGTCCCTCGTTCGCCTGGAGGGCGCCATTGATATTGCATCCGCTGCGGAGATGAAGAGCGTTTTTCTCAATGCCCTGGCGTCGAACAAGGAGATCAGGTTGACGCTGGAAGGCGCGACGGAGCTGGACATTACGGCCTTGCAGTTGCTTTATGCCGCCGAGCGTGATGCAGCAAAAGCAGGAATCCTTTTCGCACTTGAGGGCTCTGTTCCCGATGAGATCTCAGCTGCAGTGACCAATGCCGGCCTTGCGAAGTTTGAATTCCAACAATAGATAGCAACGAAAGATCTGAGCCCCAGTTGTCAAACGCGAACATCATCGATAAGCACAGGCAGGCCTTTCTTGAAGAGGCCCGCGAGGTTCTCGTAGAACTGGAATCGTCGCTGCTTGAACTGAACGAAAGGCCCAACGACGGCGAACTTGTCGGACGAGTCTTCCGCTCGATGCACACCATCAAGGGCTCGGGAGCCATGTTCGGTTTTGATGAAGTGGCTGCATTTACACATCATCTCGAGACGGCCTATGACGAAATCCGCGAAGGACGGCTCATCGTCACCTCCAAGCTGATCGACCTCTCTCTGGAAGCGGTTGACCTGATCAAGAGAATGTTGGATGAACCGCCTGGCGAAAGCGGCGCGAATGGTGCGGTCGCGTCCGGCATCGTAGCACGGCTCGAAGAACTTACGGGAATTGCCGACACAAAGCACCCCGAAGCGCCTCCTTCCTCGACGCTCGCTGATCATCCGGAAAAAGAAGGCGCGATTCAGGAGTGGCTCATCCGGTTTGCTCCTGGGCCAGCCCTGATGCGGAATGGCACCAATCCCCTGCTCTTGTTGCGCGACATAAAGCAATTAGGAGACGCTCGGATCACGGCCAGCATGGCGGGGGTTCCGGCACTGAGCGAACTGGATCCGGAACGCTGCTACGTGAGTTGGGAGATTTTCCTGACCGCAGCTGAGTCTCGCGAGACGATTCGCGACGTTTTCATTTTTGTTGAGGATTGTTGTGAGCTGACAATTGAGCCAGCGGCAAAGCAATCTTCCTCCTTGCCCGAACTGACTGCGAAGCCGTTTGAGGAACAGCGCAACAATCCCGGACGCCGCGAGCACGACAAGCCAGACGGTGCATCCAGCATTCGCGTGCCAGCAGCGAAGCTTGACCAGTTTGTTAACCTGGTCGGCGAGCTTGTCACTGTGCAGGCACGCCTGGTAGAGATTTCGGCAGGCCGCGACGATCCCGACATAATGGCTGTTTCAGAAGAGATCGAACGCCTGACCACTGCGCTTCGCGAGAACTCGATGAGCATTCGGATGCTGCCGATTCGAGCGACATTCGAGCGATTCCGGCGGCTGGTCCACGATCTGGCGCGGGATTTGCATAAGAACGTCGAGCTTACCGTCGAGGGCGCCGACACCGAACTGGATAAGACGGTCATCGATCAGCTAAACGACCCCTTGATGCATTTGATTCGCAACAGCATGGACCATGGCATCGAATCTCCTGAGACACGAGTTGCAGCAGGCAAGCCTCCGATGGCGACGATTCATTTATCGGCCCGGCACTCCGGCGCCAATGTTCTTATTGGCGTAACGGACGACGGGCGCGGCATCGATGCGGATGCAGTGCGTGCGCGCGCTGTCCAGAACGGCCTTGCTTCCGCAGATGCGAATCTTACCGAAACTGAAATCTTCTCATTCATATTGATGCCGGGCTTTTCTACAGCGAAGCAAGTCACAGACGTCTCTGGACGCGGAGTCGGGATGGATGTAGTCCATCAGCGCGTGGAGGCACTGCGCGGAAGAATCGACATCGCGAGCAAATTCGGTTCAGGCACCAGCGTTACGCTGCGCCTGCCACTCACGATGGCCATTATCGACGGGCTGCTGGTGCGTGTGGGTCAGGCATTTTTTGTGCTGCCGCTGGCCAACACGCTCGAATGCGTCGAATTGACGAGACAGGACATTGAGAAGGCCAATGGCAAGCATGTGGCCAACATACGCGGGGAGCTTGTTCCATATATCCGGCTTAGGGATTTCTTCGATATAGAGACGGAGCGTCCCGAACTGGAACAGATCATGATCACTGAAACCGAGGAAGGGCGATACGGCTTCGTTGTAGACGAAGTCCTGGGCGACCACCAAACAGTGATCAAGAGCCTGGGACGATTCTACCGCCAGGTGCAGTTTGTATCCGGCGCCACGATCCTCGGCAACGGAACTGTGGCATTGATCCTCGATCCTCATCGGCTGGTGCAGGAAGTCATCAGGGGTAGTGTTCGAAGCTCGCGCGGGCATCCCGAGTCCAATGCGGCAAAGAATCGCGGAAAGGACGGCTTGCTGTCGAAGTCTCCTTGAATCTTTGGGCGTGCCGGACGCAGCGAAACCAATACCTAGGGACGATCCAGACTAGCTCGCATCGTTCCCCTAACTAAAAGAGCGAACGTTTCAACGATTTCAGTTTCAAAGGATGGAGAGAATTATGCCAACAACAGCTGTGAAGGGACACTCCAGGTCTCACGGAGTGCACAACGGAAACGGCGCGAATTCAGATGGCATCCAAGACGCGCGGAACGAACGGCAACAGGCGCAGGATGCCGAGATGCAGCTTGTATCTCACGAGATTGCGCGTCTTGTCGATGCGTCGAAGGAAGGCCGGCTTTCAGAGCGAGGCAAGACCGACAAGCTCACCGGGGTCCATTGCGAAATGGTTTTGGGCATCAATGAGATGCTCGACGCTATCTTGCTGCCGATTGGCGAGGGCAATCGTATTCTAGCCCAAATCTCGAGCGGCAAAGTGGATGAGCTGATTGCCCAAACCTACAGGGGCGATCACGAAAAGATGAAACTGGCCGTGAACAATGTGGGCATCGTTCTGCAAGGACTGCAGAAAGAGTTGGCTCGCCTTGTTGAAGCTTCACGGGATGGACAACTCTCCGATCGCGGCAAGCCGGAGCAGTTCCAGGGTGCATACGCGGAGATCGTGCGCGGAGTGAACACCATGCTCGACGCCATTCTTCTGCCCATCGGCGAAGGCAACCGCATTCTTGCGCAGGTTTCCAATGGCAAGATCGATGAACTGATTACCCAGACATATAAGGGCGACCACGAGAAGATGAAGCAGGCGATCAACCATGTTGCGGGCGTCTTGCAAGGTCTGCAGAGGGAACTGGCCCGCCTGACTGAAGCGTCGAAAGAAGGGCAACTCTCCGATCGCGGCAAGGCGGAGCAGTTCCAGGGCGCATACGCAGAGATCGTGCGCGGTGTGAACACCATGCTCGACGCGATTCTGCTGCCCATCGGCGAAGGCAACCGCATCCTGTCGCAGGTCTCCAGCGGAAAGATCGACGAACTGATTGCCCAGACGTACAAGGGCGACCACGAGAAGATGAAGCTGGCTATCAATAACGTTGCGACAGTCCTACAGAGCCTGCGCAAAGAAATGTTGCGCCTTACCGCTGCTTCGAAGGAAGGACAGCTCTCCGAGCGCGGCAAGCCAGAGCAGTTCCAAGGAGAATTCTCTGAGATTGTGCGCGGCGTTAACGACATGCTTGATGCCATTCTGTTGCCTATCGGCGAAGGCAACCGTATCCTAGCCCAGGTCTCCAACGGAAAGATCGATGAACTGATTGCCCAAACATACAAGGGCGATCACGAGAAGATGAAACAGGCGATCAACAACGTTGCTGGGGTTCTGCAAGGTCTACAGAAGGAACTGGTGCGCCTCACTGACGCTTCCAAGGAAGGGCAACTCTCCGATCGCGGCAAACCAGAGCAGTTCCAGGGCGCGTATGCCGAAATTGTGCGCGGTGTAAACACCATGCTTGATGCGATTCTGCTGCCCATTGGTGAAGGCAACCGTATTCTAACCCAGGTTTCCAACGGAAAGATCGATGAACTGATTGCCCAAACATACAAGGGCGATCACGAGAAGATGAAACAGGCGATCAACAACGTTGCCAGCGTTCTACAGGGACTGCAAAGGGAGCTTGGACGCTTGACCGAAGCCGCCCGCGCAGGGCAGTTGTCAGAGCGCGGTAAGACGGATCAGTTCCGCGGCGCATATGGCGAGATCGTGCTCGGTGTGAATGCGGTTCTCGACGCAGTCATTGCGCCACTGAATGTATCCGCCAAGTACGTCGATTTAATCAGCAAGGGCGACATCCCAGCCCAGATTACAGACACGTACTTTGGCGACTTCAATACGATCAAGAACAACCTGAATGCGCTCATCGTTGCAATGAACGACATCACAGCCGCCGCCGAGCAGATCGCTGATGGCGACCTGACGGTGGTCCTCAGAGAGCGTTCCGATAAAGACAAGTTGATGCAAGCTCTCGCGTCGATGGTCGCCGGCCTGACCCGAACGGTATCGGATATTCGGGCAATCGCCGGTGAAGTATCGTCAGCTAGCCAGTCCATCAGCACGGCCTCAGTGCAGGTGTCCAATGGAGCCACTGCTCAGGCAGCTTCCGCCGAGGAGGCTTCATCTTCCATGGAGGAGATGGTCAGCAACATCAAGCAGAATGCGGAAAATGCGCAACAAACCAACAAGATAGCCAACAAGTCGGCGAAGGATGCGCAGGAGAGCGGCAAGTCCGTGCTGGAGGCGGTGGCTGCGATGAAGGAGATTGCCAGCAAAATCTCCATCATTGAAGAAATTGCCCGCCAGACAAATCTATTGGCGCTCAACGCGGCCATCGAGGCAGCGCGCGCCGGTGAACATGGCAAGGGATTTGCAGTGGTTGCCGCGGAAGTTCGCAAACTCGCCGAGCGCAGTCAAAAGGCAGCCGGCGAGATCAACCAACTCTCAGGGACGACGGTCAAGGTATCGGAGAAAGCGGGCGAGATGCTCGACAAGCTCGTGCCCGATATCCAGAGAACCGCTGAACTGGTTCAGGAGATCACAGCCGCAAGCAGGGAGCAGGATACTGGCGCCGAGCAGATCAACAAGGCGCTTCAGCAACTTGAGAAGGTGATCCAACAGAACGCCTCCGCTTCCGAAGAGATGGCTTCTACTACAGAGGAGTTGACCGGCCAGTCCGATCAGCTTGTCAGCGCACTGGGCTTCTTCCGCACTGGGGATGAGGGCCACGCTCCACCGCAGCAGGCCAGGGCTCAGAAGCACAACAATGCCGCTCCTCAAAGAGCCACGAGGTCAAACGGCCACTCTGTCCCTGCCGGCCTCAAGGCGGTAGCCAAGTCCGGGGTTAGCCTCAGGCTCAAAGACAAGGAAGACGACCTTGACAAAGGCTTTGAGCGTTATTAATCAATTCCGGCGCGGGCCGCAAGCGGTCCGCGCGCGTTCAACATGCGAAAGGAGCGGAATATGAGCGTCACCGAGATTACTGAATCGCGGCAGTACCTGACCTTCAAACTTGGTAATGAGGTTTTCGCCACCGACGTCGCCAAGGTGAGGGAGGTGCTCGATTTCACGACAATTACCGAAATTCCCAGGACTCCGGAGTTTATGAGCGGTGTGATCAACCTTCGGGGCAGCGTTGTACCGGTTGTCGATCTTCGACTTTGCTTCGAGATGTCAAAGACCGTCAAAACAAGAAATACCTGCATTGTGGTGGTCGAAGTGCTGCTTGAAAATGAATCATTTGTGATTGGCGCATTGGCAGATTCGGTTGAGGAAGTCATCGACCTTGAGCCGGACCAGATTCAACCGCCGCCGAGAATCGGCACGCGAATCCGGACCGACTTCATCAAGGGCATGGGAAAGCGCGAGTCGGAGTTCATCATGATTCTGGACATCGACCGCGTTTTCTCTGCCGAAGAACTGGTGGCCGTGCGCGGTGTTGAAGGCATCAAAACAGCAGCTTGACGACGCATTGACCCCAGTATGAGGAAAGGGACGGGGCGCGCAGGCGCCCCCTTTCAACCTATGAGCAGCCGCGACGAAGCAATATCTAATTCCGATTTTGGCCGGCTGCGCAGTTTTATTTACGCGCAATCGGGCATAAATCTGAATATCGACAAGAAAACAATGCTTGAACTTCGCATCAAGCGGAGGCTCAAGAGCCTGAACCTTGCTTCATTTTCAGAGTATTGCGAATACCTTTTCGGTCACCAGGGTCAGAAAGATGAGATCGCACATTTTCTCGATGTGGTTACGACAAACAAGACCGACTTCTTCAGGGAGCCGGAACACTTCGAGTTCCTGACACAGAAGGCTCTTCCAGAACTAATCGCTCGAAAAGGCTGCGAGCGGCCGGTTCTGGCGTGGAGCGCAGGCTGCTCAACCGGCGAAGAGCCGTACACGCTTGCAATCGTGATGAGCGAGTTTGGACTAACCCATCCCGGTTTTCAGTTTCGAATTCTCGCTACTGATCTCTCCAACACGGTTCTAAAGAAGGCAGCTTTGGGAATCTACAGTGAGGAAGCTGTGAGGCCTGTTACATCTGATCTACGCAAAAAGTATTTCATGCGCAGCCGCGATCGCAGTTCAAATCTCCTTCGGGTTGTGCCCGAGTTGCGCCAATTAGTCGAGTTCCGGCGATTGAACTTCAAGGACGCTGACTATAGGATGACTGAGAAGGCAGACATGATCTTCTGTCGCAACGTCATCATCTACTTCGACAGGGCCACCCAAGAGCAGATTCTCCAAAAACTGATCCAGCAACTTATGCCCGGAGGGTATTGCTTTGTTGGCCACTCCGAGACGCTGCATGGAATGGACCTTCCTCTACTTCCGATAGCGCCGGCCCTTTACAGGAGAGCTAATGCCAGACCATGAAGCCGAGCTGGCAGAGGTTTATCTGCAACCAGGCGAGATGTATCTCGCTCGCGAACCCACCATGATCCGAACACTGCTCGGATCATGCGTCGGCGTTACCTTTTGGAGTAAGAGGCTCGGCATCGGTGCGCTCTGCCATGCCATGCTGCCAAGGTGTCCCGATGGTTATTCACTGGGAGTGAATCCAGAAGTCGGCTACCGCTATGTGGACTTTTGCATTCGCGATCTCGCGCGGAAATTCGACGGACTGGGTGCTGATCGCACGGAGGTGCAGGTAAAGCTGTTTGGGGGCGCCGACGTATTGCTCGGGAGCGAGGATGCCCCCATACGAGATACCGTCGGCAGCATAAATTGCAATACGGCACTAGAGGTTCTACGCACTGAGGGTCTTCAAGTTGCTGCGTCAAGCCTGCGAGGAAAATCGGGCTTGAACATTCATTTCAATACCGGAAATGGCGAAGTCCAGCTTCGCAGGCTCAAGCATACTTCGGGGCATCCATCACGGCGTCGTGGAGCAAAGGAGACGAACGGATGAGCACACCGAAGATTCGCGTCCTGATTGTGGACGATTCCGCAGTAGTTCGTCAAACGCTGAGTGAAGTGCTTGCGTCCGACCCGGAGATCGAGGTTATTGGAACCGCCGGCGACCCCTTTGTGGCTGCAGAGCGGATTGCTGAACAAGTGCCGGATGTCATCACCCTGGATATCGAGATGCCGCGGATGGATGGACTGACCTTTCTGAAAAAGATCATGGCACAACACCCGATACCGGTTGTGATTTGTTCGAGCCTTGCCGAAGATGCTGCACAAAGTACTCTTAAGGCTCTTGAATACGGGGCGGTCGATATCATTACCAAACCTCGCTATGGAACGAAACAATTCCTTGAGGACTCGTGCATCGTGCTTTGCCAAGCCGTGAAAGCTGCGGCAGGGGCGCGGTTGCACCTGCTGCGCCCAAGCCACTCCGTGGAGCCGAAGCTGACCGCGGACGCAATTCTTTCCCGTGCCACAAACGCCATGCTCGAGACGACTGAAAAAGTTGTAGTCATCGGCGCTTCCACGGGAGGGACGGAGGCGCTCAAGACTCTGCTGGAGGCATTCCCATCTGATTGCCCGGGTATCGTGATCGTGCAGCACATGCCGGAGCTTTTCACTCGCGCCTTCGCCACGCGACTAGATGGTTTATGCAGCATTACCGTTAAGGAAGCAGAGACCAATGACACCGTGCTGCGCGGACGGGCACTAATTGCGCCGGGCAATCATCACACACTGATCAAGAGAAGCGGCGCACGCTATTTCGTCGAAATAAAGGATGGACCGCTTGTGTGCCGCCACCGCCCGTCAGTCGATGTCTTGTTTCGCTCTGCCGCCCGCTATGCCGGGCAGAATGCGGTCGGAGTCATCTTGACAGGAATGGGTGACGACGGCGCCAGGGGAATGCTCGAAATGAAGACGGCAGGAGCAATGACAATCGCGCAGGATGAGGCCAGTTGTATCGTTTTTGGCATGCCGAAGGAGGCTATCAAGTGCGGCGCGGTCAACAAGGTGATGCCGCTTGAAGGAATCGCTGGAGCGATTCTGATATGCACGAGATGAGACTCAGATTGAGTTGGAGGTGAAGGAAAAGAGTCGATGAGCTCGAAGACCAGCATGATGCCTTCGGACGGTCTTGAAAAGGCGCGGGACCATTTTCAATGGCTTCTCAGAACCACCGAGGAGGCGATCACTGCGCTTGTGACCTTCTTTGGCGAGCTCACGAAAGATACTGACTCAATCTTGCGTTTGGCAACCGCCATTGTTGATTGCGTAGAAGATGAAAGTGTCGACTCGATTTTGCCGAGTGTACAGGCCAACAAATAGACATGAAGAAAACCTCATTGGAGTGAAGCGTGATTCCGGAAAACAAAGCCTTCGAACAGGCGGGTCTGATTACGGCCGTCGAGCAGGCAGCCGACGGCATCGTGATCACCGATACTGATGGCAACATTCAGTATGTCAATCCCGCGTTCACAAAGATGACCGGATATAGCCGCGAGGAGGCTATTGGAAAGAATCCGCGCGTTCTCAAATCGGGACACCACGAGCAGGCATTTTACGAAGACCTGTGGACGACCATCAAATCCGGCCAAATTTGGCGCGGCGATATGATCAACCAGCGCAAGGATGGAACACTTTATAACGAAGAGATGCGGATTGCTCCCGTGCGCTCCTCGGCTGGAAAAGTCGTCAACTTCATTGCAATCAAGCACGATGTGTCTGATCGGCGAGCTGCAGAGGAAGCCCAAGCGCTTCTGGCCGCGATTGTGGAGGGTTCAACAGACGCCGTTATCGCCTGCACTCCGGGTGGTGTGATTCTCACATGGAACCGCGGCGCGGAAGAAATGATTGGCTTGACATCGCAGCAAGCCATTGGACAGAAAGTTACATTCTTTTCGCTTCCAGACCGCAAGTTGCTCATGGATCAGTGTGTGGAGCACGTGTCGAAAGGCAATACGATTAGGAATTACGAGGGGGTGATTCTCCGTGCAAACGGAGAGGAAGTTCACGTCACGCTTACCGGTTTCCCGATCCGCGACCTGTCCGGCAAGGTAACTGCGATCACTGCCATTCTTCGAGACAACACAGAACGCCATGAGGCTGATGAAGCGCTACGCGAGAGTGAGGAGCGCTTCCGCACCATGGCCGACGGCAGTCCGTCGATTATGTGGGTGACCAATGCTGATGGAAATCTTGAATTCATCAACAAGGCCTACCGCGATTTCTTCAGCGTCACTCGCGAAGAGTTTGAAGACGGTGAATGGCAGCTGCACCTTCACCCTGACGATTCGCCTAAGTATGAGGCAGCGTTCACCGTTGCGGTGAAGAATCACAACTCATTCAGCGCGGAAGCAAGAGTCCTGCGCGGCGACGGGGAGTGGAGGATTTGGGACTCGCGCGCAGAACCGCGCATATCGCCGAGCGGTGAGTTCATGGGACATATCGGACTTAGTGCCGACATCACTGAACGGAAACAAGACGAGCAAGCACGCGCATTCCAACACTCTCTCATTCGTACGATTCACGAGGTCGCGCTCGACGGAATTCTTGTGGCGGACAGCGAGGGCAACGTTCTCTCGCACAACGAGAGGCTCTTCAAAGTGTGGCAGATTCCGTTCTCGCAGATTCCGAGACCCCTGCGCGCCGGCGCCATTGGCGCACAGATTTCCCCACTCTTGTCAGCGTGCCTTGAGCGCATCAAGGATCCGGAATCCTATCTGGAGCGAGCGAACGAACTTTATGCCAATCCAGACGCAAACGATGAGTGTGAGGTGGAATTGAAGGACGGCCGGACACTCGAACGATATTCCACTAGTCTGCGGAGTCAGAAAGGCAAGTACTTGGCTCGGGCGTGGTTTTTTCGAGACATCACCGAGCGCAAACGGGCAATGGAGGCGCTGCAAAGCAGTGAGGAGAAGTTTCGCCAACTGGCAGAGAACATTCGGGAGATTTTCTGGATCAAGGATGCGGGGCGCGAAGAATTCCTTTACGTCAGTCCAGCGTACGAACAGGTCTGGGGAAAAACCTGCGCAAGCATCTACGAAGATCCGGCGTCGCGGTTGGAAGCGATTCGCCCGGATGATCTCGAAAAGGCCTGCCTGGCCTTTGCAAGGCAGAGAGAAGGAGAATCGGCCGAGACGGAATACCGAATTCTGATGCAGGATGGGCAGGAGAAATGGATACGGGATAGATCATTCCCTATCCGCGACCGCGAAGGGAAGTTGATTCGACTCGTCGGAATCGTTGAGGATATCACTGAACGAAAGCACTACGAGCAGGAGTTGATTCGCGCCCAGGAAGGCGCCGAAGCAGCGAACCGAGCCAAGAGCCGCTTTCTCGCCAACATGAGCCACGAAATACGCACGCCGATGAATGGGGTCATTGGCATGAATCAGCTGCTGCTTGAAACGGATCTCACTGCCGAACAGCGGAGATACGTTGAGGTCGCCCAGACGAGCGGTCGTACGCTGCTTGCCCTCATCGACAACATCCTGGACCTGTCAAAGATCGAGGCGGGGAAGATTACCCTGGAGAAGCGAAGCTTCGATCTAAAGCAGACAATCGCAGACGCCCTTCTGCTCGTTCAGCCGCAATCGGATGCCAAGGGACTTCAGGTGAGTTCATTCGCGTCGCCCGATCTTCCATCGCTATTGAGAGGGGATACGCATCGCCTGAGCCAAATCCTTTCCAACCTCCTGGCGAATGCGGTCAAGTTCACCGAGCACGGCGAGGTGGCACTCAATGCGGAGCTTGTTTGCGTAAGCAACGGCATATCGACCGTCCGTTTCGCAGTGTGCGATACAGGAATCGGTATGCGCCCCGATCAGGTGAAGGCACTTTTTTCACCATTCGTTCAAGGCGATGCCTCCACAACGCGGAAGTTCGGAGGCACCGGGCTTGGACTTTCGATATCGAAGCAGCTTGTAGAGTTGATGAGCGGAAAGATCGGCGTGAATAGCCGCGAAGGACATGGTTCCACTTTCTGGTTCACAGCGATTTTTGAAAGTGCAACTGCCAGCGAGAGAGCATCCGCGGGCGAGCCGGCGGATGCTCTCGCCACTGAGCCGCATCTTGAGACGGCAATCGGGCATGGAGAAAGAATCCTGGTGGCAGAGGACAACCCCACCAATCAGCTTGTGGTTCTTGCCCAATTGCAGAGGCTGGGCTACAAGGCCGACGCCGTGTCCAATGGCGCGGAGGCCGTCGATGCGATCAAGCGCGAAGGCTATGACCTGGTGCTGATGGACTGCGAGATGCCGGTCATGGACGGCTACGAAGCAACCCGCCAGATTCGCACGTCGCTTCAATCAACGATTCCAATCGTCTCTCTCACGGCTGATGTAACCTCTTCCGCCAGGGAACGGTGCCTCAACGCGGGAATGAATGGCTATCTTTCAAAGCCGCTGGAACTGCCGCAATTGGCAAAGATGCTTGATAGGTGGGTGCGAGTAGCTCGAACCCGCGCTCTTCCGGAGCCTCTCACGCAGGCCGTAAGAGAACCAATTGAATGCACATTCGATGAGCAGTCTTTGCTGCGACGGTTGATGGGAGACCGCCAACTTGCCAGCGCCATTGTCGCCGGATTCCTTGATGATTTTCCCATTCAATTGAAGAATCTGCACAGGCTGCTCTCTCGAGGAGATGCACCGGCGCTCCGGTTGCATGCGCACGGACTCAAGGGAGCAGCGGCAACAGTTGGCGCCGAATGCCTGCGGTCAATCACCTTGGCCATTGAAGAAGCCGGGAGTGCCGGAGACCTGAACCGATGTATCGAACTTCTTCCCCGCGCAACGATGGAATTTGAACGATTCAAGACCATCGTGGATGGGACAGGATTGTTAAAGCTCAAGAGAAAACCAGTCGTTTTGAGGATGAATGGCGATGATTGATCTGAATGACGAGTTAGCACAAGACTATTTAGCCGATTGCAGAGAACACTTGGCGGCGATCGAGGCGGATCTTCTTTCTCTGTCGATGGGCGGAGCACCAACTGGTGAGGCTCAGCTGAGCCGCGTCTATCGAGGAGTGCATTTCATCTGGGGCGGATCGGCATTTTTCGACCTGATGAAGATCCGCGAGCTTGCATACAAGATGGAGCAGGGCTTGAATCTTCTCCGCTCGCAGAACACTGCGATCACGGCCAAACAGGTGCGCTGCTTGATTTCCGCGTCTGACGCATTGAGCGAACTGATTCGGCACCCAGTCGCGAGCAATCAGGCAGACATTCAAATATGCATGGACGATCTGGACAGTCTGCTGGCCGATAACCAATCTTCCACCGGTTCGGCCCAAACAGTTGAGCTCATCCAGGCTCATGGTAAGGGAAAATCTCTGCGGATCTTATTGGCGGAGGATGACTTTGCGTGCCGGCTTCTGTTGCAGACTTTTCTATCTCGCTACGGCGAATGCCACTCCGCTGTAAACGGCAAAGAAGCTGTGGAAGCGTTTCGCCTCTCAACGGAGAGGAATCAGCCTTACGACCTGATCTGCATGGACATCATGATGCCCGAAATGGATGGGCGCGAAGCCGTCCGGCGTATTCGGGCCATCGAGGAGGCCAGTGGAATTCTGTCGACTTCGGGCGTGAAAATCATCATGACAACGACAGTGGAAGACGTCAAAGAGGTCATCCTATGCTTTCAGGAGCTCTGCGATGCGTACCTCATGAAGCCCATTGATCTGGCGGAATTAGTTGAGCAGATGAGGCGCTATCAACTAATTCAGTAAGGTCCACCAGCAGGGGAGCGACGGGGTGCAGACCTCTCGGATCGCCTCTGACCGAGCGCAGCTTTAGGACTGTCACGGAGCCCGACGCCACCGCTTCGCCCTCCTGGCAACAGTCCTGGGAACCCACAATCCTCTGCGCTGCGCACCGTGAAACAATCAGTAGTGAGGAATCGACGGTTCTCGTTAGGAGAAGTCATGCGCAGATTTACTCTGTGGTCGATTGCAGTCCTGACGCTTGCAGTTGCAACAAAATTCTCGTGTGCGGAGTCCGCTCTTGCCGTGCTTGGGAAGGACTACGCCTTTCCCAACAGAGTCGAAGGCCTTCCCGCTAAACTCTCAGATTTCCCTGGCTTCCAGATCAATTCCTTCGTCACCGGCGACGGCGTCAAGCTCACCTACTGGGAAGCCGGAACTGGGAAGCCGCTCATCTTCCTTCCCGGATGGACCAGCAACGGCGCCGAGTACATCAACGTGATGTATCTGCTCAGCCAGCACTACCACGTCTACGTACTCGACCACCGCAATCAGGGCCTGTCTCAGCGCGTCGACTACGGCAACCGCATCGCGCGTTTTGCCACCGACTTCAAGGAGTTCGTCGACCAACTCGGCTTAAGGTCGTTCGATGTCTGCGGCCACTCCATGGGCTCCTCCGTGCTATCGAGCTACATCGACCAGTACGGCTCCGGCGCAATCCACAAGGCCGCGTTCGTCGATGAACCCATCTCCATCACCTCGCGCCCCTGGTGGACCCTCGACGAAAAGAAACAATACGGCGTATTGGTTGCCAACCCGGCAGACCTGGTCCGGATGGGCACGCAGTTTCTGATGCCGCAGGCAACTGCGCCCAACAAGGCAGACGGCCCAAGGTTCTCGAATACAGGCCAAAGTACCCCTGCTTTCGAGAACTCCGTGGGCTTTGCCAGCCAGGTGATCAAGAACGATCCCGCGTACATGCTAAAGGTGCTTTATGACCATGGCGCCAACGATTGGCATGACGTGATCTTTCAGAAGATCCATATGCCGGTGGCCATATTCTCCGGCGATATTAGTCCCAACCTCGCCAGCCAGCAGTGGGCACACTCGGTCCTGAAGGGCTCGACGTTCTATGTTTTTTCAAAACAGGAGGGCGGAGATCACTTTCTGGTGTTCCGCAATCCGGCGAAGTTCGCCCACGATCTCGGCGAATTCCTGGTTGAGTAAAAGATGAATTGAATCCAGGTGTACTTAGAAAAGGAGGTGCAGCGTCATGGATGCTCGCTGGTCGCAACGCAGTTATCACGAGGGCCGTGCGCGGAATCGGCTTCGCAATCGCAAAGGCGCTCGCCTAAGCAGGTGCGACGGTCACGATAGCCAGGGAGCCGGGAGTACTTCTGGACAGGGGATTCCTGGCCCAAGATTTGCCTAAGTTTCCTCCAAACGTGGAAACGGCCTCCGAATCACTCACGGAAGCCGTTTAGAATCTTGGGTCTCTTGGTTGCGGGGGCTGGATTTGAACCAGCGACCTTTGGGTTATGAGCCCAACGAGCTACCGGGCTGCTCCACCCCGCAATACCAGTTTAGCAACTGGCCGAACGGGGGTCAAATGGTATCTTGTTCAGACGGTTGGCGCCGGACGTCCCCCGCATCCGGTACACTGACGGAAATCCTGTAGCGCCAGCGAGGAACCCCGCGGATGTCCTTTCTTTATGTTGCCGTACTGGCTGTCATTGTCACAGTGCTGCTCTCTGTGGCGCTCTATCGCACCTCACAGGTGAAGACCAAGGCCGACTACCTGGTTGCGGGCCGCTCGCTGCCGGCCATCGTGCTGGTGTTGACCTTGCTTAGCTCATGGATCGGCGGAGGATCGCTCTTTGGAGGGGCGGCTAACGCCTATCAGAACGGCTTTGCCGCGCTGTGGCAGCCGGCCGGTGGCTGGCTGGCGCTGCTGCTCATCTACTTCATCGCGCCCCGCGCGCGCAAATTCGCGCAATTCACTCTGCCCGACCTGTTGGAGGTTCGCTACAACCAGACGGCGCGAGTGCTGGGCACCATTGCCATCCTCTTCGCTTACGTGGGAATCGCCAGCTACCAGTTCACCGGCGGCGGCAACGTGCTGCACCTCATCTTTCCCGAGACGCTGACGCCAGTGATGGGCACTTACATCATTGCCGCCTTTGTGATCTTCACCACGGCTCTGGCCGGCATGTCCTCGGTGGCCTACATGGATATGGTCATCGGCTCGCTGGTTACGACCATCTGCATTGTGGCCGCACCGATGCTCTACTTCAAGGCGGGCGGCTGGGCCGGCCTGCATCATGCGCTGCCGCCGGAGTACTTCCAATTGCTTGGCAATTACCGCATGTCTCCGGAGCACGTGCTTCAGCCAGTGGGCTTCGGCGTTATTCGCGGCCTGGAATTTCTGGTGCCCACCATGCTGCTTCTTTTGGGCAACCAGGTGATGTATCAGAAATTCTTCTCAGCCAAGACGCAGCGGGACGCGCGCCTCTCGGTAGTGGGTTGGTTTCTAGGCGCAATCCTGCTGGAGACGTTGATCGTTTGCATCGCCGTCTTTGGCACCGCTCTCTTCCGCTCGTCAGGTGAGCTAACCAAGCTACCTCACGAGATCATTCCCTACACAGCGCGCCACGGGCTGCCCGCATTGATGGGCGCACTGCTGCTGGGTGCCGTCTTCGCCCAGGTTATGTCGGCGGCGTCTAACTATCTGTTTTCGCCCGCCACCAACCTGGTCAACGACGTCTTCTCGCGCTACATTTCGCCGGGAGCATCGAACAAGCGCGTGCTGATCGTTTCGCGGCTGGCCGTGGTGCTGTTGGGCTGCTGGGCGCTTTATCAGTCGCTTCACGCTGCGAGCGTCATTCACACCATGCTGTGGGCATACACCGTGTACGCCGCGTCGCTGACGCCGGTGGTGCTGGCAGCCTTCTTCTCCAAGCGGGTTACGGCCTGGGGCGCCGTCTCGGCCATCGGCGCGGGAACAGTGGTCACACTGGTCTGGGACATACAGGCGGTCAAGCATTACTTTCCGCGCATTGTGGCCGACCGCGACGCCATCTTCCTGGCGCTTCCTGTGGCCGTCGTTGCCATGATCGTGGTCAGCCTTTTCACGCCGAAGCCGACAACAGAGCAGTTGGCGCAGTTCGCGGATTAGCCGATTTCTCGACTGCACAATCAACCGTCGACAATTGCTTTGAACTTACACCCAGAGCAGCGGTTGGCGGATGGGATAGTTGCGGACGATCTCTTTGTCCACCGGGTCCGGATTCAGCGTCTTCCAGAGTTCAATGTACTTCTGCTCATGAAAGGCGATGCCCGAGAAGAGTAGGCCGGGCGAGCGCACAGGCAGCGCGTCGAAATGCTCAACGTCCTTCGGCCACTTCCACGAGCCCTTGTCTTTAAGGTACGGGTAGAGAAACTCCGCTGCTTTCCGCAGCCCGCGTCCGTCCGCATCCTGGAAGGCGGGCGGATCAGGAGTGAGCCCCTTGAGCGACTGGCAGAGAGCAGCCATCACATCGAAGTTGAAGATGGAGTAGCTGTATGGCTTGGTTCGCGCCAACTCCTTTGGGAACGAGCCGTCAGTGGCCAACTGCCCCGGCAGGAGAATCTCTCTCAAGCGGCGGTACACGTCTTCTCGGATCGCATCGTTTCCGGCGAAGCGCGCAAACTCCGCGGCCTGCAGCGCCCAGCACATGGCGTGATTATTCAGCGTGTCACGCTCCGCTTTTCCGCGGTCGCTGTTGCAGAGCCAATCAAGATAACTGCCGAACCAGCCTTTGACCGCATCGGCTTCTTGCGCGGTGAGTATCTGCGGGGCGAGAAAACTTGCGGCCTTGGCCACTTCGACCAGATGAAGGGTGTCGATAATACCGTACGAACGGCCCGTCGAGCGCCCTATAACTGCCTGGGCAAACTCAAGGTTCGGATTCATCCGCGTTTCAGGAGTTACAAACCATGCACGCAGATGATCGCAGGCGCGCTTGCCATAACGGCTCTCGCCCGAGAGAACCCAGGCAGCCGTCAGAGCCGGCATTTGCACGGAGAGCGTAACCATTGCCCTGCGATGCTCGTTGAAGTTTTCCGGATTGCTCTGGCCATCGCGATTGATATACGGCCCGTTTGGATCCATGGGGTTCGGCCAGAAATAGTCCGCCTGGGAATAGAAGTCGTGCAATCCGCCTGCGCTGCGCTTTGCCGGAAAGGAGGTAATTGTGGAGGGATTTTGCGAGAGGTACCTGGCCGCGGCTTCGAGAATCCGTGCGCGATCGGTTTCGGCCACCAGCCGAAATGCTTCCGAATGAGCCGGCTGGCTCCAGGCCGCGCCGGCGGTAACGGCGAATCCAGCCGCTGCCGCAGCTTTCATAAAATCTCTTCGGTCGAGTTCCGTCGAAAGGCGCATCGATCTCTCCAAGTACTCAGTCTGCGCATTGAGGACACGATTCAGGCACGCTGGCCAGTGCGCTCTTTGCGACTTTATCCAAAGTATTCTTTCCCGGCGAGCAGTGGCAAGCTGTGGGCATTTCTCTGTTGATTTACCCGAAAAAAGTTACATGATTGACTCGACTGGGCTTACACTGGCGGTGGAAAACCGTGAAGCCATGCCAGTTGCCCAATTGACCCTGGAGATTCGCATCGAGCACGCCCAGTCACTCAAGGACCGGCGGCACGTGGTGCGCTCGCTCAAGGACCAACTGAAGCAGGGATTCAACGTCTCGGTGGCCGAGCTGGACGAGGCGGTGACGTGGCAATCGGCCACGATCGGCATTGTCGCCATCTCGCGCTCCCGCGACTACCTGCATGGACTCATCGAAGAAGTAGAGCGCGCCGCGCGGCGCATGACCAACGAACTGGGCGCGGAGCTGGCCGACACCTTTTGGGAGTACATCGAAAGCTGACGGGATAGGCTATTGATTTTGCTTCAGTTAGTTTGTGATATATCGTTTCAGGACCATGACTCATTAATTACCTGCAAGGTTTTGAAAATAAAAACAGGGGGGTAGGGGGGCCTATCAGTTGACAGTGGATAGTGAACAGTGGACGGTGGTCCGTAAGGCCCCGCTCCACTGTTCATTCCTAGATTGTGCGCGCGCGCAGGGTAATTTTCGGCAATAGCTCGCCTCGGGAAGCCTACGGCATGGGGCGCTCGTTAATGATCATCCAGGATGTGCCGAACTTGTCGCGGACCATGGCGAAGCGGAAGGCAAAGAAGGTTTCGTCCATAGGCATGAAGATATCGCCGTCTTCCTTGAGCAGGGCATAGAGGCGCTCCGCCTCTTCATTGCTATCTACGCTCAGGGCAAGATAGACGCTGCGCATGGGTTGAAACCGGTCCGGCGGGGCGTCGCTGGCCATCAGCAGCGTATCGCCGATGATAATGCGGGCGTGGACTATGTTCTTCTCGGTTCCCGGCGGGATGTTCTGATGTCCGGGCATCTGGTCGAAGGTGGACATCGTGACGATCTTTCCGCCCAGATGCTCTTCGTAGAAGTGGAGCGCCTCGGCGCAGTTGCCGCCGTAGTTGAGGTATGTGGTCAGTTTCATCGTATTGTTTTTCCTTTCGGGGAATGAATTGGAGAAGTGAGGGGCGGTCGGTGCTCCAGTGAGGAAATCCCCGGCACAGAGATACGCTAAATATTTGACTCGCATGTTTGCAATCTATTTCTGTTAAAAAATGTATCGGACGGCTATCTGCCCGAAGTCTGCCTCAAGTAACTGATTATGTCATGACGTTCCTGGGGCTTTGGAACCAGGAAATCCATGTTATTGCCCGGAAGGAACACGTCGGGATCGGTAAGCCATTGGTCCAGTGACTTTTCATCCCAGGTGATCTGCGAATTTTTCAATGTCTGGGAGTAGGCATAGTCCGCGACCGAGCCGGATACGCGCCCGTAGACCCCTTGCAATCTTGGGCCCTGGTGGTTTTGAGTCAACGAATGACATCCAGTGCAGCGTTTCTCGAAGAGTTCCTTGCCCCGTGCAGGGTCGCCGTCGCCGACAACCATTGCGCCCGCTTGAATAGCCTGCGGCCCATGTGCCCACTGGTCGAATATCCTCAGGTCTGCATCCGCGATTCTCGTGTTCCAGTGAACCATTCGATACTGCACCGGCGGCATATCATGCGACCTCGTCTCATGCACCATCTTGGCCTCCAGGGTCTGCTGCCGGTCCGCGGAGTACGTGTCCCACAAGGACAGATTCATGGCTTTTCGAGCTTCGACGATGTCGCGCTCCATCAGCCAAGATAGCGGCGCGAGGTGGCGATAGAAGGGCGCTTGGACCTGATTGGAGTGGCAGTTCGCGCACTTTTCAACCAGGATCGAACGCACCGCGGATGGCACCTGCGAGTTATTCAGAATGGGCGACTCCGCGCCCTTCGCTTTATCAAGGCCCGCATAGCCAAAAGGGTGAACGCGGGCCAGTGCGAGCGAGGAAACGAAGGCAATTGCGCCACAGATCAATACGGCTGTTACACGATTCACGCCAGCTCCTCCAGCGACGAATCGACGATGGCCAGATGGCTGTGCCTGGCGATGTACCGGACTTCAGCGATGCCGAGAACGCTCTTCAACTTACCGGCAGGGACCACCATCGGACCGGCGTGCGGGGCTGTGCCCGGAGCAGGTTGGGGGAATGCGGTAGACATTGCGGTATGGAACGCCATGTTGCCCTCAACCTTCTGCACCACCTGATGAATGTGTCCGTTCAGCACCGTGACCGAGCCAAAGCGCTTCAGATACGCGAGCGCCTCCGTTGCGTCCGGAGTGCCCCATCCCCACTCCGGATACACCATCCACAGCGGGATATGAGCAAAGATGACGATCGGCGTCGAAGACGAAAGCGAGGCCAGGTCTGCTTTGAGCCAGCGCAGTTGATCGGCGCCGAGCAAGCCCATGGCATCGACTTGCTGGCAATTGTTGAGCCCAATGAAGTGAACGCCTTTATGGTTGAAGCTGTACCATCCGCTGCCTTGCGTGTTCTTGCCGAAGCGTTCGCGGTACATTGCGCCGTCGTCGTTCGCGATATCGTGCTCGCCGGGAACATAAAGACTCTCACCAGCTTTCACGCCTTTGATGAGCTGCTGCGCAGTGTCGAACTCAGCCGCCTTGGACGAGTGGGTGATGTCGCCGGTGTGCAACAGAAGATCTGGCGTAACGTGGAGCCGGTTGATCTTGTCGAGCGCAAGCTTCAGCGTTCCGGTCACATCCTGGTTGGCGGCCTTGTTGAAGCCGATGTGGCTGTCGCTGATCTGGACGAAGCTGAAGTCGGAGCCGGCCTTTGAATGCGCTGCATCTCCGCCGACGGTAGCCGCGAAGAGCTTGGATGTTGGCACGCCGCCTGCCATCGTCCACAGCAGGCCCGTGCCTGCCCAAGCCATGCAACTGAGAAAGTTTCGCCGGTCGATTCCGTCCGTGGCCGCGGGGTTTTCAGATGTTGCGTCTTCAAGTTCGGCTGACCGAACCTGCGGTTGAGTGGGAACTGCTCGATCTGCGTTGTTCATGGGGAAACCTCCATGGATGCAAACCGGCCTGCGCACGGTTTATTCCCGGAACATGAGAATAATTTTGCCCAATTCCAGTTTTCATCTCTGGAGGGGAGATGAGATAGTACGGTTGTGACAATACTGTTCCCATGGAAGCGAACGGCTCGTGAAACTGCCCCTCAAGCCTCCGCGTTTGAGGAGCTGGCATTGCCGCTGCTTCCCTCGCTCTACAACGTCGCCTTCTGGCTCTCCCGCAACCCTAACGATGCGGAAGACCTGGTGCAGGAAACCTTTCTTAAGGCGCTTCGCGGATTCGCATCCTTCGAGCCGGGCAGCAACTTCAAGGCATGGATCTTCCGCATTCTCCGGAACAGCTACCTGACATCCCGCACTGGTTTGGCGGCCAAGCGTACGGTTGCCATTGAGGATGAGTTGAGCGAAAGCGGCGAGTCGGGGCCAGCGCAGGTTCCGGAGGCTGCGATTGACCGGCTGACTCCGGAGACGACCCTACTACAGATGGCAGACCGCGCGGCGCTGCAAGCAGCCATGGAGATACTGCCTCCGCCGTTGCTGGAGGTCATACTCCTTTGTGACGTGGAAGAGATGAAGTACAGGGAGATTGCCGCCACCCTTGAAATTCCCATTGGAACGGTAATGTCCCGGATTGCACGGGCACGTGCGGCCCTTCGCACAGCGCTTACGGCTCAACAGAGATCACCGAGGGAGTTTCGCGCATGACTGATCATCTGTCTCACACCATCTTGAACGCCCTTGTAGACGGTGAGCTCTCTGAGGGCCAACTGGCCAGCACAAACCAGCATCTTGCCGGCTGCCCGTCCTGCACCTCAAATGCTCTGTATCAATGCCTGCTCAAGTCCGCCACGGCAAAGGCAGGGCAGCGATATACGCCACCGGCTCATCTGCAGGAGCAGCTCGCGCGCCTGGGATCTCAGACAGATTCACGGTCGCAAACCTCAAATCTCGGTACCGCATCTATCCCTTCATCGCAGTCAATGTGGGGATTTGGATTACTGGGCTGGGCTACGGCGGCGGTGCTTCTTGTTGCCTCCGTGACCATCACGCTTGTTCAGCGCACCAATCAAAGGGCCGAGATGGCCTCGGCTGAACACGCTGCTCTGGTCACCGAGGTCTTCGATCAGCACATTGCCACGCTTGCCAACAACATGCCGTTGCAGGTCGTTTCCACAGACCGACACACGGTTAAGCCATGGTTCCAGGGCAAAATCCCGTTCAGCTTCAATCTGCCCCAGAACCTGCCGAGTGATACTACGCTCGATGGGGCGAACCTGACCTACATGCACAATCAACCCGTCGCCCAACTGCTCTACAGCATTGGCAGGCATCGCGCCTCTGTCTTTCTTCGGCAGAGATTAGATGCGGCAGAGGCGAATCAATTGCCGACAGAACGCTCAGGATTTCATGTGATGGGCTTTGGCACGAACGATCTGGAAGCAGTCGCGGTCAGCGACGTGGATCCAGTCCGCCTGGACGAATTGGTCAGAGCGATAAGGCATGCGCAAACGGGAGATCAACAGCAACCCAAGTAACTCTAACCTCCGAGAGGATTTGGTACTGACCGGAATCATCGCTGGCCTGAAACCGGCATCTGCCAGGCGTTGAAGAAGGATCTGAGCGGATGGTCGGCAAACTGGAAGTTGATCGGGGCTTATCCGCGCCTTTGCCGCGCCTATGCGCGTAGCCCATGTCGCTCTGCTATCCTGAATGGTCTGCCCGGACGAGGAGGGTTCATGCCAGAGCACAGGGGACGAAAGCATCATCAGGACCGGGTGGCGGAGACGCTGCGCGAGGAGATCGGCGTCCTTATTGAAGGCGAGCTTGTGGATCCGCGCATCAATCTCTGTTACGTGACTGAGGTGGCGTTGAATCCCGGCGGCAAGTCGGCGCGGGTGTATGTTGCTGTGGACAGTGCGATAAAGGAAATTGAGAAAGCCGAGGAAGAGACCGTGGCCGGCCTGGAAGCTGCCAAGGGCTACATTCGCGTGGAATTGAAGGAGCGGATGGGAGTGCGCCACGTGCCCGAGTTGAGCTTTCTTGCCGACCGTTCGGGGCGCTTTCAGGCGCGCATCGACGAATTGATGGGCCGGCAACGGAAGCGGCAGAAGGCGAAAGCGGAGACGGCCGCCGGGCTGACGCCCGCAGCGGACGAAAAAGCAAACGCGGAGTAGGCGCAGATGGATCACTCCAGACGCAGTCAGGCTTTCCGTCCGAAGAGAGCCGCACCCGGCCCCCCACGGGCCGAGGCGCATAGTGACCGGATGGACGCGGTTCTGGAGGTTTTGCGCAAGGGCAAGCGGTTCCTGGTCTGCTCTCACGCGCGCCCGGACGGCGATGCTGTGGGCTCCATGCTGGCCATGGGAATGTTCATCGAACAGATGGGCAAGCACGCTGACCTGGTAATGGCGGACCGGATTCCGAACATCTATTGCAGGCTGCCGGGCGCGGAAGAGATTCGCGTGACGCAGATCGTCAACGGTTCCTATGACGCAGTGATTCTGCTGGAGTGCGACGGCCTGGAACGCACCGGCGTGAGCGGGCTGGAACAGCTTTTCAAAATCAATATCGATCACCATGCCAGCGGCCACGAGTACGCCAACGTGAACTGGATTGACCGCGACGCATCGAGCGTGGGCGAACTGGTGCATCGGCTGGTGAAGGCCGCGGGCGCCAGAATTACGCCTGATATGGCCCATTGCCTTTACACCACGGTGCTGACCGACACGGGGGGCTTCTGCTACGGATCAATGCAGGCCTCGACATTTGGAATGGCGCAGGAACTGGTGGTGGCCGGGGCCGACCCTGTCCGGATTGCGCAGGACGTTTATTTTTCCACGCCGGCATCGAAATTGCTCTTGCTGGGCGCGGCGCTCACCAATTTGAATCGAGAAGGGCCGCTGGCGTGGCTGTGGGTGACGCACGAGGACGTGTTGCGCTCCTGCGCCAACGATGAGGACTGCGAAGGCATTGTGAACTTTGGCCTTTGCGTGTCAGGAGTGGAAGCCGCGGCGTTTTTGCGCGAGCTGCCGGAGCGGCGAATCCGGATTGGCCTGCGCAGCAAGGGCCTGGTGAACGTGGCAGCGATTGCCGAGCGGCTGGGCGGCGGAGGGCACGAAAGCGCCGCCGGCTGTACGCTGGAGGGGCCGCTCGAGCGCGCGCTAGAGGAGATTTTGGCCCAATTGCGCCCTTGCGTGGCCGCCTTGGCCGGAGAAGAAAGCTGACCGGTCCCGTGCGATTCCTCCCAAATCTGTTAGCCTTGACCCTGTTGACGCGCAGTACGTTTTCCGCGTTTCCCTGGAGCGCGGACTATTACCGGGACCGGTCGGCCTCCCCCAGACGCCATGACCGACACTCGAATTGCATGACTGTGTGAACGGCCCATTGGAGAAGCGCTGGAAGTGGAAACTATTCAGGAACCATCTGCGGAAGAATCGTCCCGGGGCTGGCGTCCGCGGTTGCCCCGCTGGGGCACGATCAGAGAAGCGTCCGTTTTTCTTGGTTTTGCCGTCTTTTTTCTGCTTTATGGGCAGGTTCCGCTGTTGGGCGGGGACGGGCTGGGGCTCGTGGGGGCCGACGAGCCTCGTTACGCGCAGATTGCGCATGAGATGCTGGTGCGGTTTGACTCAGCGCACACTATCAAGGGCCGGCTGAGCGCCTGCGTCACTCCTTATCTTTACGGCCGCCCGTGGCTGGAGAAACCGGCCCTTTACTACTGGCGGGCGATGTTCGTCTTCCAGGACTTCGGCGTGCACGACTGGGCGGCGCGGCTGCCCTCGGCCACCTTCGCCTTCATCATGGTGGCGCTCATTTACCTGCATATGCGGCGATTCAGGCCTGGGGGGCACCTGGACGCGGCGCTGATCACGGTGGCCTGCGCGGGCATTATCGGCTTTGCGCGCGGCGCATCCACCGATATGCAGATGGCGGCGCCGCTGGCCATCGGGCTGCTGGGCTGGTACGCGTGGTACGAGACTGACTCGAAGTTTTGGCTCTTCGATATTTACTTTTTTACCGGCGTGGCCACGCTGGCGAAAGGGCCGGTAGCGCCGTTTCTTGCTATTACGATTGTGGCCGCATTCGCATTTCTTCGCCGCGAGTGGTCGCTGCTGCGGCGATCGTTCTGGTGGCCAGGCGTGGTGCTGTACTTTGCCATGGTGCTGCCCTGGTTCATCGCTGTGCAGCATCAGAATCCAACATTTTTCCGCGAGTTCTTTCTGGAACACAATCTGGAGCGCTTCGCCAGTGATCGCTTCCAGCACCAGCAGCCCATCTGGTATTACCTGGTGGTGGTGGTGCTGGCGGTGATGCCATGGACGGTAATCGCGGTGCGGGCGTTCATTGACGGCATCGCAACCTCTGTGCAGGAGTGGCGAGCGCGCCACTTCAGCCAATGCCTGAAGGGCAATGCCCGGCCCGGTGACGCGTTTCCGGAGTTTCTCGTCATATGGGCGCTGATTCCCATCATCTTTTTCTCTTTTTCGCAATCGAAGTTGCCCGGCTACATTCTGCCCTCGATTCCGCCCATCACCATTCTCACGGGGGATTATCTTTTCCGCCGCAGGCAACTGGGACTGAACCGATGGGTGCTTTTTGGTCATGCGGGACTGTGCGGCGTGATGACGCTGTTCGCGTTCCTGCTGCCGTGGTTTGTGGTTCACGGTCGGGAGATGCCGCCCGCGCGCGCGCTGGTAGTGGCCCTGCTGGCCTCCTGCGGTGCGACATTGCTGATCCTGGTGGTGGTGAAGGGCTTTGGCGTGAGCAAGTTGCGCCTGGTGACTACCGGCGTGGTGCTGGTTCTGGTGCTGTTTCTCTATGGGGTTGGCCCGTTCTTCGGCATTCCCGCCATTGGGCAGACCAAGAAAGTGATTCACCTGCTGGATGACGCTTACTCCGCGCGGCCGCTGGCCGAGCGCCTGGCCGGCTTCGCACCCGCAGACGAAACGGTAGCAGTCTTTCTCGTCCGCCCGCAGACCGAGTATGGGCTTTCGTTCTATCGCAATCGCGAGGTGGTCAACTACAAGGAAAGCGGCGTGCCGGACGAGCAGCACCTGCTGGTGGCGCGGGTAACAGGGCGTGGAGGAGTGGATCTGCATACCCAGGCGGCGCTGGAAGACTACCTGGAAGGCCGGCCGTATGAGCAGCTTTTCAGTTGGCCGGAGCAGGGGCTGGTGGTGTACAGGGTGGGCAGCCGGTAAACTGTCAGTAATCAGCGGACAGTGAACAGCGGTCTGTGGGCAAATTACAGTTTTTGCTCTTGGTTATTTGTTGTCCACTATCCACTGTCGTAAGAGGGGAATCATGGCATCGGGCGCGCCTATCGAGATACTCGACCTGCGGCACTTTGCGGCGCCGGTGTTGCGGCCCGTGCTGGAGGCGGAGAGCGAGCTTTGGAGCCAGCGTCTGCACTGGGACTACCGCGTTTCGGCCAACCTGCTGATGCAGTATCTTGACAACCGCATGCTACCCGGCTACGCGGCCGTGGAGGCAGGGCAGGTGACCGGCTTTACATTCTGCGTCTATGAAGAGACCAAGGCGATCGTCGGGGATCTGTTTGCGCTGCCCGGCTCACGCGCCGATGAAAGCGAGGGTCGCGAAACTCAGGCTGGTGGAATTCCGGCTCACGAACCAACGGCACATGAAATCGAGGAGATGCTGCTTCGCCACCTGCTCGAGCTGCTGCTGAATTCGCCGCATGTGGACCGCGTGGAATCGCAACTGCTGCTGCACCCCTCCGGTTCCCACTCCGGCGCTTTTCTGGATGCGGGCTTTGAGGTTCACCGGCGGCTTTTCATGGTGCGGCTGCTGCAAGGCTTCTTTGCGGGGCCGAACATGAAATTGCCTGACGGACTGGAACTGCGTCCGTGGCGTGACGAAGACCTGCCCGGCGCCGCGAGGTTGATTTCCGCGGCTTACCTCGGCCATCCCGACGGCGTTGTGAACGACCAGTACCGCTCGACTCACGGCTCGCTGCGCTTCCTCAACAACATCGTCCGCTACGCCGGCTGCGGCGTATTCTCCGCGCAGGTTTCGCACATCATCGTGGATCGCGCGAGCCGTGAGATAGTGGGGCTGGTGCTGGCATCCAGGGTGAGCCCGCAGAGCGGTCACATCACGCAGATCTGCGTTCATCCCAATTTTCGCCGCCACGGCCTGGCCCGCATACTGCTCACCCTGGCCGCCTCCTGTTTTCTGCGCCAGGGCGTGAGCGAGATTTCGCTCACCGTCACCGAAGTCAATACTGACGCTATCGACCTCTACCTCGCCGAAGGGTACGAATGCACTCACAAGTTCGACGCCGCTGTGTGGCAGCGGGGAACGGTGGCGTGAAGATATTTTGGGATTCGAGCGTGTCGGAAAGGCTCGGTCTTATTTCCATTTCTTTGTATTGATGTAAGGCCGCAAGCTCTTGGGCGTTTCGCGGCATGCGCAATACTTTTGGTGCTCGCTGTGCCACTGGATTCGCTGTTCCAGAGTTGCCTTGGAGGGCATTCTGTTTTGCGCGTGCCAAAGCTTGTTCATGGGGCTCATCTCTCGAACTGAGAGCTACCGCGCAATCAGAAACATCACCCAACTGAGCACAATCGCCGAAGCCACGAAAAGCACAAAGCAGTAGATTCCGTAATGGATCATGCGCCGGGGCGTCTCGCGCTGAGTTATGCCGAAGACGATGGAGGCGAAGAAAGCAAAGAGCACAACCGCCGCAAAGTGAGTCACGACTTCCTCCCGGTGCGAAGATTGTGCGCGTCCACGGCCGCAATCACGTTGAGCAGTCCGGCCACCACGATGAAGCGCGTGCCGTAGTCGGCGGTGGTTACCAGTACCTGGTCCGCGCCCCAGCCCGCAATCCGGCTGACGAAGTAAAGCAGGCCATTGCCCAGGTCGCCGGCCAGTCCCAGAATGTCCAGAACGTCGTGCGCGCCTGCGTAAAGCTTGCCCTGCATGGCGATGCCCAGAGCAAACATGGCGAGGATAGAGCCACCGAGCAGCGCTCCGCGTCCCCATTTGCGCAGCAGGAAATGGCCGCCGCCGGGCACCAGCCAGCCGACGATCAAAGGAAGGTAGACAAAACCCTGTTGCGATGCCGATTGCGAGCCGTTTGCCGGCGCAGTGTTCCTGTTTTCTTCAGTTGCCATGCACTTTTGACTATATCGCACCGGGGCAGGGGCCAGCGACGCATTGCCGGGGCGTAGCCCGCTCCGGGCCGGATCTAATCCATGTCATTGAGGCAGTCCGTGATGATCAATACTAATGACGCGCGTGATCTTCCATGTGCCGTCCTTCAACTGCCAGACATGAATGAATTTTGCCTCTCCGGGCGCATCGGGCTGCTGGCCGGGATGATAAAAGCGATGAACGCCAATCTCAACAGCGCCGTAACCGTGGATCGGATACACCTCCAGAGTTCCCGGAACCAACTCGCGGCGCACCTTGCCGCAGATATTGTTTTTCACGGCATCGATTGTCTTCTGCTTGCCGGCCATCAGCCCGCCTTGATCGTGATAGAACTCAAGATCATCGGCAAAATACGAGCCAAGCTTATCCAGATCGCATCGGTTATAGGCGTCGAAGAGCGCGGCATCCAGCGCGGTAATGGTCGAAACCAGTTCGTCGCTGGCCTTTGCGCCTGGATTGTCTTGTGCGCCCGCCAGAAATGCCGGAGCAGCAAGGATTGGCACGAACAATAGAATCATGCGAAGAAGGGGAAGCTTCCTCATCAGACAGTGACACTCCTCAAGGATTTCGGTCTATCCGGAAGTACGATATCGAGCGCGCGCCGGTTCCCCACAAGACCGACAAGGGGAAGCCGTGGGCTTTCCCAGATTCCTAAATCCTTACCAGCTCCTGCTGAATCTTACCCGTGACCCAGGCCTTGCCGGGAGCGGTGATCATATTGATCTCGCTGCGCACGCCGAACTCCGGCAGGTAGATGCCCGGCTCGACCGAGAAGCAGGTGCGGGGCAGCAGCAGGCGCTCGTCGTGAGTTTCCAGATTGTCAAGGTGCGCGCCTGCGCCGTGCAGCTCCTGGCCGATGTTGTGACCGGTGCGATGAGTGAAGAACTCGCCGAAACCGGCAGCGTTAATGACGGCGCGAGCCGCGTCGTCAGCCTCGAAGCCGCAAATGGGCCGGTTGGCTGCAAAGGCTTCTTCAACCGCATGGATGGCCGCGTCGCGGCCTTTCACGACGGTCTTGAAGACCAGTTGCTCGCGCTCAGACGGCTCGCGCCCCACCACTCCTGTCCATGTGATGTCGTAGAAGATGGTGCCGGGCTTATTGGGCCGGGCCCAGATGTCGATGAGCAAAAAGTCGCCTTCTTTGATGGGCGCGGAACGCTGGGCGGTAGGCTCATAGTGCGAGTCGGAGCAATTGGCGTTGACACTGACGTTGGGGCCGTCGTCCCAAATGAGCCCCTCGCGCCGCATGGCTTCGCTGAGCCACTGCATGTGTTCGAATTCAGAGTACGCGCCCGGTTTGCCGGAGCCGGGCCGCAAGCGGTTGCCGATCTGCTTCCAACCCTCGGCCAGAATGACATCGATGGCCCGCTGGGCTATAACGTGGCTAGAGACTTGAGCGTCGCTCAGAGTGGCTTCAAACTGGCTGACAAGATCGGCGGAGCTGACAATCTGTTTGCCCAGCCCGCGCAGAAACTCGACCGTGCCCGCATCGACCATGGAGACGTACATGATGGCGTTGTTGGGCGAGTACTGCATGGCCAGCGTGCGCGCGCCGGTCAGCATCGCTTCCAGGCCGGCGGCCAGTTCCTGCCAGCTTGAATACATCGCCTTTGTTCCAGGCAGCGCGTCAAGCCGGGCCTGCTCAATGCGGTGCACCAGCTTGCGCGGCTCTCCCGCGGCAGGCACAAAGTAGTACCAGCGCCGCGTGACGTGCGCCTTTTCGTCCATCCCGAGTATGCGCCCGGCAATGGGGTCGCGGTGATGGTGGTCATAAAACAGCCAGCCGTCATGGCCAGCCTCGCGTATGGCTGCCTGAATCGCTTGAATGTTCATACCCGCCATAATACTCGAGAAGGGGCGCTACTGTAGGCCCAATCTTCAGCTTTGGGCAGCCTGCCGAATATCTTTGGTCTCCAGAATCCTCTTCGCATAGCCGTGCCGCGCCACGGCCAGCATGGCCTGGCCAATATCGCGCGTCGAAACCACCTGGTTCGGAAACGCGCGGCGAAGCAGCGGCAGCAGCGGCTTGAAAAACACGTACATGACTCGATAAAGCGGCGTTCTCGACTGAATCCCGTCGAGCGCCTCAATCAGGCCGGGACGAAACATAAACGCTTTGAGCGGCAGACGCAGAAGGGCATTCTCCGTCCGTCCCTTGACGCGCGCCCACATCACGCGCCCACGCTCGGTGCTATCGGTGCCAGCGCCTGAAACATAGATGAAGGTCATCCCCGGACTCAGGCGGCTGAGCGCTTCCGCCGCCGCCAGGGTCAGATCGTAAGTGATGCGCGCATAATCGGCTTCCTTCATGCCGCTCGACGAGACTCCAAGCGTGAAGAAGCAGGCGTCGAAGCCGGCAAGTTCTCGCTCGATGCCCGCGTAACTCGACAAATCCTTGTGCACAATCTCGCGCAGCTTCGGGTCTTGCGCACCGGTCGCACTGCGGCCACAAGTTACCGCGAGTTCCACATCCGGGGCGCGGAGGCACTCCAACAGAACCCCCTGCCCCACCATACCCGTCGCGCCAAAGATTAACACTTTCATCAGAAGCCTCTTTCCTGCTCCCCCTTGCTCAAACCAAGCTTAAACCGTTTGCGACGATGAATGTGGCTGGGAAATAGTTTTGAAATTGGGCAAGCCACCCGGCACCGACTCAGCTTGATATTCGCGCTATTGCGATCCTGAAAGCGGTTCGGACTGGATAGCGAGTGGATGCAGCAAATGGTATAGTGCCCATATACCGGGATGCAAAATCGAGATTCCAGGCAAGTTGCCCAGGAGATAAAGGTGCCGGACCCGATATCTAATGGAGACGCAATCGACTTCAAGTCTCTGGTGGAAAACAGCGTGGATGTCATCTGCTGCTCCGGCTTTGATCGGATAGTTCGATATATCTCTCCCTCTTGTTTCAATCTGCTTGGCTGGAAACCGGAAGAGCTGATAGGCAAAGGCCCCGAAGTCTACATTCTGCCTGAAGATTTACCTCAGCTTGATACAGCCGGCGTCAAGATTCTCGCCGCTGAAAATCACATCGACATTGCGATGATCCGGATGCAAAGGAAAGACGGGTCAGTGGTTTGGGTGGAGATCAACGTCCGTCTGGTGCGCGACTCCGTCACCGGGGAACCCAAAGAGTACGTAATCGTGATGCGCGACATGACGGAGCGCAAAGAGCTGGAAGAACGACTTTCGGCGCTCGCGCTTACAGACAGCCTGACAGGACTGATGAATCGCCGCTCCTTTGACGAATCGCTGACGCGGGAGTGGAAGCGCGCGGTACGCCATGGTTCGCAAGTTTCGCTATTGTTCCTTGATATCGATCATTTCAAGCGATTCAATGACAGGTACGGACACCAGGCAGGAGATGATTGCCTGCGCGCGGTCGCCGAGGCCGTGAGCGACGCCGTTCGCACCACGGATCGTGTTGCCCGCTATGGCGGAGAGGAGATTACCGTCATTCTTCCCTCGACCTCTGCTGCCGGCGCGGAGGAGGTAGCCGAAAAAGTGCGGTCTGGCGTTGAGGCTTTACGGCTGAGCCATGAGGGCAATCCGGAAGGCGCAGGCTGGGTCACTGTGAGTGTGGGAGTAGCTACCGCTGTTGCGCGGCGAGGCGAGATCGTGGAAGGAATGCCGGAAGCGCTGCTTGAGGCAGCCGACAGCGCGATGTACAAAGCCAAGGATGAAGGTCGAAATCGCGTGGTGACGGCTGCGGCGATTGTTCCGGCGGGAGAGTGACCGCGGCTCCGATTGCATTTGCAATTTATATTCAATTGGATATAATAGTGTTATGAAAGTGGTCCGTTTTCTGGGTGACTCGAAGAAAGTCATGCGCGATTTTCCCAAAGATGCGCGTCAGAACGCTGGCCGACAGCTCGTGAAAGTACAGAAGGGGAAAGAGCCGGACGACTTTAAGCCCATGTCTTCTGTCGGCAAGGGCGTAGAGGAAATTAGAGTCTGGGAAGAATCCGGAACTTTTCGGGTCATTTATGTGGCGAAGTTTGCTGAGGCAGTTTACGTCCTTCATGCCTTCCAAAAGAAAACGCAGGAAACCTCCAAGAGGGATATTGAAACCGCCCGCCAGCGATTCACAGAGTTGATGCGAGGTCGATGATGAGCAAATTGAAGTATGAAGAATTCGCCAATGTTTGGGATGCACTTGCCGACACGCCGGAAGAAGCGGCAAACCTGACTTTGCGTTCCGAGCTTATGGACGAGATCGAGACGATCATCAAAAAGAACGGCTGGACTCAAAAGGAGGCGGCGAAGCAGTGCGGAGTAACGCAACCGCGCATCAATGACCTGCTGCGGGGGCGGATTTCGCGCTTTTCAATCGATGCACTGGTCAATATCGCCTCAGCGCTGGGGCGAAAGGTTAGGGTCAGGCTGGATGATGCGGCGTGAATGGTAGATCACGTCCGATGAAACGCCAGAAATATCGCCCGGCTATTTCCTGATCGATGACAAGAGCTCATTCAGTACGCTCTTTCTCGTGTCCAGTACCGTTTTATGCAAGCTTTCATAAATATGGCACTGATTGATTACGCCTTTTGTATCAAGCTGATACGTTCGGGTAACTTCACTAAGAAACTCTTCCAAAAAACTAAGGTCTATTTTGATGGGCATCGAGCATAAAAGCCTAACAGAGGGTTCGCCTTGAGCGTGGTATTTCTTGAGGTTGGCGTAGGCATCTTCAAGGTATTTATCCCGCGCCTTCCGATGCTGCTCAAGTTCACTTGCTCCAGGAACCACGCCGGTCGCTCCGGTGTACAACGACATAACTCGCTTCGCCTCGGCGATTGATACGTCTATCTGACTCAACTCAGATGCAAGATATCCAAGTTCATTCTTCGCGCCAAAGAAGACCCTTACGATATCTTCCATCAGACGGTTTGCCTGATCCGCGAGGAATTTGCGATATTCCCTTTTTCGCTCGCTGCGCCTTTTAAGATAGGACGCAAGTTCGCTCGAGGAAAATCCGACCATAACTCCGGCTAACCCCGGAAACCATGCACTCCATAGGCTCGACGTTTCCTTGGCGGCAGCTAAGCAGGGTGTCGCTACAGATTGGTCGAAAAACACCATCATCATTTTCCCGTTCCCCCCACCGTCATCTTGTCGAGCTTGATGGTGGGCATGCCGACGCCGACCGGGACAGATTGGCCGTCTTTGCCGCACGTGCCGATGCCCTCGTCGAGCTTGAGATCGTGGCCGACCATGGAGACATGCTTCAGCGCTTCGGGGCCGTTGCCGATCAGCGTGGCGTCGCGCACCGGGGCGGTGATTTTACCGTCTTCGATGAGGTAGGCTTCAGAGGCCGAAAAGACGAATTTGCCGTTGGTGATGTCCACCTGCCCGCCGCCGAAGTTGACCGCGTAAAGGCCGCGCTTGACACTGCGCAGAATGTCTTCGGGCGCGTCGTCGCCGGCCAGCATGTAGGTGTTGGTCATGCGCGGCATGGGAATGGACTGATAGTTTTCGCGCCGGCCAGAGCCGGTGCTGACTGCGCCCATCAACCGCGCCGAAAGCTTGTCGCTGAGATAGCCGCGCAGAATTCCGCCTTCGATGAGAACGGTCTCCTGCGTGGCCGTGCCTTCGTCATCTACATTGAGTGAGCCGCGACGGCCCGCGAGGACGCCGTTGTCTACCACGGTGACTTTCGGGCTAGCGACCTGCTGGCCGAGCAACCCTGCAAAGGCTGAGGTCTTTTTGCGGTTAAAGTCGGCTTCGAGCCCGTGGCCCACGGCTTCATGGAGCAGAATTCCCGGCCAGCCGGGACCCAGCACGACTTCCATCTCGCCGGCGGGAGCGGCCACAGCGCCGAGCTGCAAAATCGCTCCCCGCGCGGCCTCGCGCGCCAGGCTCTCCGGACTCTTGCTTGCTGTGAATTGTTCGAGGCCGGCGCGCCCGCCGCCGCCTGCCGTGCCTTTGGTGGTGTTTGCGTCCTCTTTTGCGATGACAAAAACGTTGAGACGGCAGAGGGGCTGAGTGTCGCTGGCGAGCGCGCCGTCGGATGCCGCAATCAGAATGCGGCGCAGCTCTTCGGAGTAGCTGGCGCGGACCTGCACGATGCGCGAGTCAAATGCGCGCGCTGCGCGGTCGGCGCGCAGAATCAGCTCAAGGCGCGCGGCCAGGTCCAGGTCGTAACCGCCCAGCGGAACGGGATAAAGATTTGCAGCAGATGGCTCTGTGAATCCCTGCACGGGCTGTTTCGCTGGGCCGGAAGCGATAAGCGCGGCGGTGCGTGCGGCATGGAGCAGGCGCTCGGGGTTGAGGTTGTCAGTGTAGGCGTAGCCGGTGCGTTCTCCGCTGAGCACGCGGATCCCGCAGCCGGCGCTGACACCTTGCGAAGCGGATTTGACAATCTGCTCATCGACGCCCAGCGAGGTGGCCGTCATCGACTCAAAGTAAAGGTCAGCATAGTCGCCGCCGGCCGAGAGCGCCTCGCCCAGGCAGCGCTCCAAAAGCCGATCGGTGATGCCGAACTTGTCAAAAAAGTAGCGTTGATGACTCGGAGGCGGGGAAACTGCCAGTATGCTCATCTTATCTCTCAGTTTACGCCCTGGCAGGTTCCGGAAGGGCCAGTTCCTGTCTTGAGTCCGGGGCAATCCGGCTCTACCGCCGGGGCCGTCTTCGTGGTACATTTTTTTCATGAAGAGAATTCTTGCTGCCGTATTGTTGTTGATGGTGATAGCCAGCCCGGCGTTCGCCACGCAACATCCTGGACTCCATCACTCCGGCCACCCCTCCAAACACCATCATCCTCACCATCATCACCACGCATAAAGCGGAATCCGCTCGCAGTGCTGGGCTTTGACCTGATGAATTGGGACGGTTTTATGCCCACCGGCGAACATGGTAAGGTGTGAGCTATGACAGACTTGGACAACCTCCGCTATCCGATTGGCCCCTTCAATCCGCCTGCTAGCAGCCTGCCGGGCATTCGCGCGGCGCACATTGAAACACTGCGTCAACTACCTGGGCGCCTGCGTACCGCTATTGCCGGATTGGACGAAGCTCAGCTCGATACGCCCTATCGCGAAGGCGGCTGGACCGTGCGCCAGGTGGTGCATCATGTGGGCGATAGTCACGCCAACGCTTACGTCCGCTTCAAGCTGGCTCTCACGGAAGATTGGCCTACCATCAAGCCTTACGACGAGGCTGCCTGGGAAAGGCTGCCCGATAGCCGCGCGCTGTCCGTCGAGGACTCGCTGGCTTTTGTCGAGGCGCTTCATCGCAACTGGGTTGCGCTGCTGGAGAAGCTCACCGACGAGGATTTTCGCAAGGGCTACACCCATCCCGAGCGGGGCCGGGAGATGCTGGTCAAGGTGCTCGCCATGTACGACTGGCACTCGCGCCACCACACCGCGCACATTACCAATCTGCGCGCGCGCATGGCCTGGTAGAAGCCCGTGCCCGTCGTCGCTGAAGCTGCATCTGCTGAGTGGCTGGCCCGGCAAATCGAAACATATCTCGCCGACCACCCCGCAGCCGCGCTGCTTGAGGATGGCCGCGTGCTCTTCGACATGCGTTCCGCTCGCTACGCGGTGAGCGAACAGCATGGGCGCTGCCTGTTGCAACTGTGGAGCGAAGAGCGCAACCTGATGCGCACCGTGGCCGCGGTGGAGGAGCGCGCGCAATGTCTACGTCTTGCCACACGCCGCATGGGCGCGGCCAGGCCTCAAACGCTGGAGCTGGTACCCACCAGTGACCGTCGAACGCCCACGGCTCGCGAAGCCACTCGCCGCAACTACCAACGATTATTGGATCGCGTGCTGACCCGCAGCTTCATCGGCGCAAAGGTGGACGGACTCCGCTCGGCGATGGATTTGGAACACAGTTTTGGACCGGCTTATGTGCGCGGACGGTTGCTGCGCGGGACTGCTGCCGAGGCGGTAATAGGCGTCAGCGAGGCAGAGTCGGGATCGACTGTGGACGGCGTGCTGACGCTGGGAATTCTATGGCTTGACCACTGCCGCCAGCACGGCGACGGACGGCGGCACTTTGGCGGACTGAAGGTGATAGTGCCGGCCGGAGCGTGGCGAACCACAGCCGAGCGCATGGCCTGGATGAATCATGCAGCCGCTGATTTTCAGCTTTTTACGCTCGATGAGCGCAGCGAAGAACTTACCGCAGTGGACTTTCGCGACACCGGCAATCTGGAATCACGGCTTGTGCACACCTTTTCCGCCGAAGCGGCCATCGAGCGCTGCCGGGCCGGAATCACCAAGCTGCTTTCCCTGGTGCCGCCTGCGGCGAAGGACCGGGTCGAGGTGAGGCCCAGTTCGGCGACCGAGGTGGGGCTGCTGCTGCACGGGTTGGAATTTGCGCGGGTGCGGCAGGGCTTTGCGGCCAACACATTCGCCCGCGAAGACGAGATCAGCTTTGGCGCGGGAGCCAACGAAACTCCGCTGACGGCGGAGAATGAGCCCCTCTGCCGCGATCTGTTTGCACGGTTGTTTTTGAGCCGCCACGGCGACGGCACGCATACCGACCCGCTCTTCCGCTTACAACCGGAGCGCTGGCTGGAGGCGCGGCTGCGCAGTGAAATTGCCGAGTTGCTTCCGGGGTTGCGTGGCGACCTGCTCTACTCGCAGGTTCCGGCGCTCTCGGCCGGTGATCGCGGAATGCTTGACCTGCTGACGCTGGATCGCAACGGACGGCTGGCGGTCATCGAGTTGAAGGCCGATGAGGATTTGCACCTTCCCTTGCAGGCGCTGGACTATTGGATTCGCGTGCGCGCGCTGAACAATGACCGGCAGCCCGCGGCGGGCAATGAAGGCGGCAGGCCGCTGACGGCATTCGAGCGCCAGGGATACTTTGCGGGCGCTGAGGTTTCGCCGCTTGAGCCGCGCCTGCTGCTGGCCGCGCCGGCCTTGCGGATCCACCCAGCCAACGAGCCGGTGCTGCGCTACTTTTCTCCGCAGGTAGAGTGGGAGCTGATCGCGCTCACCGAGCATTGGCGGCGGGAGCTGAAAGTGGTCTTCCGCAAACGCAGCGGGGACAAGCGGAGCTAGGGCACGTTCACTGAATGCTCACACGGTTCACGCCATTGATTCGAAGAATAATTGTTCAACTTGACACGTAATGCACAGGAAAGAGCTTGCGGCCATCCTGAATCTGTTCCATATTGGTAAACTTAATTCAATCGAAGTCAAGGATGGGACTTCCCTATGCCATCTGCGCGGAAGAAACGTTCAACCCGGCCTCACATTGTGTTGTCCTCTAGCCGGAGGCTAAGGCACATGTTGGATTCGATTGAGATTTGTGCAGGGGCGGGTGGCCAAGCGTCGGGTCTGGAACTTGCTGGCTTTGAGCATCAATGCTTGGTGGAGATCGACGCTTCCGCTTGCGCAACCCTTCGCTTAAATCGCCCTAGCTGGAATGTCCTCGAAAAAGATCTCAGAAGTTTCTCTGCTACAAGTTTTGGAGGGATCGATTTACTCGCTGGTGGAGTTCCGTGTCCACCGTTCTCAAAGGCAGGCAAACAACTAGGCAACGACGACGAAAGGGATTTGTTCCCTGAAGCACTTCGTGTTGTCGATGAGTGCCGCCCCAAGGCGGTGATGCTTGAGAACGTACGCGGACTACTCGACGCTGTCTTTGATGAGTATCGCGCGAATCTCATTCGCACATTCAGGAAGCTCGGTTATCACTCGGAATGGAAGCTACTCGTTGCCTCTGATTTCGGTGTCCCACAGCTGCGCCCGCGGGTCGTATTTGTTGCAATCGACTCAAGTATGGTTGAGCATTTTCAGTGGCCGCATCCATCGATGCATCTTCCTCCAACAGTGGGAGAAGCGTTGTACGACCTGATGACGGAGCAGGGGTGGCGTGGTGCGAAGCTGTGGAGAGATCATGCTTGCGATATTGCCCCTACGCTTGTCGGCGGGAGCAAGAAACATGGAGGTCCAGACCTCGGGCCAACCCGTGCCAAGCGTGCGTGGGCCGCTCTTGGCGTGGACGGTCACGGTATCTCATTAGAGGCTCCAGCAAGAGATTTTGTAGGTATGCCACGGCTGACCGTGCGCATGGCAGCGAGATTGCAGGGTTTTCCTGACACATGGAGTTTTACTGGCAAAAAGACCGCCGCGTACCGACAGGTGGGTAATGCATTTCCCCCTCCTGTTGCCCAGGCTGTCGGGATGCAGATTTTTGCTGCTCTGAACAAGAACGCAAAGAGAAGGTTACTGTTGGCGTAATATCTGGAGGAGCATTTTGCCGCAAGAACGAAAGACTAAACGCCCTGGATCTAAAAAGCTCTTACGCGAATACTTCCTCGCACATATTGGAACCGTGCTGTCTTCCGACGAACTCCAAAAGGTTTCGGGTGGAGCAAGCGAATGGGGGCGCAGAGTACGCGAACTTCGGAACGAGGAGGGGTATCAGATACTTACAGATCACGACCGGAGCGACCTAAAGCCGGGAGAATATCTGCTTGAAACGCCCAAGCCGATTCCTGCATTTGCCCGTCAGATATCTAAGGAAATCCGGGCAATGGTTCTTGAGCGAAATGGATATACATGTCAGATGTGCGGTGCCGTTGCCGGGGAACCACATCCTTATGACCCGTCGAAACGAACCCGCTTGCATATCGGCCATATCATAGACAAACAAAAGGGCGGTTCAGATGAACTGACGAATCTGCGAGCACTCTGCTCGATATGCAACGAAGGGGCGCAGAATATCTCTCCGAAGCGGCCAGAATGGGTAGACCTGTTGGTACATATCCGGCGCGCCCCCGCTCTTGACCAGGTCGAGGCGCTCAAGTGGTTGATAAAGAAGTTTCCATCCCAGGCTCGCGCGAATCTCCCTGACCCACGGGAATAGGGGCTGAGCATGGATAATCTCTCTCCGCGCCGCCGATCCGAGAACATGCGCCTTATTAGGAGCAAAGGCACAAAACCGGAGATCACCGTTCGCAGAGCATTATGGGCCCTCGGGTACCGTGGCTATCGCCTTAGTTGCCCCGGTCTTCCCGGCAAGCCGGATATCGTTTTCAACCGGCGAAAGCTGGCGATTTTCGTTCACGGCTGCTTTTGGCATTCGCACAATTGCCGGGAAGGCAAGCGCAAGCCAAAGAGCAATCAGGGATATTGGCTTCCGAAGTTGGAATCCAACAAGAGGCGCGATAGTCGGGTCAGGAGACTCCTGCGCCGGGCGGGATGGAAAGTATTGACCATCTGGGAGTGTCAAACCCAAGATTCCGCGAGGATGGTCACTTTCCTGTCCAATCAATTGGCTTCATTGTTTTATTGAGGCATTTGCGCGGCATAGCGCCTGTCCTCACGCTAATTCGATTCCGGCGATCTCGGCTTCGAGGCCGCCGTACTCGGGATGCTGGTTTTCGCGGATGCGATAAGCGAGGTCGATGAGGCTTCCCTGCGTGAGCGAGAGCGCGGCTGCGCGGGCTGCCTGGTCCCAGCCGATGGCGCGCACAGCGCCGCTGGCGCCGGGCCGGGGCCGCGGCTGAACGGAATCCTGCGCCAATTCCAAACGCAGATGGCGCTCTTTCATCACGCGCGGCGGGCTGAGCAGGCGCACGCGGCGGGCTACGAAGACCGGCTCGGGATTACCGTGGCCGAAAGGCTCGAGTTTGCGCAACCAGCCGACAAGCACAGGCGTGATGCGGTCCAGCGGCAGCTCGGCGTGGATGCGGAGCAGTTGCTCCGGTTCGCGAGTGGCCAGATGTTCGTCGGCGTAAATGCGCAGGCGGCGCTTCAGCTCGAGCAAAGAAGCTGCGGGTAGAGCGAAGCCGACAGCGAAAGCGTGGCCGCCGAAACGTGTGAAAAGATCGGCGCAGCTCTCGATGGCATTGAGCAATTGAAAGCCGTCAACGGAGCGGCCGGAGCCGTGAGCGACGCAATCCTCGACGCTGATTACGAGGGCCGGTTTGCCGGTGCGCTCGACAACGCGCGAGGCGAGAATACCGATGACGCCGCGGTGCCATCCATCGCCGTCAATTACCAACAGGGGGTCAGCGGCCAACTCTGCACCTGTTTCCGAGTCTTCCCAGAGCATGGCGTCGATGGCAGTGAGGGCGGTAGCTTCGGTCTCGCGGCGCTCGCGATTGAGGCGTTCCAGCTTGGCGGCCAGTTCGGCCGCGCGGGCTGCGTCGTGCGTTGTGAAAAGCTCGACCACCTCGGAGGCAACGTCCATACGTCCTGCGGCGTTGATGCGCGGAGCAAGGCGGAAGGCCACGTCGAATGCGGAGATTGGCTTGGAGGCCGGATCGAGGGCTGCGGCTGCGAAGAGAGCGCGCAAGCCGGCTCCCGCGGGGCGGCGCAGCTCGCGCAACCCCAAGGCAGCAATGACGCGGTTTTCGCCCTTCAACGGCACGGCGTCGGCGATGGTGGCGATGGCGGCCATCTTGAGAAAACTTGGCAGTGATTTTTCGCGAGCGCGAGCCTGGTCGCGGCGCTCCAGAATCGCCTGCGCCAACTTCATCGCGATGGCAGCGCCGCAGAGGAATTTCTCCGGATAAGCGCAGGCGGGCTGGTTGGGGTTAAGAATGGCTAGCGCCGGAGGCACGTCATCTCCCGCAGCCAGCAGGTGATGGTCCGTGATGATGAGGTCCAGGCCCAGGCGGCGTGCGGTTTCGGCTTCGGCAAAGGCTCTCATGCCGGTGTCGACCGAAATGACGAGCCGCGCGCCCTCGGCATAAGCGGTTTCAAGCACGCTCGATTGCAGGCCGTAGCCCTCGAGCAGGCGGTGAGGCACATGGAAGCGCGCGATTCCGCCAAGCATCTCGATGGCCGTCTTGAGCAGGACGACGGCTGTGGTGCCGTCCACGTCGTAGTCGCCGTAAAGCAGCACGGGCTCGCGGGCGGCAATGGCGCACTCCAGCCGCGCGACAGCCGCGTCCATGCCCAGCATGAGGAAGGGATCGTGAAGCTGGGCAATTTCAGGATTGAGGAAGGCGAATGCCTCAAAGGATTGAGTGACGCCGCGGGCCACCAGCAGCTCCGCCAGCACCTGCGGCAAGCGGGCGGATTTGGCCAGTGCGGCGGCCTCGTCCGGGTGCGGTTCGGTGAAGGCCCAGCGCTGGCGAAGGAGCTTCCGCGGCGAACCTTGCCTCGGAAGCCTCCCGTGGACTTCAACGCCGAGCGTGCCCACTGCGGCTATTCTTCCTCGTCTTCGTGATCGTGCTCGTGATCGCCGATGACGATCTCCTGGAAGGTCTCGATATCTTCCAGAAGCGCCTGGAAGCGCTCATACCACTCGGTGGTGGTCTCGTGCAGGAAGACCAGTCCCTGATAGACAAAGCCCAGCTGTATGTATCCGAGATTTCCGGCGTACTTGCGCAGCCATTGCGCCTCGACCAGTTCGGTGGCTTCTTCATCGGGGAAGTTCATTTCGCCGGCTTCCTCGATCAGCGCTTCCAATTCCTCAGCCTCCAGCGTCATCTCGCTGAAGGTGACGAAGGGAGCGCCAACGAGCTTGGCCATCTCGACAAAGTCTTTCCATGCGTCGGGGTTTTCCTGGCCCTCCCAAACAATGGAGGGGATATCCTCGGTGACGTAACCGGGCAGGCGTTTGAGTCCATGGCCTTCGATGAAGGCCACCATGTCGTCTTTCAGCGGGAGGAGGTTTTCTGTGCTCATAGTCAAGTTATATTTTCGCAGACGCGGGCGGGGTGCGTTGCGCAAGCCAGGAAAACTTCGCCGGGATGGGGGGCGAGACGTTAATCTGGAGGCATATCGAAATCAGGAGGAGCCCAGCTTGCCCGCATTTGAGCGCCATGTATTTGTATGTCATAACGTACGGCCCGAGGGTGCGCCGCGGCCCTCCTGCACGCGCGACGGCAAGAGCGATCTTCATGCCGAGCTGCAAGCACTGGCCAAGGCGGCCGGGCTGGGCGGTCGCGTGCGCATCAACAAATCCGGCTGCCTGGACCAATGCGAGCACGGGCCGATGGTGGTGGTTTATCCCGATGTTGTGTGGTATGGCAACGTGCGGCCCGAGGACGCTGCGGAGATTGTCGCCGAGCACCTGGTTGGCGGACGCCCAGTGGAGCGGCTGCGCATCGCCGAGGAATGCCTGAACAACAAAGGCTGCCCACACTGCGGCTAACTCCTGCCCTTGACGATTTGTCTGGCCTAGAATATTTGCAGACAGGAGCGCGAGGCCACGAACCAGGTGTTTCCTGCTCCTGCCTGAAACAGGCTGAAAAATTGAACGTCATGGCGCCAGGCGCCTTGAAAGGAATCTCCCCAAATGAAACAAACCAGTGTAATCAGTGCAACTGTTCTGTCATTGCTTTTCGGAGCCGCGGCGATTGCCAATGCTCAGCACGATCAACAGAAGAGTGCTCAGCATGAATCGAAACCTGCGGCGCAAGCGCAACCGGCGCGGCCCGCGCAAAGTCAGGCGAGACCGCAACAGACTTATGGCGGTGCTTATCACGGTGGTGTGCAGCCGAACGGTCCTACTTACGGAGGCGTACACCCCAGCGGTGTTCCGCAACGCCAGGAGCAGGTGCGCAGTGGCTTTGTTCAGTCGCGCGCCGGTTCGTGGAAGGTCGAACATCAAAGCTGGACTCAGCGCGGCGGCTATAACGGCTACCGGATTCCGGATGCCCGCTTCAGGCTTTATTTCGGGCGTGACCACTTTTTCCGCATCTACGGTCTTCCCCTGGTATTCGTTGGCGGACTCCCGCGCTTCCAATACGACGGCTATTGGGTTACGATCATGGATCCGTGGCCGGAATCCTGGGGCTCTAACTGGTATGAGACCGACGATGTGTACCTCGACAATACCGGCGATGGCTACTATCTTTATGACCGCAATTACCCGGATTATCCCATCGCCGTTACCGTTTCGTTTTAGCCGAGGCTGAGGTTTGGTCCCTGGACGGGCTCAACGGTCAGGCTGGCATCATGATGGCCCGAGCTGGCTAAGTCTTGCCTCTCGGAAACACGGGTCAATGCAAAACCGATGTAGGTCAGGCTCACTAGGTCTCCTGGTGAGCCTGACTTTTGCGTTTACAGGCCCTGGGATAAGTCGGAAACAGTAGAACCAAATGGATAAGAGTTCTTCCGGAACCTACGGGTCCCGGCCATTGTCGAGAACGAACTCGGTTTACTTTAGTCACCCATCCTTCGTCATTTCTTTGTCCAGCGTGCCGATAAGCGCGGCATGGAGGCTCACCATGGCGCGTTTCCGCACTTCGTTGCTGGTTTGCTTTGCATTGCTTGCGGTCCAGGTCGCTTGGGCGGCGAGCGTCCCGCGAGAGCACAGCCCAATGACGGCTGTGAGCGGGGTCTATTCGGTCACTTTTCATCTGGACATGGCTTCGAATCTGCCTGCGGGGAGCACAATTCTCTGCCGCGCGCGGATTGCTCCTGATCAGGGCGAACCAAACCTGATGATTTCGCGGTCTGCGGCGTTTCCTGTGGCTGTCGCGGGGATAGCCACGGTGACCGGTTCGACGGCTACCTGCGTGGCGGAGATTCCGTTTTCATGGACGGTGGATGGCGCGCGAGGCGGGGTTTTGGTGAGCTACGAAATCGACGCGGTGAGTGACAGAGGGTTAGTGCCGAAGATGCTTGCCGGTAGTGCGCTGAAAAGCGTTGGGGTGGCATTACCGGCGGCGGGCGGGAGCGCTAACCTCGATGTCAACCTGATCTTCTGAGCGCGGATTCGGAGCGCGGTGCGGAGTTGGGTGTACAGAAAGCGGTCCGATGCGATATTCTTGGGACTAATCCATGATCTTTTCGCGCGATTATATCGGGTATCTCGCCCGCCGGACAGTCAAACACCTCATCGACGCCAAGATGATTGCCTCAACAGACTTGAAGGCGACCGAGGCGCGCGTCAACGAGGCGATGATCGAGGAACTTTCTCTTGAAGACCGCATCAACGAGGAGGTGCGCGTGATTCTCGACGCGTATTCCGAGGAGATGCGCAAGTCGGGCGCGCAATACGCCGAGATGTTCAAAAAGGTGAAAACCGAGCTGACCAAGAAGTACAAGGCGGTGCTATGAGGATCAGCCCCGACAAACTCAACAAGCTGGCCCACACCGTGGCCGACACGCTGGCCGAGATAGACCAGGTCGGGTTCATGGAGGATCGCAACACCATCCGCCAGGAGGCGCGCAAGGCGCTCACCGTCCTGCTCACCCAGGAGGCTGCAATCGACACAGCCGCCCGGACGAAGATCGCCAACCAGCGCAAGATCATCCAGGAAGGTTCGCAGGAGTGGGAGATCCTTTACCGCAAGTACTACAACGACGAAGTGCGCAAGCTGGGTATTTGAAGCGGTGCGGCGGGCCCGGGCGGGCCTTTGGCAGCAAGCATTATTCTTGTTAGACTAAACAAGTGGCCGGAAACGGCTGTTTCCCGCATGTATGTGGCGCTATCGTCTAGGGGTTAGGACGTGAGATTCTCAATCTTAAAACCCGGGTTCGATTCCCGGTAGCGCTACCAAAACACCTGCCCTTTCCTTGCTGAAAATCCTTCCTGTTTTGATGTATATCGGGGAATTCGTGTGCGCGTGCCGCCTGGAATTGGCGGCGCGGATTCCTGTTTGCAACTAGTCAATAAGATACGTTAACAGTTATTGTATCGGTGTAAGTGCCTGGCGCTACATGCTGCGCTGCGGGAAGCTGACCGTAGACGGTGAGAGGCTGGGCAGCTCCATTACCGGTCCCGCTTACCAAACTGCCGGTAGTATTACCCCAGTTGGGGCCCGTCGCCGAGGCGGAGTGCAGGCTATAGTTAAGACCTTTTCCGGCGGTGCCAGGTTGGGTAATGTTCATCTCACGGGTAGTCACGGTCGCCCCGGTCGCTAGTCCTTGATTCAGGCCGACATTATACGCAGTGGAAGACGTGCAGCTGACGGAGATGGTCGATGTGGAATTGATCACCGTGCCCGTGTAATTGCCGAAGCCCAGATTCGTAGCCGTAACCGTGCACGCTTTGAGAACTGTCACACTGACAGATAATGGGTTGTTTTTACCGTTGGCGGGGTATGGAGATTGGACAGTATCTGTGTACGTGCCCGGTGTGGGGTACTGTCCGGCCGTAATCTGCCCATAAACATAGATAGGTTGGTTGCCTGACCATGTATCTTCATTGCCGGTGGTGTCGCCAAAGTAGTTCGTCATGGCGGCGTTCGTGAACAATCCATACGCCAATACGGCCCCGCCCGGGCCGGTCATATACCGTATTGTTTCGCTCCCGCCAACTCCAGTACCTGGTCCTAAGGTAGTTGTCCCATTTTCTCCAGCACAGCCGGTGTGAGTCCCGGTCGCCGTGCCGGGGTCCGCTGTACCCGTATAGGTGGGGAAGGTCAAGGATGAAAAAGAGAGCGTGCATTGCGCCCCCGCCTTCGGTGCGAGGAAGGCAAGCAGTGCTACGAGAAGCGGTACCGCCCGTGTGAGCCTTCGCATCATGGCTTTTTCTCCTGACAGAGCAACGGTCCGATGGACGGAATATCTCCAGGCAAGGGCGTGTACTTGAAGGCAAGCGTGCAATGCCGGCCGTCCGCGCTCTCTACCGTCACCTCGTTGTGGGAGTCGAGGCCTTCAATATAGACGTCGCCATCGTAGCCGATGGGGTAGACCACTCCCGTAGCCTTCAGTGTAGCTGTACTGCCCAGCGGAATTGGCGCTCCGGCCGCATCAACCACTTGCACCAATGCGGCACGGTTGAACTTGATCGGGTACTTGACCACTACGCCGGAGCGATCCTGGGGGCGAATTACCCGCAAGTCCGTGATCAGCGTAGCGTCCGGCGGAATATCGCTCGGATCAACACGGATTTGGTTCTGCTCGAAGGAGCGCATATCGGGCACCAGCAGCAGCCCTTTGGAGTTGGTGCGGCCCACGGGACGGTTCTCCTGCAAGATGTGCACATGCGGCACAGAGCCGGTGTCCACAATGGCGAAACTGTCATAGACCCAGTTGGACGGGAAGAGGTGCTTGTCTACGTAAGAGATTGCCGCCGTGGATTCTCCGCGCCAGGTTGTCGTTCCGCCGTCCAGGTCAACTCCGGCGGTAAACAGTCCCACGTGCGACTTGTATTGCCCTTGTCCGAATTCGTGGCTGCCGCTTCCCTCAGAGACACTGGCCAGATAGCCCCATTCGCCGACCTGCGGCGCCGACTGCTGCACCTGCGCCTGTCCAACATATTGCGACGGCGATCCGCTCGAATAGTTTGACGATCCATTGGCGCTGACCACGCTGCGCTTGCCGAGCGGGATAGTCAAGCCCACTTGCAGCCCGCTGCTGCTTCCGGAGTTCGCGTAGTTCTTGAAGTAAGTGGCGTAGATCGACATGTGATGTACTTGACGCGAATAGTTTGCGGAGACTACATGGGACAACATGGGCCCGGCCGGCGTGGGAGCAGGCGGGATCGTTACGGTGCTGGCATCCTGGTCAAGCCCCGCGTAGGCGGCGCTGATAGAGCCAAACCGCCTGAAAGTGAGGCCGGTGAAGGCGCTGATCTGCTTGCGTGGAACTCCGGCTCCGTTCATCGCCGCAACATCCTGGTAGTAGCGGTTGGCGATGATTGCCGATGCTCCGATGTCGAAAACCCTGCCAACGCGCTGTGCTCCCAGGGAATACTGCGCGCCCATGCCCCCCGCAGATCCGGTGCTGGCCGAGGCGGCGAAGTTGACCACGCCAAGATTGCCGATCTGCATTACGCCACCCGCGCCGCCCGCGGTCATTCCAGAAGTGTCTTCAACGCTGCCCTCGACCGTGAAGAGCCGGGTCAGTCCACGGCGATAGATGGCTGCGCCGGCCATCTTTCCGTAATCGTTGCTGTATGCGCCCCAGTTGCGCCGCACCAGGCCGGCTTGCGCGGAGTAAATCTGCAAACCCGGCTTCAACAGCGTAGAACTGGCGTAAAAGGGCTTGCTCATGGAGACTTGCTGGCCCAGCGCATTGGTCACCGTCACCGTGATCGTGCCCGACCCGGATATCACGGGAAGCTCAGGAATCTCGAAAGGGCCGGCGGCCACCTCGCCGGAAACCACCTGATTGCCGTTGGTCAGTACAGATACCGTGGAGGGGACGGCGGCCGAACCGGTGACAGAGGGAAGCGGAAAGGTGATGAGATCGGGGCGCGTGGTGAAATCCGAGCGGATCTGTGCGCCCTCCATGTAAACCGGACGGGTCCAGGCGAGGCCGCTGGTGATGAAATCGCCCAGGCTGTAGCGGCGCAGAGAATTGACATCGGCGTAGGTGTAGGCTGAGTCGAGGCGTATCGCCGTGTTTGTGCCGGAGGCGCTCTTTGCCGCTCCGCCGTATGCTAGCCAATCCGAACTCAGAATGCCCTTGGGCGTGAAGGCCCGCATATCAAACGACCCGGTGGCGCCGGCCTGGCCACCGGTGAATGTGCCGGCGATGTCGTAGTTGAGCGTCAAGCCGGTGCCGCTCTCGATCTCCCGCTGGCCCTTGGCGTCGCCAATTCCTTCAGGCAGCAACAGCGCCGGCAACAAGGCGCTGTCGCTGGCCGTGATGAGCAGGATCTGCTTTTTCTGATCGATGCTGTAAGTCACTCCGGGCAAATCCGACAATCCGACAATAAGATTCGGAGTCGATAGAAGCGCGGCAGGAAGCCGAAGACCCAAATCGTGCAATTCCTGCGCCCGCGAAAACAACTTTCCGTTCCGCAGGGTAAATTCCCCGATTTTGCCCCTGGAGTAGCCGTTGATTTGAACATCCAGCAGAAGTTTATCGATGTTATCTGGGTCAAAGGCCGCCATTGCGGCAGCGGCCTCTTCGGGCGGATTTGTAGTGGCGGAATTCGTGGCGGAACTTGCAGCGGAAGACTCTGAGGCTGAATTTGTAGCGGCAGAGTCTGTGGGAGAGGTATTCGCGGCGGAATCTGCTGTTGTCGCCACGGCCAGTGCCAATTGGGGCATTATGGCCGAGGTAAAGAACACGATCCCGACACAGCGGAGCCACCTTCCCGCTATGGCGCCAAGATCAATGCGCCGCGACAAAGCGAACCTGCTCGTCGATGGGGCCGGCGTCCAAGTGGGCCGTCAACTGCAAGGTTTCGCTTTGCAGAGGCACGGAATCCTGCGCGACCATGTGCCACCGGCGCGTGGCGCCGGAAAGAATATATGGCAACGGGCTGGAATCCGGCTTCAGCTTATGGCCATCGCTCGTTGTCAGCACTATGTCGCGGACCACTTCGTGGAGATTGCCGGGGTTAATCGCCACCAGATAAATCTGGCCTGCATCGCGCTCAAGGTGAAACTGTACATCGGGAAACGCGCGCGTCGCCGGCACGGCAAATATAGGAATCGACATGCGCAGCACCATATGCACAACCCCCGGCTCGGCTGGAGGCGGAATCTGGTCAATCAGAATGCGGTAAGTATCTTCCCGGCTCTGAGGCTCCTGACGGAGTATGATGCGCACAACCTGTGACGCCCCCGGAGCAATTCTGGCAAGCGGCGGACTCAGCAGCACCATATCTGTTTTTGTGAGCTGATCGTCATCGCCCTTCTGACTCCAGGCATAGGCGCGAATCTGAATGGCAGTTTCGCTGGTTCCCTTGTTGGTGACTGTCAGGGACGTGGTCGTCCGACCGTGCTCGAACTGGATGTTGACAGGCAGAACCGAAAGCGCCTGCGCCCCAGCCGCAAGGCCGGTCAACAGGACAACAAATATGGCGGCAGCCGCCCTGGCCGCCGCCATCAGTCGACATGAGTTGAGCAAGTTCATTCGGTTCGGTACCCGGCACGTCTTCAACAATTAATAGGTGACAGTAGCGGTAATCGTATCGGTGTAAACGCCCGTCCCCGCCGCCGAAACATACTGCCCGGCAGGAATCTGGCCGTAGACTGTGAGTCCCTGGCCTGCGCCATTGCCGGTTCCCGACACCCAAAGTGGAGCCGTGCTGCTATTGCCCCAGATGGTTGTCCAGCCGCCGTCCGTGTATAGACCATAGTTAAGTCCGGCCGCGACCGTGGTGCAGGCTCCGGCGCACATCTGGCGAGCACTCGTTGTAGCCGAGGTCCCCTTTCCTGCGTCAAGGCCGACAGTGTAGCTCGTGCCGCTGGTACAGGTAACGGTAACGGTGGACTGGGCGTGATTAATCGCTCCCGTGTAGTTTCCGAATCCCATGGCGGTGGCGGAGACGATGCAGTCTTTGAGTACCGTCGCGGAGACTTGGAACGTGGTGGTGGCCGGGTTGGCCTGTGCAGAAGCTGATGTAGAGGTCATGCCCAACGCCAGGAATCCAAGCAGGGCGGCGGACATGGCAGACTTAACAACACACGAGTGCTTCATAGAAATGACTCCTGGAAACTGGAATTCTGAAATTGGACAAAGTATATCGACCTCCAGCGCTCTCCGCAACAGTACTGTAATCAAGGAGTAACTCCCCTTTAGTGCAGTTTAAATGGGGTACTTTTGCGCTAATTAATTCGCTTAACTGGTGACCTTAGTGCCAGGCAAAGCGCGCAGGAGTACCCTTCCACTCCGTTCGCGACTTCGGCAGCGTTAGCAGGAAGGTCAATCCTGTACAGCTTTTGAGACTCCGGATCTGCAAACCTGCATTGACGAGAAGACTCATCGGGATAGCGGGCGAAGGAGGTCCTGATGAACAAATCCTTTGAATGGCAGCACAAAATTGTAGTCATTGCATCCACTGAAAGAGGGTTAACCAGCGCTTTCTGAGCTTTTCTTTTCGTCGGAATGACGAAGCTGCTTATTTTTCAATACTTTCACAATCTCTCACCCTGCCAAACGTTCGTAACCTGTGTGTTCGCTCCAAGTCTCACCCCCATTCCAGGAGATGCCGATAAGAGAACTTTAAGAAATTATTCCGCGCAGGGAGAATAGCAATGCGCATGAATCCCACATTGCCGGTATTCGCTTTTGGCTTCCTGGTATCAGGTCTGGCCTTGAGCCCCGCCCTTGCTGCGACTGCTACCGCTACGTTCACTGTTTCCGCGACAGTTGTATCCGGCTGCCAGGCCACACCGAATACCCAGGGGTTCAACAGCTACGCTGCCGCGACTGCAAACGCCACATCCGCTATTTCAGTCACCTGCACCCGACCCACACCGTATGAAGTCTCCCTCAGCACAGAAGTTGTACCCGACCACAGTGCGACCATTGCGAAGGCAACCGGTTCCGGTTCGGCCTTGCCTGCCGGCGCGCAGCCGTCGTCGCCTCAGCACACAATCAGTCGTAGCCGGACGATCGACGCGGGAACTGCGGCAGGCAGCGGCTCCCCCGAGTGGCGCGCCGTCGTTGACCGGGCTGCGGCAGCGGAAAATCTCTCGCCTGGCGCTTATCCGGACGCGATCATGGTCTCCATTACATATTGACTGCGGCCCGAAAGGGCTCTAATCCGCCTGGACACCATATCTCCTTCTCCATCTGGCCATAGCCCACTTTCTAACAGGCGCTTCATCGACTATTCTGGGTGGGCCTACTCAGGAGGACTTATGATGACGCGCCGCCGTTTTGCCGCTCTCTCTGCCGCTGCTGCCGGGGCCACGCTGGCCGCGCCGCTCAAGGCACACGCTGCCGCTACGCGCTCCGGGATGGACTTCGGTGTGCAGATTTATATGTTCCGCGACCGGCTCGGGCCTGCTGACCTCGATCGCACACTCAGCCTGATTCACAGCGTCGGCTACGCCACTATCGAGACTTATCCGCTGGTTTACAACCGCCCGGCGAGGGAGTTGAAGGCGCTGATTGAAGGCATCGGCCTCAGATCGCCCAGCGGCCACTTCGATTACGACACCCTCGAATCCCACGTGGACTATGCCGCCGAGCTGGGCGTTGAATACATGATTTGCCCCATGCTTGCGCGGCCGCTGTGGGACTCTCTGGATGGATTCAAGCAGGCCGCCGCGCACCTGAACAAGGCCGCGGCCAAGGCGCAGGCGGCAGGGCTGAAATTCGGTTATCATCCGCATAACTACGAGTTCAAAAAGCTGGAAGGCGGGCGCGGGTTCGAAGTCCTGATGCGCGAGCTGGACCCGTCAGTGAAGCTGGAGCTGGATGTTTACTGGGCAATCGAGGCCGGCGAAGACCCGATCGCGCTGATGCAGAAGTACAGCGAGCGGCTGGCGCTCATTCACATCAAAGACCGCAAGCCGGCGACCGGGTTTACCTATTCGCCATTCGACGAGCACGCGGACCACTTCACTGAAGCCGGCTCCGGCACCATCGATTGGAAACTGATGCTGGGCGAGGCTCGGCGGCTCGGCGTCAAGCAGTACTTTGTGGATCAGGACGGCACCGACCTCCCGTTGGACGAGAGCCTGCGCCGCAACTGGAACTACCTCTCGCAGTTGAGCTTCTGAAATCTTGAAATACAGAGTACGAATCCGTGCGGTCGTGCGCCTGCGCCGATTCCTGGCCTTTCGTGGGTCAGCCAGTCTTCACAGTTTCACAGTCTCACAGGAAATAGGGGGGGTAGGGGGGTACCCTCTTTTTCCGCTTCTGAGGAAGGCAAAGGGTGCTCTCCCTTTTCTTCCATCAACAAGTGTGCGCCAACAGAGGGTAATTTTCTGCATGGACTTGCCGTTCATGCGGACGGCGCTTACGCACCAAGGGGATCGCGGTCGCCGGTGGTCCGAAATCCAACGTGGCGAGTTGAGGGTACCGATTCCCCCGTAGACGAATGCCTCTGGGATTTGGCGTCTATCGAGAATCGGAGTTTAACGGAAACCTAGTTGAGGTTTGTGCCCTCCCAGGTGCCCAAAAGCGAGGCACCTGGGGCACCCAGTTTTGGTGGATGAACTCACACACCCCGGGACCCGGGCCACCTGCCGCGTCAGGTCTCCTGATACGGTCTTACAGAAGACATAACGAGCCCGCTCGGATAGCCATGTGTTCTCAAGAGTGTGTCAACACTGATACGAGTGACTTCACGATGTCTGCACGGCCCGACGATGACTTTCGAAATGGGAAAGCGCGGCGATTGGCCCACTGATGGGAACCTCATTGGGAGGTGCCTTGACATCATTGTCTTGCGCTGTCGGACCTTGAGTTGAGCAATTTCGAAGTCTTGAAGCTGGTGAATAACCCTGACTTCTTTTTCAGCAGAGAACCCTGGATCTTTAGCAAGTGGGGCGAGTTGAGTCAGGGCGGAATCCCAGGCCGGGAGGAAGACATTTTCCCAGTCACCGATGCCAGCCTCCAGGCCCTCTTTGTAGAACCGTATTGTGGCTTCTGCCGTTTCCTTTGCAAGAGCCTTGTGTATTTCAGGATCGTAGTTGACCTGGCCCACGATTGAATTTATTGTTCCAAACAAGTCTTTGGTCAACACTCCAATTGCGTAGCCATTCTCCCCACGCCCATAGCTTTTCCACTGACTGAGATCATCTTCCAACGACGAGAAACACGAAACAAAGTAGGGGAGACCCGCGGAGTTCGGCGCTGCATCATCGTCCTGTAACAGTTCGGCAAAATGTTTAGCAAACTTTGTTTCTGGCAGGTCATTATCCATTAGGGGTATTTACTTGACGCCACCAACCCCAATATGTAGACTTCGGGGTCATGGACGAGGATTTTCCGCGGACTTTGCTGGAGCTGGAAAGGCGCTTTAGCAGCGAGGAGGCTTGCGCCG
>JBEKSE010000006.1:0-133170 GCA_049517315.1 Occallatibacter sp. | reverse complement strand
CTTGAAGACGCCGTTGGAGTAGGTGTAGACCTTGATCGCGGACTTGCCGTGGATTTCGCGGATATGGGCGGCCATCTGGAAGGCTGCGCCTTTGCGCTCGTAGTAGACCGCTCCCTTCTGTACGTCTTTGTCGTAAATGGGATCGGTCTGGATGCTATCGAACTCGAAGTCCGCCGCGGTGGAATGGAAGTTCCTGGCAGCTTCGTCAAGGCGGCGCAGCACCTTGTCCTTCTCCTTTTCATTGGGCGTGGCGGGAGCGGCAAAGCTCGAACCCACGGCAAGCAGGAGCGTCGCAATCATCGCGAGAGAAACAAATCTTGTTGCCTTGTGCATAGGATTCCTTAGGTTTTTTGTTGGCTGCTTTTACCGGCGCGCCCAGACACGCCATGTCCAATTGCCCTGGGCGTCCTGCACGGTCTCCCAACGCTCGACTGCGACGGCATCGCCCGTGACCGGCTCGATGGCTTTGCGCAGGGCCTTCTTTACAGCCATGTTAGAGGCTGTGGTTTTGAGGTCGAGGTTCACGTCGGAGGCTTGTACGGTGACGATGAAGCCGCGACCGCCGTCGCCGACGACCTGAATCGGATGCGGGGGGCCTTCGGCCTTGGGCGGCTTGTCTCCGAAGTCCCAAAAATGCGGTGTAATGAAGATGAACGCGAGGATGAGCGTCACCATCACGTCGTAGTGGAAACAGCCGCGCGGATAGGTCCAATAGAAATAGCTCTTCAGAATTCTTTTCATGTTGCCCTTAGCGTGTGATGCGCGTTAGCCCGCCCATGTAAGGCAGAAGCGCATCCGGAATCAGGACCGAGCCGTCGGCCTGCTGATAGTTTTCAACAATGGCGAGCCAGGTGCGGCCTACGGCGAGGCCACTGCCGTTCAATGTGTGAACGAATTCGAGCTTGCCTTTTGCGCCGCCAGGCCTGTAACGGATGTTGGCGCGACGCGCCTGAAAGGCCTCAAAGTTAGAGCAGGAAGAAATCTCGCGATAAAGTTGCTGGCCGGGAAGCCAGACCTCGAGATCGAAGGTCTTGGCGGAGGAAAAGCCGGTGTCGCCCGTGCAAAGAAGAACGCGGCGATAGGGCAGGCCGAGGGCCTCGAGAATCTCTTCGGCATCGCGGGTGAGGCGCTCGTGCTCGGCATCGGAGTCCTCGGGGCGAGTGAATTTGACCATCTCAACTTTTTGAAATTGATGCTGGCGGATGATGCCGCGCGTGTCTTTGCCGGCGGCTCCGGCTTCGGCGCGGAAGCATGGCGTGTAAGCCGTGAGAGCGATGGGCAGGCGGGCTTCGTCGAGGATTTCGTCGCGATAGAGATTGGTGACGGGAACCTCGGCGGTGGGAATCAGCCAGTGGTCGTTGTCTTTGAATTCGCCTCGGGCTACAGCTTCGGCGTCGGCGTCGGAGCAGCGAAAGAGGTCTTCGGCAAACTTGGGCAACTGGCCGGTGCCGAAGAGGGATTTCGAGTTCACCATGAACGGCGGGAGGACTTCGGTGTAGCCGTGCTTGGCGGTGTGCAGGTCGAGCATGAAGCTGATCAGCGCGCGTTCGAGGCGCGCTCCCGCGCCCATATAGACGGCAAAGCGCGCGCCGGAGAGCTTGGTGGCGCGTTCGAGATCGAGGATGCCGAGGGCTTCGCCGAGCTCCCAGTGAGGCTTGGGTGTGTATGCAAAGGAGGGTTTGTTGCCCCAGGTTTTTACGGTGAGGTTGTCGGCTTCAGAAAGCCCGGATGGGACTTCGTCGCGGGTGAGATTGGGAATGCCGGAGAGCAACTGGCGAAGACGGTCGTCGAAGGTTGCGGCGGTTGAGTCGAGCTCGTCGAGCGTGTCCTTGAGCGCGCGGGTCTCTTCCATGACGGCGGTTGCGTCCTGCCCCGATTTCTTGAGAGCGCCGACCTGCTGACTCAACTCGTTGCGGCGGGCCTTGAGGCGTTCGGCGGTGGTGATGGCCTCGCGGCGGCTGGCATCGAGGGCGCGAAAATCGCCCAGCAGCACAGCCGGGTCGGCTCCGCGCGCACGGAGTTTCTCTTCAACAAATTCCAGGTTGGCACGGACAAATGTTAGGTCGAGCATCGCTCTTCTAGTTTACTTGATTGATTCGGAGAGAGGAGTTCGGGTTTGAAGCCGCAAGTTAGCCTCCACTTCGCGGAGATGGCGGGTTCGCAGGTTGGCGGGCGATACCTGGTTTTGCGAGCGGTCCGGCATTGAAAAAGCAATAAAAGGCTGTAGATAGGTGGAACTATCCCACCCTAGGCACAATAACAAAGGCGTGCCGAGGGTGGGGCACCCAATTTCATAGAACAACCGACTTTTCGGACGAGCCTGGTGTGTCGCTCGGTCCGGCATCGATCTTGCGTTGCCAGCCGGGGAGGCGCTGGTCGCCGGTGATGAGGCGCGCTCCACGAGTGAAGGTGAAGTAGGTCCAGATCCAGGCGGCGAAGACGGAGACGCGGTTGCGAAAGCCGATGAGGAAAAAGATGTGGACGGTGAGCCAAGTGGCCCAGGCGGGAAAGCCGCTCCAGTGGGCTTTGAAGGGCCATTCGACTTTGGCGACCGCGTCCATGCGGCCGATGGTGGCCATGTCGCCTTTGTCGCGGTACCGAAATGCGGGGCGGGGGCGTCCGGCGAGATCGGCGGCGAGAATTTTGGCAAGATAATCGCCCATCTGCATGGCCGGTTGAGCCACGCCGGGGACTTGATGGCCATCTTGCTCGAGGTGGGCCAGATCTCCCAGGACAAAGACCTCGGGCATTCCCGGCGGATTGAGGCGGCGATCGACGACGACACAGCCACGGTGATCGAGCGGCGCGCCCAGCAGATTGCCCAGCGGCGAGGCCTCGACGCCTGCGGCCCAGAGGGTGACGGCTGCATCGATGCGCGAACTGGTTTTGTTGGCTTCGGCTTCGACCCAGCCCGGCCCGACGGCGGTGACGTGGGTGTGGGTGTGGACCTCGACGCCCAGGCGGCGCAGCGCGGCTTCGGCTTTGGCGGAGAGGTCTTCGGGATAAGTTCCAAGAACGCGCGGCGAACCTTCGAGCAGCAGCACGCGGGATTTGGCAGGGTCGATGTGGCGGAAGTCGTGGCGCATATAAAGCTGGGCGATGTCGGAGATGGCTCCGGCCAACTCGACGCCGGTGGGTCCACCGCCGATGACGACGAAATTGAGCGGAGGGTGCCAGCCGTGCTCGACCATCTGGCGCTCTGCCAGTTCGAAGGCGAGCAGGACGCGGCGGCGAATCTCGGTGGCGTCCTCGATGGTTTTGAGACCGGGCGCAAGCGGAGCCCAATCGTCGCGGCCAAAGTAGGAGTGGGTGGCGCCGGTGGCGAGCACCAGGTATTCGTACCGGAGCTGTGCGCCGCTGGACAGGGTGATTTGCCGCGCATCGGGGTCGATGCCGATTACCTCGTCCATCAGCACCTCGGCATTTTGCTGGCTGCGCAGAATTGTACGGATGGGCTGAGCGATGTCGGCTGGCGAGAGTACGGCGAGGGCGACTTGGTAGAGGAGCGGCTGGAAGGTGTGATGATTGCGGCGATCCACCAGGGTTACATCCACGGGCAGGCGGCGAAGGCCACGGGCCGCGTGAATGCCGGCAAAGCCGCCGCCGACGATGACTACGCGGAGACGGCTGTTGAGCGGCTGTTGAAGCGGTCGGGTTAGTTCGCCCAAATTGTGAACCTCTCTTTAGAAGATGCGGGAGGGAGCGATAAGTGGCAGGAGGATGGGGTTCGTGATCTCAGAGAATTCAGATTTGTGAGTGATTTGACTTTGCAAGAAGTTGTAAAAGGCTATACAAAGGTGGATTATCCCTTTTAAACGCGGTGAAACCGTGCGGGGATTGGGGAACTGGCCGCATTTAGTCCTCCGCTCTCGTCGTCGATGGTACGGTCACAGAGAAGCAGTTCTGAATCGCGAGGCGCTACGTGAGAAAGACTTTAACGCTTTTGGATTTAGCTGTGGGTTTGGTGCTGGCGCTGGGGCATATATGGTTCTACTTCTCTGTCATTAATGCAGATGGTGGCTGGGGAGGAGTCCTGGTTGTCCTTGTAGACCTGCCCTTCTCGATTCTCCTTGTTAGATTAATGGACGTCCTATCATTAAATAGCCCAAACATCCTCCTGATCAGCGGAACCGTATGGTGGTTCTGCTTAGGTATCTTGATTTCGATGCTCGTCAGGCGCATTCCCCGGCTCATCAGGCGCCTTTCTGGGCCGGTCACTCGTCTTGGAGACTGGTTAGTAAAAGTCATCGAAGGCGACGGGCGAGTTGCTTAGATTCACGACCATCTGCGGGGCAACGTTGCTTCAAGAACATTCACCACATTCACAAGCTCACAATCTATTTGGGATGCCCGAGTAAAGTGGATACCCATCTGGCGTGTTTTACGGATGCTGCTCGATGGTGATGTTGAGGCTGGCGGTGTTGCCGGTGACGGCTAAGGCGGTGAGGTTGGTGGCTACGCAGGGAAGCGACGCAGGCGTGAAAGTGACCGAGCCGTCGAGGGCGGAGACTGCTGTGGCGGCTTGCGTCGAGAGCAACAGGGGCTGGGAGCAGCGGCCGTGGGTGGGGCAAGCCGGCGCCCAGGCATAGAGCGCCTGATAGAGCGTGACCGTGGCTCCGGCCATGGGATTGCCATCCATGTCGAGAACGCGGAGGGTGATCAAGCTGGCGGTTCCGCTGACGGAGAGGCTTTGCGAAGTGCCGGAGACGGCGGTGAGGGATGCGTACTCCGGGCGCGCGCCATAGGCGGTGTAGGTGACACACTGATTGGTCCCGTTGACGCAGGCCTTGGCGGTGACGGTCTGGCCCTCGGTGAGCGGTCCTACGGTGAGCGCCTTGGCGGCGATGCCGTTGGAATTGGTAAGGACGGCGCCGCTCTGAAAGGTGATGCCGCTGCCGGTGGCTTGCCAGGCGACGGATTGGCCGCTTGAGGGATTGCCATTCTTCAGAGCGAGGGCTTCGACCGTCCAGGTGATGGAGGCTCCGGCGGCCAGCGAGAGCGTAGGCGTGAGCGAGGTGAGAGTGGGGGGCGTTCCGCCATAGAACTCGACCTCGAGGATGGAGCCGTTGGTCAGCGATGCGGTGACGATTGACCACGCGCTGCTGACTGCCGTCACATTCATGGTGGCGAGACCGTCGCCGGTGGTGGTTACGGTGCAGGTTTTCTGGCCGCAGCCCAGGGTTGAGGTTCCGCTGACAACGGTGTAGATGACGGAGACGCCGCCGGCGGGGACTTGGTTCGCTCCGAGGGCGATGACGGAAAAGGCTTCCAGCACGCCGATGGGCACCGTGCCGGAGGGTTCGCTGGCGCTCATCAAAGTGAGCGCGTCGCCTGAGGCGGAGTCGTAACTGATGCCGCCGGTGATGACGGTTGAGGCGTAGTAGATGGGCTGGTCGTCCACTTCGACATTTACCGAGCCAGTGACTCCGCTGGCGGCAGGAGGCGCAATGGCCGTGATTTCATTGGGCGAGATGCTGGTGACCATGGCTGCCTGGCCGCCGACCAAGACGGTGTCCGCCAGGCGAAAACCCATGCCGTGAATCACGATGGCGCCGCCCGATGCGGGCAGGCGCGGCGGAGAAACAGTTTCAGCGTAGAGCACCCAGCCCTCGTAGGCGTAGTCGGGGCGTCCGTCGCCTCGCTCATCGGCGACGCCAAGGCGGACCACGTCATCGCCGGACGCTGAGACCTGGAGCCAGCTTTCGCCGGTGGCGAGGCCATCCAATCCAGCTTCAAAGCCCACGGGCGGTGTGCCGGGCGGCGAAAATGCGTCCCAGACGCCGACCGACGGCATGGCTTTGGCGTTGGTGGGCGCGCCGGTTTCATCGAGCGCCTCGGTGACCACGGTGAATGTGCGCCCGCCGCGCACGGGAAAGGTGAACCAATCGGTCTGGCCGACCTGACTGAGACGGCCGCTCCAGAGGCCGCTGGTGGAGAGCATTCGCGGCGAGCTTTCAGTCCCGATGGCGTCGTCGTAGCCGCCAGTGGCGGAGTTTTCAACGCTGACGGCGAGCGACTGCGCGCTGCCGGCGGGCATGCTGGGCACGGAGATTGAGGCCAGAGTTCCCGATGGCGCAGGCGATCCGTCGAGGTAGGGGCCGACGGAGTTCGAGAGGATGTAATCGGGATTCACTGCCTCGAATGTGATTTGATAGTTGGCTGTGGTTGCACCGGGCGGCAGCGGGATTCCGCTGAGATCAAAGAAGCCTTGGAGGGCGGCTTCGTTCGATCCCCACATGTTGAGCGGGTTGCCATTCAGATCGACGAATCCGGTGACCGGATTGCCATGGTTGCCGCTGAAAGATGAGCCGGAGACAACGCTGACGGTGTACTGGTAGAGCGGGTTGCCGCTGGCGTCGAGCGGACGTGCGACCACGTTCACGCCCTGCATTCCAAGGCCGTTCTCAAAGCTGATGGTTCCCTGTATGGAAACCGTGTTGGCTGCGGTGATCTGCTTGCCGGGAAAATTGGCGAGGTTGGCGGCGGTGATGGGATAGATGCGATTGAGGGCGGCGATGTCGTCCCAGCGCAGGACTGTGGGATTGGGGATGCAAGCGCCTCCGGTGGAACCGCAAAGGCCGCTGACGGGCTGCATCACCGGCCAGCCGTCCAATTCTTCTGTCTCGTTGGTCTCGCCGTCAGTGAGCGCGCCGGGATTTACCTGCGCGTAATCGAGGCCGAGAATCCTTCCGAAGGCGCGTTCCAGCTCAAAGCTCATCATCTGGAGCAGATTGGCGTTGGTGGCGCAGAGGCCGTTGAGCACGATGAGACCGTGGGCGATGGTCGCGTCGGGGTTGACGCTGTCGATCCAGACGTAGACGCCGTTGTTCTGGCAACTGTTTTGTTCGCTGACTCCCTTGCCATAGATGGCATCAATCACCGAGCCGTCGGCGTCGAAGATGATACCAAGCGGATAGGAAGTGGCGGAGGGGGTTATGTCGGCAGGCGCGGTGATGACGCCGAGTTGGTCGAGCTGCTGGCCGGTCACGGTGAAGTTTGTGCCGGAGACGGTGATATTGGCGCCGTTGACGTCTTCATTCAGCGAACCCATGTCGGTGAGGGTTACTCCGGCGGTGGGAACGGCATTCCAGAGCGCCGCTGCCGCATCGACCATGGCGCAAGCCTGCTGATTTGTGACCGTAGCATTGAGCGGACCCTGATCGACGTAGTAGTTCAGTTGGCCATTGGCCCAGTGAAGAGGCTGGCCGACGACGCTCGAATTGAAGAAGCTGGTTCCGGCGACGAATTTGGGACCGCCGGCTACGGCCGCCGCGGGCACGAGGAGCGAGACTGCGAGCCATGCTGCAACGCGGCGCGAGAGGCGAGAGTAAAACATGGTCGGCGCTCCGGGAGGAAGGTGCTGAGCCGCCTTGAATGCAGGTGCACGGCATGAAGGCAGCTCCAGTTGTTTTTATCGGCAGTGGAGGGGATTGGCTGGAAACCTTTCGGTAACGAGAAACGGTCATTAGTTTTTGTCGCGTTGCTGGACAGAGACAGGATTTGCGGAGTGAGTTGGTTTTGTAAAAAGCTGTAAATAGATGGAGCTATCCCACCCCAGGCGCAAGAACATGAACGCGCCGAAAATGGGGCACCCCGGTTCATGAGATGTGTGCGCTCCGGTATTGCTCGAAGAGCGTTCAGCAGTATATTGTTGCTGCGTGAAAGTATCGCGTTGTAGCGGGATTCTGCTCCACCCTTCCTCTTTGCCCGGCAGGTTCGGCATCGGCGACCTGGGGCCTCGAGCTTACGAATTTGCCGACTTCCTGTCTGCCGCCGGACAGAAGCTTTGGCAGGTGCTTCCTCTGAATCCCACCGGATACGGCGATTCTCCTTACCAGTGTTTTTCGGCATTTGCGGGCAACCCGATGCTGCTGAGCCTGGAGCGGCTGCACGGCCGGGGGCTGCTGGAGCAGCGCGATCTGGATGCAGCGCCGGCTTTTCCTGCGGAGTCGATTGATTTTGGGCGGGCGATTGAATTCAAGATGCCGGCGCTGCGGCGGGCGGCGCAGGTTTTTCTTGCCGGGGGCGGACGTGCGGATCGCGCGGCGTTTGAGGATTTTTGCAGAGAGAAGAGCGCATGGCTGGACGATTACGCGCTCTTCATGGCGTTGAAGGACGCGCACCAGGGAACCTCGTGGACATCTTGGGATGAGCCGATTCGCAATCGGGACGCTGGCGCGATGAGTGAGTGGCGGCAGAAGCTCGAGCCGCAACTAATGGCCTACAAGTATTGGCAATTTGAGTTTTTCCGTCAGTGGGAAGATCTGAAGAAGTATTGCCGGGAGCGCGGCATCGGCTTCATGGGCGACATTCCCATCTATGTTGCGCACGATAGCGCGGACGTGTGGGCTCATCCGGAGTTGTTCTACCTGGACGAGCAGGGAAAGCCGACCGTGGTTTCTGGCGTGCCGCCGGATTATTTCAGCGCGACGGGACAGCTTTGGGGCAATCCGATTTATCGCTGGGAACTGCTGGCCGCTGACGGGTACAAATGGTGGATTGAGCGCTTCCGCGCTTCGTTTGCGCTATTCGAAATGGTGCGGCTGGATCACTTCCGCGGCTTTGAAGCGTACTGGGAAGTTCCCGGCGGCGAACCGACAGCGGTTCACGGGCGATGGGTAAAGGGGCCGGGGGAGAGTTTTCTGTCGGCTCTTAAGGACGCGTTTGGCGAACTGCCGATTGTGGCGGAGAATCTGGGCGTGATTACGCCTGCTGTGGAAGAGCTGCGCCACAAGTTTGGATTGCCGGGAATGAGCCTTTTGCAATTTGCCTTTGGAACCGATTCGCAGGGCTCGTCGTTTCGTCCGCACAACTACAGCCGCGACGTGGCGGCATACACAGGCGGCCACGACAATGACACGACGGTGGGATGGTGGACGAGTTCAGGCAAGGGCGAAAGCACGCGTACGCCGGAAGATGTTCTGAAAGAGCATGAAACGGCCAAGGCGTATCTGGATTTCCATGAAGACGCGGAGATCAATTGGGTGATGATTCGAGCGGTAGAGGCCTCTGTGGCGAATATTGCGATTGTGCCGTTGCAGGATGTGCTGGGGTTGGGCAGCTCGGCGCGCATGAATCTTCCCGGCAAGATGAGCGGGAACTGGCAATGGCGGTATCGCAGGGATGCATTGCGTCCTGAGTTGAGCGCGAGACTGCGGGAAATGGTAACGCTGTACGATCGGTAGATTTGATTGAGTGTTTTGGTATCCCAGGTCCCCAAGTGCGAGGGACCTGGGGCACCCAGAGTTTTGGGTCACGACAGGAAAGAAGGAGAACCGAATTCATGGACAGGCCACCACGCTCGAACTGGCAGATTTGGAATATGAACTTCGGCTTCTTCGGCATCCAGTTTGGCTGGGGATTGCAGATGGCCTACATGAGCGCCATCTATGAATACCTGGGCGCGCGCGCCGATCAGATTCCGATTTTGTGGCTGGCCGCTCCGCTGACCGGATTGCTGGTGCAGCCCATCGTAGGCATGGCCAGCGACCGCACATGGGGACGCCTGGGCCGCCGCCGGCCATATTTTCTGGCAGGAGCGATTCTCAGTTCCGCCGCACTGATTTTGATGCCGCGCTGCACGGCGCTGTGGATGGCCGCCGGGTTGCTGTGGGTGTTGGACGCCAGCATCAACATCAGCATGCAACCGTTTCGCGCGTTTGTGGCCGACCTGCTGCCGGAATCGCAGAGCACGCGCGGGTATGCGATGCAGAGTCTCTTCATTGGCCTGGGCGCCTTCTTTGCATCGGCTCTGGCTTACCTGTTGACGAATGTCTTTCACCTGACTGAGGTGCGAGCCGCCGGGACGGTCCCCATCGCGGTGCGCGTTTCGTTTTATATGGGCGCCGCTGCGTTTCTGGGAGCGGTGCTCTGGACCGTCTTCACGACCAAGGAATATCCGCCGGAAAATCTGGAGGAATTCAAGAGGCAGAAGGCCGCTGGCGCGGGGATTGCGGCGGGGACACGCGAACTGCTGGTGTCGATTGGCAAGATGCCGCGCGTGATGCGGCAACTGGCGTGGGTGCAGATCTGCACCTGGCTGGGATTGTTTTGCATGTGGCTTTATTTTCCAGTGGCTGTGGCGCGCAATGTTTTTGGCGCGGCGGATACGAATTCTCCTCTTTATTCAGCGGGAACGGAGTGGGCGGGCGTTTGCTTTGGAATGTACTCGCTGGTGTGCTTTGGATTTTCATTCGCGCTGCCCGCACTGGCGAGGAAGTTTGGCCGCAAAGGGACCCATGCTTTGTGCCTTATCTGCGGCGGCCTGGGATTGCTTTCAGTAGCCGTGATTCACAGCAAGTTTCCGCTGCTGCTCTCTATGGTTGGCATCGGGATTGCTTTTGCCAGTACGCTTTCACTTCCCTTTTCCATTGTTTCCGGATCGCTGCCCGCGGAGAAGACCGGGGTTTATATGGGAATCTTCAACTCCTTCGTGGTGATTCCGGAGATCATTGCGGCGTCGGGATTCGGCTGGATCATGGGCCATTTATTGGGTAACAATCGTATGGCCGCGGTGGTGGCAGGCGGGTTTTTCTTCGTGTTGGCGGCGGTGCTGATGCACCGCGTGGAGGATTCGCTCGACCCGCGCAATGTGATGCAGCGCGCTGTGGCTGCGGTGAAGTCCTGACTGCAGGGCATCGAACAAGAGTCAATTTGTGCCTGAAATTCATCAAATCTATTGAGGCGAATGAGCGCTTGCGCGGTTGCACGCCTCAATGCGTCTAAAATCGACTCAGGAAAAGCTATGACAGAGATTCGTTCGACCGTTATCCTCGGGTCCGGCTGCGCCGGACTCACGGCAGCCATCTACAGCGCTCGCGCGGGGCTGAACCCGCTGGTCCTGGAGGGCCACGAGCCCGGCGGGCAGCTATCGATTACCACGCTGGTGGAGAATTTCCCCGGCTGGCCGGAGGGCATTCAGGGGCCAGAGCTGATTGACAACATGAAGAAGCAGGCAATGCGCTTTGGCGCGACGCTCGAGCTTGCGCACCTGAACAAGATTGACTTGGGTGGAAATCCATTCCGGCTGGAGACATCGACGGGCGAGATTCTTACGCGCACGCTGATTGTGGCGAGTGGTGCGAGCGCGCGCTGGCTGGGATTGCAGAGCGAGCAGGCGCTGATTGGCCACGGCGTTTCAAGCTGCGCCACGTGCGACGGATTTTTTTTCAGAGGGCGCGAGATTGCGGTGGTGGGCGGCGGCGATTCCGCAATGGAAGAAGCGCTGTTTCTTACGCGCTTTGCGACCAAGGTGACTCTGCTGCATCGGCGTTCGGCTTTCCGCGCTTCGAAGATCATGCTGGAGCGCGCCATTGCGCATCCCAAGATTGTGCTGCGCCCCAATACGGTGATTGAAGAAGTGCTGGGCGTGGAAGAGAAGGAAGTGAAGGGCGTGCGGCTGCGCGATGTGGCGACGGGCGAGGTTTCGACGCTGGCCATCGATGGCTTGTTTCTGGGCATCGGTCACGAACCGAATGCGAAGATGTTCGGCGGGCAGATCGATCTGGACGATGACGGCTACATCAAGACAATCGGGAATGTTTTGACGACGCGCAATGGGGCGGTGGTTCCCGGTGTTTTTGCGTGCGGCGACGTGCAGGATCGGCGCTACCGGCAGGCGATTACCGCGGCGGGTTCCGGCTGCATGGCGGCTCTGGAGGCGGAGAAGTTTCTCGAAGCCCAGGGGCAATGAGCCGCTACCAGGAGTAGAAGGCAAAGAACGCCGCTCCCACCAGGCAGACTCCGGCAGCGGCGTGGTTCCAGCGCAGATGCTGGCCGAAGTAGAAGGTGACGAAGACGCCGAAGACCACCAGCGTGATGATTTCCTGGATCACTTTGAGCTGGACGGGCGAAAAGCGTTCCGCGCCGATGCGGTTGGCCGGCACCTGGAAGCAGTACTCAAAGAAGGCGATGCCCCAACTGACGAGGATGACCTTCCATAGCACGTCCTGACGATATTTCAGGTGACCATACCAGGCGAAGGTCATGAAGATGTTGGAGATGGTGAGTAAGACGATGGTCCACATATCGGAATTAGATGTACAGATGCTTGGCTTGGTTGCTAAAGCGGCGCGGGCAGGAGCGGATTCGCTTTGACGATGCTTGCTGAAAATCTCGAACGGCTGGAAGAGGCGATTGCCGAGGCTTGCCGGAGGGCTGGCCGCGCGCGCGCCGACGTGGAGCTGATGGCCGTGGCAAAGACTTACCCGGCGGCAACGATTGCGGAGGCAGCCGCGCTGGGGCTGACCTTGTTTGGCGAAAATCGCGTGCAGGAGTTTGCGGGGAAGGCGATGGAGCTCGAGCCGTTGCGGCCTCTAGAGGGAGCGAGCCCTATTCGCGTGCATCTTATCGGGCATTTGCAATCGAATAAAGCTCAGCGCGCCGTGGAATTGTTTGACGCCATTGATTCAGTGGATTCGCTGCGGCTGGCCGAGCGGCTTAATGAGGCGGCGGGAAAGCGCGGGAAGCGGCTACCGATTCTGGTGGAGGTGAAGCTCAGCTCCGAGGAGACCAAGGCCGGGCTGGAGCCTGACTCGATTGAGGCCGGCGGATTGCTAGAGCGGTTGGCGGATCTGGAGAATTTGCAGATGCGCGGGCTGATGACCATTGCTCCGTGGGGCGTTTCCGAGGGAGAGACGCGCGCCTGTTTTCGCAGCCTGCGCGAATGGCGCGACCGCTGGGCCGCGATTTACCAGCGACTCTCGCTCGATGTGCTCTCGATGGGCATGAGCGGCGATTTTCGGCTGGCTATCGAAGAGGGAGCGACACAGATTCGCGTGGGAACGGCTTTGTTTGGCGCGCGCGCGGCAAAATCGGAGCCGGCCTGATGTTGCGCGCAACCGCAGCCGGCGTTACCTTGGCTGTTCGCGCTCAGCCCGGCGCGAAGAAGACCGCCATCACTGGCGTTTATGGCGAAGGCGCTGCGGCTCAACTGAGGATTGCCGTCCATGCGCCGCCGCTGGAAGGCCGCGCCAACCAGGCGCTTATTGTTTTTCTGGCCGAGACCTTTGGCGTGCCGAAGCATGCAGTGGAGCTGATGGCGGGCGAGTTGTCGCGGAGCAAGGTTTTTTTATTGCGCGGAGTTAGTCGCGAAAAGGCGGAGGCAGTGATCTCCGGATGCGCGGCAAGAAAGTAAATCAAATAATAAGATCAGAGCGTTTCACGTCTCAACTATCCCTGAAGGGATTGGGTGCGCATTAGGACCTGAGCTACACGCCCGTTTTCAGGACCTTCCGTGCAAGGTTCCTATAGGGTGTTCAGGCGCCCTCCAGCCAACGAGATCATGCGGTGCTTCAAGGCGCGTCGCGCAATACCTCATCAGCCCAAATCACTGCATTTGTATAGCACACGATCATTTCCAGCTGGTCCAAGCTGTAGGTATGAGCGATCTCATCACATTTTACCCATTCTCCGTGCTCGTGAAGCTCTACCCAACGCAATAGACTGCTCTCATGACTCGCCGCTCCCAGCAACGCGCCCCGAATCTCCTCACGCAAGGGCAGTGTCGGGGCTAGATCCGCCATGGGGATACGCAGCATCGTAGGAAGCAGGCTTAACATCCCGAGAAGATATTGTTCTTGTGGGTCCAGCGCACCCAGCGGAGCGGCCAGCTCGCAAAACCGGCCTCGAACAATGGCCATCCGGAGGATCTCTCGCGGCTGTTTGGCGTTGAACTCACTTGTGATTGCCAGCGTGGCGATGCGGCGAATTGCGTCGTCTCCCACCAGAATCAGCGCCGAATGAACCGAGCGGACCCTGTCGCGCATGGCGAACAGCGGCGAGTTGACCATCTGTAGAAACCTGTGAGTGAGAGAGGCATCCTGCTTTACAAGCTCGCTCAGCTTGCGAAGGTTCAAGGGGTCGCTCCGGAGGAGCCTTAGAATTTGGATATGAGAAGACTGGTTAGCCGGTATCTTCCGGAATTTGAGGGGCAGCGGATGGCAGAAATAGTACCCCTGAAAGAGGTTGAAGCCCTCTGCGCAGGCCTGTTCGAACTTCTCTTGTGTCTCCACCTTCTGAGCCACGAGCACCGCTGGCGCGCCCTTTATCAGCTTGAGCAACTCCTGCCGTCCCGCCGCGTCCGTACGAAAAAAATTCACCTTGATGTAGTCGGCCAGCTCCACTAGTGGCGCGAGCTTCGGCTTCCAGCTGAAATCGTCAAGGGCGATCCGGTAGCCAGCGGCCTTCAGCCTGCTGCATGCGGCAATCAATTCAGGCGTGGGCTCAACCGTTTCCACAATCTCCAGCACGGTCAAAGCAGGCGGGAGAACGTCCACCAGCTGCGCGATCAGTGAATCCGAGGTGCAATTCACAAAAGCCGGCAACCCCGCCGTGAGCCTGTCCAGCCCAAAAATCACCGTATTGTCAAGCATTGTCCGAGTGGCAAAATCGCGATTCCCGCTGTACGCCGGCACCGGACCATCGCGGAAGAGCAATTCATAGCCATGCACCGCAGACTGGATGTTCAGAATAGGCTGCCGCGCCATGAACCGGAGGACAGCCTCCGACTCGGCCATTGCAACATTGCTCCATGTCAATTCCATGGCACTCCGCATTCCCTTTTCATCGTCCGTAGATAGTTGACATCGTTAAAGATGCAGGATGGTACCGCGTTCCTTTGATTGCGGCGGCGATGGCACCCAGGCTGAATTTCAGCGCAGAACTGACCTCACAACGCCATCCTCGCTTTTCTCGCGGGCAGTTCTTGTATGCCTGAGTGGAGCTCGCTTGAATCGTTATTAAGCGCTTCATCCTCAAAGAAATAGCGATCACCGAAAAGATTCCCTATCAAACAAAGTGCGTTTTCGAACCAGACAATCGAATCAAGGAAGTGGATCTTTGCTTGCTTTCCAACCAAATAGAAATGCCCAGAAAGACCCGATCGAAATCTCCCGCCATAAAATGATCGATCGCCTTTTTGGTCGAGGCTACCGAAAGCAACGTGATACCTCCAGTTTTAGCACATATACCCTCACGCAAGCCGGCAGCAGCGGCGACAAGGCCACAGCCCGAAATTTTAATGACGCTTTTGGTCGCAAGCTGTCTCCTTTTGCACACCCCATATTTGCCCTGTAATCGGTGCAATTGAAATGCAACGTGTGCAACTTCTGATGGCTTCTCTGGCCTTGATCGGATGAGTGACCTCTTGAAGACTCGCAGGCATCCTCACCCTATCAGGGCGTCAAAGGTGGTGCGCCCGCCGATTCAGGCGCGATTTCTTTGCTGCACCCACAACCTGCTAAACTCGCACTCGATATGATGCTTGCCAGTTCGCTTATTGTGGTGGCCGCTTACCTGCTCGGCTCACTGCCCAGCGGTTACTTACTGATTCGCCTTTTTCGACATGAGGACATTCGCCAATCGGGCAGCGGGAACATTGGCGCGACCAACGTTTTGCGCTCCGGCGGGAAGGGGCTGGGCGCTGCGACTTTTCTGATGGATATGCTGAAAGGCTCGTGCGCTGTGTGGCTTGGGGGATTGTTGGGCGGATTTCTAGCGCCTGGCGTTGCTTCGGCGAACTTTGAGGCGCTGGCGGCGCTGGTCGCCGTGCTGGGGCATATTTTCCCGGTGTGGCTCAGCTTCAAGGGTGGTAAAGGCGTGGCTACAGGCTTTGGCGTTTTCCTGGTGGCATCGCCATGGGCCGCGCTTGCGGCCATCACAGTGTTCATCGTTGTGCTGGCGATAAGCCGCTACGTTTCGCTGGCGTCGATTCTGGGCGCGGCGAGCTTTCCGCTGTTTGCGTGGTTCCTGGGCCGAGGCGAGCGGCCTGTGTTTTTTATCGCCGTGCAGTTTGCAGTGGCGCTGCTGCTAATCGCAAAACATCATCAGAATATCGGCCGCCTGATGGCCGGAAACGAATCCCGCCTGGGAGCTAAGAGAATCGCATGAGCCGCATTATTGTTTTGGGTTCCGGGGCCTGGGGAACGGCCATCGCACTGTCGCTTTATAGACGCCGGGGGCATGAGATCTCGCTGTGGGCGCACAGCCCCGAGGCCGCCGAGGAGATTATCGAAGCGGGCGAGAACGCGCTTTTTCTGCCTGGCTTTTCCATTCCCGCTGAGCTCGCCGTGACGGGCGATTGCGCCGCCGTGGGCGATGCGGAGATTGTGGTCTCAGTGGTTCCGTCGGAATTTCTTCGCTCGACGTTCTCGCGCATCGGGCATTATCTGCACACCGGCCAGATTATTGTGAGTGCGACCAAAGGCGTGGAGAACGGTAGCTACTTGCGGATGAGCGAGGTGATCGCTTCGTGCCTTGCAAAGACCGGACTGAAGCTGCCCGTGGGAGCTTTCAGCGGACCCAGCTTTGCGCTGGAGGTTGCAGAGGGCCAGCCGACCGCGGTTACTGTGGCGTTTGAGGACGCTGCCATTGCGACGCGCATTCAGGCCGCGCTGTCGTCGGAGACTCTGCGGCTATATACGTCGACCGATGTTATCGGAGTGGAGTTGGGCGGCGCGCTGAAGAATGTGATCGCCATCGCCGCCGGAGTGGCCGCCGGAGTGGGGCTGGGCTACAACTCGGCCGCAGCGCTGATGACACGCGGCATCGCGGAGATTACGCGGCTCGCCGTGGCTTGCGGCGCGCGGCGTGAAACGCTTGCCGGACTTTCCGGCGTGGGCGACCTGGTGCTGACATGCACCGGCTCGCTTTCGCGCAACCGCACAGTCGGGCAGGAACTGGGACGCGGCGGCAAGCTCGACGAGATTCTCGCGGGACTGGGCGGCAAAGTCGCTGAGGGGGTTATGACGACGCGCGCCGCATTGGGGCTGGCGAGAAAACACGGCATCGAAATGCCGATCACCGAGCAGATGGAATTGATTTTGGATGAGGGCAAGGACCCGCGCGAAGCGATCAGGGATTTGATGATGCGGCCGGGCAGGGATGAGCATTAGCGCGGGACTTCAAGCTTCTTACATTGACGGCATTGGTCCGTGCCGGTTATAAACCGATTTGATGAACTCACGATATAAACTCTTCCTCTACCAGATCGCAGTCGCAGTGGCCAGCGGCATTCTTCTGCGATTCGTCGTCGATCTGCATCCCATCTGGTGGCTGGTCTGGGTTGCTCCCTCGCTGCTGCTGCTGAACGCGATTCGATTCTGCGCACGGGAAGCATTGTGGATGACCATCCTTGCCGCGGCGATAGGAAGCAGCGTCAACTTCCACTATTTCAGCCTGGTGATGCCTCTGCCCGCGGTGATGGCGGCGATCGCCTTGCAGACACTGCTTTGGGCCTTCCTCATCATGGCGGCGCGCCGCGTGGTGGTGCGATATCAGGCGTGGTGGACAGTGTTTGTTTTTCCCGTTCTCTCGGTGGCGCTGGACGCGCTGATGGCCGCGCTACTGCCGGATGGCAACTTTGGGAGCCTGGCCTATTCTCAAGGGGATGTTCTGCCAATCCTCCAGGTCACTTCTCTGCTGGGCGTTTCCGGATTGCTGTTTCTGATTACCCTCGTGCCGTCAGCGCTGGCCGTTGCAGTCGCCTATGGGCGTTCTCTTCGCCGCGGCTGGATCGCCTATGCGACAACGGCGGTGCTGCTTGGCTCCGCAATCATCTACGGTTACATTCGGCTGCAAAGCCCTGTCACCGGTGCGGAAACTACGTTTGGCGTGGTTTCGATTGATGACGCGATTGGGCTCAAGGCATCCGCATCGTATGTCTCGGATATTCTCGCGGAATATGACAAGAGTGTGACCGCGCTTGCCGCTCAGGGCGCTCACGTGATTGTTCTTCCGGAAAAGATCGCGTTCATTACGCCGGCGAAGGTTACCGACTGGCAGCAGCATTTCAGCGCACTGGCACAGGGAAACCACGTCTGGCTGGAAGTGAGCGTGGGAATCTACGATGGCAAGAACCCCACAAACTGGGCATGGCTCTTTACGCCGGAAGGCGCGCTTGCCGCGAGCTACGAAAAGCATCACATGGCTCCGCCAGAGCGGCACGAGCGATATTCATCCGGCACGGATTATTCCGTAATTACCATCGACGGAGAAACGTACGGCCTCGCCATTTGCAAGGATATGCATTTTGCGAGCTTCGGCCGCGCCTATGGCGAGCGCCACGCGGCCGTGATGCTGGTGCCCGCATGGGACTTCGATTATCTGGATGGCTGGTTGGCGTCTCGGATCACCGTGATGCGCGGGATTGAAAACGGCTACACCATCGTCCGCGCATCGCGCGAAGGCCTGCTCACCGTGAGTGACGCGTACGGCCGGATACTGGCGGAGCGCAAGAGCAGCGAGTTGCCCGGCAGCTCTCTGCTTGCAAAAGTTGTCGTAGCCGATCCTGTGTCCACACTTTACACGCGCATCGGGAATTTGCTTGGATGGATTTGTGTCGCTTCGGCGGTTGTGTTTCTCTTGATTGGCCGCAGGCGGGCGCCAGGGGCGGCCAGGCCAGCGAACACCTAAGATGTGTTTTAAGAATAGGTTACTGGCGGAAGCGAAGGGATTCGAACCCCTGATACCCTTTCAGGTATGCCGGTTTTCAAGACCGGAGCCATCAACCACTCGGCCACGCTTCCGCTTTCTTAAAAATACCACCAAGCCATAAGAAACGCCCCCGGCTCATCACCGAGGGCGTTTTATGGGCGGGGGTTGATCTACTTCTTGCCTTCCAGTTCGTCGGCGAGGACGTTGGCGCCGTAAAACTTGCGCAGGCCCTCGATCATGCCGGAGGAGTGGACCGCGACGGTGCGGTTCTTCGTTCCGTCATACTCAAAATCGCCGGCCATGGATTCGATGTTGCCGTCGAAAACGAGACCAACCAGTTCGCCGTCGCGATTGATGACAGGCGAGCCGGAGTTTCCGCCGATGATGTCGTTTGTTGAGACGAAATCAAAGGGAGTGGTGAGGTCCACCTTGGTGAGGGCCGCTGCTTCTTTGGGCGTGAGGTCGAAAGGCGATTGATTGCTGAAGCTGGCCGCGCGATCGTAGAGGCCGTAGAAGGTGGTGAAGGGCGGTGCAACGGTGCCGTTGTAAGGATAGCCCTTAACCGTGCCGTAGCTGAGGCGGAGCGTGAAGGTGGCGTCGGGATAGGCGTCTTTGCCATAGATGAGGAAGCGGGCCTTGCCTAGCTTTTCTCCGGCGGGGGTGAGCACGCTTTCGATGGTGTCTTTCAGGCGGCGGGTGGTTTCACGGACGATGGGGTCAACGCGGCGCGCGGCCACGATCATGGGATCAGTGGAAGCAGCAACGGCTGCCTCGCCGCCATCGACGAGCGCTTTGCGGACTGCGGGATCAGCGAGCTTGGTTCCGTCCACCAGCGCGCCAACGGCTTTGTCTACATCGCCGCCCTGCAGGATTGCCTGCACGTAGGCGTCATCTTTGCCCAGTTTCTCCACGGCAAGTTTTAGATCAGTAGACATGTAGAGCTTTTCAGTGGAGGGATAGATCGTGGCCGGCGAATACATCCTGTAACGGAGCGATTCCAGGCCTGCCTCGTGGAACTGGTCGAGGCGCTCGCCGTCGGGTTTCTTGATTTCAGTCACATACTGAACGATATTGAGCGCGGTGTTAAAGAGCTGGCTATCGGTGCGGTGGAAGAGAACGGTCTTGATTACCGGCTTCACCTTCTCTTCTGCGCTGGCGATGGTGGACCATGCGTCGCCGTATTCTCTTTTCCACTCTGGGTTGGCATCCACCTTGGATCGGAAGTCAGCCTCCTCGGCCTTTTTCTTCTCGATGATAGCGGGGTCAGCAAGCGCCTGGGCGCGGCCCTGGTAAACCTTCAGGCCGTTTTGCATGAAAAAGATGGTGCTGCCGACGAGGCGCGCCTGCTCCGGCCCCTGCGCGGCAAAGGCCTGCGCGGAATCAATGCGGCGCTGAATGTACTCGGTGATGGCCGGGCCTCTGACATCGCGCTCGACGAGCAGCTGTGCCATGGTGTCATTGCGCTCGGTGGAACCGGGATTGCCGGAGACAAAGACCAGCTCGCCCGGCGCCGCGCCTTTGGCGCTCCACTTGAGGTAGTTGTCAGTGTGCAGCGGCTTGCCGTCCTTGTAGACGCGGAAGATGGCCATGTCGAGGTCGTAGCGCGGATAGGTGAAGTTATCCGGGTCGCCGCCGAAGAAGGCCGCCTGCTGCTCAGGCGCAAAGACGATGCGCACATCGGTGTATTTCTCGTATTGATAGAGCCAGTATTCGCCGCCGTGGTAGAGCGAAACCACGTCGGAACGGAGGCCGGTCTTCTTGGTGCTCTCGTCTTCGATGGCGGCTATCTCGGCATCGCGTGCCTTGAGCGCCTTGGCCTCGTCGGCAATGCCTTTGGCTGCGCCCTGCACGCGCGCCGTAACGTCTGTCATGCCGACCAGCACGTTCACTTCTAGATCGGGGGATTTCATCTCGGCATCGAGCGTGGGCGCATAAAAGCCGTCGCGCACATAGTCATGGTCGGCGGTGGAGTTCTTCTGCAACTGGCCGCGGGCGACATGGTGATTGGTGAGCAGGAGGCCGTCGGAGCTGATAAACGAGCCCGATCCGCCGTCGTTGAGGCGAACGCTTGAGAGGCGAATATGGTCGAGCCAGGCCTGCGTGGGATGGAAGTTGTACTTGGCCGCCAATTGCTTGAGGGGCGGGTTGTCAAAGGTCCACATGCCTTCTTCGGCGTGAATCACAGATCCCGCGGCGAGCAGCAGGGCGGCGGGCAGGAAGAGAGAGATGCGAATTTTACGGGAAAACATATTGGGTCCTCATAAATTTGCGGAGTTGGCGGAGCTAGCTCCGCTTCAATTTGGCATTACCAGCACTTGCACTCCGCTGGCGGCGTCCTTCTGGCGGAAGACCTGTTCAGTGGCCTTCTGGAATTGCTCCGGCTGCGCGCCCGGAATGTCGGTGAAGGTTTGCGGGTTGCGATCCGTCAACGGGAACCAGGAACTTTCGACCTGAACCATAATACGGTGGCCGCGGCGGAAGGTGTGGAAAAGATCGGGCATGGTAAAGTCGATTTCGGTTTGCTTGCCGGGCTCGAGCGGCTCGGGCTTCTCCCAACTGGAACGAAATTTGGCACGGAACGGTTCCCCGCGCACCAATTCCTGGTAGCCGCCCATGTGCACGGGCGGCGTGCCGAGCATGTGTTTGCTGCCATGCAGGCCGGGGTCGGGGTCTGCGTAGTCGTCGGGATAGACATCGATCAATTTCACATCGAAATCGGAATCCGTGGCCGAGCTGGAGATTTTGAGGCGGGGCGAGATTGGTCCGGCAATGGTGACATCCTCTTCAAGCGGCTCGGTCTGGTAGACGAGTACATCCGGCCGGTAGCTGGCAAAGCGCTGATCATCAACCATATAACGCTGGGGTACAGTGTCAGTGGTGTAGCCGACAAAGGGCACCGGACGGTTGGGGTCGCTCACGTATTCGTCCACACCGGCCGCTTCGGTGGGCGGAGCGAAGCTCAGCTTGCCGCCGGCGCGGAAGTAGAGCGTCCTGGGCTGCGCTGCCGGAGGCGGCCAGGCATCAAAGCTGCGCCAGACGTTTGCGCCGGTTTCAAAGACCACCGCCTTGGGTTGCGCCTCGCCTTTGCCCTTCAGGTAATGCTCGAAGAACGGGAACTGAATGTGGGCGCGGAAGTACTCGGCGGTTTTTGAGTTGAAATTGATGTCGCCAAGGGTGTCTCCATCAGTGAAGGCCCATCCGCCATGAACCCACGGTCCCTCGACCAGCGTGGTGGGCGTCTGCGGGTTGAATCTGTTGATGGCATAGAAGGTCTTGAAGGGGCCGCTCAAATCTTCCGCGTCATACCAGCCGCCGACCACCAGCACCGCGCAGTGCACATTCTTCATGTGGCGCGAAAGGTCGCGGGCATTCCAGTAGGCGTCGTACGTGTCGTGATGCGCCTGGTCGTTGAAGAGCCAGCTGGAGCCTTTCAGATAAAGCTTGTCGAGGTTGTCGATGTTTCCAGCCTGAAGGTAGAACTGGTAGCTGTCGGGCGTGCCGAAGTTGAAGGGGACGGTCGGCTTGGGAGCCTGCGGCCCGTTCTGGGGGTGGAAGAACGAGTAGAAGCCGAAGTTGGCGCTCAGCATGAATGCGCCGCCGTGGTAGCCGTCGTCGCCCAGGAAGAGATCGGTCATGGGCGCCTGAGGACTGGCCGCAACCAGGGCCGGGTGCGAATCGATGATGGAGGCCGAGGTGTAGAAGCCGGGATAGGAGATTCCCCATATGCCCACCTTGCCGTTGTTGTTGGGAATCTGCTTGAGCAGGAAGTCGATGGTGTCATGGGTATCGGAGGAGTCGTCCACATCCTGGGCCGATTTCTTGTCGTCGATGTGCGGATGCATCTCGATAAAGTCGCCCTCGCTCATCCAGCGGCCGCGCACGTCCTGATAGACAAAGATGTAACCGCTCTTTTCGAACTCCTCAGACGGGCCGAGGTGTTTTGGATACTGATCTTCGCCGTAGGGGCCGACGTTATAGGGAGTGCGGTCCATGAGGAACGGGTATGGGCCAGCGGCGTCCTTGGGGACATAGACGGCCGTGAAGAGGCGCTTGCCGTCGCGCACGGGAATACGGAACTCGTACTTGGTGTAGTGGGCGCGGATGTAGTCTTCTTTGGGCGCGTCTGGCGCAGGTTGCTGCGCGTGAAGCAGAGTGGCTGCAAAGGCAAGAAGAGCCAGTACGGCAAGGGGAATGTTTTTTAGTCTAATCATTTTCGGCGAGAGTCTCCTCGACAACCAGATTAACCCAGAGATTTCAAGCGGTGCGTTCAGGTTGTGCGGACTGGCTGGCCAGCCTCAGACAAATTGATCTCAGGGTATGATTTTGCGTACAAAGAAAGGACGGTGAAGCCATTAATCCGGCTTCACCGCTCTTTTCATTCTTTGTGATCCGCTGAGTTTTGAAATTGCTTCGTCCGCAAACTACTCGGCGCCGGAGTCGGGGTTGTCTTCCGTCTCGCCGGCGACGGAGATTCTGAGGGAGCGGAGAAAGCTGAGATCGTTCTGGGTGAAAGGCAGCTCGGCGTGAAGGTGTCCGACGGGGACTTCAACCTGCTCGGTCTCCTTGAAGGCGAGGTCGTTGAGGGCGACGGTGGCTTCGAGCATCAGCAGCACATCGAAGCCATGTCTGCGGATGTCCTGGACCACTCCGGCGATCTTCTCGTTCTCGATGACCGATTCATGGATAGCCTCGCCCAGTAGCTGAACGAGTTCGCGCAGACGTGTCGTCATAATTACCTCCATTGGCCTTGGCCGGCGCGAGGATCTCAGCGCGGGCCGGCGCGGATTTCTATACCTTACTTCCGCCGCCGGTCGCGAGCAAGAGCGAATTGGCCAAAGACTGCCAAAAGATGGCTTTGGCAACCGGCGCTGCTACCATCATAGACGGAATGAGACCTCAAAGTATTGGCCGCGCCCTGGGCATCGGGCTTCGTGTTGCGGGGCGGATAGCGGGTGAGCGCCTGGCCGGCGGGCCAGAGAGAGCCGGAGCCGCGCAGAGCACCACAGCCGCGCCCGCTGGGCAGACAAAGCAGGCGGCGGCGCGTGGCGCGGGACAGACGACGAAGGACGTGGTGCGCGGCGTGGGTGGGTTCCTGCGTCCCTTTCGGCGGCTGGGCGCCATCCTTTGGCTGGAGGTAACAGGAGCGTTTTTCTTTATTTTTGTATTGGTCAGCGCATCCTTTTTGTGGAAGAACAGGGCGAGCTATGCACACGGCCCCGACCACCGTGAATTTTTGGCTTCCGCAGCGATGATGGCAGTGTTTCTTTATCTGGGTGTGAGTTCGTTTTGGCGAGCGCGGAAGCGGTAAAGCGGTATCGGCAAGTAATTAGCCAATTGTTCCTCAGAATAAAAGGTATAGGTCTCATTTATTTGTATTCCCTCGAATTTTCCTAAATATGAGGACAAAGTGCGGCTGGGAAACTACTTTGCAGGAGAGATGTTGGGCTATTGGTCTGGCGAAGAGGACCTCCGTAACTATTTATTTAGTTACCTGGTAATGACTCATTTTGTTACCTGATTTCGCAAGAAAGCAACGGGCCAGTGAAGGTTTGGGCACAAGGCCCGGAATGCGGAAAACACGGCTTGACACAGACTCGTGGATTACCTAACATCGGGGTACTCATCAATAGAAGTTTCCTCGGATTCGAACATGGGTCTCTCAATGACTGGGCTGCCCCATATTCCGGCTTGGGAGTTGTGTCAGGTCTTATTTTGTGCAGGTTTTAGACCAGTAATTTCGGGATGAAGCCAAAGCTGGTTGTATAGCGGGGAGATACGGCTTCGCCAGGCGAATGCGTATCTCGGTTGCCGCTCCCTTTATGGGAGGCCGGGCAGTTTTAGCCGGGTTGACTCGCTCTTCGCTGGCAGGTGCGGTTGTAAATCAACCCTGTTGCTGTCTGGCCCGCGTGCCGGCCGCGACCCCAGCCAGAGAGCGAGATTTGGAGGGTAAGTGCGTACGACTTTGAAAGTTGCGGTTTTATCATTGACGTTATTGGCGCTTGGTTCAGGGGCCTATGCAGACACCATCAGCATAGGCAGCTACGGTACCAACTCAAACGGTACAGGTTACACTGCATCGGCGGGGTTCAAGAATACGGCGCTGCAATTCCTGGGAACGGCCGTAATGCCGGCGAACGAACAAGACGGGTACTCCGGCGCCCTCGCGGCACTTTCAGCTCCGATCAAAGTAACAACGGCAAGTACCTCGACGACCAGTTATGACACGGTCTTCGACAACGTTTGGAATCCGGCGATAAGCGGTACAAGCTGGGTTACCAATACATCGGTATCCGGCCCCGCCTGCTCAGGCAGCCAGTGTGATGCGAATGCGTTTTACTACTACTCGACGACCTTCACGGCCGTTGGCGGGGGCGAGGGCTATGACGGCAGCCTCAGCGTAATGGCGGATGACACGGCGGAAGTTTTGCTGAACGGCAAAGTTATCATGAATTTTGGCGCTATCGGCAACGACGGTCATTGCTCTATTGGCCCGCCGAGTTGCGGTTCCGTAGATACGATTTCGCTGAGCGGCATTCAGTTGATTGCGGGCACGAACACGTTGGAGATCATCAACGCGCAGACCGGCCTCAGCGGCGCGGGCGTTGATTTTTCAGCCAACCTCACACGGGCCCCTGAACCATCGTCACTGCTGCTGCTGGGTACAGGGCTTCTTGGATTGGCGTTCGGTCTGTATCGGAAGCGCGTCCTGGTCCCGCACGAGTAGTCAGCGAGCGCGTTTTGTACCTTGGAACGAGGCCTGTACCTCTTGATTTTCGGAATATAGGGTACAGGCCTTAATTATCCGCACTCCGTTGAGTTCCCTTAAGTATGCGGAAAATGTGAGCCAGAGAAGCCACTCTGGTTGAGATCTGTGGAAATAGTAATCTCACCAAATGTACGTAAGTAACTATCTAATGCACGTAAGTAACTAATTGTTTTGTTACCATAAAATGAAGGAGCCAGGCACTCAGTGTGAGGGAAATGTAAAGGATATGTAAAAGGTGATGTAAGCGGGCCGGCAAGTGGAAAATACCGCTTGACACAGGCTCCGGGATTACCTAATATCGCCATACCCTTAGTAGAAGTTCCCCGACTTCGAACCTGGGTCTCTCAACAACTGGACTTCCCCCTTATCCGGCTTGGGAGTTGCGCTAGGTCTTATTGAAACTGATTTTCGGCCCGCATTTTTGGGACGCAGCTATAGCTGTCTAGATAGCGGAGAGCTACGACTGCGCCAATTGAACGGGCAATTCGATTGCCGCTCGCTTTAGCGGAGGTCGGAGAGTCTAAGTTGGGCTGGCTCGCTCTTTGCTGCTAGTTACGGATGCGAATCAACCCTGGTTGCAGTTTGGCGCCCCTGCCAGCCGCGGCCCGAACGAGAGAACGAGGTACGGAGGTAGTTTGAGAAAGTCTTTGCAAGTTGCATTTTTATCTTTGGTGTCATTGGCTTTGGCATCCGGCGCAAGCGCAAGCACGGTTACACTCGGCAGTTACGGTAGCAACGCAAACGGCACTGGTTACACTGAATCGGGATTTGGCAACTCGGCGCTGCTATTTACGGGAACCAGCGCGCTTAACTCGAGTTGGGCGACAAATCTGGTGGCCCCAGCAACCCCGTCGAAGGGGAGCAGCCCAGGGACCACTTATGACACTTCGGACGGTAACGTGTGGACTTCTGCGATCACGGGCACAAGCTGGGTTACCAACACATCGGGAGCGGGACCTGCGTGCTCTGGCAGCGCGTGCGATGCGAACGACTTCTATTACTACGAAACGACCTTCACTGCCGCTGCCGGGCACTATAACGGCAGCCTGAGCGTAATGGCGGATGACACGGCAGAGGTCATCCTGGACCCAGGGACAGCCAATCAGCAGGTTCTCGTGAATTTTGGAGCGATTGGCGCCGACAACAAGTGCTCGATCGGCGTGCCTAATTGCGTGAACATTGATACGATTTCGCTGAATGGCACACTATTGAGCGCGGGCACGAACACGCTGGAGATCATTAACGCACAGACCGGCGGCAGCGGCGCAGGCGTTGATTTTTCAGCCAAGCTCACCACGGCCCCGGCCCCGGAGCCTGGGTCACTGCTTTTGCTGGGCTCAGGGCTTCTCGGGCTGGCTTACGGCCTGTTTCGGAAGAACAAGGCGATTGGCCTGGTTCTGAACACGTAAGAGATCCGGACTTTCTGTTCGTAGAAAGTCGGGAAATAGGGCTCCGCTTTTACCCGAATCCCCAGAGAGGTGGAACCGGGTGAGGGCGGAGCGTTCGTTGCAAGAGTAGCGCGAAGCGAATCCCGATGTGAACGTTTCTCCTTGGGAGTTCACGCACCACGGAACTCGCATAGCAAAAGAGAAACCCCAGCCTGCACTTTGGCCGGGAAGTTCTGAAGGAAAGGTGCAGAAAGACCGCCCGCGAGGGCGATCACGGGAGGGAGAAATGAGAAAGCTTGCATTCGCCATAGCCGCAATGGCAACGGCACTTGCGGTCGCACCAGCGGCTATGGCCGATACGTGGCAGATGCTTACTGGCAGCACATCCCCGGTTTCTACCAGTTCAACCAGCATCTCTATGTCCAGCCTGGGCACGTTGATAACAACGATCAGCGGCGTTGCTACACCTACACCCACCTTGGGCGACCCCAATCCGTTTCAAGCCACATACACCGAGGCAGTCTACGTCGGCGGTCCCGACGCAATGTGCCCGACCTGCCTGAATTTCGTCTATACCTTGACGAATAGCGCGACCGCGGGCACTGACGGCGTCGCAAACATTTCCACCACAAACTTCGGCTCATTTATGGTGGCCGAAGGCAACATTATGCCATCGACTGCGGACTTCATCGCCTCCGGAGACGAGCCCCTCGTTGGCACGATCAATGTGTACCTGAACACGCCTCTCTTGAGTGGCATGACAGTGGACAGCTATGTCTTGTTCACCAACGCCAGCGCTTACACGCCGGGCACGATAACCTTCCAGGACGGCACTACCGTGAATGCGGGCGCATTGGTTGCCAGCACACCTGAACCGAGCAGCCTGCTGCTTCTCGGCACTGGACTTCTGGGCTTGGCATTCGCCTTGTTCCGGAAGAACAAGACGGCCAGACTCGGTTTGCGGTCATAGTTATCGGCATTGGCGTTTGATGTTTGAGAATTCTCGCTCTCACCCGAAATTCCACGAGGAAGAGGAATTGGAAGCGGGTGATGGCGTGACGCAGGTTTCAAAGGAAGCGCGAAGCGAATCCCGATGTGAATGCCCTTCCCCGGGAGTTCACGTACCACGGGGTTCGTTTAGCAAAGTAGGAAACACCAACCTGCATTAGATCCGGCGAATTCCCAAGCCGAGGTGCAGAGCAAGCGCCCGCGAGGGCGAGCACGGGAGGTAAAAATGAGAAAGCCCTTTTTCGCCATAACCGCATTGGCATTGGCTCTTGCGATCTGCCCGGCGGCTATGGCCGATTCCACCGTGACACTTGGTCCCACAAGTTCGTCGTATTTGTCAACCAGCGTCTCTCCCTCTAACCTTGGCACATGGGTGACGTCGATCAATGGCGTTGCCACCCCTGGCGCGACCGTAGGCGACCCCGATCCGTTCACCGCGACTTACACCGAGAGCGTCTACATGGGCGGTCCCGACGCGCTATGCGCAACCTGCCTGAATTTCGAATTTACCTTGACGAATAGCGCTACCTCAGGCACTGACGGCATCGCAAACATCTCCACAACCAACTTCGGGCTATTTACCGTGGCCATAGGTAACCTTTCGCCCTGGGGATCGAACTACCTGGCCGGTGGATCCGAACCCCTGGCCGGCACGATTGATGTGTACCCCCTCAACCCTCTATTGGCGGGCCAGACGTTGGATAGCTATGTCTTGTTCACCAACGCCATTGCTTACACGCCAGGCACGATAACCTTCCAGGACGGAAGTACCGTGAATGCGCTTGCACTGGTTGCCAGCACGCCGGAACCGAGCAGCCTGCTGCTCCTCGGCACTGGACTACTGGGCCTGGCATTCGCCCTGTTCCGGAAGAACAAGATGGCCAGCTGGCCACTGCGCTAACAGCGCAGCGATTTGCACTTCCTATTCGCCTGGGGAAAAGGCGCGGAGACGCGCCCTTTTCCTAATCTTCAACCGAACATAACGCTGTTTTCTCTGATTTGGGCCCTTATTCCCACAGTTGGTTGCTGTGAATCTGGAAGAACGCACGGAGAAAGACAATGAACGATATGCTTCTCAGACTTTATGTAATGTTCCGGGACCTGACGAACCGCGAAGACGGCCAGGACCTGGTTGAGTATGCCCTGGTAGTTGCACTGATCGCTTTCGGCGCAATTTCCGGCATGCAGGTACTGGCGAACGGCCTCAACAACGCTTTCATAACCATCAGCACTACTCTAGCCGCCGACATTTAGGTCGAGGCAATGTATCAGCAGGACGGCTAAGTCCGATGCCGTTGCGAGAGTTGCTTGCGGGTCAAAGTAAGCTTTATGGCATCCTCTCGCAGACAATAAACACACTCCCCCAACTTCCGACTCCCAACGAGTAGATGAGCACAAATTTGTGCCCGCCCGGACCGGCGCCTTCTTCTACTTGTCCTTAGCAGACCGTGCGCAGGGCGGGTACGGGCTCTAAGATCAGGAGCCGTTGCGACCACGCAGGGTTTTGCGCTTGTCCGGGATTATCCGTGCAATCGACGAAGTATGTCGGAAAGGCAGCCACGCTTGCCTTCTCAACGGCAAGCCTTGCACTTTTTGTAGAGGGCACGAAGCTGGAACTCCTCTGACAGAAGAAGGGATGCCGGATTCGCCTTTTCTTTGGTCCCAATGGGGTATTACTTTAGTTATGGTGACTATGTAGGTTTTTGCAACATAGGTGATACCATGATTCAGTGAACCCTATGGGGAGGGCCCGATGAGTAAGGTGCTTCTCAAACTTTATCTATTGCTTCAAGACCTGAAGAACCGCGAGGACGGTCAGGACCTGGCTGAATATGCATTGACAGTTGCTATGATCGGTTTTAGCGCAGTCGCCGGCATGCATTCACTTGCCGCAGGCATCAATACCGCGTTTACAACCATCAACACCACTTTTAGCAGTAATTTATAGGCGAGGCAACTCACCGCCGGGACGGTCGAGTCTGAGGCCATCCCAAGAGCGGTTTCCGGTTCAGAACTGGTATTTTGGTCCCCTTCCACAGGCAATAACCTCACTTCCCAGCCTCCCAGGAAGCAAAAGACTCCAGCGCTCTTTCCGCCAGGATCGGCGCGGTTTTCTGTTTGCAGGAGTGGGTTCGCAATCTGGCGCAATTGATTCCCCGCAGCGCCCGAAAACCTCAGTCCTAGATTGCAGAAGCGTGTCGGTGCGCAGGGGGTGGGTTTGACCCCGGAGGCGGCGCGTCTCTATCGTTGTCAGGGTGCGAAAGCACGAATGAAAGGAAGCCCCATGACACTCCCAGTCCAGCCCGAATTGAGTTTGCCCGTTGCCTCTCCCCTGAAGAAGACCGCTCTGAACACAGCCCACCGCGCGCTCAAGGCCAAGATGGTGGATTTTGGCGGCTGGGATATGCCGGTGGAGTACCCGGAAAATGGCGGGGGGCTGATGGCGGAGCACCTGGCGGTGCGCACGAGCGTGGGTTTGTTCGACGTGAGCCACATGGGCGAGGTCTGGTTTCGCGGGCCCGGCGCGCTGGCGGCCGTACAGCACGTGACGATGAACGATGCCTCGCGGCTGAAGGACGGCCAGGCTCACTACTCCGCACTGCTGACTCCGAAGGGCTGCTTTGTGGATGATCTGCTGGTACACCGGGCAGACGAGAACGATTATCTGCTGGTGGTGAATGCGGGCAATAAAGACAAGGACTACGCATGGATCATGGCTCACGCCGGAACTATGCCGGAGGTGCGCATCACGGACGACTCTGCGAGTTACTCGCAACTGGCTGTGCAAGGGCCACGGGGGCTCGAGACGCTGCAAAAGCTGACGAAGGTGGATCTGGCGGCGATCAAGAATTATTGGTTTACCTGGGGCGAAGTGGCGGGCGTGCCCAACGTGCTGATTACGCGCACCGGCTACACGGGCGAGGACGGCTTTGAGATTTACTTCCCCGGCGATGTTCCGACCACGGAAAAGCTGTGGAACGCGCTGCTGGAGGCGGGCAAGGAGTTTGGGATTCGCCCGTGCGGGCTGGGCGCGCGCAATACGCTGCGGCTGGAGGCGGGAATGCCACTGTATGGGCACGAGATCACCGACCAGGTGAATGTGTTTGAGGGCGGGCTGGAACGCTGGCTGAAGCTGGACAAGGGCGAATTCATTGGCCGCGAGGCTCTGCTGGCCGTACAAGCTGCGGGCGGGCCAAAGCGCAAACTGGTGGCCCTGGAGATGGTGGAGCGGGGAATTGGGCGGGACGGATACCCGGTGTTGGATCTCGAAGGCAACGAGATTGGTGCGATTACTTCCGGATCGCCGGCGCCGTTTTTGAATACAAATATTGCTTTTGCGCTGCTGCCGACGCCTGTGGCTGCTGGGGGCGCTGATGTGCTGGTGCAGGTGAGAGCGAATCGCGTGCGGGCAAAACAGGTGCCGCCGCCGTTTTACAAAAGGGCGAAGAAGTAGAGCAGGGGCGCAGGATGAACCTACCCGGTTCATAGGGTGAAGCTCTTGTGGTACCTCGCTCTGGCTGCAAATAATTGAAACGAAGCGAGGCAGAGCTGATTTTTTAGTTCTCCAAGTGACCTAAGTTACTGTGATCGAGCTGTATGGCGACTACGTTGGTGGGGTAAGGCTTCTCGTTCCACCAATGTTGGGCGGATAGCAACCGCCGAACGCAGGAGACAACTATGGTCACAGAGTTCAGTCCCCATCCCGTTCAACCATTCAAGCCGCTGGAAGCCGACGCGCCGGCCGCGGAGCGCGACAGGCGCAAGAGCCTGATGTTGCGCGCGTGGATTTTCAGCGGGCTCTTTTTCATGGCTCTGCCGGGCACGCTGCTGGGCTTTTCAAACTTGATGCCGATCAGCACAAGCCGCGGCATGGGGCCGCTGCCGGCGGCGTGGATGCAAGGTCACGGGCATGCGCAGGTTTTCGGCTGGATCGGCAGCTTCATTCTCGGCATCGGCTTTTATTCGCAGCCAGCCAAGGGGCGATCCGCCTTCCGGTTGCAACTCGCATGCTTCGTAGTGTGGACGCTGGGCGTGGCGCTGCGCTGGTCCACGAGCATCTACGGCTGGCACTGGAGGATCCTGCTTCCGCTTTCCGCCGGTATGGAACTGGCGGCCTGGCTTCTGTTTTACAAATGCGCGTCCGGCCACAAACGGCCGCAGACAGCGCAGCCCGGCGCGCTAAAAGCGAAGATGCCCATCTGGATGGTCTCCGTGCTGGTGAGCACAGTTGGTTTCTTCGCGACGCTGGCCTTCAATTTTGTCGAGTGTGTGTACCTGGCGGCGCGCGACGCCGAGCCGGCGTTTCCGCATGGGCTGGACCAGAGATACCTCGTTTTGATGGGCTGGGGGCTGCTGGTTCCGGTGGTGTGGGGATTTTCAGCGCGCTGGCTGCCGGCGTTTCTCGGCATCGACCAACCGAATGAGCGGTGGATGCGGCTGGCTCTTGCGCTGGACATTTTGGGTGTGCTCTGCGGCCTCGCCGGCTGGATCGCGATGGCGACGATTCTGTTGGCCTCGGGAGCAGTGACTATCGGATGGGCGCTTCAGCTTACGCGCCGCCCGCACTCACCGGCCAAGGTTCTGGGGATTCATCCCAGCTTCACCTGGTTCATTCGCATGGCCTACGGCTGGCTGATCATCGCCGGCTTCATGAGCATCTGGGCGGCGCAGGCAGACCGGCACGGAGGCATCTGGGGCGCATCACGCCATGCGCTGACAGTGGGTTTTGCGGCGACGATGGTCTTCTCGATAGGGCCACGTATTCTGCCGCATTTCGGCGAGGTGCAGGCTCTCTTCAGCAAGAGGCTGATGTTTCTGAGCCTATTGCTTCTGCAAACGGGATGCACGCTACGTGTCTTCAGCGAACCGCTGGCTTATGAGGGCCTCGCTTCGCTTGCATGGAGAGTGCTGCCCGTCTCCGGCATGTTGGAACTGAGCGCGGTGCTTCTGTTTGCAACCAATCTATCGCTCACATTTCTTCTGGGCAAATCCATCGTCACAAATTCTGAAACGGACCACATGCGCGACGCGCTTCAACCAAGGAGAATACATGTCCTATAAGAAGTACTGGATAGCTTTAGCCATTGTCATCATCGGATCGTTTGCTGTGCTGGGAGGAGTGGGACGGCAGATGATCAACCAAGCTCCGCCTCTTCCCGATGTCTACACGACGGATGGGCAACTTCTTTTCACGGGAAGTTCGATTACCGATGGACAGGGCGTGTGGCAGTCCATCGGCGGGCAGGAGATTGGCACAGTGTGGGGACACGGCGCATATGTGGCTCCCGACTGGAGCGCGGACTGGCTGCATCGCGAGTCGAATTTCCTTCTGGACACATGGGCGGCGAGAGCGGCCGCGGCGAATTTTTCGGCGCTCGGCGTGGATCAACAGGCCATCTTCAAAGCCCGCCTGATTCGCGAGATGCGAACGAACACTTATGATGCTGCGCAAAACCGCGTGACCATCGACGCCGATCGAGCAGCCGCGTTCGAGCAGCTTGCGGCTTACTACGCGGATGTCTTCGCCAGCGGGCGTTCTGAATATGCCATTCCGCAAGGCGCATTGACCGACGTGAAAAAGCAGCGAGAGCTGGCCGCTTTTTTCTGGTGGACCTCATGGGCGGCAAGCACGGAGCGGCCGGGATCGACGGTTACATACACCAACAACTGGCCGCATGAGACGCTGGTCGGGAACCTGCCCACACCGGGCGCCGTGCTGTGGAGCATTTTGAGCATTGTCGGATTGCTAGCGGGCATCGGCGGCATGGTTTGGTGGTCCGCTTCACAGGAAAAGGTACTTGTTCGCGGACCGTATCCCGAGAGCGATCCATTTCTGGCGATGCAACCTACGCCGAGCCAGCGAGCCACGCTGAAGTATTTCTTTGTGGTGATTCTGCTGTGGGGCGTACAAATTTTAATGGGAATGCTGACTGCGCACTACGGGGTTGAAGGCAAGGGATTCTACGGCTTTCCGTTGGACCGCTATCTGCCTTACGCCATCACGCGCACGTGGCATTTGCAGCTTGCCATCTTCTGGATCGCGACATCGTGGCTGGCGACGGGGCTTTATGTCGGCCCGGCTGTGAGCGCGCACGAGCCGAAGTTTCAACGCCTCGGAGTCAACGTGCTTTTCGGTGCCTTGATTCTTGTGGTGGGCGGATCGCTGGCCGGCGAATGGATGGGCATTCAACAGCGCCTCGGAAATATGTGGTTCTGGTTCGGCAGCCAGGGTTATGAGTATGTTGACCTGGGCAGATTCTGGCAGATACTGCTGTTTATCGGCCTGGTGCTTTGGCTGGTGATGATGGGAGCGTCGCTGAAGCCGGCTCTGATGCGCAAGAGCGAAGACCGGTCTCTGTTGATTCTGTTTCTGATTTCGAGCATCGCCATACCGCTGTTTTATTCCGCGGGCCTGATGTATGGGCAGCGCAGCAATCTTGTCACCGCGGAGTACTGGCGCTGGTGGGTGGTTCATCTCTGGGTTGAAGGCTTCTTTGAAGTATTCGCGACCGTGGTAATCGGGTTCCTTTTCACGCGGCTCAAGCTCATCGAAATTCGCACGGCGACCAGGGCAGCTCTGTTTTCAACAGCGATTTTCCTTTCCGGCGGAATCATCGGCACATTTCATCACCTGTACTTTGCGGGCGCAAGTGCGGCGGTTATCGCGCTGGGCGCAATCTTCAGCGCCTTTGAAGTTGTGCCGCTGACGCTGGTGGGATTTGAAGCGTGGGAGAATCTGCGCCTTTCGGAGCCGACCAAGAAATCGCCCTGGATTGCCAACTACAAATGGCCGATCTATTTCTTTGTCGCTGTCGCTTTCTGGAACCTGGTGGGAGCGGGGCTGTTTGGCTTCCTCATCAATCCTCCGATTGCGCTTTATTACGTGCAGGGGCTGAACCTGACCCCGGTCCACGGGCACACGGCGCTCTTTGGCGTGTACGGAATGCTGGGATTAGGGCTGACGCTCTTTTGCCTGCGGGCGCTGAAGCCAGGTCATCGATGGAAGGAAGGCCCGCTGAAGTTGTCCTTCTGGTCGCTCAATGTCGGCCTGAGCCTGATGGTCCTTCTCAGCATGTTGCCGGTCGGGCTGCTCCAGGCCTATGCGTCGATTAACTACGGCACGTGGTATGCGCGTTCGGCGGAGTTCCTGCAGTCTCCACTGATGCAAACCCTGCGCTGGCTGCGGGTTCCGGGCGACATTTTGTTCGCCGTGGGAGCAGCGTTCTTTGCGTGGTTTGTGCTCGGTTTGCTGACAGGACATTCGTACGAGAAGGGCAACGAAGCCTGAAGTATAGGCGATAAAGAATGTAACAAGGAACAACGAAGGCCCCACGGACAAAGATTCTGTCCGTGGGCTTTCGGCGTATCTGTGAAGGCGGAGATTGCCATCTCTTGTGCAGCGTGACGTTACGCAGTACAATGCTTGCAGGATGATGCGCAGCTTCCGGCATAAGGGGATCGAGAAGTTTTTTCTGACCGGCTCGAAGGCTGGAATTCAACCCAGTCATGCCGCCAAGCTGAAGGATCAACTGACGGTATTGAATGCCGCCACTAAGCCCGAGCAGATGAATATTCCGGGCTGGCAATTGCATCCATTGACTGCGAGCCTTGCCGCTCATTGGGCTGTGAGCGTAAATGGAAACTGGCGGCTTACGTTTCGGTTTGATGGAGAAGACGCAGTTCTCGTCGATTACCAGGATTACCACTGAAGGAAGGAGACAACGCCATGCAGATGCACAATCCATCCCATCCCGGCAGGATTCTTGCTTATTATTTGCAGGACAGGACCGTGACCGAGGTCGCGCGGCACCTGGGAGTTACCCGGCCTGCGTTGTCGCGGGTCTTGAATGGCAAGGCAGGCATCTCGGCGGATATGGCGCTGCGCATCTCGGAGGCTTTCGGCACGGAGCCGGAACTATGGCTTCGTCTCCAGGACCAGCGCGATCTTTGGATTGCTTCACGCAAGAAGCGCGTTAGAGTGAAGCCGCTTGCAGTGAGCGCGGCGGCCTAGTTTTGGTAAGAGGGAGGTTCTTGGATTCCCAGGCCTCAAAGGCGAGACATGGGGCACTCGCGATCGCGGCGGCGTAGTTCTTGTAATAGAAAGGTTCGTGGATTTCGTAGGTCTAAAAATCGGGATCTGGGACTCCCGCACCCGGTACCCGGCGAAGTCCACTACTTACCGATCGTACCGTGACCATCCATTTGGCAGTTCCGAAGCACGGCAAATAAACAGCGGGATTCCTTCTTGCCTGCACATGGATTTCACACTCTCCAAAAGCGCCTTCTCTGCCTCTGAATATGCATCCGGATTCGTCGTCACAATCCAGAGGCCGTTCCCTTGGACCCCGGCGTCCTGCTTGCGGATGAATGAAAGCATATCCTCAGCCGTCTGGATTACAGGAAGTGGAGACGCGGCTTTCAACCGTGGGGAATAATCCACCGTAAAACCCCAAGGCCGTCCTCCCATATCTGCCACCCGCTTGGGGAGCATATGGACCGAAACTCCGTGAGACCGTTCCTGCGCAGCGGCTACGGGCGAAAGCATAGTTGCGCTTACAACCAGGGTCATGAGAACGGCAGCAATACGATTCATAACATGCCTTTCACACCTGCATGACTTCGGCTTCCTTTTTCTGGGAGAGCTCTTCCATGCGGCGGATTTCCTCGTCGGTCATTTTCTGGACTTCTTCGAGGGCGCGCTTCTCTTCGTCCTCGCTGATTTTCTTTTCCTTGGCAAGTTTCTTAAGGGCGTCGTTGCCGTCGCGGCGGACATTGCGAACCGCAGTGCGGTGCTCTTCGAGGACCTTGTTGATGTGCTTGCAGACATCGCGGCGGCGCTCCTCGGTCATGGGCGGAACGGGGACGCGCAGGACCTTGCCGTCAGAGATGGGATTGAAGCCGAGATCGGCTACGCGCACTGCCTTTTCGATTTCCTTGATGATGGTTGGGTCCCAGGGCGCAATGAGGATCATCTGCGCCTCGGGCGAGGAGACCTGCGCCACTTGATTGATGGGGGTTGGGGTGCCGTAGTAGTCCACCTTGACCTGGTCGAGCATGTGTACACTGGCGCGGCCTGTGCGCGTGGCGGCCAGGCTGGCCTGGAAGGTGGCTACTGCGCCGTCCATGCGACGCCTGAGGTCGGCGTTGATATCCTTGAGCGCCGGAATACCGGCCATGATTGAGACTGCCATATTGTTTATCCTCGCTTACATTCCAAACAATATATTAGCGAATCGGGGCGGCGACAGACAGCCCGGTTGATGCGGCCTGCTCATGGGCGTGGTAGCTGGAGCGGACCAGGGGTCCCGATTCGACGTGGCGGAAGCCCATTTTGAGGGCTTCTGTTTTCAATTCGGCAAATTCCCGCGGCGTGTAGAGACGGGCCATGGGCAGGTGGTCGCGCGAGGGGCGCAGGTATTGTCCGATGGTGAGAATGTCGCAGTGAACGGCAGCGAGATCGCGGAAGACCTGGAGCAGCTCGACAGTCTCTTCGCCTAGGCCGACCATCACGCCGGATTTAGTGACTCCCGTAGGGTTTAGTTCCTTGGAGTAGCGCAATAGCTCAAGTGTGCGTTCATAGCGCGCGCCGGAGCGGACCACGCGATAGAGACGCGGGACGGATTCGGTATTGTGATTGAGCACTTCAGGGCGAGCTTCGACCACGGCGCGTATCGCTTCCTGATTGCCCTGAAAATCGGGAATGAGCACCTCGACGCGGCACCCGGGAGCCTGTCGGCGAATCTCTTCAATGACCAGGGCAAAGGCACGCGCGCCGCCGATGAGATCGTCGTCGCGGTTGACGCTGGTGACCACTGCGTGAAGCAGCCCCAATTTAGCCACCGCCTCCGCGACCCGGCGCGGCTCGTCAAAATCGATAGGCTCGGGCCGGCCCTTGGGCACAGCGCAGAAGCCGCAGCGGCGCGTGCAGAGATTGCCGAGCATCATGAAGGTTGCGGTTTTATGGTGCCAGCACTCGCCGATGTTGGGGCAGTGGGCGCTCTCGCAGACGGTGTTGAGCGCCAGCGAGCGGGCCAGCTGCTTGAGGGAGTGGTAGTTTTCGCCGACGGGTGCGCGGGCCTTGAGCCATTCGGGCTTGGGCGCGGGGACTTTCAGGGCGGGCGCAATCTGGACCAGTTCCATCACGTTTTTATTGTAGCGGGCAGGGTGGCAGTGCGGGTTGATCGCCCAGGATTGGACCCCCGATGTGCAGTCTGCAAAATCGGAATTGCGCGCAAGTTCCGGGATGCTTCTGAGATCCTATCTCTCCTATCGTTTACTTATGCACAAGACGATTGAACCAACCATTCTCTACTTCGGAACGCCAGTAGCCCTCATCAGCACCTTGAACCCGGATGGCTCGCCGAATCTTGCGCCGATGTCGTCTGCGTGGTGGCTGGGCTGGAGTTGCATGCTTGGCCTTGGCCAGATGAGCCAGACCTCCGACAACCTTATCCGCACACGCGAATGCGTCATCAACCTGCCCTCGCACGAGCAGGTTTCACAGGTAGACCGCCTAGCGCTGACCACGGGCAAAAATCCGGTGCCCGAAAAAAAGCTGGGCTGGGGCTATCAGTTCGAACCGGACAAGTTCGGCGTTTCAGGACTTACCGCGGTGAAGTCGGAATCGGTGCGCGCTCCGCGTGTGCTGGAGTGTCCCGTTCAAATGGAGGGCATCGTTCATGACGTTCGCCCCTTTGGCAAAAACGTAAGGGCCAACGTCTTCGAGGTGCACATCACCAAGCTGCACGTAGATGAAGCGATTTTGGACGGCAACGAAGATCGCCCCCACATCGATCCAGTGCGCTGGCGGCCGCTCATCATGAGTTTTTGCCGATTCTTTGGATTGGGCGGCGAGGTGCATCCGTCGAGGCTGGCGGAGTCGGACTTCATGAAATCCGTCAACCAGGGTGCCACGCTGCCGGTAACCGCATCCGCAAGATAAATATCCGCAAAGCGGTCTGGTAGCTTTCTACCGCAGCTTCTCACGCACTTCAGGGCGGATGAGATAGAGGAAGAAAACCAGGTTGAGCAGGCCTTGTACGAGGGCGGGCGGCTGATGCTGGCTCGCGAAAAACCACAGGTTGTAGACGGCCAGAAGGAAGACCGCGCCGAGGGCCAGCGCCCAGGCCCAGCGCAGGAGCAGCAGCAGGCCGGCGGCGGCGGCGATGAATCCGGCAACTAAAAGGAGGAAGAGCGGCGGATAGTGGCGGCCGGAGACCACGCCGAGGGTGATGACCACGGCGAGCGCAAGCAGGTATAAGCTGATGGCGGCCAGAGCGGGCAGCGGCAACAGGTCGCGGGACGGCGGCTGGGGCTGGTTTAGGTTGTCTTCTTGGCTTTGCATGATGGACTGATTCAATCTATTTCATTTCCGTCCTTTCCGCAAAGCACCACTCCACGGGTCAGGATCTATCCGCAGTAGCCCAGGCCAGCGACGAGGATGGGGCGCCTCGCCGGGAGAGGATACTGGAGGGAGTTTAGCAGGCGGGAAAGAGCTGGCGGCGTACCATCGAAAAGTAGATGTTGTATCCCGAATCGCGAAGATTTGATGTTGATCGCTTTAAGCTGCTAATCGAGGACCGGCGAGGAAAAATGACCGATTTCAACCGCAATACTAAGGCATGGAAATTGCGCACTCGGACTCTGGAGTTGGGTCGGCGGACGCTCGTGATGGGCGTGGTGAATGCGACGGCGGATTCGTTCAGCGACGGTGGGCTTTACCTGGACCCGCGATCCGCATTGGCCCGCTCAATGCAATTGCTGGACGAAGGGGCAGACCTGCTTGACCTGGGCGCGGAGAGCACAAGGCCGGGATCGCGGGCGGGTGATTCATCGCCGGCAGTAAGTGCGGAGGAAGAGCAGGCGCGGCTATTGCCGGTGCTGGAAGGAATTCTCAAAGAGCGGCCCAACGCAGTGGTTTCGGTGGACACGTACAAAGCGGCGACGGCGCGGGTGGCTTTGAAGGCGGGCGCGGAGATTGTGAATGACGTGAGCGGCTTTCAGTGGGATGCGGAGATGGCTGAAGTTTGCGCGGAGGCGTGCTGCGGGGTGGTGCTGATGCACACGCGGGGACGGCCTGAGGAGTGGGGCGCGCAGTCGCGATTGAAAGCGGATGAACTGCTGACGACAGTGCGGGCGGGGCTCGAGACAAGCTTGAATAAAGCGGCAACGGCGGGGATCGCGCCGGAGGCAATCGTGCTTGACCCCGGCTATGGATTCGGAAAGCGCTTCGAAGAGAATTACGCGCTGTTGGCGCGGCAGGCGGAGTTGCTCGCGCTAGGAAGGCCGCTGTTGGCAGGGGTGAGCCGGAAAAGTTTTCTGGGGCGGACGCTGGCGCCGCTGCATGGCGGCCAAGACGCGCCGGTTGAAGCTCGGGAAACGGCCACTGTGGCTGCGCTGGTTGCGGCAGTCCTGCATGGCGCGTCCGTGGTGCGGGTTCACGCAGTGAGGCAGGGTGTGGAGGCGGCGCGGATTGCGGACGCTGTGATGGCGGCTGGCGAACGAGATTGAATTTGCGGATTCGCGACGTTAACTAACTCGCTAAATCAGCATGTATAGAACGGACCATACATAGCTCATGGTAAGGAATATAAGTGAGTTAGTGCTGAACCCTGAAAAGCAGCATTAAGAAGAAACAAGCTAACTTGAGAGTTAGTTTTAGGGAAGGATGCGCATCTAAATATCATGAAAAAGATCTTGCTGGGAATCGTCCTCGTCTTCTGTCTCGCGGTACCTATCGCGTCGCAGGCGCAGGTAGTGGTGGTTTTGCACCCCGACCATCATCACCATCATCATCATCACCACGGCTACCCCCATCTTAACCAGTAACGGGTTCAGATGCGAGTCCACGAGCGGTTGAAGCGCCCCTGGAAAACTTATGCGCTCCTTGACGAGTCGCAGCTACTTGAAAAGACAGGCGCGAGATGAATATCTCGAGCCTGTCTTTTTTGGTTCAGGGCAACATAGTTGACCAAAAGAAGGCATGGAGGCAGGTAAACAGCAGCAAACTTTGAACATCCGAAGGGAAGTGGTTAAATTTGTACAGACAATGGCCTGGCGCGCGGGTAGGATTGGTTTGGGTGGAAAAGGACGGACGACAGCGATTGTTGCTGTCGCAGAGCCCTTGAAGACACTCAGAGGGCCATGCACGCCATGTTCGCGAGCGATATTTTGCAAGAATCCATGAAGCATCCCAGAGCTGCCAAAAACCTCAAACCAAATACAGAACAACCAGCAACCGTCGATGCGTGGCTCTCGGCTCGTTTGAGCAGCGCGCGCCGGATGCGCTGGACTGCGCGCGAGAGCGAAATCATGGCACGCGTGTGGAGCGAGATGGATAAACCTCGCCTTACCAAGTCGGTGCGGGACACTTTGGAAGCCGAGGGAGAGCAGGCCGCCGAGCCGCTCGAACGCTATTCCAGGATTGCGTGAAGCGGCGGAATTCCCAGGCTGAATGGGGTGGGCTGTTTGGCCGCGCTCAAGGCTGGTTTTTGTGCGCAGGTGGAGTTCTTTTCGCTGAGTAATGCACCCAGGGTTTATCATCGAATCGGGTGCAAGCTGGTCGGGTAGAGCATTTTCGGAATTCACGTAGTCCTTTTTAGAGCTTTGATGAGTGTCTTTTGCTTCCACCCCAGCGACGAAGACCCGTCGCCGGGGACCCTGGAAAGGAAAAAGCCACTTGAGTCTGAGTTTTCAGTCGGCTGCAATTCCGAAAATGCTATAGCGCCCTCAATTTGCATTCCGGGTTTTGTGCGCGCCTTCCAAGAGGCCGCAGGTGCTTCAGTGTCTCTCACAACAGACATACTCAAACGACAAGCTTCAGGGAACGGGACGAAATGCGAGCAAAGACAGCGGTAGTGTTGGGCGCCCAATGGGGCGACGAGGGCAAGGGAAAGATTGTCGATGTACTGAGCGAGCGGTTTACCGCGGTGGCGCGCTATGCCGGCGGACACAATGCCGGGCATACGGTGATCATCGGCGACCAGCGGTTCGTGCTGCAACTGATTCCCTGCGGAGTGCTGCGGCCGGGCTGCCGGGGCATCATCGGCAACGGCGTGGTGCTGGACCCGATCGCATTTTTGAACGAGGTCGCCAAGCTGCGCAAGCTGGGCGTGGCCGTGGATGAGCGTCTTTTTGTGTCGAACCGGGCGCAGGTGATTCTGCCGTATCACAGGATGATTGAACTGGCCGCCGAGAGCGCGCCGGGACGGAAGAAGATTGGCACCACCAGCCGGGGCATCGGGCCGGCCTACGAGGACAAGATGGCGCGCAGCGGGCTGCGCATCGTGGACCTAATGAGGCCGGAACTCCTGAAGACGCACATTGAGGCGGCATGCGGCGAGAAGAATGCGATTGCACACGCGCTGTTCGGGACCGATCCGCTGGATCCGGCAAAGATGTACGACGAGTATGCGGCCGCAGCCGAGCAGGTAAGACCGTTTGTGGCCGACACGGGACGCATGCTGAACAGGATTCTGGCCGACGGCGGCAGCGTAATGTTCGAGGGAGCGCAGGGGACGATGCTGGACATCGACCACGGAACGTACCCGTTTGTAACTTCGTCTTCGGCAACGGCGGGCGGAGCGGCGACGGGAACCGGCGTGGGGCCGACGGCCATCGGCACAGTGATCAGCGTGACCAAGGCCTATGTGACGCGCGTGGGCGAGGGACCGTTTCCGACGGAGATTCACGACGCCGCGGGCGACCACCTGCGGGCGCGGGGCAACGAGTATGGCGCGGTGACAGGGCGGCCACGCCGCTGCGGCTGGCTGGACATTCCTTTGCTGCGCTACTCCAACCAGGTGAACGGGGCTGAGTGGCTGGTGGTGACGAAGCTGGACGTGCTGGACGAATTGGCGGAGATTCCCATTTGCGTGGGCTACGAGATTGGCGGCCGGGTGACGGACGAGATTCCCGCGGACGTGAGGGGCCTGGAGCAGATAAAGCCCGTATATACCACGCTGAAGGGCTGGCAATGCTCGACCGAGGGGATTACGGAGTTTGACAAATTGCCGCAGGCGGCGCGCGAGTACCTGCGCTTTCAGGAGCGGGAGAGCGGGGCCAAGATTGGAATGGTATCGACCGGCCCTGACCGCGACCAAACCACGCTTTTGCCGGAGTTTGCGGCGGCGTTGGAGAGCATGCACACGTAAGATGAGGACGCACGAGGAGGCCGGTACAATGATCAGTTTTGGTGTACGGCTGACGTTTGCCCCCGAGGATCGCGACGACGTTGCCGAAACTCTGCGTTCGCTCGCAGCGGCTTCGCGCCAGGAGGCGGGATGCGTCAGCTACATTCCGCACCGTGTGGAGGGCGACCCGGACACGGTTTTCATTTATGAGCAATACCGGGACGAGGACGCACTGGCGGCGCACCGGGAGTCGGAGCACTTCAAGCGCCATGCCGTGGGCGGCCTTTACCAAAAAATGCGAGAGCGGAGCGTGGAGAACCTTGTTGCTCTCGTTTGAGATTCAGGCGGAGTCTAATCAACGGTAGATTGGCGCGGGGTTGGGCGCCCGGAGGCGGGCTTGTGCACAGCTTCCTGAAATCGTTTGACCGGCGCCCCCTTGCGGAGCTACCATCCGTTACGCATATGCACGCAGCCACGATCCATCCCTCTCAGCTCCTCCACCATCGCAAGCCGTACATTCTGATGCTTCTTCTGGCGCTCGGCATGTGCGCGCCGATGCCATTTGCGGCAGCTCAACCAGGCACAATGCCCAAAGGGGAACGGCACGAGAGCCGGCGCGAGATCGACCAGCTGGAAGAGGCTTGGCGGAATGCGGTTCTGAAGGCGGACATTGCCGCCTTGACCTCCCTACTGGCTGACGACTACATGGCCATCACCCCCAATGGGACCTTACAGACCAAGGAACAGGCCCTGGCCAATATGCGCAGCGGCGCGACGCACATTGCCTCGCTTGAGTTTTCAGATCGTCGCGTGCGTTTTTACGGGACGACGGCGCTGGTGACTTCGCAGGCCGATGTGAAGGGCACGAATGCCACGGGAGACTTTTCAGGGACCTATCGTTATACGAGGGTTTATGTGCGCAATGCACAGGGGATTTGGAAGATAGTGAGCTTTGAGGCCAGCCGCGTGCGTGAACCCGGCGAACGCAAATAGGGGCGGGAGAACATCCGCTTCGCGTCAAGACGAAACCCACATACAATAGATCGATGCCCGAACTGCCTGAGGTCGAGACGATCGCACGCGGAGTGAACCTGCGCGTACGCGGCGACCGCATTGTGGACGTTTGGTTCGGCGGGAAGCGCGAACCTTTCAAAACGCCGGCGGCGCGCCAGGCCAAAGGCCTGGAGGGGCGGATGATTCTCGAGGTCCATCGCACGGGAAAACACATTGTGTGCGAGTTGGGGACTGCGGAAGAGATTGTGCAGTCCTACCTTAGCCGCAAAAACAAAAACGCGGCGAGGATGGGGCACCCGGCGGCGGATGGCGAACCGAGCGCGCAATGGATTGTGCATCTGGGCATGACGGGGAGATTGCTTGTGACCACCCCCGACGCTCCTGTTGCGTCGCACACTCATGCGCGGGTGAGCCTGGCGAGTGGCCGGGAATTGCGCTTTGTGGATCCGCGACGATTTGGGCGGCTGGAGTTTCGCGAACTGAGCCGAAACTCGGGCTTCCTCGCTCCGGGAGCCGATCCTATGAGTGTGACGGCGGCGGAGTTTGCGCGACTTTTTTACGGGCGTCGGCTGGCAATCAAGGCGGCGCTTTTGAACCAGAAACTGCTCTCAGGGGTGGGCAACATCTACGCCGACGAGAGCCTGTTTCGCGCTGGCATTCGGCCACTGCGGCTGGCAGGACGGCTGACGAGGCCGGAGCTCGAAACACTGCGGCTGGCTTTGGGTGAGGTTCTTAGAGACGCGATACGGCTGGGCGGGTCCTCGGTGAGCGATTATGTTGACGCCGATGGGGAGCGCGGCTTCTTCCAACTGGAGCATTGCGTTTATCAGCGCACGGGGCTTCCCTGCCTTCGCTGCCAGACGCCGATAAGGCGCCTGGTGCTTGCTGGACGGGGAACGCATTACTGTCCTCAGTGCCAGCGGTGAGGTTAACTTTTATGGTTTTTGGGATAAATCGGGTGTGTAACCTCCAAAATCGAGGATAGTTACTCACTCATGTTCGCCCCAAGTCATTGAAATGAAACAGTCGTGTAACTGGCCCCTCGATTGCTATATGTTGGGTGCCAGTGATGTACCGGCGCTGGAAGAACACTGACCAGCCCAAAGAAGACAAGCCACCCGGCAAGAGCAACCGCCAACGCAGCGGTCCTTAATTAAGGCAGACCGGTCGGGAAGGCAAGAAGAGGTACGGCGGAAGAAACTGCCGACCACAAACTTTTTGGGAGGCCAGTGACAAGCGCAAGACAGTGAAACGCCACTCTTTTGAGTGGCGTTTCTTGCGTTTGCGGGATTTTCGGTTCCGAATTTGGGGCTGTTCCCGAGTAGAAACTGGAACCGCGGGATGCACGAAGTTCACTTGCCAGCCGATAGAGTTCACTGTAGTATGAGAGTTGCCTATCAAGCGGCTGATGCGAGCCACCCGAAAGGGTCAGAGCAAGCTCGCCGTGAACAAGGAAACTTCGCCGGGCAGTTCATTTATTGGGAGACTGTGAGCGGCAAAGTTTTCATTGGAGAGGCATCACCTGAGAAGGGCGCTGGCCGCATCGTCACGATCCTGACAACCGGATGGAGCTGTTTATTGAGGCTCATGTGTGCGTGGCTGCCGGAGAGCATTTTCACAGAGGTCATACACAGGTCAATCCGTGCGGTGCAGGCTGAATCGGCGCCGCGAGCAGGAGCGACAGGTTTTTGAAGATTGCAGAGACCGGCTGGAGTCTGTAATAGTGCTTGAGCGCCTGAAGATGATCCAGATTTGCATTCGGGGATTGGCTTAGATTTGACTGGGGGCGGTTGGCGCGGTATTCGCGCGCGATGATGGCTGCTGAGCGAAATTCTCGCTGCCTGGAATTGGGTGAAGGTAGCCTGGTGCCCGGCGGTGTTTGAGGTTTCTCATCCTGGCCGCGATGGTACGAAATGCAGATTCTTTGGCTTCGCTCAGAATGACAAGGGCGAGGATGGGTTATCTAGTACACGGATATTAGAGGCTGAACGAGATTGAATAGGCCTGAATCAGGAAGCGATGCAGCGAATGGCAACGAACCAATCAGCAGTGCAACAGGAAGCTTACGCATGACAACAGAAACAACGCAGCCCCAAATTGAATTGGGGCCGGCCCCGGCGATTGGCCAGGGGCAACAGCAGGGGCATCGGCGGCGCCGCCGCCGCCGCAAGAACAAGAGCAGCCAGACAGGCATGGCCCCGGCGCAACAGCCCCAGGCGCAGCCACAGCAAGAGCTTCAGCCGCCGCCACAGCCACGCGCCGAAAAGCAAAGGCCGGCACCCGTGCAGCAGACTCCGAGCAAGGGCGGACGCCAGGGCGGGCATCAGGGCGCGCACCCGAGCCAGGGACGAAAGAAGAAGTTTGCGCAGAAGGCTCCGGCGACCGCAGCGCAGCCCGGTAACAGCATCTCAGGCCCTCCGCAGGGCAAGCGCAAGGTGAGGCAAAAGGGTTCCAGGGAGTTTGTTGGCCCGATGGACCACAGCTATCGCCTGGTGAACGGCAATGTGGCTGACGGCCCGCCTTCGACCATCCAGATAAGCAGCAACGGCCACAACGGCGGCTCTTACCAAGAGGCTTATGAGCCGCAGCCCGCGGCGGCAATCCGCGCGGACGCGCCCACGCGCATTTACTGCTTCATTGAGGACCTGTTCTTCCAGGCCAAGATTATGGAGACGGCCCGCAAGCTGGGCGTGAAGGTGGAGTTTGTGAAGAGCGGCGACAAGGATGCAGCGGCCAGGCTGACCGAATTGCCGGAAGGCGAAATACCGAAGCTGGTGGTCTTCGACCTGAATAATCTGAACGCCAAGCCGATGACGCTGATTCCCAAGCTCAAGAGCAAGCTCAAGAAGGCGACATCGATTGTCGGTTTCCTGAATCATTTGCAGAGCGAGCTGAAGGTCAAAGCAATCGAAGCCGGTTGCGATGCGGTGATGCCCCGCTCGGCATTTTCGCAAACCCTGCCTAATCTGCTGCGCCGCTATGGCGTGGAAGAGGAAGAAGATTACGCGCAGCAGCCGATTTAGGCGGCTAGGGAAGCTCTGATTAAGTCCATTCTGTCAGACAAACATCCCTCAGGGGCTAAAGCCCGCGTTAGTTTTGCAGCCTTTGTGGCACGGGGATAAATCCGTGCCCTTTCAAAACCTCGACTTAACCAGAGATTCCTTTGAACCTGCAGAACAAGAGGGCGCTTCCATTGTGGAAGCGCCCTCTTTTGTACGCGGATGACGAATTGATGCAGGTTCCGCGGCTCTGCTGAGCGCGCTTTTCTATCCCCTATTCCCTTTTCCCTAATCCCTATTCCCTGCCTTTACCCCGGAGGCCAGGTGAGCGAGCGCCCGCCGAGGAGGTGGACGTGGAGATGGTCGACGGTCTGGCCCCCGTCCTCGCCGGCGTTGACCACCAGGCGGTAGCCCTTGGCGAGGCCCTTCTCGCGGGCGATCTCGCTGGCGGCCCAAAGCAGGTGGCCGAGCAGCAGGCCGTCACTCTTATCGATATCGTCTACTGAGGCGATGTGCTCGCGCGGCGCCACCAGCACATGCACAGGCGCTTGCGGGTGAATGTCGGCAAAGGCATAGCACAGCTCGTCTTCGTAGACCGCTTTGGAGGGTATGGTCCCATCAATGATCTTGCAAAAAAGGCAACTCATGGCGCGTCCAGTGTACAGGAGCGGAGGAGATTTCCGCACGTCTTGTTTATCGGCGTATACAATTCATGGCGACAGCCAAAGCGGCACGGCCGATTGGCTGAGAGGTAGAACGATGAGAAAGTGGATTGCTGTGGCGGGCCTGGTTTTGTTGGGTGGCCTGGCGAACGCGCAAACAGTCAACGTGGCGGGAGAATGGCGCGGCATCTGGACCAACCCCGAGGGGATGGTCTTCAGCGCCACCATGAAGCTGGAGACGGGCAAGAGCTGCAAGACCTGCGCGGTGGTGGGCGACGGGGCGGTCTGGGGCAAGATTGTGTGGACCCTGCGCAAGGCGGGCGAAAATCCCTCCGCGGAGCTCGCCGCCATGGTGGGAAAGACGGCCACGGAGCTGGTGAAGGGCAACGTGAAGGGCGAGGAGTTGCTGGAGCTGAACGGCTACGTATTGGAAGATCCGGCTGAGATAAAAGGCACGGACCAGTACCGGCTGGCCATCTCCGAGGACGGCAAGGTGGTGGGCGGGATCACGCTGAATGGCGGCCCGTGGACGGGGCAGTTCATTGCGATGCGGGCGCAGCCCCCAGAGCGGATTGCTCCCAAGTAATCGCTCACACCGCATAGCGAAACTTCACATGCCGCGGGCTGGGAAGCTCCCGCGACAGTGCTGATAGAATTTGTTATGGAAACCATCCAGTACAACCTTCCGCAAAGCCGCATCCCTCATGCCTGGTACAACATTGCCGCCGATCTGCCCAAGCCGATGGCGCCACCGCTGCACCCTGGAACACTGAAACCCATCGGACCGGACGACCTGGCACCGCTGTTTCCGATGGGACTGATCATGCAGGAAGTGAGCATGGAGCGGGAGATTGAGATTCCCGGCGAAGTGCGGCAACTGTACGCGCAGTGGCGTCCTTCGCCTCTCTACAGGGCGCGCCGGCTGGAGAAGGCGCTGGATACTCCGGCGCGGATTTACTACAAATACGAGGGCGCGAGCCCGGCCGGTTCGCACAAGCTCAATACCGCCGTGGCGCAGGTTTATTACAACAAGGTGGAAGGCACCAAGCACCTTTCAACGGAGACAGGAGCCGGCCAATGGGGTTCGGCCCTGGCCATGGCTTGCTCGTTCTTCGGTCTGGACTGCAAGGTCTTCATGGTGCGGGTGAGCTACGACCAAAAGCCGTATCGCCGCGCATTGATGGAGGCCTTTGGAGCCTCGGTGACCGCCAGCCCAAGCACGGAAACGGAGTCAGGCCGGGCGATTCTGGCCGAGCATCCGCAGTCCAATGGATCGCTGGGGATTGCCATTTCAGAGGCCGTGGAAATCGCCGCGAAGGATCCGAACACAAAGTACGCGCTGGGCAGCGTGTTGAATCACGTGCTGCTGCATCAGACGGTGATTGGGCTGGAAGCAATAGAGCAAATGGCCCTGGCTGATGATGAGCCTGACGTAATCATCGGTTGCACGGGCGGCGGATCGAATTTTGCCGGGCTTGTGATGCCGTACTTGGGCCGCAAGATCAATGGGCAATGCAAGGCGCGTGTGCTGGCTGCCGAACCGGCAGCCTGCCCCAGCCTGACCAAGGGCAGATTCACCTACGACTTTGGAGACACGGGTCACCTGACGCCGCTGGTGAAGATGCACACGCTGGGAAGCACCTTTGTTCCTCCGGGAATTCATGCCGGCGGGTTGCGTTACCACGGCATGGCGCCTCTGGTGTCGCACGTGATGGACCTGGGACTGGCCGAAGCCACTACCGTGCAGCAGTTGGATGCCTTTGCAGCTGGGATTCAGTTTGCCCGCGCTGAGGGAATCATTCCCGCGCCGGAAGCTAACCATGCTGTCGCTGTGGCGATTGCTGAAGCCCTGAGCGCAAAACAGGAAGGCAAGGAGCGGACGATCCTCTTTAGCCTCAGCGGGCATGGGCACTTCGACATGCAGTCTTACATCGCATACCAGGCAGGGAAGCTGGAGAACTACGAGTATCCTGCTGAAGAGATTGCGATGGCACTGGCAGGCTTGCCGGCGGTGGGTTGAGCTGGGCAATTCCCTTCTCAATGTTCCGGCCTTGCCTCGTGCTTTTCCACCAGGCGGCGTGACCTCCTGCGGCGGCAATTGGTAGACTGGTACGTTTGCTGTATTGAGGAGGATTGCACTATATGTCTACCACTATGGAAGCGGTAGTTAAAGCTAAAGCGGCACCGGGCATCGAATTGCGCGAAGTTCCGGTGCCCGTACCGGGCCCAGGCGAAGTGCTGGTTCGCGTACTGGCGGCGAGCGTTTGCGGCACTGACCTGCATATTTTCAATTGGGACCCGTGGGCGCAGGGGCGCATCAAGCCGCCGCTGATTCCGGGCCATGAATTTTCAGGCGCTGTGGCCGGGGTGGGCGCTGGCGTGACGGCGGTGAAGGAAGGCGATTTTGTAAGCGCGGAGATGCACGTGGCCTGCGGCAAGTGCCTGCAATGCCGCATCGGTCAGGCGCACATCTGCCAGCACGTGAAGATTCTGGGCGTGGACGCCAGCGGCGCATTCGCCGGCTACGTGATTATTCCGGAAACCAATATCTGGAAGCTCTCGCCGACGATTCCGCGCGACTGGTGCTCGCTGCTGGATCCGTTGGGCAACGCAGTGCATACCGTGCTGGCCGGAGACATTGCCGCCCGAACGGCACTCGTGACGGGCTGCGGAGCAATTGGCCTGTTTTCTATTGCCGTGGCCAAGGCCTGCGGAGCCGCGAAGGTCTTTGCTGTGGAGGTGAATGCGCACCGCAGGCAAGTAGCCGCCACCATGGGTGCAGACCTGGTTCTGGACCCGGCCACAGACAACGTGGAGGAACAGATTCTGGAGGCTACAGGCGGCACTGGCGTGGATGTGCTGCTGGAGATGAGCGGCCATCCCAAAGCCATTGAGCAGGGCTTCAGCCTGCTGAGGACCGGCGGACGCGCGTCGCTGCTTGGGATTCCGTCAAAGCCTATGGAGATGGACCTGGCGCGCGAGATCATTTTCAAGGGCGCAACGGTGCAGGGCATCAATGGGCGCAAGATGTACGAGACGTGGTTCCAGATGGAGGCTCTGCTGGCCAGCGGCAAGCTGAACCTGGAGCCGGTGATTACGCACCGGCTGAAGCTCTCCGAATTCACCCATGCCATGGGATTCCTGAAATCAGGCGAGGCCATCAAGGTGGTATTCAATCTGGAGTAGGCGCGGAACAAGAGGGATAAAAAATGACCTGCGGCAGGATTGAGGCTGCAGGTCATTTTTTCTTTGTTGAGGCACCCGGCCGGCTAATTCACAACGAGCACAAACGAGGTTGCGTGCGAAGTGGTGGTCACGCCGTTGTTGGTCTGCGCGGTGACGGTGACAGTGTAGGTTCCTGCGGGAGTTGGCAGGTTGGGCTGCGGGCCGTGATTGAGGTAATAGTAGCGCGGGTTGCAGGCGGTGGTGCCGAGCAGGGTTACAAGGCCGACCAGAGCCAGCAGCGAAAGCCGGCTGAGCCAGCGGCGGCGGCGCGCACCAAAGGCCAGACCGCCCAGGCACAAGGCGCCGGGCAGCAGAATTGCCCAGGCGATGGGTGTGGACCCCTTGCCCTGCGGGGGAGTGGCCGAAGCTGTGCCAGCCGCGTAGGTCTCAATCAGCATATTGCTGGTGGGCGGGCAAGCGGAAGCCGGCGAACCGCTGGGGCAGCTCTCGGGGGTGGTAGAGAGAATCTGTAGGTTTTCAGGGGTAGGAATGCAGGTGGCCCCATCGGGAAGGCCCGAGCAGGAGATCTCGACAGACATCGGGGCAGCCAGCGCGGATGTGAACTCCACCGACGGAGTGACGGTAACGGTGGCCGATCCTGACTGACCGGGCGTAAGGGTGATGGTACCCGCGGTGGACGAGGACGGCGTGAGACTGGTGATGGCGACCGAGAATTCGCACTCTGTGGCCACGCTTACGGCGACTGCCGGAGTCGAAGTCGAAGCCTGGTAGGATGTATTGCCGGCAAAGACCGCAGTAAGGCTGTGACTGCCAGCTGACAGGTCAACCGTTGGGCTGGCAGTGCCCGTGGAACTTAGCGCCAAAGTAGCCACTGTGACGGCGTTGCCATTGAATTCATCCATGATGGCAACACTGCCGCTGGTGACCGGGGCTCCGCCGGAGGTGACAGCGACGGCAAGAGGCTGCGAGCATGAGCCTGCGGGTAAAGTCCCGGCAGTCAGCGTAGTTGTGGTGACTGCGCCTGGCAATGGGGGCGCCGCCAATGCGGGCAGGGCCAGCGCGATAATCAATCCTGCAACCAAATCGAGCCGCAGACCGCGGCGGTTTATGCCTCTCACGTGCACCTTCCAAATCTGAAGAAAAATCGTATGCCGCCCGTCTGCGCAGCTTAGAACCTATTGTATCCGGGCGGGGCGGACCGAGGCCATTCCGGGCCTGCCGTTTGGACGCGTCAGCGGCGAGAAAGGCGTTGAAATGAAGGAAACAGGGCAGTTCGGCCCGCCGGACGGCTGAAATTCGGGATGAAAGCCAGGACTCGGTCACGGCCGGCGGCGGCGATTGGCGTTATTCTAGGTTGTTTGAGGTGAAAGCCATGACGCAACTCTCTACACGGCCCCAACTCGCCCACCTGACCGCAACGCTGGACGAATTGCGCGCCAAGGGCACCTATTTCAAGCTGCGGATTCTCGATGACCAGCAGGCGCCGGTTTGCCACTACGACGGCCGCAAAGTAATCAATCTGGCCAGCAACAACTACCTGGGGTTGGCCAACGACCCGCGGCTGATTGAGGCCTCGCTGGCCGCGACGCGGAAGTACGGGGCGGGCGCAGGCGCTGTGCGCACCATCGCCGGAACTATGAAGATCCACATGGAATTGGAAGAGAAGATCGCCCGCTTCAAAAACGTCGAAGCCTGCGTGGTCTTCCAGAGCGGCTTCACAGCCAACTCCGGCACGGTCGGCTGCATCCTGGGCAAGGAAGACTTCATCCTCTCTGACGAGCTGAATCACGCCAGCATCATCGACGGGGCGCGGCTGTCGCGGGCCAAGATCAAGGTCTTCCGGCACAAGGACGCGGACCATTGCGAGGAACTGCTCAAGGAGATTGCCAACGAGCCGGGCCACAAGCTGGTGATTACCGACGGCGTTTTTTCAATGGATGGCGACATCGGCGCAGTGGACAAGCTCGCAGCGCTGGCGGAAAAACACGGCGCCATCATGATGGTGGACGATGCACACGCCTCGGGCGTGCTGGGACGCAACGGACGCGGATCGGTGGATCACTTCGGCCTGCACGGGAAGGTGGATGTGCAGGTGGGCACGCTGTCAAAGGCCATTGGCTGCCTGGGCGGATATGTTTGCGGCAGCCGCGACCTGATCGATTACCTCTATCACCGCGCGCGCCCGTTTCTCTTTTCCACTTCGTGCCCGCCAGCAGTAGCCGGCGCATGCATCGCCGCCTTCGACATTCTGGAGCAGGAACCAGAGCGCATCGAACGGCTATGGTCGAACGCGCGCTACTTCCAGGGTGAACTCAAGCGCGCGGGATTCAACGTGGGCGGAGTGACCACGCCAGCCAGCGAGACGCCGATTACGCCGATTATTATCGGCGATGGGCGCGCCACGATGGAGTTCTCGAAGGCGCTGTTCGATGAGGGCGTGATGGCCACCGGCATTGCTTTCCCGACCGTCCCGGAAGGCAAGGCGAGAATCCGCGCCATGCTCACCAGCGAACACACCAAAGCGCAGCTCGATCAGGCGCTGGAAACCATCGAGCGCGTGGCGAAGCGGATGAAGATATTAGGATAGGTTCACCATGATCGCTCACTTGCGCGGAAAGCTGATTTACAAACAGCCCGGCCAGGCCATTGTCGAGGCAGCCGGGGTGGGGTACGACGTTACCATTTCTGTGCCTACCTTCACGGCATTGCCGTCAGTGGGCGCCGAGGCCGCGCTGCATATTCACACGCAGGTCAGCGAGGATCAGATTGCGCTCTTCGGCTTTCTCGACCGCGAAGAAAAGCGTCTCTTTGAGCGGCTGATTACGGTGAGCGGCGTGGGGCCGAAGCTGGCGATCAAGATGTTGAGCGGCCTATCCCTTGAGCACACGGTTCAGGCCATTCGCGGGCAGGACCACGCGCAGTTGACGCGCCTGCCCGGCGTGGGAAAAAAACTGGCCGAGCGGCTGGTGGTCGAGCTGAAAGACAAACTCGATGACTTTGCCGTTGCACCTGCGCAGTCGGTGGTGAAGGGAGCTGCGGTGGACGATGTGCTTTCGGCGTTGGTGAATCTGGGCTATCAGCGTGCCGCTGCGGAAAAAGCGATTCAGCAGGCCGTGGCCAAAGACGCTGCGCTGGCTGGTGATTTCGACGGGCTGTTCAGAGGGGCGCTCAAGGTGATCCGGTAGACTGGCTTCATCATGGTTTTAAAAAGTAAACCCACGCCCATAGCACCCGCCGCTCATCTTCGCCCCGAGGGGCTTGCGTTTCTGCGCAATCTTGCGCGCCACAACGACCGCGAGTGGTTTACGCCGCGCAAGGCGATCTTCGAGGCGGAACTGAAAGAGCCGATGCTGGCCATCATTCGCAAGGTGACCGACGCGATGGCCACGTTTGCACCCAACTTTGTGCGGCCCGCGGAGAAATGCCTCTTCAGGATTTATCGCGACACGCGCTTCAGCAATAACAAGCTGCCCTACAAGACGCACGTGGCGGCGTGGTGGTCGCATCAGGGGATGGAGAAGACCTCCGGGGCCGGCTACTACTTCCACATCAGCGCCAAAGAAGTTGTGATTGCCGCAGGGGCCTACATGCCGGAGAAGGATCAACTGGCCGCCATTCGCCATTGGCTGCTGGATCACCACGCGGAGTTTCGCAAACTCTTGCAGACGGCGGCCATTCGGAAGACTTTTGCGGAGTTCGAAGGAAACTCGCTGACGCGGCCGCCGAAGGGCTTTCCGTGCGAGCATCCGGCGCTGGATTTGATCAAATGCAAGCAGTGGGGGCTGAGCGCGACGCTGCCGGCTGAGGCTGCGCTGGAGAAGGATTTTGCCGGTGTGGTGGCGCGCCACTTCAAGCTGGCCGCGCCGATGGTGGATGCGCTGAATACGCCGATTGCGGCGAGTTTGAAGCCGAAGAGGAAGGTGCTGTTCGGGCTGAGATGATGCCCCAGCACGTTTAGGTTTCCCGTTTTGCCTCGCCGTAGATACCGGGCAGAGGTTGGGAATATTCTCGACAATCGCTTCCGGTCACACTGACGCAAGCGATTGACGCGTGATGCACTGCAGTCTTATAGTTCAGGGCAATCTCATTCCTAAGCAAGGAGCATCGATGAACGCCAAATTCAAACCCCTGCTGCTGGCTGGGGTTGTTCTCTTGCTTCCGGCCGTCGGCGGAACGCAGTCTCCCACCTCCTATTCGACGCCGGAGTTCTCGGCGACCTTCAATGGACCGGTTACAGCTCAACCCCCGGCCCGAACTTCAACAACCAACAACAGCGTGGACCTTTACTATTCCTCCAGGGCCAGCGGCGTTCAGCAGATCATCGCAATTCGCACGATGGACGGCGCAGCCTATACCACGACGGACTTTTCGTCATCGGACTTCTATGCTCAGCAGATCGCGGCGAGCGGAACCCTCGTGGGCAGTTCGCAGGATCGCTATCAGGGTTATCCGTTCTCATATACCAAGGCACTGATGACTCAGCAGGATGGTTCGAAATTGGTGCAACGTGACCGGTTCATCATCCTCAGTGACCGAAGGATGGCCTTTGTCCGCATGCTTTCGCCGCCTGACCAGGACAGCGATAGTGTGTGGCTGGCCTTTGCCAACAGCCTCTACATCAAATAGGCGATTTTTGCGGACTTTGAGGGCATCCAGGAGGAAAGATCGGCCAAAAACCGGCAAAAATAGGCAAAAATAGGCAAAAACCCCATAAAAACCTAAGAAAATTGTGGAAATCACGGCTTTTTGTCTTGACTTTGCCCCTGCTAAAGTCGCATGGTAACGAACGACAGGGTTCTCCGACCCGCATGAATACAGGGGTTTCGTGCAAACGTTGCCTCGGTCGCACTCCCTCCATGCGGTACGCGAAGAGCGAAGGAAGCCCAGGCAACAATGGCGCGCCCGAAGGGCGGCCTCAAAGGAGAGCACAATGGCTACTGGATTGACCAAGACCGCACTGACTCGGCTTCTGGCCGAGAAGATGGAACTGACCAACAAGCAAGTCGCAGCCTTCCTGGACCTTCTGGCGGAGACCGCCATCAAGGAAACCAAGAAGAACGGCGTCTTCGTAATCCCCGGCATCGGACGCCTGGTAAAGGCGGAGCGCAAGGCCCGCATCGGCCGCAACCCGCAGACCGGCGCGGCCATCAAGATCAAGGCGAAGACTGTGGTCAAGTTCCGCGTGGCGAAGGCTGCCAAGGACGTGATCGCGCCTGCAAAGAAGTAGTTCACCGCGAAGGGCGGGAAAGAAGCCGTCCCCCAAACTGCAGACAACGACGGGGAAGAGCCTTGATGGGTTCTTCCCCGTTGTCTTTTTATTGGGCGGAATCTCGGGGCGCGAGCGCCCGCACGACCAGCGAGAGGCCAAAGCTGACGATGAGGGCGCGGACCATGAGGCGATCGTTATAGCTCCAAGAGAAGAAAGCCAGAATGACGAAGACGCCGATGGGATTGATCTCGGCGAGCAGCGCATGAAGCCACTGCGGCTTGCGTCCGCTGGGAGCGGGGCCGGTGAGTGAGACCATGGCGCCGATACACGAAAGAATAGAGCGGGAATGCGGAAACAGGCGCGGAACGGCGCGCAGGTAATCGATGTAGGGCTGGCCAAGCTGACGCGTGAGAAACGTCTCTTCGCCGCAGATGAGGCGCATCTGAAAGATCGTGACGAGCACCATAGCAAAGAGTGCGCCGGTGGGCGGCATGAGGAAGGCCATTGCCGCAAACATGCACCAGGAGCCGAGGTAGAGCGGATTGCGCAAGTAGCGGTACGGCCCGTCAGCCATCAGCGCGCCGGCCTGCATCTGCGCGTGATGGACAGTGCTGCGGCCCAGGCAGGCTGTTCCCCAAAGGCGGAGCAGTGCGCCTTTGGCGGCGATGAGCGCGGCTACGGCAATCACGAGGGGCACAGCAACTGCGAAGGAGACGAGGCCGAGGCGGCTCAACTCGAGCGCGAGCCACTCCCACAGTGATATACGCCTGCCAATGCCCAAGGCTTCTATCCACGGCGCATAAAAGCCCAGCACGACGATGGCGGTCAAGATGACCACGCGCAGACGAAACTCGATCTTCGTTGCTCCCATTGATATCTCCCTGTTGCCGGAGTTTACCATCATCGCGTGTGGTAGGCTTGCGCACAGAGGCGATGTGCCGTCTCTGCGTGGAGGATTTCCATGTTTGTGCGTACACTTGTTTTCGCTGCCGCAATACCGCTGGCTTCGCAAAGCTCGGCTGCTCAAGCTGATCTTGCCGCATCTGCTGAGCGGCAATTGCCCTCGCTCACGGAGACCTACAAACACCTGCACCGCAATCCGGAGCTTTCAGGCCACGAAGAACAGACTGCGGCTTTTGTGGCTGGTGAATTGCGCAAGCTTGGCTATACGGTGACCGAGCATGTAGGCAAATACGAAAATGGCACACAGGCATTGGGCGTGGTGGCGGTGATGGAGAATGGCACAGGACCGCGACTGCTGATGCGCACGGAACTGGACGCCCTGCCGGTGGAAGAAAAGACCGGCCTGGATTACGCGAGCCATGTGAAGACCATCAATGCACAGGGCCAGCAGGTGAGCGTGATGCACGCCTGCGGCCATGATCTGCACATGACGGTTCTGCTGGGCGCGGCGCGCGAGTTGGCAGAGCGCAAGAGCGAGTGGCACGGCACGCTGATGTTGATTGGGCAGCCGGCAGAAGAGTCCGTGGGAGGCGCAAAGGCGATGCTGGCTGATCATATGTACGAGCGGTTTGGTCGGCCTGACTTTGTGCTTTCAGAACATGATACGAACGACGTGGCCGCCGGATCGATTGCCATCAAAGGCGGGCCGCTGCTGGCCAGTGCTACCACGATCAGCGTGACTATTCGCGGTATCGGCGGACACGGCTCCGCGCCGCAGTCCGGCAAAGACCCCATCGTGCTGGCCGCCGAGTTCGTGCTCGTGGCGCAAACCATCGTCAGCCGGCAAATCGATCCGCAACAGCCGGCCGTGCTGACGGTGGGCACCATTCACGGCGGGACGAGAAGCAACATCATTCCCGACGAGGTAACGCTGGGCCTCACGCTGCGCACTTACTCGTCCGCGGTCCGCGACCAGATTCTGGCCGACGTGCGCCGCACCGCAAATGGGCTGGCGGCGGCATACGGTATTCCCGTGGATCGCATGCCAACGGTGACAATCACGGAGAGCACGCCCGCCACGTTCTGCGACCCGGCGCTGGCTGAGCGCCTGCGCGCTGCCGCCACGGCGGCGCTGGGCAAGGACCACGTTCAGGATGCTCACGCAGTGATGGGAAGCGAGGATGTAGGCCTGTTTTCGCTGGATGGAAAGATTCCGGCGGTGATGTATTGGCTGGGCGCGGCCGATGCCGACAAGTTGGCCGAGAGCCTCAAATCAGGTGTCCCGCTGCCCAGCCTTCACTCTCCTCTGTTTGCGCCTGTTTATGAGCCGGCCATCAAAACGGGAGTGACGGCGATGACCGCGATGGCGCTGGACCTGCTGAAGCAGTAAGAAGCGCTCGCGGCCTACAGTGCGCGCGCGAGTGAAAAATCTGCATTCGCCCCGACACGCGGGGTGTAGAATTCTGTGCGGGTGAGAAGTAAGTGAAGAAGAATGCCCTAATCATAATCATCTTCTCAGCCTTTGCTTTATCGTCAAGTTCCGCCGTGTTGGCGCAGAACTACAACAGCGCTCTGTACAGCGGGAGCGGGTCCGGGACAAGGGCCTACCTAGCCTGATGCGAAGGTAGCTGAGGCACATTCGGCATGGCTGGCGGAATATTGCTTGTGATTGTAGCTTGAGACACAGCTGAAACATGATGTACAGCGGGGAGAGGAATCATGAAAGCGAGAACGATTCTTTTAGGACTAATGCTTCTTCCGCTGTTCTGCGCGACCGGCATTCCGGCAAACGCGCAGGCGGCCAATCCGCAGGACACGCTTAATCAGTATGTTGGCGATCTACAGAAGGATCCCGAAAATCCGGCGCTGCGGGCTAAGACGATTGCGTTCGCGCAAACCATTTTGCCCGCTCCGGAGATACCGGAAGAGGCGCGTCATCACTACATCCGCGGATCCGTCTTCGCAAAAGAGGCCAAAACGGATGCCGAATACGAGTCGGCAATCCAGGAATACTTGCAAGCGATTTATATAGCCCCGTGGTGGGGCAAGGCTTATTACGATTTGGCAATGATTCAAAAACAGAGCGGGCAGTTCGATGCGGCAACCGCTAACTTGAAGTTGGCTTTGTTGGCGAAGATGGAGGAAAAGGAAGCCAAGGAAGCGCAAGATCAGATTTATGCTATCGAGGTGGAAAAGGAGTTAGCCGGAAAGCGCATTGCAGAGGCGAAAGCCGCCTCTGACCAGCAGCAGGCGGAGGCAAGCTGGAATCAGTTAACCGCAGACCTTGCCAACCACGACAAAGACCTGGCGCTTGCGGGACCCTGGGCATGCACGGCGGGATGCAATGGCGCCAGCCTGACGTTCTCCGACGGCGGCTTGAGCGGCACAATCTCCCTCCCCATGCAAAGCGGCGATTCTCATAGCATTGGGGTCAGCGGAACGGTCACGAACGGAGCCGTGGATGGTCAAGCTGCCTTTCCTACCTTTGACGTGGGCCCTTGCACGATTCCAGGCAGTTCGCAGGCGCTTTACGGCACCTTAAGCGACGATGACCGGACCTTGAATCTGAAAACGACCAATCTCACTTATCAAACCCAGACGCAGGGTCTTATCTTCACTTCATGCGTCAGCGTCAACTTTTCAAGTACGGAGGCAATTCAGTGGGGATTGACCTCCCAGGCCTCGCCTTCGATACCCATCCTTGCGGTTACTCAAGCTCAGTCCGCGAATTTCCTCCATGTCGGTCAGCTTGAGGCCATCAAGCTGATTCTGGCTCACGGCGGGAATATCAATGCCGCAGACGGCAATGGCATGACCGCACTTCACATCGCCTCGCAACAGGGTAATGAGAATGTTGTCGTGTTGTTGTTGGAGAACGGCGCGCAAGTTAATGCTGAAAGCAAGAGCCTCGACACGCCCTTGAATCTTGCGGTTGATTCAAAATCAATAGGCACCATTCAAGTGCTGCTTGACCATGGCGCAAACCCAGACGCAAGAGCCAACGCCGCTGGGTTTTCACCCTTGTATAAGGCTGTTTGGCAAGGCAACACTGACATTGCGGCGCGATTGCTCAAAAATACTGCTGACCCGGCCCAGGTTTCTGCCGCCTTATATTTCGCCACCGATAGAAACCTTGAGATAACCAAGTTGCTTCTTGCGCGCGGCGCCAATGTGAATGTCACTGGAACATATAACGCTACGCCGCTCGACGTAGCCCTGGTGAGGGGTTGCGGCGAAGCCTATGCGGGGATCTGGAGTAAGAGACCGGAAGACGTAAAAGGCTCCCCCTGTACCCCTACGGATGTAATCAAGACTGTCACAATGTTTGTGGAACACGGTGCGAAGGTAGATATGCCCGAGATAAGCGGAGTCTACCCTTTGATGAGAGCCGCCGAAACCGGAAACCTTGACCTGGTGAAATTGCTCCTCGCGCACGGCGCTGACATCAATGTAAGGGACAATAGGGGCCATTCGGTATTGGAGTATGCCAAGGAGGGAAGAGGCACGCAAATGGGGTTTGTTGGATATAAGAAATCCGCCGGCAACGAGGAGGTTATCAAGTACTTCGAAGGCCAGGGATTGAAGAAATAATGAACCGCATCGGAATTCGGGCTTTCACTGCGGAGCAAACGGCTGGGCCAGCTTCTACACTATCTAAAGCCTATGGCCGGCTCTGAAACCATCACCGATACCATCGCCGCCGTTTCGACGCCGCCGGGCCGCGGAGGCATCGGGATTGTGCGGTTGAGCGGCCCCGAGGCCGCGTCCATCGCCACTCAGCTGGTGCGGCTGCGGCAGCCGCTGGAGCACGGGCGGGCGCGGCTGGCGGATGTGCCGGATAAAGCTGATGATCCTGACGCGGCGGAGGCATGCGTTGATGAGGGCCGCATTGATGAAGCGGTGGTCACTTTTTTTGGTGCGCCTCATTCTTATACTTCCGAAGATCTCGTTGAAATTGCGGCGCACGGTTCGCCTGTAGTGTTGGAACTACTGTTGGGTCGCGCTCTGAAGCTGGGCGCGCGACTGGCCGCGCCGGGGGAATTTACTGAGCGCGCTTTTCTTTCCGGCAAACTCGATTTGACCCAGGCCGAGGCGGTGCGCGACTTGATTGAGGCCCAAACGCTGACGCAGGCGCGCCAGGCTGCCAGCCAGATGGGCGGCGCGTTGAGCCGGCGCGTTGGGCCGGTGAAGCTGGGGCTGGTGGAACTGATCGCGCTGCTCGAAGCGGGCATTGATTTTGCCGAAGACGACGTGGAGGTTACGCCGGGGGCCGAGATTGCGCGGCGGATCGGCGAGCTGACGCCGCCGCTCAGCGCGCTGGAAGCCTCGTGCGCACGCGGGCGCATCGTTCACGACGGGCTGACGCTGGCCATTGTGGGACGGCCCAACGCGGGCAAGAGCTCGCTCTTCAATTGTCTTGTGGAGCGCGACCGCGCAATTGTGACCGCGACCCCAGGAACCACCCGCGACACAGTCACCGAGCGGATTTCACTCGAAGGCATTCCCCTGGAGCTGGTGGATACGGCGGGGCTGCGCGAGGGGTTGCACGGAAGCCTGGAAGAGGCGGAGCAGTTGGGTATTCGCCGCAGCCGCGAGGCGCTGGCCGACGCCGCGCTGGTGGTGGTGGTGCTGGATGCAACCGAGTCGCTGAACGATGAGGAGCGCAGGCTTTTAGCTGCTGTGGAGGGCCGTCCCGCACTGGTAGCCGTGAACAAGAGCGACTTGATGGAGGCTGGCCGCGCGCTGCCCGATTGCGCCGGGCTGCCCGTGCTCGCGACCTCAGCGCTCACCGGCTATGGAATTGCCGAGTTGCGCGAGCGGATTCTCGAGCTGGCCACTGGCGGAGCCGCGGCCGAGCCGGGCATGTTGACCAGCCTGCGCCACCAGCAAGCCATCGCCGCTGCCCTGGCGGCGCTGGCCGACGCAGCGCAGGCCAACGTAAACTCCATCCCTCACGAGATGATTTTGCTGGACCTCTACCGTGCGTTGTGGGCGCTGGATTCGCTGACCGGCCAGACCACCCCCGACGACATTTTGAATCTTATCTTTTCGACTTTTTGCATCGGAAAATAACAGTGAGTCGCGCTTCACTCTATCGTCAGCACCAGCTTGCCGAAGTGTGAGGCTGCTTCCATATGGGCCATAACTTCGCGGGCCTGAGACCACGGGAAACTTTCAATGACAGGGCGCAGGGCGGCGAGGGAGATGGCCTTGTTCATCTCTTCAAAATCCCTGAGCGAGCCCACGTAGATGCCCTGGATGCGTGCCTGTTTGTGAAGGATGAGGGGCTGAGGCAGCGGGTCGCCTGGGCCGGCAAGCACGCCAATCTGGGCAATGACCCCGCCCATGCGAATGGCGCCGAGGGAGCGGGGCAGCGTGCCGATGCCACCCACCTCAACCACCAGGTCAACGCCTTCGCCGCCGGTCTGGTCCATCGCCCAGCGTTCCCAGGCGGGCGTTTCGCGGTAGTTGAGGCCCGCGTCCAGGCCGAGCGAGCGGGCACGTTCCAATTTTTCGTTACTGCCGCTGATGCCCAGCACGCGCGCGCCCATCAGCTTGGCCAGTTGCAGCGCAAAGATGGAAACCCCGCCGGTGCCCAGAATTAGAACCGTTGCCCCCGGCTTCAGGTTGCCGGCGGCCAGCGCGTTCCAGGCGGTGACCGCGGCGCAGGGCAGCGCGGCGGCCTCAGCAAAGCTGAGATGTGCGGGCAGCTCGACCAGACCGGTCTCCTTGAGGCATCTGTACTCGGCAAGCATGCCGTCGATGTCGCCGCCCAGAGCGCCTTTGACCTTGACCGGTGTGGGCGGGCCGTCGAGCCAGTTTTGCATGAAGGCGCCAGCCACGCGGTCGCCCTTCTTCCATTGCGTCACGCCCTCGCCGACGGCGGCAACCTCGCCCGCGCCGTCGGAGCAGGGGATGCGCGGCAGCTTCATTTTGGGGTTGTAGAGTCCTTTGACCATGAGCAGGTCGCGATAATTTATGGAAACGGCGTTAACGCGAACGAGCACCTCGCCGGGGCCCGGCTGTGGCGTCGGTCGGTCGACAAACTCCAAAGAATCAATGCCAAACGACGAAATCTGCCAGGCCTGCATGGGCAATCCTCCAGTGCATCGAGTGCGAGCCGCGCCACTAAGCGGGACGAGGCACAGCCAGCGTCCCATAGAATGAAGATATGGCTCGTGGATGGGAAAGTAAATCCGTGGAGGAGCAGATGGCAAGTGCCTTGCAAGAACCCGAGGTTGCGCCCGCAGACGGCTTTGTGAACGAAGAAGCTAAACGGCTGGCCGAACACGTGCGCACCGATCGAGCGCGAGAGATTCAGGCGCTCAATTTACAACGCGAGAACATTCTTTCTCAAAAGACTTCTCATCCGGCGCGGCGTGCCGCCCTGGAGGCCGCTCTGGCCCAGGTGGAGAAGCAGATTGCGGATCTCGCCTGAGACTCCGCTGATTTTTTGATCGCGGCTCCTGGCTTCACCGTGTGCGTGGCTAGGCCTCGCGGTGAAAAAGCAGGGAATTGGCCTGTTGCACCGGGGTCAGCACCACCCGCGCAATATTCACATGCTCGGGCCGGCTCACGGCCCAGACGATGACGTCTGCAACATCTTCCGCAACCAGCGGCTTGACGCCCTTGTAGACTTTTGCGGCCCGTTCAGCATCGCCGTGGAAGCGCACCAGACTGAAGTCGGTTTCCACCATCCCGGGATCCACGCTGGTGACGCGAATCGGCGTACCCAGCACGTCTTGGCGCAGGCCGTCGTTGATGGCCCGTTCGGCCGCTTTGCTGGCGCAGTAGACAGCGCCGTTGGGATAGGTCATCTCGCCCGCCGTTGAACCCAGGTTGACCACGTGGCCGCGCCCCCGCTCCACCATCCCCGGCACCACGGCGCGAGTGACATAGAGCAGTCCCTTCACGTTCGTGTCGATCATCTCTTCCCAGTCATCGATCTTTCCTTGGTAGAGCTTGTCGAGTCCGCGGCTGAGGCCGGCGTTATTCACCAGCACATCAATGGCGGCCCACTCCGCGGGCAGCGCGTCGATGGCCCTTGCGACGGCGTTGCGGTCGCGCACATCCAGGCTGAAAGTGTGGACAGCCTGAGCGCCGCGCTGGAGGACGGCGGCGGCAACATCAGCGAGTTTATCTGCGCGGCGAGCGGCCAGCAGCAGGCGCGCGCCCTCGGCGGCGAAAGCAAGCGCAGTGGCCGCGCCAATGCCGGCCGAGGCCCCCGTAACGAAAACGATCTTTCCCTTCAGACTCATGGTTCTATCTTAACCATATGCGGCCATGGTAGTTATTGAACCGGGCCAAAAGAAATTGAACAGGGTGCCCCATCCTTTCCGCGTTCTTTGCGGAAAGGGTGGGAGACCACGATGCATATCTTAAGGGCCAGATCAATAAAGATGGAGATGGTGCAAACGTGAGGATGGTGCGCCAGTTGCGAGCGGGCGTCCGTTCCCTCAATTCCCAATCACCAGCACCTGGAAACTGCCCTTCACCGATTGCGTCTGGAGCGTGCCGATGCTCCCCGGCTGATCCAGCTTCACTCCAACAAGATCTGTAACAAGATAGACCTGGCCCGTCGCCGGATTCACTGCCAGGGTCCGAGCTCGCTGGCGAGTGGCGAGATTTTGAATCTCGGAGTACGTGTCGGTGACATCCTGACGAATGATCGTCAGGGTTCCCTGAGCGCCTCCGTTAGCGGTATAGATCAGCCCGCGGCCCTCGTCGTAGCCGATGGCCTCAGTGCCGGGGCCGATGGGAAGCGTCGTCACTTGCTCGCCGGTGCCTCCATTCAGCACCAGCATCTTCATATTTCCGCAGGCGGCAAAGAGCCTGGTGTGGGCGCCATCGACGGCCAGGGCGGTGAGTTCGCGGCAATCAGGCCCAATAGCAAAAAGGCTCATGCGGTTCTCGGCGGAGCTGGGCAGACGCGACTCATGGCTCCAATCCAGCACTGTCTGTGCGGCTACGGTCGGCGTGGTCGCGGTTTTGGCGGCTGGCCTGCCAAGCAGCGCGGCAATCGACTGCGCATCGAGCCGGGCAATCTGATTGCGGCTTACGATGTTGAAGAACACCTGGCCATGACCATCGGCCTCGGCAAATCCGAGCCTGCCCGGCATCAGTATGACGCCCAGCCTCTGGCGCGTCTCCGCATCGATCACCGTAATCGAAGACTTGATCTGCTCATCAGCCGTCGTTCCCGCGGAAGGATTGGCGCATACGGCAAAGAGCAGCCTGTTCTGCGGTTCATAGACGAGGGCGCGCGGCGCTGGGCCAGTGAGGATGGTAGCCACCAAGGCGAGCGTGCGCCGGTCAAAGACCTTCACCTGGCCGGCGGGCCCATCGCTGACATAGCCAAACTGGCCGGTGTCGTCGAGAGCAATGGCATGAGCCTCGCGCAGGCCGGAGATCACTCCGGCCACTTGCCCCGTCTCCACGTCCACCACTTGCACCTGTGCCCCGTGGGCGATATACAGACGCTGGGCCGCAGGGTCCATCGTCATATAGTCCCAGTTGCCCACGCCGCCGATGATCCATGTCTTCCTGATGGCGAAAGGGCTGCCCGGCAGTTCGGTGGCCGCGGGCGGCTGCTGCGCCGGCAATGCGGCGCAACCCAGCAGGCAAAGGGCAAGCAATCTCTTCATCGTGGCTGGCTCCTGATGAGTAGATGCAAAACTGACGGCCAGCGCTCGTCATTTTTTCAGTTCCGGATGTCTTTAGAGCTTATCCGCAATTTGGTAGCGCCGACCTCCTGGTCGGCTGTCCTGTGGGTCTCCAGACCCACAGGTGACGATTGGCAACGTGGACGCTACCAGTACAGCCGGTCTGGAGCCCCCGCACATTTCTTTCGCAATTTACGGATAGGTTCTTAGCTTCCCAGGGGGAGTATTACCTAAAAACTCTGACTTTTTTGGGCCGCAGTTCGACTTTTTGGGCGAGATTTGGAATTCACCGGACTGATCTATCTCAGCCGTCATAGATGTATTATCTAAACGGTTACTGACGAACTGGCGACCATACACCCGCATGGCGGATTTCAGACTGCGGCATACACTACCAATATGGAATATCAATGAATCCGAGAAGCCATTCCAAAGCCGCTCCTGTCTGAGATTCTTCGCCATCGCAAACGATACTCTCACCGGGCTTTTGGGGATTATACAGCATCGTAAGGTCCATCCCCTTTTCCCACTCGCGTGAAGAATAGAATTCACCGCTATACGAGTTGCCAGCGACACCATAAGAATAGGCAACTCTGTAGTGACCTACGAACAGGCTGCTCGTAGCTTGCGATGGAGAATCTTCCCATTCGCAACTCTGGATCGTTGCTGTATTAATCGACCAAAGTTCGTTATTCATTTGCCCAGAATTGTTGCACCTTCCTTCGGCTGTTGTCGAGTCACCGGCTTCCCGGCAGTTACCATTTCGTCAATATTTTCTCTCTCATCAATTCAGTGACTAGAGGATCTGCCTCCTACTTTTCTGGCTTCTTTTCTAGCTGGGTAGCGTCCTGACCTTCATTGAAGTTTATCGCCGTCGCGCTGAACCGCTTGTAGCCGGCGTACTTGATGGTGTCGCGAATGTGCACGTTTTGAGGCATGAAGCCGCGGCCGCCGATGAAGTGCAAGATGCCTTCAGCGCGCGCGTAGGCGGGGAACCAGTAATGGCCGTCAACCGGTTGGCGCCAGGTCATGAGAGGCGGGTCGAGATCCTTTTTGTGCGCGACGGCGGAAATCATACGGCCCTGGGTCACGACAATCTGCATTCCGGCCGTCGCCACCCAGATGCGTCCACTAAAATAGCGATGCTTTTTTTCCAAAATTTCAGGTATGACATCGAAGACGTAGCAATCCATCTCGTCCACCTTTTGCCGGCCTACATAACTCAGGTTGTACTGGCCGATCTGCGCGGCAGTGAGAACGAAAAAGTTGCTGCTTTGAATGTTCTGCAAATCGGAGGGCGACATCGTCACCCGCTTCAAAGTATTCTGCGGCGCGTAGACCGTTTTCTCCGCGCGCTTGCCTGTGGAGTCGAAGCTGACGTCGTCCACCTGGTAGTACTCGCCGTCCACATTATTGCCTTCGTCGATGGTTTGCACGCGGGCGGAGCGTTGGTAAGAGTAGTGGCTCAGCGCCTGTTGAAACTCGCTCTCTTTGGCGGCAAAATGGTGGATGATCTCTTCAGGCGCGAGCGGGGGCGCGGAGGTGTCCATAGCGCCGAAGCCTTCGTCCTGCGACATGGGCGTAAAGCTATTCTCTTTTTGCGCAGCAGCGGTCAGGGCCAGTCCCGCTGCCAGCAACGCAAAGCACCATCCATTGCGCATGGTTTGCCTTTCCTCCGCAATCCTAATCTCAGATCTTCTTCAAGAGTAGACTTATGCGGAGGCTTGGCAACAATCGTAAAAAGGAATTGCGAAAGTCGTTGAATTATCGCTAGTGCGATTCCCCTCAGAGCAGCCTGAACGAATTCATAAACGCACCGTGCTGGGTTGCGGTAAATCCTTTTGAGGTGGTGATAATCAACTGGTAAAAGCGGATTCCAGCGAGGAATTCGTGCACTTCGTAGTTGTATCCATCGGAATCGACAGCCGTGTAAGCGCGCCCAGGCACGCCGTTCAAATCAATTGCCACATCGGTGAGCAGCGTCTTGCCGGCGACCGCGCCGTCGCGGGTTCTTTCAAGCAAGGCCTGAGGCGAACCGCCTACAATCGCTGCCGAGTAATCGTTGTACATGACAATGTAGCTGGTGTTGCCGTTGTCGGCTTCTGCGGAAAACTGGTAGATCGTCGTTGACTCACCATTTTTCAGGTTAACCACCTGCGACGTCTGCTGCGGGACGCCGGGGAAGACGATGCTGAAACGTCCATCGGTAGAGGTGAAGGTCTGCATCGGCGCAACTTTGGCCGACCCGGCGGCTTGCGACGATGTGTCCTGCGCTGCCGCAACGCCTGCAAACAGTACGAGAACAACAGCCATTTTCATCCAGAGTTTACGCATCCTCATCCTCGCTCGATTGGTGTTTTCTCCGCGACGAGCCAGCACATGACGTTCGTGCCAGGAGCAAGCTACGGAGAAGTAGGTTCATTTCATCTGAGGCAAGCGGCAGTGTCAAGAAAATTGTGGAGCTAGATGTTTTTCAGCAGGCCGGTCGCTTTGCAATCAGTCAAAAGCCTGGCTTTGCATTGCCCGCCGCTGAAATCCGGCCCTCAGCAAATTCGCGGCAACTGTTCGCCGATCTGGGTGGGGATAACGCGGTTGGCGCCCATTGCGGTGCGGGCCACCAGCATTCGCTTGTGCTCAGCCGTGACGCGGCCGATTCGTGCGGCATCGCGGCCCAGCGGATGAGCGCGCAAGACGGCAAGAATTTGTTCGGCTGCCTCGGGCGCGACAAACAGGACCGCCTTGCCCTCGTTGGCCACATAAACCGGATCGAGGCCGAGCAGCTCGCAGGCCGATTGCACCTGGGGACGCACCGGCAGGCTGGGCTCATCGATTTCAATGCCCACGCCGGAGGACTGCGCGATTTCGTTAAGCGTGGAAGCGAGGCCGCCGCGCGTGGGGTCGCGCATGGTGTGAACCGCCGTGCCCGCAGCAGCCAGCACTTCGGCAATCATCCCATTCAGCGCGGCGCAATCGGAGTGAATCTGGCTCTCGAACTCGAGTCCCTCGCGCACGCTCATGATGGCCATGCCATGGTCGCCTATGGTTCCTGAAACCAGAATCACATCGCCGGGCATTGCATGCAGCGGACTTACTGAAATTCCGGGACGAAGGAGACCCACGCCGGCCGTATTGATGTAGCAGCCGTCGCCATGGCCGCGCTCGACAACCTTGGTGTCGCCGGTAACAATTTTGACGCCCGCCGTGGCCGCAGCCCGCGCCATGTCATCAACAATCGCCGCTAGCTGAGCCAGCGGAAATCCTTCTTCGAGGATGAAGCTCGCGCTCAGGAAACGCGGTTCCGCTCCGGAGACGGCCAGGTCGTTTACCGTGCCATTCACGGCCAGTTCTCCAATGGACCCGCCCGGAAAAAACAGCGGCTGCACAACGAAGGAGTCGGTGCTCATGGCCAGCTTGCCGCCGCCTAAATCGAGTACCGCGGCGTCGCCCAGGCTTTCCAGCTCCGGATTGCGAAAGGCGGGCAGAAACAAATGCTCCACCAACTCATTGCCCAGCTTCCCGCCTCCGCCATGGCCCATCACGATGGTGGGGTAATCGGCGAGCGGCAGAGGACAAGACCAGCCAGAAAAATCGGGAGCGAAGTTCTGTTTCGAATTACTCAAGCAATCTTCCTTTCACTTGTGTGGCCCGTCTCTTTACGCCGGGAACCGGCACGGCTTGCCGCACCCATTCATTCTATTGGAGTGACACCCGAAACTGCCGCCGTATCATGATCCCATGGACAATCCACTTGAGAGCGGCCGACAAAAGATTGACCCGCATGCATGGGAGCGCGCGGCTACCTTCAACTTCTTTCGGACATTTACCGAGCCTTTCCACGGCGTGTGCCTTCGTGTCGATTGCACCGCAACATACCGCTGCGCAAAAGACCATGGCCTTTCCGTATTTCTTTCGCTCGTTCATCGCGCCCTTGCAGCCGCGCAACAGGTGGAGAACTTTCGGACCCGCATCGTTGATGGCGAAGTCTGGCTGTACGAGCAGATCCACGGCGGCAGTACAGTAGACCGGCCGAACGGAACTTTCGGGTTCGGCTACTATCGTTTTCATCCGGGCTTGGATGCTTTCGTACACCAGGCAGCGCTTGAAATGGAACGCGTTCGGCAACGCAACGATCTTGAACGCAACCCGGCGCAAAACCTGATCCGCTTCTCGGTGCTTCCGTGGCTCGATTTCTCGTCCATATCGCACGCCAGGGATTTTGCCCGTGATGATTCCGCTCCGCGAATCACATTCGGCAAGATTACAGAGGCGGAAGGGCGTCGCACGATGCCTGTTTCCATCCATGCACACCATGCGCTCGCTGACGGCCTGCACGTCGCGCAATTCGTCGAGCATTTTCAAAAATTCTTGAGCGCGCCTGAACTCGTTTAGGAGAAAACTGGTCGCTATCGGTTGGCGGCACCCGTCGCCGCCAGTTCCTCGGCGCTGATGTACCGCCCGTAGTTGTAATAGGCCGCGCAGGCGCCTTCGCTTGAAACCATGGTGGCGCCCAGCGGATGGCGCGGCGTACATTCCTTGCCGAAGGCGGGGCACTGGGCCGGCTTGATGACCCCGCGCAACACATCTCCGGAATGACAGAGCGGCGACTCCTCGGTATGGATGCCGGAAATTTGGAAGCGCTCCTCGGCGTCGAAGTCGCAATAATCCGCGCTCAGCCGCCAGCCGCTTTTGGGAATCACGCCAATGCCGCGCCAGGCCCGGTCAGTGACCTCGAAGACCTCGGCCAGCAGCTTTTGCGCGGGGCGGTTGCCTTCAAAGGTGACAATGCGCTCGTAGGCGTTCTCGACTTCGTAACGGCCAGCTTCCAGTTGAATCACGGTGCGGCGAATGCCGTCGAGCAAATCCAGCGGCTCAAAGCCGGTGACCACCATCGGAACTTTATACTTTGCGGCCAGCGGTGGATACTCCCAGTAGCCCATCACGCTGCAAACGTGGCCAGCCAACAGAAATCCCTGCACGGTGTTTCCCGGCGCATCGAGAATGGCCGAAATCGCCGGCGGCACCAGAACGTGCGAGACCAGCAGCGAAAAATTCTTCAGCCCGCGCCGTTTGGCTACAGCTACGCTCATCGCATTGGCCGGGGCCGTGGTCTCAAAGCCAACGCCGAAAAACACCACCTGCTTTTCAGGGTTCTTGACGGCTAGCTCGACCGCGTCCAGCGGCGAATAGACCACCCGCACGTCGCCACCCGCGCCTTTGACCTGGAATAAATCGCCATCGGTGCCGGGAACGCGCAGCATATCGCCGAAGGAGCAGAAGATCACGTTCGGCTGCGCGGCGATGGCCAACGCCTTGTCGATCAGCTCAAGCGGTGTCACGCAGACAGGGCAGCCGGGGCCATGGATCATCTCGATGCCCGCCGGGAGCATCTGGTCGATACCGTTCTTGATGATGGAGTGGGTTTGCCCGCCGCAGACCTCCATAATCTTCCACGGGCGCGTGGCGACCAAGTGGATCTCGCGCGCCATGCGCTGCGCAATCTCGCCGTTGCGGAACTCGGTCAGGTACTTCATCTGGCTTGCGGAACTCCTGGACGGGCAACAACATTGGGTGCCCCATCCATTCCGCGTCTTTTGCGGAATGGGTGGGAAACCACAAATCTCAACGAGCGGCTTTTTTGACTTCGGCCGAACAACTTCCATCAGGACATGACGATTGTGGTGCCGCAGCAGCCCGCGCAAAGGCTTCTTCTTCGCTCTCCAACTCCTGGTCCAGCACGCCCATGGCGCGGAAGTCTTCCAGCGTTTGCAGGGCCGTCTCTTCGTCGATTTTGGAGAGCGCAAAGCCAACGTGGACAATGGTATAGTCGCCGACCTCGACCTCCGGCACATAGTCCAGGCAAACCTTCTTGCGTATGCCGCCGAAGTCCACCCAGCCCACGCGAAGATCGCCCTCGGTGAGAATTTCTTCCACTTTTCCCGGAATTGCTAGACACATAGTTCCTACGTTATACCGAGTTGAAGGCTGCGTATAGTGTGATTTAGGTCACTCGGAAGCCCGGTCGGAGCGTTGCATAGGGTATGAATCTATTCGAGCCATTTCAACCCAGTCGCCTCGTACCCTTCCGGGCCAGATACATCGAGAAGATTGCCAACCATAAGGTGAAGAAAGTAGTCTGCTCCGAGCAAAATCTTTCGCACATCCTCGCTTGTGACCGTCCGAATCCGCTCGTACCACTCTGAACGAATTTCAAAGGACGATTGCTTGTCACGCTCCAATAAGAGCCCTGTCCCCTTCAAGCGCGCGATACCAGAGTAAACTACAGACTCATCGGCCTCATCCGTAAGCCAAAGAGTGAACAGCTTTCCCTCTAACTCGGCAATATCCATGCTCTGAATTGTACCTCTGCCGCAAGTCGAGCCTCTTCCCCAGCTCTGTTCCGCAAACGATGACCAGCCAGGCATCATCGTCGCCGCGTCTGCTATTCTTCCCCTGACTCAATGCGCACTACCACTTTAGAATCAGAGTTTCGAGGCTGCACGTCTTGCCCCTTTATCCCAACGCCAAAGAGATGATACGCAGGAATATCGAGGCGCTACAGGCTGGAGAACGGGTTCCCCGAGTAGCCGTCGGCAGGCTTACAAAGGCGCAAAGGGAAGCTGTGAATGCGCAGCAGGCAGCAGCAGAGTTGCCGCTTAGCATTGATGAGGTCGTTTTCGTTGGTCGCCACATTCATAAAAGGCGCATTTTGGAAGATGGCTACACGTTAGAGGATGTTCTCGATCAAATAGAAAGCGCCCTGAATGAAGGCTCAGAAGTCATTGCAACTCATTACATGACGGCCATAAGGAATCCAGTGGCCCGCGCGGATCGGCTTGGCAACTTCGTTCATGACGAAGCGATCCTAGAATGCACGCGATATCGGCCCAACCCGGAGATCTTCTCCGTGATGCCGAAGGGAGACAAGATCAAGCCCCAAAAGTAAAAGGCCGCTGGAAGCGGCCCTTTACTCTGAAATTGAGCGATTCGCCCGGTTAACACGTTCGTCCGGCGCCCCAACCACTCAAGATCAGTATCGGCTCAATTCTAGGAATTAGTCAAGAAGAATTGGGTCAGGAACCAGCCTCACGCCCATGACAGCCCCTCATAGAGGACATTCGGGAGCCTCGGCGCTTTCACCGGCTTCGAGTTTGGCCAGCCATGCATCGCCCTCTTCGGCATTCGAGTGCAGGCCGGTCTCCTGATAATCCGTCCAGGCTGTCAGCGCATCCTGTCGGAACCGCTCGCGATCCTTCCCGTTTCCATGTCCAGTTCAACCATTCCGTCCCGCCCGCTCCTCCGCCAGATACTCCAGCCACTCTTCCATCCCCGCGCCAGTCTTGGCGGAGGTCTCGAAGATGCGAATCCCTGGGCGTATCTCATTGATATTCCTAAGCGCCAGGTCGCGGTCGAAGCCGCACGGAGCAGCGATATCGATTTTGGTGATGACGGCGGCGTCGGCGGAGTTGAACATGGTGGGGTATTTGAGCGGCTTGTCTTCGCCTTCGGTCACAGAGAGCAGGGCCACGCGAATCTTTTCGCCCAGGTCGTAGCTCGACGGGCAAACCAGGTTGCCGACATTCTCAATGAACAGATAATCGAGGCCGGCGAGCGCCACACCCTCCCATCCGTCTAGATGCTTGCCGATCATCTCCGCGTCCAAATGGCAGATTCCGTGGGTATTAATCTGGCGCACCGGAGCGCCGCTCGCTGCGAGTCGCCGCGCATCGTTGTCCGTTTCGAGATCGCCGACCAGCGCCGCCACACGAGAGCCGCGCGCCTTTAGTTCCCGCAGCGTCCACTCGAGAAAGGCGGTTTTGCCCGTGCCGGGGCTGGAAACCAGGTTCAGCACCAGCACGCCGGCGGCAGTGTAGCTCTGGCGAAGGCCCGCCGCCAACTCATCATTCTTTTTGAGAATTCCCCGCCGCAGCTCAACTATTCGGGTGGTCATGCTGTCTCCTCAACCTTATCCATCTCGTCAATCTCGATTGACTCAATTTCCAGTTCGCGGCCCTGGCGTATCTCACCGCATAGTTCGCCGCAACGTGGGCAGCGAAAGCTCTGCACGCCGTCCAACTCCGCATCCTGCGCGCAGCGCTCGCAATGTACCACCACCGGCAACACATTCACCACCAGCCGCGAGCCTTCCAGCGGCGTTCCTTCGGACGCGATGCCGTAACAGAACTCCAGCGAGTCAGGAATCACAGACGCCAGCGCGCCCACACGCAGCCGCACCTCAAGCACCCGCGCGCCGGGGTAAGCTGTCAGCGACTCGGTCACAGTCTCGACTATGCTTGTCACAATCGAAAGTTCATGCATTCAAGTTAAATTTTACGCGCCTGCCTCGAAATGGCGTTTCGGCGTCGCTCGTGGCAACTCGCGTGTGCCGCGGCCGCGCCGCTCCGGTAGACTGGGATGGCGATGAAGATGAACGACAGAATTCAAAGCGCCGTGCTATTCGCCGGGCTAACGGCCGCTGTGGTCCTCGCCGGCTGCGGAACACAGGGCGCGCCGCAACCGCCCTCACTCAACCTTCCGAACCGTGTGACCGACTTGGCCGCCAACCGATCTGGCAGCCAGGTTTCGCTCACCTGGACCATGCCCAAGAAGAACACTGACAAGCTGCTGCTGAAGGGCAATGTGACGGTGCGCGTTTGCCGCAAGGAGGGCGCAGGCGCATGCGTTGAGGCTGGAACGGAACTGTCGTTCGCGCCAGGCACTGATGCCGCATTTACAGATACGCTGCCAGCCGAGCTGGTCGGCGGTTCGCCGCGTCAACTGAGCTACTTTGTCGAGTTGCGAAACCGCAACGGCCGCTCGGCCGGCCTGTCGGATGCCGCTGATGTGCTGGCCGGCGAAGCGCCCGCGCCGGTTGCCCATATGACCGCAGAAGTGCGCAAACAGGGTGTGGTCCTGCGCTGGGCGCCGGTCACAGAACAGGTATCGTCCGCGATTCGGCTGCACCGCAAGTTGCTGACCGCGCCGGCTGCCAAGCCCCATGAGGGATTGCTTGCGCCCGCACCCGAGCCGGTCGAACAAAACCTGCTGGTGGATTCTTGCGCGCCGGAAGGCCGCGCGGGCGATTGCCGCGCCGTGGACAAAGAAATTCGATCCGGCCAGAGCTACGAGTACCGCGCCCAGCGGGTGGCGCGCGTTACAGTGGACGGCAAGACGCTCGAGCTGGCTGGCGAACTTTCCGCCCCGGTGCGCGTTGAGGCAGCGGACATTTTTCCGCCCGCCGTACCAACCAATCTTGCCGCCGTGGCCATCGAGGGTGAAAACGGCGCGGGAAACACGCCCCAATTCGCAATCGATGTAAGCTGGCAGCCTGTCGCCGAAGCTGACCTTGCCGGTTACATCGTCTATCGTCGTGAGGGCGAAGGCGCGTGGCAGCGCATCTCTCCCGCCGAGCCACTGGTTCCACCAGCTTTTCGCGACGCGCAAGTTCTCGCCGGCCACATTTACCGTTACGCCGTCAGCGCTATCGGACAGAACGGGCACGAAAGCGCCCGCTCCGAAGAGGCCGAAGAGTCTGTGCCTAACCCGTAAGCGGCTTGGCCGTATATGGAGGATTTCTCATGAGATATTGCCGCTTTCTTTTCGAGAATCATACCCACTACGGCGCAGTGGAAGATCGCGCAGGCGAGCTGTGGATTGTGGACCTTATCCGCACACCCAAAGAAGACCTTGCCTTCCGGCTCGAACATGGGCGGGCAACCTCATGGAGTTTCGATTTCGAACCCATGCCGCTCAGCGCTGCCGAACTGCTCGCGCCCGTTACGCCCTCGAAGATTGTTTGCGTGGGCCGCAACTATCGCGACCATGTCAAGGAGTTGGGCAACGAACTTCCCACCGAGCCGCTGCTGTTCCTCAAGGCGCCTTCGTCGCTGCTCTCGCCGGGTGGCGTGGTGCGCATGCCCGCAGTTTCGTCTCGTGTGGACTATGAAGGCGAACTTGCGCTGGTGATCGGCCGCCGCGTCCGCAATCTGCAAGAAGAAGACTGGCGCTCAGCCGTGCGCGGCTACACCGTGGCCAACGACGTGACAGCCCGCGACCTGCAAAACAAGGACGGTCAATGGAGCCGCGCGAAGGGCTTCGATACTTTTTGCCCCGTCGGCCCGCTGGTGAGCGACGAACTCGACCCCGAAGCCGGACTCACGCTCGAAACCCGCGTCAACGGCGAGCTTCGCCAGCACGGCTCAACCCTCGACTTCATCTTTCCGATTCCAATATTGTTGAGTTACATCACCGCCGCGATGACTCTCGAAGCCGGCGACCTGGTGCTGACCGGAACTCCCGCCGGCGTGGGTCCGCTCAAGGCTGGCGACCGCGTGGAAGTGAGCATCGCCGGACTTGGCACGCTGACGAACACCTTCCAGCCGGACGAGAGCTGAAAGTGAACCGCGCATCATTGCCAGGCGTCTAATTCCCCGCCCTTAATATTCTGGTCTAACTCCGAACCGAATGATACTCTTGCAGATACCCAAGTCGGGCACATCCTTTTCAAGGAGCTTCTTTCATGGCCCTGAGTAAGAGTTCGGTTCGGCTGACCGCAACTGCGGTCTCTGTTTTTGCCATCTCCTTTGCCGGCGGGTGCCAGGCGCCCCAACCAGCGACCATCGCAGTTTCCGCCATTCAGCTCCAGCCTTACACTGCTTCCGATCAAAGCGCCTCCGCTGGCGTCCCTTCCGGCTGGCAGGTTGTGAAGGGCCAGGAGACCGTCATTGAAATGACTGGCCCTCAGGGAGAGACCGTCACCCTCGGCAATACTTTCGTTGCCCAGAACGGAGCTTTCAAACCAGGCCAGCGCGGCTCCAACGGAATCGACATCTCCATGCCTTACGCCGCCACGCTCCCACAAAAGCTGACCATGATCATCCAGCAGAACGCGGCTGTTTCTGGCAAGCCGGCGCCGCAGATGGAAATCACCTCCGCCACTCCCATCGAGTTTCCAGCGGCCCTCGGCCAGTGCGGCCGCTTCGTCGCCAGCATCGACGGCGCGCAGGGGCAGATGAAGATCATGGCCGTCCTCTGCTCTTTGCCGCTCGACAAAGGCGGCGCATACAAAAACATTATGCTCCTCGCGCAGGCTCCTGCTGCTGTGGCGGCACAAGCTGCTCCCACAGCGCAGGCCGTTTTCCAGAGCTACCGGATTCCTGCTGCATGGCTCCAGAAAAAGCTTGCTCCCCACAACACACCGGCACCCGCGCCAGCAAGAGCCAGTTCCGGCGGGGGGATGACGAGTTCCACCATCCTGGGCGAGGTCGGCGCCGACAACTCTGCCAATTGCTTTGACCTGGCCGTACTTCGCCAAACACCCAACAACCAGCTTCCCAGAAGTTGCGGCGGCACGAAACCCGACTAACTCGACAGTAGCCCTCAAACAAGAAAGTGAGCGGGCGGGAAGTGAATTGCGACTGAATCAGCGCCAGCCCGGAAGTAACTCTCGTCTGTCGCCAAGCGTCCACACCCGTCGACTCGCGCCGGTTGTCCCGGTCGCGCTTCCGGGGTTGCGAGACCAAAGAAGCTCTCCGCTCGTTGCAGAAAATAGAGTTGGCTTGGCACACAATCGAAGTGATCAGCAGAGCGGTGCTTTTGACTGCTCCCTGATCCCTGGCGCCTGAAAAGCCTACCCCCTACCCCCTCCCCCGAAAAACGCCCTTTTACCGAATGCTTCGCGGCGTCGATCTTAACGGTAAGATACATGGAATCAAAAGTATGTGCCGATGATTGAAGGTCGAACTGTTATCTAAGTGGTAAACATCAAACCCCTGAAAAAGCCAGTTTTTTGGGCGATTTTGAGCGAAAAACGCAAGGTCTTTCACACATTTCGCGTACGTTGGCAGGGCGAACTGACAATCAATCACTGATCTCCAAGAACGGACTTTGCATATAATTTCCTTTCCTTGCCCGAACAAGATGGTTCATCTCGTTGTCATGAATCTGCTGCACGTGCAACCTTGACCGGTCGAATGAATCTACAGAGCGGTAGACTGGAATCGAAAGCTCTTGAAGCGCATTTCCCCAGGAGGAACCATGCCGCAGAATTTGCTCGAACAATTGCGCACGTATACAGTGGTCGTTGCCGACACCGGCGATATCGAGGCAATCGGAAAATTTCGCCCGCAGGACTCGACCACAAACCCTTCGCTGATTACCGCCGCGGCGCAATTGCCGCAGTACCAGCCGATTGTGGACGGAGTGCTGCTGGCCGCGCGCAAGGAACTCGGCGCGGGCGCGACCGATGCGGCTGTGGCTAACCTCGGATTTCAGCGGCTGGCCATCGCATTCGGCAAGAAGATTCTGGCCATCATTCCCGGCCGCGTCTCGACGGAAGTAGACGCGCGCCTTTCCTATGACACTGAGGCTACGATCGCGCAGGCGCGCAGCATCATCAAGCAGTATGACGCCGAGGGCATTGGTCGCGAGCGTGTGCTGGTCAAGATTGCCTCCACATGGGAGGGCATACGCGCCGCCGAAGTGCTGGAGCGCGAAGGCATCCATTGCAACCTGACTCTGCTTTTCGGATTGCACCAGGCGATAGCGGCAGCCGATGCAGGCGTCACGCTGGTCTCGCCTTTTGTGGGCCGCATTCTCGACTGGTACAAGAAAGACACCGGCAAGGATTTCCATGGCGCCGACGATCCTGGAGTGAAGTCCGTGACCGCGGTTTATAACTACTACAAGAAGTTTGGTTATAAGACGCAGGTGATGGGAGCGAGCTTCCGTAACATCGGCGAGATTTGCGAGTTAGCAGGTTGCGACTTACTGACTATCTCACCGCAATTGCTTGCGGAGCTTGAATCTACACAGGCGGAACTGCCGCGCAAGCTTGATCCCGATGCCGCAAAAACGCTGGTGATCCTGAAGATTGAGGTAGACAAGGAGACGTTTGACGCGATGCATCTCCACGACCGCATGGCCACTGACAAACTGAAGGAAGGCATTGAAGGCTTCTCGGCCGCGCTGGTCAAGCTGGAATCGCTGCTTGCCAAGCGCCTGGCCGAGTTGGAAGTTCGCGCGCCTGCGGCTGTCTGAGTTACACCACTATCGGCGCCCCAGCCAGAGGGAAACGCCGCCGGTGATCGACCGGCCCGGCATGGCGACGCCGTTGATCTCCTGATAGCCGGTGTTGCTCAGATTTGCAAGCCGGAGATACGGGCGGATTCTGCCTGAGTCATGAGTTAGCGCGAGATTCCACACGGGATACGGACTCGAGTTCCACGGCGGGTTACCCGGTTGCTGATAAGGCTTTGCCACTGCGACCGAGTTAGCGACGGTAAGTGTGTGTCTAAGCAGGACAGTCCATGTCGCATGAATATTTTCAACGGGATAGTTCAAGGCATACTCTGATTGCAATCCATTCAGGGGTGGCTGCGCGCCGACAAGCTGGGTCCACGCAAGCTGAATGGTTTGTCCATTTGCGGGCGTCCAGGTTGCAGAAGATTCCACTCCGGCAAAGTGAAGGCCACTGAGATTGACCGCGCACCATGTGTTCACAGTGCAAAATGCGGGGAGCAGCGAGTTAGGGAGCGTGGCGGCGCGGACATAGTCGATCGTGTCGTGCTGGCGGTTATAGAAGCCGGTGATTGAAAGCGTAAGACGGCGGGACGCGGTCCAATTCGCTCCTCCTTCGCCGGACCAGGCCGACTCAGGTTTCAAATTCGGATTGCCGATGGTGACCGGGTCGGAGTAATAGAGGTCAGTATAAGTCGGGAGCCTGAATCCGTAGCCGCCGCTGGCTCGCAATTTCAGTTGGTTTGCCAGCCGCAAACTGCCTGCCAGATGCGGAGAGAATGCGGATTGCAGGCCGCCGGAGAATAACTCCTCGCGCACACCAGCGGATAAGTTCCAGCGGCTTTTGGCGGGGCGCAAATCCAGATCGACGTAGCCTGCGCCGCGATTGCGCGCGTGAAGGCCGAGATTGTTGCTGTGGATGCTATCGCCGTCCGACTCCAACCCGAACAAGAGTACAGAGGTGGTTGCGACGGGAAGAGTGTGGCGCAAGGAAGCCTGCCAGGAGCCGTCGATGTGGTTGTTCTCGTAGATGGATGGGTCGTCGCGCAGCAGAACAAACTCGTCGGTGTGGCGGCGATAGCCAAAGGCTGCAACTGTGCGGCTGCCTAACTCCTGCCGGCCGGATGCAAACCATCCTTTGGTTCGCTCCCATGACTCATAAGGACCATAAAACTGGTTTGCGCCGAAGGAACAGTCGCTCGTGGCAAAGAGCAGGTCAGAGATGCCGAGGCGTGAACTAATCCAGTTTTCAGAAGAGGCGTCCAAGTTGCGGTAATCGCGGTCGGTCGTAAATCCAGTGGAGAAGTTACGCTCGGCGGTCAGGCGGCTGCTCCATCGCTTGCGCACTAGAGCGCCCAGCAAGGACTCTTCGTTCTCGCCAAAGCTGCCGGCTCCCGCGCGCAGACGCAGCGAGGATGCAGAGGGCGCGGCGGTTAGAAAGTCGACCACGCCGCTCAATGCGTCCTCGCCGTGCAGCGTGGAGCCCGCGCCGTGAAGTACCTGGATCGAGTCCATGGCGTCGAGCGGTATGGGCAGATCGAGATTGTGATGCGCGGTCTGGCTGTCGTCGATGCGGAAGCCATTCAGCAGCACCAGGGCCTGCTCGAAAGTTCCTCCGCGCAAGATCAGATCAGCCTGGCCGCCGCCTGCGCCGCGCTGCTCAAGGAAGACCGACGAGTCCTGGCGCAGCAACTCCTGTGGCGACTCCATTAGGAGGGTCTTGCCTTCGACCGGCAGCACAACGATCGAGGCCGGAGACTCGGCCAAAGGCACAGGCACGGGCGAACCAAGGACCACCATAATCTCAGAGGGATGGGGCAGCGGGGCGGATTGAGCAACCGGCGCGGCTTGCGCGGAAACTGACTGCGAGCAAGCTGCAAGCAACAGGGAGACTGCAATGGGAATCGATTTCAAGGTGGGCATATGTTGGCTTTCTTGTTCATTTTCAGCGCAAAACTATTGATCCGCAAGGATGATTTGATATTGTTGTGAATAATTGACGAAGTAAACCATCAGGACAAGACTATGCGCATCGATGCATTTCTCCATGAAAGCCCCATGTTCGCGGTTAACCGGGCGGCACGCCGTTTTGAATCGCTGGCCGCGCAGGCGCTGGCCGGCGACAGCCTAAATTTTCTGGAAGGGATGGTGTTGGCGGCCATGTTTTTTGAAGCGCCGCGACCGGTGATGCCATCGCAGTTAGCCGAGACCTTTGGAACGACGCGGGGCAATGTGAGCCATTGCGTTTCGTCTCTGGAGGCTATGGGATTGTTACAGAGAAAGATCGATCCAGAGGATGCGCGAGCCTATCAGCTTACATTGAAGCCTCATGGAAAGAAGTGCGCCGTACGCGTGATTGGCATCTTCGACAAGCTGCAAAAGGAGTTTGAGCGGGAGGTTGGTAAGACGGCGCTCGGCGAGATGCTCAAGGCATTGCGGAAACTGGAAGCGCTCTGCGCAGAGAAACGGAGCGCTCCACTTCCTTAAAGCGGATCTCACTATTTCCTTACCCAAGCATGAGTGATTTCCCCGAACACCAATTTGCGATAAACATTTGCTTCTTTGTAAGCCTCGTTTATATAGTCTCTAGTTTCTTGCGTGTAAAAATCATCCGGATTGGCTGTAGTAAGTGCCGTTAATTTACATTCAATAATCAGTCTGGCTTCTTTGTAAGACATATCTCCGGAAGGTGTTTGAACACTTGTGAATTGAACTTCTTTCATTTTTTCACTATCTCTTCCTGACTTACTTCCCAGAAAGAGTATTTGTTCCTTATATTCGCTCGTGAAGTAAGACATCGTATATGTATGCTCTTTTTGAATTATTTCAAGCGTATAACGATCAGCTCGGAGAATACACCAGGTGGAAGGTTTCATGAAGAGCATCCCCAAACCACCACCACTGCCTGTCATGGAATTATAGTGATCTTGCTTGCCTGCAGTAATAACCGTAAAGTCTTTTCCTACCAAGGTAAATACGTTGTCGTCTATCTCTTTCGGAGAAATCTCTTTGAATAATTGATCAAAACTCATCTCTTTGACATTCACCTGATTGGTCTTTTTCATTTTCTGCTGTTGCTCCCTTTCAGTTGTAACTGAGCGAGTCCATGAAACACTCTCTTAGAGAATGTAGCGGCTCAAGTCTTGATCCTTCACTACGGAGGCGACCATCTGCTTGACGTATTCGGCGTCGATTAAGAAGACCTTTTCGATGCCGGCGGCGGCAGCGCGCTCCTCGTAAGGCAGGGGAGTGGAAGACTCGCTCTTGATTGCTTTTTGCAGCGCCGCGGCAGCCTCCTCGTTGGGGGCGCGGCGGGCCACGTCGGGCGCGAGGAAACTCACATCCTCAAGCACTCGTTCCATGATGGTGTGCAGGCGGCGGGCGCCAATGTTTTCGGTCTGCTCATTTACCTTGAAGGCAAACTCCGCCATCTCACGCAAAGCTTCCGGCGAAAACTCGAGCTTCACGCCTTCGGTTTCCAGTAGGGCTGAATACTGCTTGGTGAGCGAAGCCTTGGGCTCGGTGAGGATGCGCAGGAAGTCATCGACGGTAAGGGACTTCAACTCGACTCGGATGGGAAAACGGCCTTGCAGTTCGGGGATAAGATCGCTGGGCTTGGAGACATGGAATGCGCCGGCTGCGATGAAAAGAATGTGGTCAGTGCGCACCATGCCGTAGCGTGTGTTTACCGTGGTTCCCTCGACGATGGGCAGAATGTCGCGCTGCACGCCTTCGCGCGAAACATCAGGTCCATGGCCGCCTTCGCGACCGGCTATCTTGTCAATCTCATCAAGGAAAACAATCCCGCTGGATTCGACGCGCTCTACCGCGGCGCGATTCACGGAATCCATGTCGATCAGCCGGCCTTCTTCTTCATCTACCAGATAGTCAAAGGCGTCGGAGACTTTCATTTTGCGCTTCTTGGAGCCGCCGCCGAAGATGTTGGGCAGCATGTCCTTGAGGTTCATCTCCATGTCTTCAAGGTTCTGGTTGCTGATGATGCCGAACTGCGGCGTTCCGCGTTCGCGCACATCGAGTTCGACCTGGCGCTCATCGAGCTTGCCTTCGCGGAACTGCTGGCGCATCTTCTCGCGGGAACGCTGATAACTCTCCGTTCCGGGTAGCGTGAGTTGGCCCTCCTGCGCGGGCGGCGTGGGCGGCGGTGGAGGCAGCAGCACGTCGAGCAGGCGCTCTTCGGCGTTCATCTCGGCGCGATCTTCGACTTCTTCAAGGCGCGCCTCGCGCACCATGTCGATGGCAACCTCGACAAGGTCGCGGATCATGGACTCGACATCGCGGCCGACGTAACCGACCTCGGTAAACTTTGAGGCTTCGACTTTTAGAAACGGCGACCCCGTCAGCTTGGCCAGGCGGCGCGCAATCTCTGTTTTGCCCACGCCTGTCGGCCCGATCATGATGATGTTCTTGGGCATGATGTCGTCGGCGATGTCGGGAGGAAGCTTTTGGCGGCGCTGGCGATTGCGGAGCGCGATTGCCACGGCGCGCTTGGCAGCCTTCTGGCCGACGACATGCTTGTCGAGTTCAGTGACAATTTCGCGCGGCGTCAACTCGTCCAGCGAGACGTCTTGTTCTTCGGCGGATGCGGGAAGGTAAATGGCCATTTGTTCTTCAGTTCGCCTTTGTGCGTTTCACGAGCTTCGTTTTAACTTCATCGCCATTCGTTTTTTGAAGGTACATATAGTCCTTTTCGAAGCGAACATTGATGTCATCACCAATAATCCAGTTAGCTGGCTTACAGCTAGAAAAGTGGCGTCTTTCTTCGCACTGCCCTTCATAGATCACATTACCAACTCGTACAAACAAAGAATTTTCATGTCGGACATAGCTGTCGCCATCAATAACTTTGTTGTAGAGTTGCGAATTCACATCAAGAAGTTTGCCAGTTTGATAATTCTTTTCAGCAGCTTTTGCAAATACTGCTATGAGAAAAACAAAAAGAATGAAGGCGTTCTTTTTCATCGTTCCTCCTAGGAGACTGATTGATGAATGATACTGAAAATCCCAAACGATAATGCGTTGCGAAGGACTTAGCTCTTCAACTCCTCAATGGTGATGTGATCGTTGGTGTAAATGCAGATGGAACCGGCAATCTTCATGGCCTTTTCCGCGATTTCGCGCGCAGTGAGGGTGGTGTTTTCCATCAGTGCGCGCGCGGCGGCCGTGGCATAAGGGCCGCCGGAGCCGATGGCGGCCAGAGGCTCGTCGGGATCGATGACGTCTCCCGAGCCGGAGATGAGAAATGTCTGCTGGGCATCGGCGACCACCAGCAGAGCCTCCAGATTGCGCAGCATCTTGTCGGTGCGCCAGTCCTTGGCCAGCTCCACGGCCGAGCGGTTCAGGTTGCCGGCGTACTGCTCCAACTTGGTTTCAAAGCGCGCAAAAAGTGAAAAGGCGTCGGCCGTGGAGCCGGCGAACCCAGCCAGAATCTTGTCCTGATAGAGTCGGCGGATCTTCTTGGCCGAGTGTTTCAGCACGTGGTCGCCCAGCGTGACCTGGCCATCGGCAGCCATTACGACCTGGCCGTCGCGGCGGACGCAGATCACCGTGGTCGAGCGAATCCGGCGAGGAGACCGGCCGCGAATTCGGGAATGCTGTGCCGCTTTGGAACTCATACGCGAAGCCAAGGGAAAACCTCCGAGAATGAAGCGTCCGGCAGGCCGGAACTCCTTCATGATGCAGTCACGAGTATATCGCAGCGCAAAAGGCGGGCAGCGGCGTTCTGCAACCGGAACCGGCCATAAAGTCAACCGGCTCAAGCCCGAGTCCGGCTGCGGTATGCTTATGAAAGGGACTCGAGAATGGATGCGATGGGGAACGAGTTCCACCTACAATGATTCTTCACAACCAAAACGCATGGGAGGTTTCTGCCATAGCGGGTCTTGTGGTGGTGCTTCTGGTGGCGGGGTTCTGGCTCCTGCTGCACAAGGGCCCCACGCCGGAAGAGCGGGAGCGTGCGCGCCGCCAGTTTCTGTCTCAATCCGGGCGGCTGGTGGACGGCATGTTGCTGGACATCTGCGAGGTCGAGGCCCCACCAAAGCAAAAGGACGAGTTGGGCCGCACCCTGACTTTGTTGGTTTACAACTATCGCATTGGCGGTGTGGACTACGAGTCCTCCCAGGACATTACCGATATGCCCGGAGTGGTTGAAGTGGCTCAGGTGCGGGCGGGTTTTCCCTGCTCGGCGCGTTATCAGCCGGGCAATCCGCAAAACAGCATCGTGATAGCCGAAGAGTGGACCGGGCTGCGCGTGGGATTGCCGGTTTTGCCCGCCTACGACGACCCCGAGCCGATCGATACCAAACATCTGGAAGGCTTGCGCCCGGGGCGCAACTACGAAAGCTGAAGCACGGCGGCCTTCCCCGCGCGGGATAATGCCGCGCCGTTTCAAAATCAAACTTATCCAGAGCTTTTCTGATTCAGCCCTTAACCAGGGCCGTTGCGGCGTGTAGGATGTTCGAGAACGCGGTCCGCGGGGGTCGGGTTCATGGCAGAAGGTTTGATAGGCCAGACTCAGGAGGGAGATATGTTCAGGGGATTTCGCGATTTCGTTCTGCGTGGAAACGTCGTAGACCTCGCCGTCGCCGTCATTCTCGGCGCGGCCTTCAATGCCATCGTCACGTCGCTGGTGGGTGACGTGCTGAATCCGCTGATTGCGGCCACCGTGGGCAAGCCGGACTTCAGCGGCGTAGTCATGAACATTGGCAGTGGGCACATCAAGATCGGCAACTTCTTCAATGCAGCCATCTCGTTTCTGATTGTGGCCGTGGTGGTCTACTTTGTCATCGTGCTGCCTTTGAACGCGCTGCTGGCAAGGGTTAAGAAGTGTGAGACCGATGTTGAGTCCACGATGAAGGCTTGCCCTGAATGCCTGAGCGAGATTCCGCTGGCTGCACGGCGCTGCGCCCATTGCGCCCAGCCTGTGGCGTAAGCTGATTGAGGATCGAGATTTCACAGGCCCGATAATCTGAATCTTCACTCCGCGGACGAAGACTTGTCCGTGGGGACCCCGGACCTGTGGGACCCCGCAGGATCGCTCGCCCCATCTTTGTTCAAGACACGAAAGACCCTTGGAGGATTTCGATCATGGTTGTGCGCAGGGCGCTTGTTTTTCTCCTTTGTCTGGCGCTGGTTTCACCGGTCGTCATCACGAGGCAACTGGCGGCCCAAACAGCGGCTCAGCCTGCGCCATCTGCGGTTTTCGGCTACGGCGATTTCGCGGCGCAAGCAAAGATCGAGGAGAAGTTTCTGGCGGTTCCCGATGCGAAGCTGGCGGGCGAGGAGTTGAAGACTCTGACGGCCGAACCTCATCTGGCATCGAGCCCCGAGGATCACAAGACGGCCGAGTACGTGGCGCGGAAGTTTCGCGAGGCCGGCCTCGACACGGAGATTGTTCCCTTCCGCGTGCTGATGAATCAGCCCAAGGTGGTGCGCGTGGAGGCTTTTGACCAGAGCGGCAAGCTGCTGATGAGCGGTCCCACCAAAGAGCATGTGGATGGCGACCCGTATCAGGACGATCCGCGAGTGGTGATGCCCTTCAATGGTTCTTCGGGATCGGGTGATGTAACCGCCGAGGTGGTCTACGCCAACTACGGCCGGCTGGAAGATTTTGACCAGCTTGCCGCCGAGCACATCGACCTGCACGGCAAAATCGTATTGGCCCGCTACGGCGGCAATTTTCGCGGAGTGAAGGTCTACATTGCCGAACAGCGCGGCGCGGCTGGAGTGCTGATTTACTCCGACCCGCAGGACGACGGTTTTTTCAAGGGCGATACGTACCCCAATGGACCGTGGCGGCCTGAGACCGGCGTGCAGCGCGGCTCGGTGCAATACATGTTCAAGTATCCGGGCGACCCGGAAACTCCGGGCGTGGCTTCGACTCTGGATTTGCCTGACTCGGCCCGCGTATCGCCGTACGGCAGCCAGCCCCACATTATTTCGATCCCGATCAGCTACCACGACGCCGCGCCCATCCTGGAAGCATTGCAAGGCACAGGAGTGCCGCTGGGATGGCAGGGCGGGCTTGGATTCCGATATCACATTGGAGAGGTTCAGGGACCCGGCGCCGTGAAGGTCCATCTGGTTTCAGTGCAGGATTATCAGCGCCGCATTATCTGGGACGTAATCGGAAGAGTGAAGGGCGCGGAGTACCCGGACGATTGGGTCGTACTGGGCAACCATCGCGACGCCTGGGTATACGGCGCAGTGGATCCCAACAGCGGAACGGCGGCCATGCTGGAAGCGGTGCATGGCGTGGGCGCACTGATGCGCGAGAGCTGGCGGCCGAAACGGACCATCGTATTTTGCAGTTGGGACGCGGAGGAAGAAGGCCTCATCGGTTCGACCGAATGGGTGGAGCTGAACGCCAAGGCACTTGAGCGCGCAGTGGCCTACTTCAACACCGACGTAGGCGTTGCCGGGCCGGATTTCTCTGCCTCCGCTGTTCCCTCGCTCAAGCAGTTTTTACGCGAACTGACCCGGTCAGTCCCTAGCCCGCTGGGCGGAACGGTCTATCAACAGTGGAAGATCAAATCTGCCGCCGAGAATGAGCATCGCCGCTCGAACGCTCCGCTTGAGGCCGGCGAAGAGATTCAACTGGGCGATCTCGGCTCCGGCTCGGACTTCACGGCGTTCTTGCAGCATATCGGTGTGCCAGCTACCGATATCGGCTCCGAAGGCCCTTACGGCGTTTATCACTCGGCCTTCGACAATTACAAGTGGTTCACGGAGAACGCCGACCCCCATTTCCTATATCTACAGGAGATGGCCCGTGTCTTCGGCCTCGAAGCCCTGCGCATGGCCGATGCCGACGTGCTCCCGTACAACTATGTGGCTTACGGGCGCTCAATCCGCTCTTACATCGACGCGGCTAAACAGAAAGCTGTCAGCCAGGGACTCGACGGCCTGGACTTCGCACCCGCCGAAGCTGCTGCCTCGCGGCTTTCCGCCGCCGCGGAGCGAGTTCATGGCCGGCAAGTCGCGGCTAGTGGGGATCTCGCAAAGCTCAATCTCATCCTTCGCCAAACTGAGACGGCGCTGATCTCGGAGCAAGGCCTGCCCAATAGACCATGGTTCCGGCACACCATCTACGCTCCCGGCGAGTACACGGGCTACGCAGCGGTGGTGATTCCCGGCGTCAACGAGGCTGTGGCAGCAAAGGATCAACAGCGGGCCGCGCAGCAGTTGACGGTTCTGACTCAGGCACTGACGCGGGCGGCACAGACACTGGAAGGGGCGCAGTAGTCGCGGTCTAGAATAATTACCCTTGACGTAACGCGTAACGGAGAGTAGGCTAAAGAGTGATTGTTAGCTATCGTGATAAGCGCACCAAAAATTTCGCCTCCGGGACGCGCGAAAAGGCATTCGATGGCATGGAACGTCCGGCTCGCTTGAAACTCGACCGGTTGGATGCGGCAACTTGCCTCGGTGACCTTGCGTTTTTGCCGGGCAACCGTTTCGAGGCTCTGGCCGGTGATCGCAAAGGACAGTACAGCATTCGTATCAACGACCAGTGGAGAATCTGTTTTGAGTGGCCCGGCACGGAGCCGGGTCCATCCAACGTAGAGATTGTCGATTATCACTAGGAGGAACCCATGACCATCATTGCCATCCATCCCGGAGAACAGTTGGCCGAGGAGCTGAACGAACTGGGCATGAGCGCCTCTGAGTTGGCACGCAAACTGGATGTGCCGCCGAACCGCATCACCGCCATTCTGAACGGTCAGCGCGGCCTCACCGGAGACACTGCCCTGCGCCTGGCCCATTTCTTCGGCACCAGCGCCCAGTTCTGGCTTAATCTGCAAAACCTTTACGAACTGCGTCTGGCACAGCAGAAGGCCGGGAAAGCGATCCGCGCGCTTCCCCGGCTCAAGCGGCTTGAGCACATTCCTGCCTGAACGGCTTTGGTTCCCCTTCGTTCAGCGCCCCTTGCAACCGCGCCTGTCTGCATCTTTCGGCTGTTGACCGCGCCCTGTTTGGCTCGTATCGTTAAGACTGACTATGAAAACCTCCCCTAACAGCATGCGTATCGGAATCGCGGTTGCCATTATCGTAGGCACCATTGGTTGGCTGGCCTGGTCGGGCTACGGAGCCAACAAGAGCTACTACGTCACCATCCCCGAGTTGGGCAGCATGGGCGACAAGGCCTACCACAGCCAATTACGCGTGGAAGGCTTCGTCCAGCCCGGTTCGATTGACCAGAATGGCACTCATGTGACCTTTGTTTTGAACGAGTTTGAGAGCCATTCGCCCAAGGCTGCCAGCGGCCGCCTGCTGACGGTCAACTACAAAGGCGCCGAGCCGCCGCCAGACACCTTCAAGGACGATGCCCATGCTCTGGCCGAAGGCTCTTATGGCCGGGATGGAGTCTTCCACGCGACCGTGCTTCAGGCCAAGTGCGCCAGCAAGTACGCCCCGGCTCAACCGAACGGCCAACCGGGTATGCAGCCTGCCACGAAGCCTGCGGCCACTACGAATAACAGTCCCCGCGCCGCGGTTCAAGTCCCAGCTCCAGCCAACTCAGCCCCAACCGCAGCAAACTGAGGCGCATGAACGCTCCCGCTTCCGAGGCCGCCAGCTCCACCGCCTGTGCGCGGCTCGATCAAGTCTCGAAGCTATTTGGCGCTTTTGCGGCGCTGCGCCAGGTCTCGGTGGAGTTTGAACCGGGACGCTGCTACGTGCTGCTGGGCGAAAACGGCGCGGGAAAGTCAACGCTGCTGCGGATTCTTGCCGGTCTGCTAAGGCCCAGCTTCGGCAAGGTCAGGGTCTTCGGCTCAACCACGACTAGCGGCATGGAACCGCATGATGCCCGTGAGCGCATCGGCTATATGAGCCACGCGCCCATGCTCTACGACGAGTTGACCGCCCAGGAAAACCTGCGCTACTTTGGCAGCCTCTATGCAGGCCGGGCCTGCCTTGAGCCGGCCGAAGCCTTGCGCCAGGTGGGCCTGGACCCGGAGTTGACGCGCACCCTCGGTCAGTATTCGCAAGGCATGAGGCAGCGGACATCGCTAGCTCGCGTGCTGCTCTCCGTGCCTGAACTGCTGCTGCTCGACGAGCCTTTTTCCAACATGGACGTGGAGAGCGCCCGCCAGATGGTTGAGTTGCTGGCTGGCTTTCGCCAGGGCAACCGGACGATTGTGCTGACGACGCACCAGCGCGAGCTGGCCGCGCCTATCGCCGACTGGGTGCTGACGCTGCATGCAGGCAGAGTGGCTTCGCTGGAGCCAGGAGCGCCGACGCTATGAAGACCAACGGAGCGCGCTTCCTGGAAACTCTCGACATTCGCTTTGAACTGCAGGAATACGAGGTCGATGCAGAGGATTTGTCTGCCATTGCCGTCGCCAAAAAGATTGGGATGCCGCCGGAGCAGGTCTTCAAAACTCTGCTGACGACAGGTGGGCCCGACTCCTACGTCTTTGCTGTCATCCCGGGCGACGCCGAGCTGGACTTCAAAAAGCTGGCCCGCGTGGCAGGGTTGCGCAAGGCCGAGATGGCGCCGCTCAAAGACGTGCAGCCGCTCACCGGCTACATTCGTGGCGGCGTGACCGTCTTCGGCGCGAAAAAATCCTACCCGGTTTTCGTTGATGAAACGGCGATTCTCTTTGATCGGATCAGTGTTTCGGCCGGTGCGCGCGGAACCCAGCTCATCCTCTCGCCCGACGACTATCTGAAAGCCGCTGAGGCTCAGACCGCGGACCTGACGAAATCAGCCGGAACAAAATCCGTTGCCGGGGAGGGCCGCGCCTGATGCCTCGCGCCCTGTGGACCCATCTCGCGAAAGAACTGCGCATTGAGTGGCGCTCCCTGGACGCCATCGTCTCCATGCTCTTTTTCTCCGGGCTGGTCGTGGTGCTTTTTTCGATTGCATTTGACCCGCGCGGGGCATTTTCTCAGCAGATTGCCGGCGGCGTGCTGTGCGTGGCTACCATGTTTGCTTCGGTGAGCGCGCTCAACCAGGCCTGGGCGCGTGAAATCCGCCACCAGGTTCTGGACGCGCAGCGCATGGTTCCCGCTCCCGGCGCGGAATTGTTTCTGGCCAAGGTTCTGGCGAATTTTCTCTTCGTCACCATCGTCCAGGTGCTGCTGGCCCCGGTTTTTATCGTCTTCTATAACCTGCATATCGCAGGCCAGGGCTGGCTGCTGGCGCTGGTTTTGCCGCTGGGCACCTGGGCGCTGGTTGGCAACGGCGTCTTCTTTGCAGCGCTCTCAATCCGCAGCCGCAACCGCGAATTGCTGCTTTCGCTGATCCTCTTTCCTATCTTTATTCCGGCGCTGCTGGCTATGGTCCAGGCCACAACCGCCATCCTGACCGGCGAAAGCGACCCTACTCTCTGGATCAAGCTGCTGCTGGGCTACGACATCATCTTTACCACGGTAAGTTTGCTGCTTTTTGACGTTGTTTTCCACGCCGAGTAGGCAGCTAAAGCCCCGCAGTGCACCCTCTTACAGGCCGCCGTTTTCGCTCACAGGAGACCCTGCTTACCGCTGTGATTGGTATCACTCGACAGTGTTATATGCGGGTGATAATCTTCGGAAGACCGCTTTTCCGGGAAGTTTTCGTCGCGTATTTTCCGGACCGTTCGTGGTAAACCACCAGAACTTCAGCTTGGGAGGATTTGTGACTGCACAGTATTGGGTGTACTTTCTTCTGGCCGTGAGCGCTCTCTCGCTCTTCGCGGCCTTCTTCTTTGCGTGCGCCAAGACATATATGAAGCGCCAGTACAAGACCGTGGCGGCACTGCTCGGCCTGCTATTGCTTCCGGCATTTGCCGGCGCGCAGGAACCTGCGGGCGGAGGCGAAGCCAGCCTGAAGCTTCCGGATTTGACGAGCGTAAATTTCGCGAACTTTTTCGGTTTGAACGGACATAACCTTCTGTCAATCGGATTGCTCTTCTGCGCCGCCGGCCTGTTGTTCGGCCTGGTGATCTATGTGCAGTTGAAGAACCTGCCGGTTCACAAGTCGATGCGCGATATCTCCGAACTGATCTATGAGACGTGCAAAACGTATCTGATCACGCAGGGCAAGTTTATTCTTCTGCTCTGGGCATTCATCGCGGTAGTCATTTCACTTTACTTTGGCTGGCTGGCGCCGGTGGGAAATGTCGCTGTTACTCTGCCCATCATCCTGGGGTTCAGCCTGGTCGGCATCGCAGGCAGCTACGGCGTGGCGTGGTTCGGAATTCGCGTCAACACTTTTGCGAACTCACGGACGGCATTCGCGGGATTGCGTGGGAAGCCGTATGCAATCTCTGAGATTCCGCTGAAGGCTGGCATGAGCATCGGCATGTTGCTGATTTCGGTCGAACTGCTCATCATGCTCGCTATTCTTTTGTTCATCCCGGCCAATTACGCAGGTCCCTGCTTCATCGGCTTCGCCATCGGCGAGTCGCTGGGCGCGGCTGCTCTGCGTATTGCCGGCGGCATCTTCACCAAAATCGCCGACATTGGCGCCGACCTGATGAAGATCGTCTTCAAAATCAAGGAAGACGATGCCCGTAACCCAGGCGTTATCGCCGACTGTACGGGTGACAACGCGGGCGATTCAGTGGGACCCTCGGCCGACGGCTTCGAGACCTACGGCGTTACCGGCGTGGCCTTGATCACCTTCATCTTGCTGGCTGTTCGCGATCCCCAGACGCAAGTGCAACTGCTGGTTTGGATCTTTGTCATGCGCGTGGCCATGCTGGTGTCCAGTTCGGGCGCTTACTTCCTCAATGGCTTGATCTCCAAGGCGAAATATGCAAATGCCGACGAGATGGACTTTGAGACGCCGTTGACCTGGCTGGTCTGGATCACCTCCATTCTTTCCATCATCTTGACCTTTATCGTTTCGTACTTGATGATCCCCACACTCGGCGACGGATCGCTCTGGTGGAAGCTGGCTTCGATCATCTCCTGCGGAACTTTGGCGGGCGCAGTCATTCCCGAATTGGTCAAGGTCTTCACTTCAACCAACTCCGCTCACGTTCAGGAAGTCGTCACCTCCGCCAAGGAAGGCGGCGCTTCTCTTGGAATCCTGTCGGGACTCGTGGCCGGCAATTTCTCGGCCTACTGGCTCGGACTGAGCATGGTTGCGCTGATGGGATTGGGTTATTTCTTCAGTACGGGACCATCGATGGATGCCTTGATGCTGGCGCCTGCCGTCTTCGCCTTTGGCCTGGTCGCCTTCGGCTTCCTGGGCATGGGACCGGTGACAATTGCCGTGGATTCCTACGGCCCGGTTACCGACAATGCGCAATCCGTCTATGAGTTGTCGCTGATCGAAACCATTCCTGGCATCGAAGCTGAGTTGAAGAAGGACTTCGGTATCGACCCCAAGTTCGAGCGTGCCAAGTACCTGCTGGAAGCCAACGATGGAGCCGGCAATACGTTCAAGGCTTCAGCAAAACCGGTGCTGATCGGCACCGCCGTTGTGGGCGCAACCACGATGACTTTCTCGATCATCATGGCCTTGACCCACGGTCTGACCCAGGACGTAAACAAGCTCTCCCTGCTGCACGCGCCCTTCATGCTGGGGTTGATCTGCGGTGGCGCGGTGATCTTCTGGTTCGCCGGCGCTTCCATGCAGGCGGTCACCACCGGCGCTTATCGCGCGGTGGAGTTCATCAAGGCCAACATCAAGCTGGAAGGCGCGGAGAAAGCGTCGGTTACGGACAGCAAGAGGGTGGTGGAGATCTGCACGAAGTACGCGCAGAAGGGAATGTTCAACATCTTTCTCGCCGTCTTCTTCGCAACGCTTTCTTTCGCGTTCATGGAGCCGTTCTTGTTTATCGGCTACCTGTTCTCGATTGCCATCTTCGGCCTGTATCAGGCGATCTTCATGGCCAATGCAGGCGGCGCATGGGACAACGCGAAGAAGGTAGTCGAGGTTGACCTGAAGCAGAAAGGGACACCATTGCACGACGCAACCGTGATCGGAGACACCGTCGGCGACCCGTTCAAAGACACCTCGTCGGTGGCTATGAACCCGATCATCAAGTTCACAACCTTGTTCGGATTGCTGGCCGTCGAGCTTGCCGTGACGCTGACCAAGGAAAACGCAATGCTCACCCATATCTTGGCCGTCGCATTCTTCCTGGTGTCGGCGTTCTTCGTGCACAAATCGTTCTACGGCATGAGGATTGAAACCAAGGAAAACAACTGATAGCAGTTTGAATCCCGCCCGCTCTTAACGGGGCACAGAACCGAAACACCCAGCGGCCCCACGCGAGATTGCGTGGGGCCGTTTGGCGTGTGGGAATCAGCGATGTTCGAGGTTTGGCAAAGTTGGCCAAAAAACCTATACTCAGGCTGAGGTGCCCCATGCCGACCCGCAATGTGAGCCTGCCTGAAAAGCTGGATCAGTTCATTACCGCCAAGGTCGAATCTGGAGAGTTCGCCAATGCCAGCGAGGTGATGCGGACCGCCTTGCGCTTGCTGGAGAAGGAAGAGCGGGAGTTTGAGGAGAAGATGGCTGTGCTGAGGGCGGCGATTGCTGAGGGGCTGGCCAGCGGGATTGCCGAGGACGGCGTTTTTGAGAGACTTCGTGAGATTTGCGATCTTCCTAAGAGAGAGGTCTCAGCCTAGTCGTGGTGCTCGGTCTGCCATTGCTTGATGTGCTCATCGATCTTGGCGCGCTCAGCTGGCTTTAGCATTGCAGCAGCGCCATCGCGCAATTTGTTTGTCATGGCGAGCGGCTCTCCCTTTAGATGGGGAGCTGCCAAGCTCAACCAGTAGTAAGCCTCTGCCTTGTTCGAATAGATGAGCATTGCAAGGTTGAACTGCGCAGCCACATTCCCCTGATCGGCTGATTTGCGCAGCCACTTTTCGGCCATGCCCTTGTCCTGCTTCACACCATGAGTGCCCTGATCGTAGTCCATTCCTATCTGGAGTTGAGCGTCAGGCGCACCAGCTTCGGCAGCTTGGCGAAGCAATTCGAATCCCTTTGGCTCGTCTTGGGCGACACCCTGACCTTTCAGATAAAGTAGCGCCAGATTCACCAATGCATTTGGGTCGTTCTGATCCGCAGCTTTTTTGTACCAGATCAAGGCCTGCGCGTAATCCAGCGGAACTCCCTTGCCATGCACGTAACAAAGACCCAGGGAGAACTGCGCAGCGGAATAACCTTGCTCGGCAGCCTTGCGATAAAGCTCTGCTGCTTGCGCATAGTCTTGTGGAACACCATTGCCATATTCGTATTGAGCGCCTAAATCGCGCTGTGCTTTTGGGTTGCCCTGGCCAGCTGCTTTGCGAAGCCAGACAGTGGCCTGCTTCTCGTCCTTCGGGACACCGATGCCCTCGCCGAAGTCCACTCCCAGCTGGTATTGGGAATAGGCATCTCCTAGTGCGGCGGCTTGGCTGAACAATAGGAATGCCTGTTTTGAGTCCTTCGGAACGCCTTGCCCCTTGTCGTAAAGGATTGCCAGGGCGCGCATTCCGTCATAATCTCCCTGTGTCGCGGCCTTTTCATACCAAATCGCCGCCTGTTCATAACTCTGAGGTGCGCCTTGGCCGAGGGCATAGCACAACCCCATGTTGTATTGCGCCACAGGCAGGCCCTGCTCAGCGGCTTGGCGCACCCAGGAGGCAGACAATGCCTGATCCTTGGGGACGCCCAGGCCCTTTCTGTAGGCTACCGACAGCAAGAACTCAGCCGCGGCGTCTCCTGACTTCGCTCTGGCCAGCAGGGCGGGATCGATTCCGCTTTCATTCGAAGGCGTGGGAGTCTGGGCTGGGATGGCCACTGGGAGTAATGCGAGCGCAAAACACAACGCGGCGAGTTGATTCCAATGCGTGTTCATGGCTTCTCCGAAGATTATGAGAACGATATCAGAGCCGGCGGCCCAGTCAAGGGGGTATTTATCCGAAGGGGGCTAGGCGCATAGAGCGGTAAACCGTCCCGAATCTCCACAACTCCCACAGGCGGAGGGCCGAAGTGCACCGTTTCTGCGCCTTGCCGCGGGGCGCGGTTGGGGCTAGGCTTGAACTTGAGAGGGATGGAGAGGCCAGACCGGGGGTTGCTCCGAAGTTGCACCGGAACTGGGGCAGATTAGACAGGCTTAACCCCGCGTCTTGCAAGGTGTTTTGGAGCTTTCCACAGGCAATCGCCTTTGTTTGGAAAGTAGATGCCCTAAATGTGAGGAAAATACAAGATATTGTGGTTTGTTGTTGACATGCACCACGGAGAGCGGTACTTTTTCATCTGCGGCCTTAAACGGATTTTAACAAACTCTGGTGCGAATGTTCCACCGAGGGGCCTCTGAAGGCAGAGAACTCGCGGTATTTTTCCCATTCCCTGTTTCATGTTCTTTGACCGAGATTTTCCCTGACCTCTTCCTGGCTGAGTAGCGCCGGACGAGGCAACAGATTCATCAAATGATTTGATTGAGAGGGTTTTTATGAATGAGGTCCAGTTTCAGTCTTCTGCCGCCTCCCTGCAGAGTCCCAACACACAGCGGGGACTGATCTTTAGCCGTCGCTTTACTACCGAGGGCGTGTCGCCTTATGACGAGCTCACGTGGGAGCAGCGCACAGCGTCGATTACCGACAGCAAGGGCAACACGATTTTCGAGCAGAAGAACGTGGATGTGCCGGCCGACTGGTCGATGACGGCGACGAATATCGTGGCCTCGAAGTACCTGCACGGGCATTTGGGCACGCCGGAGCGGGAGACGGGTGTGCGGCAACTGGTGAGCCGCGTGGCTGAGGCCATCCGCGACTGGGGTATGGCCGGCGGCTACTTTGCCTCTCCCGCGGATGGGGGTATCTTCCACGACGAGCTGGCGCACATGCTGCTGACGCAGAAGGTGGCCTTCAACTCGCCGGTCTGGTTCAATGTAGGCTGTGACCGGCTGGAGCCGGATGCGGACGGCCAGAACTGGCATTGGGACCCGTCAACGGGCGGCGTGAAGTACTCCGCCTCCGGGTATCGCAATCCCCAGTGCTCGGCCTGCTTCATCAACTCGGTGGATGACTCGCTGGACTCGATTCTGAGCCTGGCGAAGACTGAGGGGATGCTGTTCAAGTGGGGTTCAGGCACCGGAACCAACCTGTCGTCGATTCGCGGCTCGAAGGAGCAGTTGTCGGGCGGCGGCCAGGCCTCCGGCCCGCTGAGCTTCATGCGCGGCTTTGACGCCTTTGCCGGGGTCATCAAGTCAGGCGGCAAGACGCGCCGCGCGGCCAAGATGGTGATTTTGAACGCCGACCACCCAGACATCATGGAGTTCATCGAGTGTAAGGCGAGGGAAGAGGCCAAGGCCTTTACGCTTATCAAGGCCGGCTACGATGGATCGGGGCCGGATTCGGAAGCCTATTCGTCCATTTTCTTCCAGAACGCGAACAACTCGGTGCGCGTGAGCGACGAATTCATGCGCGCTTACGAGAACGACGGCGACTATACCACCTACACGGTAAAGGGCCACGAGCCGGTGGCGAACTACAAGGCGCGCGACATCATGCGCAAGATTGCTGAGGCCACGTGGCTGTGCGGCGACCCGGGCATGCAGTTCGACACCACCATCAACCGGTGGCACACCAGCAAGAACACGGCGCGCATCAATGCTTCGAATCCGTGCTCGGAATACATGTTCCTGGACAACTCGGCCTGCAATCTGGCGAGTTTCAACCTGATGAAGTACGTAACGCCATCGGGCGTCTTTGATATTCCAGCTTTTCGGCACTCGATTTCCGTGGTCATCACGGCGATGGAGATCCTGGTGGACTACTCGGGCTATCCCACCGAAGCCATCGCCCGCAACTCCCACGACTACCGGCCACTGGGGCTGGGCTACGCCAACCTGGGCGCGCTGCTGATGGCCTTTGGACTGCCCTATGACTCGAACGGCGGGCGCGACCTGACGGCCGCGTTGACTGCGATTATGTGCGGCCAGGCTTACATGCAGTCGGCCCTGGTGGCCGCCAACTGCCCGCCCATCGCTTCAGCCACTTCTCTGACAGCTTCTGTCGAGCGCCAGGGCGGGGCCTGCCCGGGGTTTTACGTCAACCGCGAACCCTTCCTCGACGTAATCCGCATGCACCGCGCCGAGGTGAACAATATCGGCAGGTCGCGCCAGAGCGGCGAGCCCTTTAATGTGCCCCAACTCGACGCGTTGATCGACGCCAGCCGCGAGTGCTGGGACATGGCGCTGGGCTACGGCGAGCGCTACGGCTATCGCAACTCCCAGACCACGGTTCTGGCTCCCACGGGCACCATCGGCTTCATGATGGACTGCGACACCACGGGCATTGAGCCTGACCTGGCCCTGGTGAAGTACAAGAAGCTGGTTGGCGGCGGCATGATCAAGATCGTCAACAATACCGTTCCGGAAGCCCTGTTCAAGCTGGGCTATTCTGCCCACGAAGTGCATGCCATCGTCAGCTACATCGACGCCACGGGGACCATTGAAGGCGCGCCGGGAATCAAGCCCGAGCACCTGGCCGTATTCGATTGCTCGTTCAAGCCCTCCAAGGGGACCAGGTCAATACATTACATGGGGCACATCAAGATGATGGCCGCCGCGCAGCCGTTCCTGTCCGGCGCCATCTCGAAGACCGTTAACCTGCCTCAGGAAGCGAGCATCGAGGATGTCGCAGAGGCATATGCCGAGAGCTGGCGCCAGGGCATCAAGGCCGTGGCCATCTACCGCGACGGGTCGAAGGGAACCCAGCCGCTGAACACGAGCCTGGACGCCAAGCGCGAGCCCTCGCCGCTGGACGCGGCCGGAGCCCGTGTACTGGGCCAGCTGGCGATTGGCGAGCCAGCCGTGGAAGCCGATCTGAAGGCTCTGGAAACCGGCATCGGCGACACGATCGAGGTCTCCACCAAGCCGATTATCGCCGCCGCCGCCGCCTTCCAGTCAGCGCTGGACGAGATTGCTAAGGCTGCTGACGTGCCCGTGCTGCAACTTACGCCCGATCTCGCTGAAGAGTCCAATGCGCAGGACCTGAACGGGCCGCCGCGCGCCGTTCGTCACCGCCTGCAGGACGAGCGTGCCTCCATCACGCACAAATTTTCTATCGCAGGCCACGAGGGCTACATAACCGTAGGCCTTTATCCCAGCGGACAGCCGGGCGAAATCTTCATCAAGATGGCCAAGGAAGGCTCCACGGTCTCCGGCCTGATGGATGCCTTCGCCACATCGATCTCGCTCGCGTTGCAGCATGGCGTTCCGCTCAAGGTTCTGTGCGAGAAGTTTGCCCATACGCGCTTCGAGCCCTCGGGCTGGACCGGCAACGAGCAGATTGGCTACGCCAAGAGCCTGATGGACTACATCTTCCGCTGGCTCCATCTGCGTTTCCTCTCAGGCCAGCAGCTGGCGCTGTTTGCCAGCCTTGCTCCTCATGCGCCGGAACTGCCGACCCCGCCCACTATGATTCCGGATGTCGAACCTGTGCAGGATTACAACGAACTTTCGAATAGCCAAATGGCCCATCTAGCCAAGGAAGTAGCCGACCGTCTCAACAGACTAGGAGGGTTCGGAACGGGCCATGTGAGCGGCGGGGGCATCGCTCCCGAGGCGCAGACCGCGCCGCCAGTTGCGGAGAATTCAACTCAAGGACTGAAGATGGAGGACCGCGGCATCTATCACACTGCTCAGGCCATGGGCGAGTTCGTTGTAATGGGCGACGCGCCCAGCTGTTCCGTGTGCGGCTCGATCATGACCCGCAACGGCAGTTGCTACCGCTGCATGGAGTGCGGCTCGACGAGCGGTTGCAGCTAAGGCGTTGCTGTCTTGGTAAAGCGGGCATTCTTTTGTGCGGAGACACTTAGAATGCAAGTTGCGTTCAGAAAAACGCAAGTTCGACTTGATTTGCAGGTTTCGCCATACGCCGGTTTGACTACGGGTGTGCGTTGCTGCTCAAGATGAGAGTTGAATTCATTTTGGTGAAAGCCTGACAATCAAAATGAAAGTAGTGGCAAGACTTTCATCCTTAGATACTTGGAAGGCCGCAGCTTCGAGTTGCGGCCTTTATTCTTGCTCAAAAATGGGTATTCCGTAACACAACGTCAACATTTGCGGCGGTCGCAGAGTGGCACCCGGCGATTGCAGAAAACTTCTATTCCTCATCTTCGTCAGTAGATTCGTCTTCAGCTTAGTCCTATTGCGGGAGAAGCGCCTGCTGGGCGCTGTTGAAGAACGAGACGATGTTCTTGGCGAAGACGAGGTTGATCTCGGCGTTGGTGACGAAGGGGGCGTTGGGATACTGGGCCGTAAGGAAGGACATGAGAATGTCAGGGTCGCCGATGGGGAAGGTATCCAGCAGGCTCATGGCCTTGTAGATGAGGACGTCGGAGAAGACCTCGGCGTTGGTGCTGAGGTTGGGCCACTGCAGGATGCCCTGGACGAGCACGTAACCCTGCACCTGGTTGACGCCCTTGCCGGTGTGCTGCTGAGTGGCGAGGGTGAAGCCGGTGTAGGAGGCAGAGCCTGAAGAGGAGCTAAACGGTGTGATGCCGCTGAAGGACGACTCGCCAGTCATGTTGGAGCTGATGCCGGAGACGAGGTAGTAGCGCCACTCGTCACCGGGGTGGCCGAAGACGTCGTAGTCGCCAAGGAGGCTGAACGTGGATTGGTCGTAGGTGGACGGCGGCTGGATGTAGTACATTACCGTGCCGTCGGTGGTGGCGACGTAGTCGGCCTGCAACGAGTGGAACAGCTTGCCGTCGTAGTACTGGATGGGGTTGCCGTTGACGTCCTGATAGACGGAGATGCCGAAGTTGGTAGGGACGTTGACGGTAAGGCCATTGGGGTCGAGGTAGATGGTGTAGAGGACGCCGCCGCTGACGGGGTCGAGCACGTTGGCGATTTCGCTGGCGCCGGGCAGAACGGACTCCGACATGAGAACGGTGTTGAGACCGAGCGCCGAAGTCAGGACCTGCGTGAGCAGCTTGGCGTTGGTGGTATCTCCCCAGTTGGCGACGGTGGTGAAGGTTTTGAAGAGGTCGAAGGGTATGACGTTATTGGGCAGGATGGGCACGCCCGTGTTGGGACCGGTGGTGGGCACGGTGCCGGCGCTGAGGCCGGAAGCGGTGGGTTCGCAGAGGACGACGTTGGCCTCAATATCGTTTCCGGGGTTGTGCGCGGGGCCGGAGTTGGCGGGCTTGTTGAAGAGGAAGTCCGACGCGGGATTGAGGATGGGCACCGCCATGACGGGCGTGATCTGCGGTGTGACGACGGCTTCGGTGGAGATGGGCGGCAGGAAGCGCTCCGAGTAGGTGACGCGGTAGAGCAGGCGCCATGGGATGGAGGCATTGCCCTGTGCGGAGCGCATGGCCGCGGCGTCGGGGTCTGGACTGTTGGCGAGCCAGATGGGATCGATAACGGTGTTCCAGAAGTCGTCGGAGTTGTTTTGCGCGGGCTGCAGGAAGAAGGCGTAGGTGCGGAAGAGGTTGGTCTTGCCTGGACGGTCGTAGGGCTCGAGCGCACCGGTGAGGCCGTCGGCGTTGCCAGTGGTGTAGGCGGGCTGCGGCTGGGTGTACGTCTGGTTGGTATCGATGTTGTTGGAGAGAGGCAGGCCCGCGCCGGAGGTGACGGACGGGACGATCTGGTAGATGAGTCCGTCGGAGCCGATGACAAGGTTGAGGCCGCTCTGGTTGTTGGGGTTGAACATCGAGTTGAAGTTCATCACGAAGTGCGCATCGTTGTTGGAGGCGTAGCGCATCTGCGTGTCGGGGTCGATACCGTCGAAGGAGGCCGCTAAATCGAAGGATTGGGTGGCCGTGTTGTTGTAGCTGTATTTGAAGGTGCCCTTGGTGGTCATGGTGTAGGCGAGCTTGAAGTCAACCACTGTAATGGCCGTGCTGCCGAACTTGAGGTTAAAACTGAACCTGGCGTCGGCCGAGTTAGCGTTGGTGGTGGTGTAAATGTTATCGAAGCTGGTGGTATAGGTGTGCTTGACTTCCTGCGTGCCACCGCGTGATGACCAGACGTACTCGTTGTAGAAATCGAGGCCGGGCGTGAGGCTCGAGTCGAATGGGCTGTCCTGCGTGTTGAAGGCGGTCTGGTAGAGTGCGAGGGCGTTGTAGGCCTGCTGGTCGATCTCCTTTTTGATCTGATAAGCCTCAACGACGCGCATGTAACTGGCATCGTGGCCGACTTCGCCGGGCGAAAAGTTGCCGTCGTACACGGGCGTCATCTGGCCGGTGGAGGTGGTGTAGGTTTGCGCGCCAGTGGGCAGTGCGGCGGGGTTGTAGGCGTAGCCAATGACACCGTCGAGTACGCCGGGGCGCAGGTATTTGCTGTTGATGCGGAAAGTGACAATGTTGAGGTCGCGCGGGATCTGCGGGTCAGGCACGCGGACGAAGCCGTAGACGGTGTTGGTCTGCAGAAGCGTTTGCTGGTAGACGTCGAGGGTCTCCGAAGTGACGAAGGCGGTGCCATACGGCGATGGGACGTACATGCGCTGGCCGAACTTCTCTTCAGTAGGCGCGGTCTTGGGCAGCGCGGCTGGCGGGTTTGAGGTTGTGAAGCCGCCAAGGTTGGGGCTCGGCAGGATGGCGGTTTTGGAGCTGGGATTACCGGCAGTCATGCTGGGCGTGGTCAGCGTGTTGAGCGCGCTCATGAACTGGTCGTTGGTGTAGGGCGAGAGCGTGGCCTGGAGTTTGACGGTGTACTTGTTCGACTCGTCCAGCTTGTTGCTGGCGGTGGTCTGGCCGCCGGAGCCGTTGCTACTGATGGAGGAGCCATCTGAGCCGGCTGTGAGGTCGAGAGTTGCCATCGCCTGTTTGTCGGCTTTCACGCCAATACCGAACGGCGCCACGATGTAGCCCAGGTTGAACGCGATGCCGAAGGAGTCGCCATAGTCCCAGCGTGTCTCGTTCGAGATGTCGCTATTGCTGGAGTACTTGAACGTGACGGACGTAGGTGCGCTGAGGGTGACGGAAGTGGCGCCTGCGTAGGAGGACTTGTTGGTGAGGTTAGCCATGGGCGCGGGCGGAGCGCCTTCGACGTAGCCGATGACCTGCACATCGCCTTGCTCCTGCGAGACCCAGCTGAGGACGAGATCGCCGACCTTCTTTCCGGCATAGATTGTGAGGACGTTGTTCTTGACGAAAACGTAGGCTTCGTTGATTTCTCCTGCGAGCGTACCAGTGACGCTGTTGAGGGTTACCGAGTAGGTGGTCATGGAGGGGACGGTGTCGCAGAGGGTGAGCGCGACACCGGGCGGCGTGTAGAGGTTGGGCGTGATAAGCGGGCCGCAGACGGCGACGCATGGGCAGCCGGAGAGGTCCAGCGAGGAGTTGGAGAAGACGAGGCTGGAGAGCGTGCCGTCGTTACTGACTCCGATGTTGTCGATGAACGCTTTCATGGGGAGGATGGGGCTGTCGAGCGAGGGTGCGGGGATGCCGCCCGGCAGGTAGACGGCAAGGAAAGGCTCGTTCGAGGTGACGATGCGACCGAACATGTCGTCGATAACCTGGTAGGACTGGCGGGTCATGGTCCAGACGCTGATCTCCTGCAGCTTGTAGAAGCCGGCGTTGAAGTTGAGCAAGGAAGAGCCGGCGGTGTAGCCGGACTGCATGGATGGAGGAATGGCGCTGCTGGTGACGAGCGTGAGCGGCATGGAGTAGCCATTGATATAGAGCGAGGTGCCCTCAAGCTCATGGCCGGCGAGTGGCGCGATGTAGGCGTCGGCGGCGTTGAGAGAAATGGCGACTGCGTTGGGATCGACCGAGTTGTTGACGACTCCATTGGGATCGTATGCAGCCACCCAGTAGCCCAGGAGGCCGGAGGTGTTGAGCTGCGCTTGCGTGGCGCTGGCGATGTCGACAATGCCGGAGTTCGTGTTGATGCCTTCGCGATTGATGGCGCTGCTGAAGAGGTAGACGTCACGGATGTTGCCGACGCCGGATGTGCCGCCGAGTGGGGTGGCCTGCCCGCTGTCGTCGTAGGCGGAGCCGATGAGGAGATGTGCGGAGCCGGTGGAGTTGACGGTAAGCGCGGCTTTGTTGGAGCCGACGCTGTTTGGGGTGACAACGGGGTTCCAGCTGCCGAAGGTGCCGTCGGCATTGACGGTGCGGACGGAGATGGTGACGTTGTAGCTCTGGCTGCTGCTGGAAGAGTTGCTGAGGTTGTTGAGCAGCGTACTGAGCGAGGACGTAGAGTCGGCGGGCGAGATGCCGGAAATCTTGATGGCGCCGCCGCCTGAGGGGAAGCCGGAGGACGTGAGATTCATACCAGAGGAAGCTGCATTGCCCATCTCGCGGGGATCGAGTGGCGAAGCATAGGGATCGGTGCTGCCTCCATTGCCGGTGGGCGTGGCGGTGTTCTTGACGATGATGACTTGGTAGTACTGGTTGGCCTGAATGGTAGGGCCAAGAAAGAGGGGGCTTTCGTTGCCCGAGCCGTCGAAGAGTTGCAGCGTGACGGCGCCGTTGGAGATGCCGACGCGGTAGGACATGTCGAGCTCGGGCGAGGTGTTGTCCGAGCCAGTGCCTTTGTAGAGCAGGCCCTGGGTAGTGTTGACGTCGGAGGCGCTGAAGGTCATCGCGATGCTGAAGTCGCGATTGAAGTTGTAGTTGGAGGCCTGGCTGACCTCGAAGCCGGAGCCCTTGCAGAGGATGGTGTAGGGCTGCTCGTAGGTGAGGGAGAAGTGGCGCCAGCCGGAACTCATGACGGGCGGCGTGGTAACGGCCTGCATTACGGTGCCGTTGATTCCGAGATAGACTTCGAAGTTATTTTCAAAGTCGACGTCGACGTAGTAGACGAGCGGCTTGGAGGTACTGGCGATGTAGGTGAAGGGGTGGTACGCATCAGTGGGGATGATGGGGAGCGAGTGCCAGAACTCAACGCTGAAGTCGCCCTGCGTGCCGATCAGGTTGTCGAGCTGGCTGTCGGTGGAGACGACAGGAGCCTTCCAGGCTGCGGCGTAGCTTTCGCTGGGGACAGCGGTTTCGACTATGGAAGTGATGAAGGCGTTGTAGCCGCCAGTCTCGAAGGTGAGAGGATCGGAGGCGACGAAGGTGAAGGGCGCGGCCTGCGTGAAGCTGGGCAGCAGGCTGGGGACATCGACTTTGATGATGTTGGCGTTGGAACCAGCGGCGTAGACGATGTCGTAGAGCGTGCTGACGCCGCTGGAGTTCGTGACCATGAACTGGAAAACACCGGAGGGCGACTGCGTGACGCTGGTGGGTTGCGTGGCGAAGCCGTAGACGAGGCCGAACTGGACTTCGACGTTGGAGATGGAAGTGGCAGCCCACATGCTGCCGCGGTTAATGCCAGTGGGCGTGGTCGCACCTGCAGTGGTGCCGTCCGTGACGAGGTAGGTGTTGCCGCTGAAGTTGAAAACAGCGAGCTGCTGCTGGTTGGGTGTGGGATGCGCCCCATAAATGGTGTAGGACTTCTGCACGGCGACGTAAACGCCTTCCGACGCGACCATGGTGTAGAGAACGTTCTTGTAAGTGAAGAAATCCGCCCCGCCGGACTCCGGCGTGCCGGCGTAGAGGTTGAGGATGGTGGTGCCGGCAGTGATGGTGCCGATGGGCACGGTGGTGCCGGGGTAGTTGCTGGCGGTGGGCGGCGTCTTAACGATGGTGAAGATAAGGCTGGAATCAAGCTTGAAAGTCTGCGCGGGCTGCGCGATGGTGTAGAGCTTGGTGCCGGTGATGGTTAGCAGGTTATGCGAAGAGTCTTCGGTGTACTTGTAGATGAGGCCGCCGAGGGTGAAGGTGGAGTTGGGCAGCGGCTGGCCGGCGACGACTGTGACATCGGTGGAGAGCGGAGAAGTGTTGCTGTTCCCGACGATAGCGTGCGGCGTCTGGTTGACGTCGATGACGTAGTTGGCGCCGCTGATACTGAACATCGTGGGATTGGGCAGCAGAGGGAGCGGGCGCTTGTTGTTGTCGGTGACGACGAGGTTCACGGGATCGAGCGTGTAGGTGGCCGCGCCGATGAAGAAGGTGGGCGAGAGATAGGCCGTGAATTGGCCGACGACAGAGCCGGCGTCGTAGATGTTGAGGTCGTCGAAGATGAACTTGGCCTTGGTGGTGTCGAACGAGTTGGTGAGTGTGAAGCCGGAGTTGGTAATGGCGATGGAGGCTTGGCCTTGACCGAGCAGCGAGCCGGTGGAGACGGTGTTGTAGGTGATGATGTAAACGTCGTCGTTGACGTTGAGGATGTCCCGGCTGGGCTTGACTGGGAAAGTGGCGACGATGGAGGAGGGCTGATTGTTGGGGCCGAGCTGCAGCGTATAGGTGATGGTGGGATCAGTGAGCTGGAAGGTGTCTGCGGTGAGGAATTTCTTCGGAGGCGTGGCATCGCCGACTACAGAGCAGGCCGAGTAGTCCGCCCCGGCGGGCGTGCCGGTGATGGTGTAGAGGTTGCCGTTGATCTCGAAGGAATTGGTGTTGACATTGATAGCGGCGGCGCCGCTGGTGGGATCCACCTGGTCGACGAAGATGCTAAAGGTGTCAGAGCCTACGGTGGCGACGCCGACGTCGACGTTAGCCCCGGTGATGACGGGGAAGACGACGCTCACGTCGTTGTAATGGATGAGGTAAGTGTTGCCATCGGCGGGAACGAAGGCGTACTGCGTGGTTTCGGGCAAGTAGGCGAGAGCTTCGACACGGTTGTCGGGGACGTCGATGTAGTAAGTGGCGCCGTTGATGACGTCGACGAAGAAGTGGTTGGTGTAGACGAAGGCGGCGGAGATGGGGTTGTTGCCGGAATCGTTGAAGGAAAAGGTAACGCTACTGACGGTGTCCGTGAAGGTGAGCTGCGAACCGGAGACGGTGGCGGGGAAGGTGTTGGCGGGGTGGCGATTGTCTGTGACGGAGGCCGCGCCCACGGTGTAAGTGACGGAGAGGCCGTTGTAGTTGACGGTGAATTGCTTGGTAGTGGTGTTGTAGTCCAGGCCTGCGTACTGCAGGGTGGCCTGCGAGGTCGTGGTGTTGAGCGCGTAGGTGAGTGAGCCGGCGGTGAGGGTCTGATTGGGCTCGGTGCCGCTGAGCGTGGCTAGGTTGGTTGACTTGACTATGTTGACGTCGTTGACGGTGTAGACGGTGTTGCCGTCCGCGGAGAACTCATCGTCGTTGTTGATGAGGTAGCCCTTGAGGACGTTTGCGCCGCGCACGGTGTAGGTGAGGCTGGATTTGGGCGCGGTTTCCGGCACGATGAAGCGGCCGTTCACCATGGGATAGTAAGGGCCCGCGGCGGCATTGGTGTAAGCGACGGGGACGTTGACGGAGAAGGTGGTGGTGCCAACGAGGAACTGATTGTTGAGAACGGGATAGACCTGTGCGGGTGATTCGTTGTCCACGGCCAGCGTGACGGCGGTGCTGACGACGACGGAAGCGACGAGGACATCGGTGGCGCCGGGCGCGGGGAATGGATAGACGGCGTTGTTGGAGTCGACGAAGCTGATTACGCCGGCGTTGATGACGCAGATGTAGGTGATGCCGGTGACGGGATCCGTGAATTCACCGCCGGTGAGCTTGCCTCCGGAGGCGGTGAGGGTGGAGATGACCTCGGAGCCGCCGGGGAGCGTGACCGCGGCGACGGTGACGGTGCTGCCCGCGACGGTGATGGTGTATTGCAACGGGATCGTGAACTGGCCGCCCGAGATGGGGAAGACGCTGTAAATGTTGCCGCTGGCGGAGCCTGTATCTGCAACGCTTACATTTACGAAGTAAGTGGCGCCGCTGGGGACGGTGAAGTACGGAGTTGCGCCGAGGTTGGAGAAGATCTCGAAGCTGTTGCCCTGGTTGACGGCGGTGTTGCCGCTGAGGGTGTAGGTGAGACCAGTATCGGCGTCGGTGAACTGGTTGTTGGTAATGGCGAAGTAGTGCTGGCCATCGAAGGCGGCAACGTCCGTGGAGCGGCCGAAAAAGATGGTCTCGCTGCCGAAGGTGAACTGGTTAGGACTGAGCGGCCCGGTTGAGTTGACGATGTAGGTCTTGCTGGGACCAGCGGCGATAGAGACGCCGTCCGTACGAACGGTGTAGATGTGGGCGGCGGTGGTGATTTGCGGCGGCGTGCCGGTAAGCAGGTAGTACTTGATGCCGTCGAAGGCGGCGACGTCGTTGACGGTGTAGGTGGTGCCGGAGTCGGTGAAGGTGGAACGCGTCCACGGCGAGGTGCCGGAGAGCGTGAACGGCGGAGGCACGGAGACGGTGCCGTCGAGACCAATGCTGTAGGTAGTGCCCGCGTCCACAAAAGTGCGGTAGGAGAGGATCGGGTAGGTGATGCTGTCGCCAACGACAGTGTTGTTGCCGATGAGGTACTCGACGTTGCCGATGTTGACGGTGGTGGCGTTGGGCTGAGTGGTGACGGTGAAGCTCTGGTTGGCGGTGGTGATGGTGTAGGTAAAGCCGGAAGTGGTGAGCGGATAGAGAGTGCCGTTGCCGACAATCTGGCCGTTGAGCGTGTCGAGCTCGTAGACGTAGTTCTCGAGGACGACGACGTTGGCCTGCGTGATGTTGAACTGTCCGGAGATGGTGGCGCCGTTGAGCGAGCCGCCCTTGAGCGCGATGGTGTACTGCACGCCGTTGAGCAGGAACTGGGTGTTGCCGGCGGTCATGCTATAGACGTTGCCGCCCCCCACGACAGTGTTGGGCTGCACGTTGGTGTTCATGATGTAGACGGTACCGTTAATGGAGAACTGGTAGGGGTTGATGGGATAGGTCTGACTGTTGCCGGTGACAGTTTGGTAGTTGCCAAGCTGGTCCTGATTGAAGGTGTAGAAGTTGCCGCTGAGCGTGAACATCTGCGGCGAGGTCATGAGCGCGTAGGACGCAGGCGAGCCCGTAGTGGAGGCAGAGTACGGGAACATGGGGCTGGCGTTGACGGTGTACTGGCCGTTGGCGAAGCCGATGACGTAGCCATAGCCGCTGTTGGAGGTGAAGGCCAGACCGGTTTGCAGCGGGACCGTGGTGGTGGTTGTGCCGGCGGTGATGGTGACGGTGCCGTGGACTGGGTCGTAGGTGTAGGTACGGCCGATGACGCCGAGGACCATGTTGGTGAGGCCGCCGGGGTTATTGAAGACATCCACAGTGACGGCGGAACTGTTCACAAGGCCGCCAGCCGCGATGGAGAACGGCGTGATGGTGATCGGCGAAGGCGCCTCGCTACCGGCGGGCGCGTCAACGTCCTGGTAGGAGACGGTGTAGATGCCGCCGGTGAGCGGGTTGAAGGTAAAGGTGGTGCGGTCGGCGGTGACGTGGGCGTTGTTCGGGCCAAACTGGTAGCTCTTGCCGCCGAAGACGATGGTGTAGCGCGAGGTGACTCCGTCTGTGAGTGTTGTGCTGAGGTTTACCGAACAAGTGTTGGCGTTGAGGACGAACTTGGGCAGCGTGATCACGCCGTAGATGGGATTGGCAGGGTCGGTGGTGTCGATGAAGTATTGCGTGCCTGTCGCGGTTACAGTTTTGCCGGTGGAATCGAAGAGACTGTTGGAGATTCCGTTGAAGGTGTAAAAGATGGAGTCGTCGGCCTTCATGGTGGCGCCGGGCGTGGGATCGCCGGAGACAGCGGGCGGGATGGCGCCGGAGCCCTGAAAGGCGCAGCTGAAGGGTGTGCCGATGAGCGCGCCGAGGCCGTCGCCGCCATAGAGGCCGGCGGATGGGCCAGCCGGTACGGTGGGACGAGGGATGTAAGTGGTGAGGTCCTTGGATTGCAGGATGGCAACGGAGACCTGTTTGTCGAGGCCATTCGAGAGCGAGCCGTAGAACGGCACGGACTTCTGGGACTTGGTGTTGAAGGGAACGATGGTCGTGGAGCCGGCGATCTGGTAGGTAACCGAGCCGGAGTAGATCTGCGAGATCTGCACGGGCTGATGGTTGGCGCCGAGAACGTTGAGCGTGTAGCCGTTGAAGCCGGGCGCTCCCAGGATAGGAGCAGCCTGCACGCTGCCGCCGACGGATTGGATGGGAATATACGCGGGCGGTTGGCCAGGGCTGGATGGGCCCATCGCCGCATAGATGAGGTTGGAAAGCTTGTTGATCTGCGCAACGAGGTCCTGCGGATTGACGTTGTTCGGCGTTTCAGGGATGGGCGGAGTAGCGCCGAGGCTGGCTGGCGCGCCGAGTGTGACTTTGAGCGGGAAGCTCTGCGTCTCCAGCACGCCGCCGTTGGGCGAGTAGAGGACATAGGTATAGAGCTCGTAGTAGTTGCCGTCGGAGTCGATGGAGTAGCTGGCGACTTTGGTACCGGTGCCGGTGCCGTCATCGACGAGGCACATGGCGTAGCCCTGGTCGATGAGGTCGAAGCTGGCGCCCTTGAGGGTCCAGTAATGGTCGCGCGAGAAGATGAAAAAGTCGTACTTGGTGGGCAGGCCGTACAGTGGAAAGGTGGTCGTGCCGGTCGGATTGCTGCCGATGGAGGCGACGTCGCGGTCGGCTTTCTTGCTGAGGAAGACGGAGCCGGTGACGCCGTTCTGCAGATGCAGATTGCAGGAGACGACGGAGCTGTAGGTGTCCATTAAGCCGAGCAGCTGCGGGCGCACGGGATTCTGGATGGAGAGGATGAGTGAGCGCGTGCGGTTGGTGAACGTGGGATCGACGAGCGCCGGCGGGACGTTCGGAATGTAGTTGGGCAGGCCGGGCGCGGTGAAGGAATCGTAGGCGAGACTCCAGTACTGGCGCGGCAGGCTCATGTCCGAGTTGTAGAAGCTGATGTCCCAGTCTTGGCCCATAACGCCGGTGATCTGCTCGAACAGCGGGATCTGCGCGGGGAGAACGTCGTTGACGTCGAAGTGGTCGGGGCTGGAGAAAGTGTAGCCGGCGGCGCTGAGATAGCCGTTGAGAAAGACGAGGCCCTTGGTGGACTCGGTGGAGTCGTAGGGCGAGAGTGTGCCGAGGTCGTTGTTGTTGTAGTCGAAGAGCACGACGATGAGCAGGTTCGACGTGGAGGAGACCGCGGAGACGAAGCTGAGGCCGACTTGGTCGTTCTGCAGCATCGACTCTTCAATCTTGTAGGCCACGCCGGAGACGGACTGGAAGCTGTTGACCGACATGCCCATGTAGCTGGTGCTGAGCGGCGTGGTGACGGGACGGTTGTGAGAGGAATAGACAATGTTCGGGCGATCCATGCCGTCGCCAGTGGGCAGGATTTGCTGCGCGCAGATGTTGGTGGGCGGATTGCGATATGGCTGCGGATTGGCGGAGCGCCAGCAGATGCCTTCCTGGATCTGGCCGTTGGTGAGCGCCAGGATCTGCTGCTTGGGCTGCAGCGGGTATTTGTGCGCGAGATCGTTGGTGGTGAATAGGACGGCGATGGGATCGTAGACGAAGTGCAGCTTCTGCAAGCTGAGGACGGGGTTTTCCTCGAGGTCGAGGTTGAAGCCGTTGGGGTAGTTAACGCCGTTGACGGTGGCGCCGGTGGTGGCGACTATCTCCGGGTAGACAAAGGTCCAGATCTGCTGGCCGAGGAAGTTGGAGAGGTCGGCGATGAAGCCCTTGCCGGCGTCAAGCTCGGGGATGGGGATGAAGATGGTGGGGACGTAGAAGGTGTTGCCGGTGATGTCGGTGAAGTCGAGGGTGTCGAGCGTGTCCACCATGGTGGTTGGGGTATAGGTGGTGCCGAAGTAGGAGAGCCCGCTACGCTTGTAACGGGCGGCCTGCGCGAGCTTCAGGTTGCCGGTCTGCGTGGGGACGAAGGTATCAATGAGCAAGCCGGAGGTAGCGCTGAGCCCGCCTACGGAGCTGAGCGAGGCGACATTGGAGACGGCGCGCACCATGTAGACGAGGTTGTTGTAGGTAAGGAGCTGGAACTGTGGTGGAAGCTGGTTGCCGTTGCTGTCCTGCGAGACTAAGCTGCCGGTGGTGATACTGATGGTGCCGAGGCTGGTATTAATGGTGTCGATGGTGGTGAGAGTGGAGCTGGCCTGGCCGGCGATGTAGCACTCGGTTGGGAATTTGAGTATCTGGTTTGTGCCGATGGAGAGGTCTGCGGTGCCGGCGGTGGAGTCGATGGAGAGATTGGTGTATTGCGCGGTGCCGCCGTTGGTGGTGACTCCGATGATGTAGGGCTTGTTGGCTACCGAGATGGTCTGGACGGCGTCGTATTGATGGTCGGCGAAGGTGTGGGTGAGCGCGTACATATGCGCGGGCTGGCGCTTGTCCACGGCGAAAGGTGCGTCGAGTCGGAAGGGGACGAGGTCGCCGCCGCCGTAGGCCACGTAGATGGAGGTGCCGGTGGGATTGGTGGCCTGCATCAGGTGGCAGTCAGTGTTCCAGTTGAGGCGGCGGCAGACGAAGCAAGCGGGCGGAGTGGGCGGGAAGATGAAGTTGATGAGATTCGTGTCGAAGAGCGAGGCGTCGGGCAGCTTGTCGATAGTGACCCCGGTGAGCGCGCGCGACGTGGCGGCGTCGCCACCACCGGTGGGTAGGGTTGCTCCTCCTCCGCCAAACTCGCTGAGGATGGCAGTGCTGGCAAACTGCGTATAGAGGATGCCGGGATTGAAGATGGCCGTCTGCTTGGCGGAGTACGGCATGTTAGTGAAGATGTAGGACTGCGACTTGCGCAACTCAAGGTCGAGGATGGCGGGGTAGGGGCTGAAGTCGAGATTGTCGAAGTTGTTGGAGCCGTCGTAGAGCGAGTACATGTAGCCGAGCGAGAGCTCGTTGGTTTTGCTGAGGACGTTCGTGTAAGCGCTGTCCTGGTAGGCCCAGTTTCCGTACTGATCGTGCACCATGGAGGGCACGATGATGGTCATGTTGTAGGCGGTGAGCGTGCTAAGGAAGACGACGCGCACGTAGTAGGGATCGTAGGTGACGTTCTGTGTGGGGTCGGGCAGCTGGTCGGGAATGGCCAGGTCGGAGTCGACGAGTTCGATGAGATAAGCCTCGCCGGTGCCGGGGTTGTAGACGGAGAAGCCGTAGATGGGCTGGAACTGGCGGCGGCCAAAGGCTGCAGCCTCCGACGCGACGGCTTGGACAGCGTGGTCTTGAGTGACAGCGTTCTGCGGCGAGAGCGCCTTCGTGATGGCGAGGCTGGCGGTGGCAACCTGCGCCTGCTGTTTATCGATGCTCTGTTGTGCGGTGACGCTCCTGGGCGTGGAGGTGATGAGCCCGCCGGTGTTGAGGTTGGTAACGAGTGCCCCGGAGACAGAGGTGGTATTTGCGGCGGAGACTGTTGTGGTCGCGGTGGTGGCGACAGTGGTGGCGTCGACGGTGGTCGCCGTATCGGCGGTGTAGGGATTGTTCTGCTGCAGCTGGCCAGGCACGATGATCTGCTCGCCGTCGAGCGGGCCGGGCGTTTGTTGGACAACGGGCGGGAATGTGGTGTTGAGGATGTTGAGGATGGTGTTGGTGATGACCTTGAGCTGGCCCTGGTCGACGGCCTGGGTCGTGTTGTCATAGGGGAATTCGTAGATGGGCCACACGATCATGCCGGAGGTGTCGAGGTACATCTGCATCGGTTCCTGCGTCTGTGCAGTGGCGAGGCCGATGCGCGCAACGTCCGCCTGCGCCTGGCTGATCCGCGCAGCTTCGGTGGCGCCCGTGTAGCGGACGTCGAGGTAGGGATTGTGGCGATTGGCGAACTGCCAGTACTGGTTCTGCGGCCAATAGACAGGCGGGTATGGACGCGAGTTCGGGTCGACGGCGAGGCCCTCCATGTTGATGACGCTGAGCATGTAGCGTGTGCTGCCGATGACCACGCTGTCGTCTTCGGGCACGAAGACGTATTTCAGCACGGTCCCCATCTGGGCCTGGCGCACGAGTCCCATGAGGACGTGGCAGGGCGCGAAGGCGGCAGAGGTCGTGTTGTCCGGCGCGGAGTTGATGACGGCGCTGGCGAGGAAGACGTTGGCCGAGCTGACCAAGCCGATGGCGCTGGTGTCCACATTGATGTTGGAGTACACGAAGAGCGAGCTGTCCGTGATGGAGAGTGCGTAGTTGGGCGTCCCGCTGGCGACGGCGCTGAGGGTCATGCCGCCGTTGAAGCCGGCGCCGGTGAGCTGCGACGGGACGACGGTGAGGAAGATGGGGACGGACAAGAGCGTCATTTGCGCGGCGCCCCCGATGAAGCTGCCGAAGTAGACGCTGCCGGGCTGCGGCGTGGGCGAGCCGGCCGGCGTGGGCACAATGACGCTGGAGGCAAGTAGCAACTGATTGGCATCGAGCAGATCGTATTGGCTGTTATTGGCGCCGATGGTGAGGCGGACGCAGTATTGCGCCCCCTGCATCACTCCGCTGGTGCCGATGGCCGGGGCAGCGAGCGTGACTTGGAGATTCTGGTAGGATGCGACGGTCGTGGTGGTCGCGGTGTAGACCATGGCGCCAACATAGGTTGCGCCTCCGGGTGTTCCGGCCTGCGTTATCAGGCTGGTTGCTGTGCTGCCGTCTGAGCCGCGCACGCTGAGGTTAGAGCCGGTGACCGAGAGGATGTAGGTGACGCCGGCGGTAAATGTAACTCCGGAGGAAGCAATCTGGAGTTGGTAAACGTTGGGAGCGCTGGTGGCGGCGTTCTGAGTCTGTGTGAGGTTGATGACGACGCCCTGGGTCTCGGTCTGTAGCGTTGCGCCAGCGCCGAGGGATTGCTGGGCGAAGGCTGTACCGATTTCGATGTTGGTGATGCCGGTTCCAGTGAGAGCTTCCTGCGGAATAAAGGCATTCAGGCCCACCTGGACGACGATGGGGTTCTGCTCGATCAGGATGGGATTGTTGGCGGTATTGCCGATGCTGACGCCGGGCAGAACCGTGGGGAGGTTGGTAATGACGCCGACGGGCTTGTTGACTGCGGGCGGAGGAACAACAACTGGCAGAGGCGCGACCACTGCGGCTTCGACGGCTGGCTTTGCGGCGGCCTCCTGGACCTTGGCGATGCCGTTGTCGATGGGGACGCGGAAGACGGGCGGCGTGGTAGTGATGGTGGCGACGATGGGGACGGTGAGCTGATCCACGACGCCCGCGGCAGGCGTGGAGGTCATGTCGAAGTTGAGGCCGGCGTCGGTGATGCTGAGGCCTGCGCCGTTGGTGGTGCCTTTGGCGGCGATGGCAGTGTCGAGGATGGAGACGAGCGAGTCGGTGGACCAGAGGTAAGTGGCCTTGGTCAGATTGCCAACGACATGCTGCAGCGTGCCGCCGTTGAGGAACGGCGTCGTGGGATCGTAGATGGTGGTGGGCGCGGCAAGGGCCGCGGCGGCAGAAGTAAATTCCGAGTTGGCGGAGCCGTAGTCGTAGATGGGGACGCCGAGTGATTTCTGCCAGGAGTTATCGCGGTAGTAGCCGATGATGCACTGGTTGGCGAAGGCACTCAGCGGCGAGGCAGCCGAGCAGGTGAGCGCGAGCACGCCCAGGTCGGCGCGAGGCTTGAAGGTGGTGTTCGTGATGACGGTCGCGTTCTGAAAGGCATAGGAGGTGAAGACCTGGCCCTGCACATTGGTTTGGCTGGTGGCGTCGAGCGCGAGCGCAGTGGCGCTGGAGTCGACGTAGCCCGGGCCTCCAGAGAAGATGACGGTCTGGCCGCAGTGCACGGTGGCGTTACCTTGCGAGCCCGTGGTTTGCTGTTTATTGACGTAGTAGTTGCCGGAAGAGACCTGATCGTGTGAGTAGTAGGTGGGCAGGAAGAAAGTGGTGGCACCGAGCTGGTTGTTCTGCGTGACGTCGTAAACGAGCGCATCGACCAGGGGGACGATCGCGGGCTGGTCATTGTAGATCTGCTCGTTATGGGTGGCGAGAAAGTCGTTGAGCGGCACGACCTGCGAGACGGCGGAGCCAAGCACGATGGTGCGCAAGCCGGTGGCGGGGTCGTAGCCGCTTTGCAACTTGGCGGGCAGAGCCGCGAAGGTTGGATTGACGGGAGTCGGGTTGATGTCTGCGCCGAGGCCGCCGGGAATGTAACAAAAGTTGACCGCAGAAAAAATGGAGCTTTGGGAGAGTGCGACGTAGAGGTCGCGGATGCCGGCGTCGGTATTGGGATAGAGCTTTCCGGTGGTCTGGTTGAGCGGTGCGGTGGAGGAGGTGTTGGCCGTCAGCGAAAGCTGAAAGTACTCCTCCCGCACCTTCCTGACCACGAAGAGACGCGTGGAGCCAAGTTGCGCGTAAGGGTCCACTTCGGAGCCAACCATATAGGTGTTGAAACTCTGCAGAGTATTACTGGCGTCGTACCAGGATTTGCCCAGCCAGCTGAGAGCACTGTAGAACCATGCGGGCGCCCACCGGAGCAGCGGAAGCGGATGGAAGATGGGAACGCCGAAGATAGGCAGCGGGGCTACTACCGGTTCAGGCGCCGGAAGGACGATCCGGTTGACGGAGGAAACAACCGTCTCACTGGGCGCGCCTGTGAGGGTCTCGTTTACCGGGGATGCGGCGTTGGAAGCGAGGAAATTGGCCATGTCGGGTTCTCCGAGGGGCCGGTTCGAACCGTGAAGCGGTCATCGAACATAGCACGGAAGAAACCAAGCCGAGCAAAGATGTAGTTTCCGGAAGGAAGAGGCTTAGTTGTTTGAGACAGCTCGATTCCTGGGAAGTAAAGAATGCCCCGAGGTATATTGAATTGTCAAGCAGGGCAGGCGCTCGAGAACGTCATTCTTGAGAGGCACACCTGCTGCATCTGTCGCAAACGCTGCAATACGCGTCTCAAAGGATGCGAAAGACTGTCCGGGCTGGCCTCCGGAGCCTCCGGCGATCAGGAGACATACTGGACTTCCGGACGGCTGCAAGGAGGAGCAAGGCTCCAAAGCCGGCACGAACATGGCTGCGTTATAACTGCGGCGATACGATGGAACCCGCATTTTGAATAGACTATTGACTGCAGATAATTTCCCTGCTTGGATGCACACTGATGAGTGGCAGAGTTGTGGGCGCGCCAGACCAAGTGCTTGGGTCGGCCTGTAACTCCTTATGCTGGACGATTTTGCGCGTAAGTCGTTTGCCGAGAGGATTTTACAGCGCATACCATCGCCTAACTATAACAAACAAAGGATTTTACGCCCAAAATATGGGTGGGGGTACCCTGAATCCGTGCGTCTCCCGGTCGGCACAGCCGAAGCCGTCCCCTCGCAAAATCGCTAGCCTACAGACAGATGCTTAGTCCTTCAGCACCTGGTCAACTGTCTCGATATCGACTAGTCCCTTGCATCCGTAAATTGCGGGCAGCACGCGATCGGCGGGGTAGGTTCGCCGCAACTGGGCGACCTTCTCCGTGCCGCAGCGGTAGGCCGGCAGATACATCCGGCCCAGCAGGGGATGACGTCCCCATGCGCCCGACAATTTATCGGCGCGCTCTTCCGTGACTAGGAAATCGCGGCGCAGTGTGGCCGCAACTTCCGGCTGCGGTTTTCCTTCGCCCCAGGTGAGATAAGACGACTGGTTCTTGGCGTCGTCTTGCAGCAGAGCCAACAGCACGCCGATTTGCAGATCTTCGTCGGGCAACTGGTCCACTTCAGTGACACCATGCGCAATCAGAATCGCGTTGTTGGCGATGCCCTCAAAGAGCGTGGCGGCGCGGGTGTTCATGGTAAGGATGGTGGCCTCGAAGCCGGCCTTTCCCCGCACGTACAAATCCTGCAGGTAAGCGAATGTGGTGACATGGCCCGGCACGACCTCGTGGCTTACGAGCTGCTCGAATTCTGGATAGGAAATCTGCAGCGAAGCGTTGATCTCGTAGTTGGCTTCGTATTGCGGAGAGTCGTCGGCGTTGCGCGCGCGGCCGATATAGTTCATCGAGCCGGAAAACCACGCGTCCTTGATGGGTTGGAAGTCGATGTTCGCTCGCGGCACCCTCGCCAGTTCCTTGGGAAGATAGGGCGACAGGTGCTTGGCGCTGAGGGTATCAAAACGCGCGATCACAGCCGCGCTCAGAGCGCGCACAGTGGCCATCGGCGCCACACGCTCGCGGCGCCATGCATCGACGGCCTCGAGCAACCCGCCGGCATTGGCCGAAGCATAGCCGGCCCGGCCCAGCAATTCAGCAACACGCTCGCGCTTTTTCTGCGGCTGAGAAGGCTCCGGCGGCCTGGCCGTTGACGCTTCGACGCAGCGAACATAGGGCACGGCATCGCCTTTGCCTGCGACCTCCATCGCCAGGTCCCACATGGTATCGAGAGAATTGGCCATGCCGGTCAGAAATGCTTGGCGCAACCCGTCCATTTTTTTCGCTTCCTGGCGAACTCCATCGATGGCCGCGGGCAGGTCAACCGCTCGCAGGTACTCTTCGACTGCCTCGCGATTCTTGACCGAAACGCCGCCCAGTTGGCGCAGTTGCGCCGCTGCCGGGTGCGTGTAGGCGGCGGGCAGCGGGAAATCGGAAAACCATGAATCGGCGATGAAGCGGCCCATGCCTGAAGGGTTCATCACGTCACCACCCCAGAGCGTGTCAATGCCTAAAACTGCATCAGCAATAAACTTATCTGCTTGATTCATTACTTACACCTTCTCCTTCTTTGTGGAACGAAACCATACATAGAGGCAGACGCACACGAAAAGCAGCGCGGAAATCGACTGCGAGATGCCATCGTTTGAATAAAACGGAGTCCTAATCCAATCGGAGCTATACCAGGGGATGAGGTGCAGGGCCGCGCCAAGGACGCCACCGAGCGCACCGCCGGCCATCAGTCCCGAGGCCAGGATAACGCCGCGCTCGCGAATTCTGCTGCCCTGTTCGCCGCCGGTCTTTTCCGAACGCTTGTTGATGAAGTGCGAGAGGATGCCGCCGGCCAATACGGGCGAGGTGAGATCCAGTGGCAGGTAGATTCCCAGGGCGAAGACCATGGAAGACTTGCCTAGCATTTCCAGGATTATCGTGATGAGGGCGCCGATTCCGAAGAGCATATAGGCAACAGGCTGGTGGCTCATGAATCCCACCACCAGGGCCTTCATGATGGCAGCTTGCGGCGCCGGCAGCGCCCCTTCTCCCGTTTCTCCGAATTGATAGACCTTGGCCAGCAGGACGATGGTGACCCCTGCGGTAATTGCGGCGGCAATGACGCCGATGAACTTTACCTTCTGTTGTGCGGCAGGAGTTGAGCCGAGCCAGTAGCCGGCCTTCAGGTCGGTGATGAACTGGCCGGAGACGCACAGCGCGGTGCAGACCATGCCGGCAATGGCCATCACGAAAAACATTCCCGTGTCTCCCGAGAGGCCAAAGTTCAACAGCACCACAGCGGAGATGATGATGGTGAGCATGGTCATCCCGGAAGCAGGATTGTTGGCGGTTGTGGCAATTGCATTGGCGGCTACAGAGGTAAAGAAGAACGAGAAGATCAGCGTGAGGACCAGGCCGAGAGCCAATACCGTCCAGGAGACTTGAAGCCGGCCAAAGAAGATGGCCACAGCGATGGAGCTGGCGACCACACCGAGAAGAATGGAGATGATGGAAATATCGCGGTCGGTGCGCTCCGGGGCCGCGGCCTCGCCGTGGCGGAAGGTGCGCAGCGCAATGCTAAAGGAGCCCGCGACCACGCGCAGCGATTTTAGAATGCCTATGATGCCGGCGGTGGCGATGGCTCCCACGCCGATAAAGCGCACGTAGTTGCGCACGATCTCCGCCGCGGTCATTTGCGCGATGGGAATTGCGGAGGGGTAGACAGCCGTGTTGATGTGGCTGCCGAAGTACCAGATCAACGGGACCAGGACGAAGCTGGTAAGAACACTGCCGGCGCAAAAGACCATTGCGCTGCGCAAGCCCATCACATAGCCCAGGCCGAGAATGAATGTGACCGCGTCGAATTTGAAGACCATGCGGCCCTTGTCGGCGAGGCTGCGCATCACCGGCACAAATTGGAAGTCGAGATATTCCTTCCAGACATGAAAAGTGGTGACGAAGAAATCGTAAGCGGCTGCGATGCCGGTTGCCTGAAGGAGCAGCTTGGCCTGCGAGCCGCCCTTTTCGCCGGTGACGAGCACTTCGGTGATGGCGGTCGCTTCAGGAAATGGCAGTTGGCCGTGCATCTCGCGCGTGAAATAGCGGCGCAGCGGAATCAGAAAGAGTACGCCCATGCAGCCGCCGGCCAGGCAAATGAAGATGGTCTGCACCGGATGCGGATCGAGGTGAAGTATGTAGAGCGCGGGCAGGGTGAAGATGGCGCCGGCCACCACACTGCCGGAGGCCGCGCCGATGCCGGTGATAATGACATTTTCAAGCAGGCTGGTGCGCCGCTTGTATACGCGCGCCAGGCCGATGGCGAGGATGGAGATGGGGATGGCGGCTTCCATCCCCTGACCGACCTTCAGTCCCGAATATGCTGAAGCGACGGAGAAGATAACGCAGAGCACCACTCCCCAGAAGATTGAGCGGAACGTCAGCTCCGGCTCATTGGCCGCAGCGGGAATGATGGGCTGGAAAGATTCGCAGGGTTTCAACGGACGGTAGGCATTTTCTGGAAGAGAGGTTGGTTCGTTTTCGTTCATCAATCTAAAATCCCCTATCGGAGGCGATCCCCGGCCCTGTTTCAAGGGCATCCAGGCGAATGCCAATTCGGACCGGTCTTGGATTCACTTTAAGCCCGCAGTACACCATACACTCTACCAACGGCCCGGAGTCAAATCGGGCGGGAATGGGAGCACTTGCCTAGAGGCTATCTCGTCTGAAAGGCAGACACTTCCGGAACTTTACTGCTTGCGGGTGACGGTGGGGGATTTGGTCACGGCCGACTGCTTGCGCAGCGGCACCATGGCTCCCGCGCCGGGAGCGGCCTGAGAAAAGCGCGAGAGCATCTCCGAGCGCACGTACTCGACGAAACTCTGCATCTGGCGGTTCATCTCTTCCATGCGTTCGCGCATCTGCAGAATGATGGCGATGCCGGCGATGTTGACGCCGAGGTCGCGTGCGAGGTTGAGGATGAATTCGAGGCGCTCAATGTCTTCGTCGGTGTAGAGGCGCGTGTTGCCCTCGGTGCGCGACGGCTTCAGCAGGCCCTCGCGCTCATAGAGGCGCAGGGTCTGGGGATGGATTTCGTACATCTCGGCTACCGCCGAGATCATGTACGCGCCCTTCGACTTGCGTTTTGCGGCCATATACTTTCCCGAATCAGCTTATCTTAATTGGTACGCGAAGTGCTCCTGGAATCGACTGCCTCACATCTTCTCAAACAGCGCTGTGCGCGGGTCGTGGTCGTTCAGTTTGGCCAGCTCGCGCATGATCTCGCGGCTGCGCTCGTCCGAGAGCGTGGGCACCTGCACCTCGACAGTCACAATCTGGTCGCCTCGCTGTCCGGGGTGCTGCGCGCTCTCCACGCCGCGCTCCCTCATGCGCAGTTTTTGCCCGCTCTGGGTGCCGGGAGGAATCTTCAAGTGCGCGCGGCCGTCGATGGTGGGCACATCCACCTTGGCTCCCAAAGTGGCCTCGGGCACAGTTACCGGAACGGTGAGATGAATGTCGTCGCCCGAGCGCGTGAAGACCGGGTGAGCGCCGGTGCGAACGATGAGAAACAGATCACCCGGCGCGCCGCCGTTCACGCCGGCGTTGCCCTTGCCTTGCAGGCGAATGCGCTGCCCGTCGCGCGTGCCGGCCTTGATGCGAAACTCGACCGCCTCGCTGCGGTTGACCAGGCCCTCGCCGTTGCAGGTGGCGCAGACATTGGAGGTTTGCCCGGTACCGTTGCAACGTGGGCAGGGAATGTTGAACTTCATGCGCCCGCCCATTTGCGTCACCTGGCCCGTGCCTTTGCACTCCGGGCACTGCATGGGCCCGCCGCTGGATGCCTGGCCGTGGCATGTGGGGCATACCTCCTGGCGATGCACATCAATCCGTGCCTGCCCGCCCCGAATGGCGGTCCAAAAGTCTACAGTGGCCTGGTATTCAAGATCGGTGCCCGGCTGCGGACCGCGCGGGCGCTGCGCCTCGTGCGCCCCGCTGAAGATGCCGGAAAAGATGTCTTTGAAGCTGCCCCACGACTGCGAACCTGCTCCTGCTTGCTGGTCTGCGTGCATCCCGGGACCGCTCTGGAAACCGGAAAAGTCGAAGCCGCCGAAATCCACTGGCGCGCCGCGGCCCGAGCTCTGCCGGGCATAAGCCTCGGCCGCCGCAGGGTCGATCTGGTCGGAGTAGAAGCCCACCTGGTCGTAGACCTTGCGCTTCTTCTCGTCGCTCAGCACGTCGTTGGCCTCGGAGATCTCCTTGAACTTTTCCTCGGCCTGTTTGTCGCCGGGGTTCACGTCGGGATGATACCGTCGCGCAGCCTTGCGGAAGGCCTTGCGAATCTCTTCGGGCGTGGCAGTCTTCTTCACGCCAAGCGTGCGGTAATAGTCTTTATTCGTCGTGGGCATGATCGCCTTTGGAATCTGTTTTGGTTACGCGCTGATAATTGTCATCCATTTTCCTGACGCTGCACGCTCCATTTGATAATAAACAAGATGGTCAATGAATGTAGCATCAGACAAGCACTGTGATGCACTAATGAAAAACCGCGTTGCGGCCGGCGATCAATCGGCGGCGTCGGCTTTTCCTGCGGCAGCCAGGGCGGGTTGCCTGGCGGCGCCTGACGTTGGGATGGCGTCGAGGTCCACCTTGCCATCGGCCAACTGCATGAGGAAATCCTGGGACGAAAAGGGTTTCTGGTCCTTGAGCAGCTTGCTGGCGCGGATGTAGCTGCCGTCAGGTTGTTGCAGACGAGCCTTGAGAGTGTCAGCAAGATACGCGGGCAGAATCTCGTCGTGAATGCGGGCGAGCGCAGCGGGGTCGCGGACGGGGAAAACCACTTCGCAGCGCTCGAAGAGGTTGCGCGGCATCCAGTCGGCCGAGCCCATGTAGATTTCGTCATTTCCGCCGTTGGCGAAGTGGAAAATGCGCGAATGCTCGAGAAAGCGGCCCACTATGGAGCGGACTCTGATTCTTTCAGACAGGCCTTTGACGCCGGGGCGCAGCGTGCAGAGGCCGCGAATGATCAAGTCAATCTCGACGCCCGCTTGCGAGGCCTGGTAAAGAGCCTCGATGACCGAGGGTTCAAGCAGCGCGTTCATCTTGGCGACGATGTGAGCGGGGCGTCCGGCCTGGGCGTGCTCACTCTCGCGGCGGATAAGGCCCAGGAAGCTTTCGGCCATGGTGAGAGGCGCCACCAGCAGCGGCCGGTAGTCGTCGATTTCGGCGTGGGCGGTGAGATAGTTGAAGACCATGTGGACGCGCTCGGTAATCTGTGGGTCAGAGGTGAGTAAACTCAGGTCGGTATAGAAGCGGGCGGTAACGGGGTTGTAGTTGCCGGTGCCCAGATGACAGTAGCGGCGGGTTTGGCCGTCCTCGTCGCGGCGCACCAGCATGGCTAGCTTGCAGTGGGTTTTGAGGCCGACAACGCCGTGGAAGACCTGTACTCCTGCGTCCTCCATGCTTCGTGCCCAGCGGATGTTGGAGGCCTCGTCGAAGCGGGCCATCAACTCGACCACCAGCGTGGCCTCCTTGGTGGATGCGGCCTCAGTAAGCGCCGAAAAGACGGGCGAGTCGTGGCTGGTGCGATAGAGGGTCTGCTTGATGGTGACTACGGCGGGGTCTTCCGCGCCCTGCTGAATGAAACTCACCACAGGGTCGTAGGAGTCGTAAGGGTGGTGGAGGAAGATGTCGTGGCGGCGCAACTCGTCGAAGACGTTGACGGACTTGCGGCTCAGCTTGAAGGACCTTGGAGTGAACGCCGGAAATTTCAGATCCGGCCGGTGCACATCCTCATAAAAGAACATTAGTCGCGAGAGGTTCACCGGGCCGTCGCCGCGCAGAACCTGGTCCTCGTCGAGTTCGAAGTTGACTCTCAGCCGCTCGACAATCTCCTCGTCGGCAGCAGTCTCAATCTCCAGGCGCACCGCATCGCCCTTGCGGCGATTGTGGAGTTCGACGCGAATCGTCTCGAGCAGCGAGCGCGCTTCCTCTTCTTCGAAGTAGAGGTTGGAGTTGCGCGTGACGCGGAAAGCGGCGCGGCACAGCACCTCGTAACCGCGGTACATTCCGCTGAGGTTGTGGGCGATGAGGTCCTGCAGCAGCAGGTAGTCGTATGCGCCTTCGGCGCCCGGCAGGCGCACAAAACGAGGCAGAGCGCGGGGCACCGTGACGACGCCCAGCACTTGAGGACCGGAGCTGCGCCGCTTTCGCCGCAGCAGAAGCGCCAGACAAAGAGCCTTGTTGAGTACGCGCGGAAAGGGATGGGCGGGATCAATGCTGATGGGCGTCAGCAACGGGTCAACTTCGCGCTGAAAGTAGCTTTGAGCGAAGGCGCGGGCCTCTTCGTCCATCTCCTCCCACTCCAGCAGGCGGACGCGCTGCTTGCGCAATTCGGGCAGAAGCTGCTCATTCCAGCAGCGGTACTGCGCATCGACAAAGCTGTGGATTTCGGCGGTCAGCACGGCGAGGGATTCGTCGGGGCGCAGGCCGTCGTAACCCGGTTCGCGGTAGCCGTCCTCAATGCGCTGCATGAGGCCGGCCTGGCGCACTTCAATGTATTCGTCGAGGTTGGAGCCGGTGATGGCGAGGAACTTTACCCGCTCCAGGAGCGGATTGGAGGGGTCTTCTGCCTCTTCGAGCACACGCCGGTTGAACTGCATCCAGGAGTGGTCCCTGCCATTAAAGAGTTTTTGTTTCTGTGTCATTCGTGCCATTGCGTCCGTTCCGTGCGCCGTAGTTGGCAGTCTACAGCTTTTTGGAAGAACAAGGAATAGGGGGCAAAGAGTAGGGAGCAGGGACTAGGGAATAGGGACTAGGGCGCGCGAAAAGGGCTGAGTGCGGGAGGAGAGGCTTTCTTGCGCAAAATTGGGCTAATTCGCGAAAGGGCGGTCAGCTTTCCTTGCGGTAGAGCATGTCTCGGATGGTTCGCCTTCTGGCTTCATTCATTTCGCTCTCGGCTTTGCGGGCGTCGGGGTCCAGAGGGCTATTTTCGTCGGGTTCGGCGGACTCGGGTTCACTGCACGAAGGGCAGCGATTGGCGAAGCCGGGCTTGTTCGGGTGCAGTTCGAACTCCTGGGAGCAAATGACGCAGGTTTTGATCGGAAAAGCCATACAAAAAACATGATAACGCGAACGATTTTTTCTTGGCAATTTCGGGGCGCCGGAGTAGATGCCGTGTGCAACGGAATGCCGACGCTGATAGCCGCTTCGGTACACTGACAATCCTCAGCCGGGATCAATCGGGTTCCGCCATGGAAACGCTATTTACTATGTAGTAGTTTCGGATCGGCGACGATCCAGGCAACACCCAATTCCTGGACCTTCCGTCGTTCGTTATCTATCCTCAGCCCTTGTGGTCAGTTTTGGGCTGCGCATGATCCAGGCGCAGGTGATGTGAAGAATGGACTCTGCTGCGTCGGTCCAGGTCTATCGCCCAACAATCGAGCGGATCGACGCATCCACGCAACCGGATTCTCTGGCGGTCATCCTGAGAACCTGCGGAATCGAATTGAAAACCGTCGATGCCCTGCGATAGACTGTTCCGAGTTCACCGGCAACGAGGGGTCAGCAGATCCGCATCGATGCGCGCTGCAATCAGGCCGGACCTTCCAGAACACGTACGAGAGAGGCACCTTTCCCATGTTCATCTCTACGCAAGCCCGCTCCGCGGCCATCGCCGCATTGGCTGCCATCGCCACTGTCAGCTCCGTCGCAATTCAAGCCCAAACCAGCTTCCCTGCCGAGGTCGCTTCCACTAAACCGATCGCTTTCTACCGGCTCGACTCCACCTCCGGACAAAGCCAGGCCGGCACCAGTACCTACAAGGTAACCGGCTCTGCCGCCATTGCGGTCTCCGGAGCGCCTGTCCTCACCGCGAATAATCGCTACCTCAACCTCGATGGACACTCTGCCTACATCACTACAACTCAATTCGGGGGAGTCGGCGCCGCCGCAAGCATCATGGCCTGGGTCAACATGGCTGAATTGCCCTCGAAGTCCGGCCACTTCTTTTACGTCGCTGGCGAGTCTGAGAACGGCAACGATCTCGACGTGCAGTTCGAAACTGACAATACCCTCAGGTTCTATACCGCCTCCGGCGGCCATCTTTCGTACACTCCCTCACCCAATTCGCTGATCGGCCAGTGGCATCAGATTGTTGCCACACTTGACACACCCACCCACGCCCGCGCGCTCTACTGGGACGGCAAGCCCGTCGCCACGGATAAAGGCGGAGGCGAAGCCGGCAAGAAAAATGTCTTCACCATTGGCGCAAGCGCCGTTTTCCCTGGCAGATTCTTTCATGGCGGCATCGACGATGTAGCCCTATGGAATCGCGCCCTCAAGCCCGCGGAGGTCACAGCCATCTATGCTGCCTCCGGCGCGAGCGCATCTTCGGCTCCCGCGAGCGCCCCGGCAGCAACTGTTTCTGCTTTCACCACAGCCTCAGGCCCCTTCGCCACCAAAGCCAAAGTCGAGATCGAAGATGCAAAGGGCCCCGTCCAACTCAAGCGCGAAGAGCAGATCGCCTATATGTTTCTCTCCGCTATTGAGGAGATCGAGCACGAATGCCAGCTCACCTTGCAGCACACTTGCCCACTGGATCAGCTTCTGTCGGGAACGTATCCCAGAGGAAACAGCATCGAGCATCTGAAGTTTGACCCAAACAAAAGCGACCCCAACTACACCTACACCCTCGCCGTGAACGGAATGGCCTGGGAAGCTCACGCCACTCCCAAGAAGTCTGGCTTGAAAGGCTTCTGCTCCATGTCCAGAAGCATTGGCACCACCACCGTCACCTACAGCAACAATGGACCAGCTGGCTGGACCAGCACGGAACTTGGCAACCGTGGAATGGAAGGCGATTCCTTCGCAACCCAATGATTTCCACTTCGACCAGCGTCAGGGCGCCCCAAGTTCCCGGGGCTCCCGACGATGGGTCTTCATCTCTGGGGTGGAGATCCCGTTTGTGGAACCCGGGACTTCACGAATCCCAAGTGGCGCCTCCAAAGAAGAGAGCAAGGCTGCTCCTTTGAGTTCCGAGTGTGTAGCCGGCAACCCGGACAGACCTTGCCTCCCTCCGAATGGAGTTTTTCCGCAGCCTGCGAGGCTCAGTCGATTTTGCCTGGCTTATGTACGGGCTGGAGACGCGTACACTTCGTTTGAATCTCGTACGTTTCAGGCCGGCCCACTACCGGCCGCTGTGCAGAATTGACCAGTCCTGCCCGGCGGGTTGAGGATAAAGGTTGAGAGCGGTCGCTTTATTCCCCGGAAGATGCAGTATCTTCGACTCGCTGTGCTCGCGCATAAGGAGGTCCCAATGCCCCCAGAATCCAGTTTGCCGAGTGAGAGCGCGACCCCGCCTCAGTCGATCCTTGCCGAAGCTGAGGCCTTTTCCAAGAGGGTGCATGGGCTGATGAATGGCCACGCCAAGGATGAGGCAGTGGTGTCAAGAGGGGTGGCCGGAATGGACGACGTGGTGGATTTGATGGCCGCGCGGCTCTACAGCATGGCCTCGATGCTGGTGGGCGAAGGTGAACAGAGCGTGCGGCTGGTGGAGCACGCGATTGCCAATGCGGAGGGTTCCGCTTGCCACGATCTGGAAGAAGCGCGCAGAAGCGGCCGGCGGGCGCTGGTTGCCGCGGCGATTAACCTGATGGCCAAGCGCAACCCCGGAAGCCTGGCCGCGCCGGATGGGCTGGAGCCGGTGTCAGCGTGCATTAAGGACGACGATCTGGCCTCGGCAGGGATTTCGACAGCGGAACTGGAAAAGATGATTGGCGGGACGGAGCGCGAACGGGTGCGAAGCTGGCTGGAAAGCCTGCCTGCGGCTCAGCGGACGGTTTTTGTGTTGCGCGCAGTGGCCGGGTTTACTACCCCTGAGACTGCCGCGATGCTGCGGACTCATGGTGGGCCGCAAGCCGCCGCATGGACACCGGAGGGGGTTCGTGGGGAATTTCGGCAGGGGCTGTGTTCGCTGGCTTCGCAATTGCTGCACGCTTCGGCGGCGAAGTGAAATACAGGGAACAGGGAATAGGCAGTGCCTGGCGAATCGAACGAGCATTCGGCAAGCGAGGAAACGTGTCCTGCAGGGGCTAAAGTCCATCAGTTTTGCTGGCCTTTGCGGCACGACTGAAGTCGGGTCCTGACACAAAGCCGGTCGATTTGGGATTCACCAGACGCCGCCGAGAGCGGAGTGCGTGACGCAACTTGGCATGTCGATTCGATACACTACATATACGAACCCTGCCGGTGGCTTTTCGCATCTGTTAGAGAGCGAACAATTTCAGGGTCAACAGTGCTTCAGTGAGAGTCGAACGGTTTAGATGCCCTCAAATACTTCAAACAACAGCTCGATTCGGCCCACAGCCCGCGCCCTGGCTCTGGGCCTCATGGTGCTGGCTCCCGTGGGGTTGGCCGCGCAAGCGCCGCCCACCGCATCGATGCAGCCGACCGCGTCAAGCTTTCAAGGCAGCGTGGCAAAAGACGAGGTCTCGGCGCAGCCTATTGATTTAACACTCGACGACGCGATCCAGCGGGCGTTGAAGGCCAATCTGGGCGTGATTCTGAGCAGCGCACAGACGGCAGCGGCGCGCGGCGAACGGCTGAGCCAGTTGCAGGCCCTGTTGCCCTCGGTGGACGCGAGCGCGAAGGAAACCGTGATGCAGGTGGACCTGCCCGCCGAGGGGTTGCGCATTCCTGGCTTTCCCACCATCATTGGGCCGTTTGGATTTACCGATCTGCGGGCGTCGCTGAGCTGGTCGCTGATCGATGTGACTTCGCTGCGCAACTACCTGGCCGCGCGGCACAACTTTGCCGCCGCGCAATTGTCGGCCCAGGACGCGCGCGAGATGGTGATGCTGGTGGCGGGCAACGCATACCTGCTGGCGCTGGCCGACGAAACACGCGTTGCCAGCGTGCAAGCGCAGGTGGCGACGGCGAAAGTATCGCTGGACCAGGCGGTTGCCAACCACGAGGCCGGGACCGCGCCGCTGCTGGATGAGCTGAGAGCGCGGGTGGATTACCAGTCGTTGGAACAGCAGTTGATTGTTTCGCGCAACGCTCTCGAAAAAGACAAGCTGGCGCTGGCGCGAGCGATTGGGATTCCTCTGGCGCAGAGCTTCAACCTGGCCGACAAAGCGCCTTACGCGGCCTTTGACGGGATTGATGTAGACAAAGCCATCCGCGAGGCACACGCAAACCGTAAGGATCTGGCGGCGATGGTGGAGCAGACCAAAGCGGCCAAGGAGCAGCGCAAGGCGGCTACCGCCGAACGGCTGCCCACACTCACATTCAACGGGGACTACGGCGATATCGGCGTGAATCCGAAGAAGTCGCATGGCACCGGCGACGCTTCAGGCACGCTGAGCGTTCCGCTTTTCAGGGAATACGGGCTGCGCGGCGAGGCACAGGTGGCCCAGGCGCAACTGGACACGGTGCAGGCTCAACTAAGCGACAAGAATGCGCAAGTGGATGCAGATGTGAGGGATGCCCTGTTGGACATTGCCGCAGCGCAGAAGCAGGTGGAAGTTGCGCGGTCGTCAGTCGAGCTGGCAACTGAGGCACTGAGCGAGGCCCAGCAACGCTACGCGAATGGCGTGAGCGATAATCTGGCAGTGAGCCAGGCCCAGCAATCCGTGGCCCAGGCCAACGATCAATACGTGACCAGCCTCTACCGGCACAATGTAGCCAAGCTCAGCTTGGCTCGGGCCCTGGGAGCAGGCGAAAACTACAAGAATTATCTGGGAGGAAAGTAAACGTGGCGGATTCAGCTCCAACACCCCCAAACAATGCGGACGACGAGATTGAGAGCCTACAGCCGCAATCCCGCCGCAGGGGCATTATTATTGCGGTGATTGTGGTGCTCGCGCTGGTTGCACTCGGCCTGTGGTGGCACTCGACTTATAGCGAAAGCACCGACGACGCGCAAGTGAACGGCCACCTGATTCAGGTGAGCGCGCGCATCGCCGGCCAGGTCGCCAAGGTTTACGTGGATGAGAACCAGGTGGTGAAGGCGGGTGACACGATTGCCGAACTGGACCCGTCGGATTATCAAGTCGCGGTGGAGAACGCCGAGGCGGCGCTCGAGAGCGCGCAGGCCAATGCCGCTGCGGCCAACGTGAATGTGCCGATTACCACCGTGAATACCGGCAGCAATCTGCGCTCGGCCGATGCCAACCTGACCGGTTCTCAAGCCGGGGTGGGGCAGGCAGAGAAGCAACTGGACGCGGCGCACGCTCGCGTGGCCGAGGCCCAGGCCAACTTTACCAAGGCGCAGGCGGATCTGGAGCGCTACAAGCCGCTGGTTGAAAAAGACGTCATCAGCAAGCAGCAGTATGACGCCGCCGTGGCCGCAGCCGACTCGACCAGGGCCGCCGTGGCCGACGCACGCGCCAACGAGCAGGCTGCCGTGGATGCAGTGAAGGTTGCCCTCGAGCGCGAGACCCAGGCCGAGGCCGGGTTGAAATACGCACAGACCGGCCCTGAACAGGTGGTCGCGCAATCAGCTCGCGCCAAGCAGGCTCAGGCCCAGGTAGCTCAGGCGCAAGCGCAACTCGACCAAGCCAAACTCAACCTGAGCTACACAAAGATCGTGGCTCCGGAGGCGGGCATCATCACTCGCAAGAGCGTAGAGATTAACCAAAACGTCGCGCCGGGGCAGAACCTGCTGATGCTGGTTTCACTTGAAGGATTATGGGTGACGGCCAACTTCAAGGAGACGCAACTTCGGCATATGTCCGCCGGCGAGGCTGTGGAGATTGAAGTGGACTCGACGGGCAAGACTTATCACGGCAAGGTGACGCAGATTGGCGGCGCCACTGGCTCGGTGCTTTCGCTTTTTCCGCCGGAAAATGCGACGGGAAATTATGTGAAAGTCGTGCAGCGGGTTCCGGTTCGCGTAGACTTCACTGACCTGGCAAACGAGGATCCCAATCACGAGTTGAGGCCGGGATTGTCAGTAGAGCCGAGTGTGCGGGTGAAGTGAAGGGTAGTCTAAAGCCGCTAACCAGAGGCTGAATAAGCCATGAAAGACTCGATACCCGTATCGAAGGAAAACTACCTGAAGGCGATCATCGAGGCCGAGGCCGAGGGCAGGCAGGTGATTTCGGCTACGTTGGCGCATTGGCTTGAGGTTTCAGCGCCGGCCGTGACCATGGCGCTCAAACGGCTGAAGCGCGACGGTTTTGTGGAGGTAGGCGCGGACGGCATTGTGCGGCTGACCGCGTCGGGCCGCGAGATTGCCTACCGCACAGCTCTGCGGCATCATCTCATCGAGCGCATGCTGAGCGAAATGTTCGGCATGGAATGGCATGAGATTCACGAGGAGGCCGAGCGGCTGGAGCATGCGGTCTCGCTGGCCTTTGAAGCCAAACTCAAAGAGAAACTGGGCGAGCACGGCGCCTGCCCGCACGGCAACCAAGTGTTGCCCGAGAGCCCTGCGGTGCGAAAGAAGCGCGGCGAGATTCAATTGTCAGAGGCCGTCGAGGGGCGGCGTTACACGGTCATCAGCCTGCATGAGCGCGACCCCAAGCTGCTGCTTTTTTTGCATAGCAACGGTATTGGTCCCGGTCAAAGCTTGCGGGTGGTGAGTCAGAATTACGACAAAACCGTTTCGATTGAGCTACCTGCGGGAGTTTCTATTCTTGGCCACCCGGCGGCGGATGCGGTCTGGCTGAGGGTGGAAAGCCGGAGATAATTTAATTTAAGAGAATGCGTTAACTATAGTTAACTGGTTGTGGCATACTCGTTGTATGACCGTTACGGCCGAAATCCCCCTGCCCGTAATCCCTGGCCTCGCGCCGGGCGCCGAACACCAGATACCTTCGCTGGGAGAGGTCCATGCGACGGTTGGCATTTCCCGGTCGCCGCAGTATTGGCGGAGGCTGCTGGGTTTTCTGGGCCCCGGATTCCTGATTTCCGTCGGCTACATGGACCCCGGCAACTGGGCCACGGACATTGCCGGCGGCTCGCGCTTCGGCTACACGCTGCTGTTTGTCATCATGGCCTCGAATTTGATGGCCATTCTGCTGCAAAGTTTGAGCCTCAAGCTGGGCGTGGCCACGGAGCGCGATCTGGCGCAGCTCTGCCATCAAAGCTACGGGCCAAGGGTGAGCTACGCGCTGTGGATTGGCGCGGAGATCGCCATTGCCGCCTGCGATTTGGCCGAAGTGATCGGCTCGGCCATTGCGCTGGAGCTGCTGTTCCACATTCCGCTGTTTTACGGCGTGCTTATCACAGGCCTGGATGTGCTGCTGATTCTGGTGCTGCAACGCTGGGGATTCCGCTATGTTGAGGCGCTGGTCATCACGCTCATCGGCACCATCCTGGGTATGTTTGGCGTGCAGATGTTTCTTTCCAAGCCGGATTACTGGCCGGCGCTGCACAGCCTCTTCATTCCGTCGACGGCTATTGTCACCAATCCCGCCATGCTCTACATCGCCATCGGAATTCTGGGCGCGACAGTGATGCCGCACAATCTTTATCTGCACTCCTCGATTGTGCAGAGCCGCAAATATGAACGCACGACGAAGGGCAAGCGCGAGGCCATAACCATGGCCAATATCGACTCGGCGCTGGCGCTCACCCTGGCGCTGTTTGTGAATGCTGCCATTTTGATTGTGGCTGCGGCGGTCTTCAATCGGCGCGGACTGTACGACGTGGCGGCCATACAGGACGCGTACAAGCTGCTCAGTCCGCTGGTGGGCGCGGCGGGCGCGAGTACACTGTTTGCCATTGCGCTGCTGGCCAGCGGGCAGAATTCATCGATAACCGGCACGCTGGCCGGGCAGGTGGTGATGGAGGGCTTTATCCATTTGAGGGTTTCGCCCTGGCTGCGGCGGCTTATTACACGCTCCCTGGCCATTATCCCCACCATCATCGTGGTCGCGGTCACCGGCGAACAGGGCACGGAAAAGCTGCTGATCCTGAGCCAGGTGATTCTGTCGTTGCAGTTGAGCTTTGCCGTGGTGCCGCTGGTGCTCTTCACCGGAAACAAGAAGATCATGGGCGAATTTGTGAACGCCCGCTGGCTGAAGGCGCTCGCCTGGTTCGTCGCTGTGCTTATCGCCGGGTTGAACGGCTGGCTGCTGGTGCTGATGGCGCAAGGGAAAACATAGGTCTTCGATGGCCGCGGAGAAAGCTGCCGCGAAGAAAGCTGCTTAAGGCGAGATAGCAAGTCAGTGAAAAGGCCCCGAAGCGATGCTTCGGGGCCTTTGATTTGGGCGAAAAACGGATTTCTCCGGTGAATTTCAGAGGCCAAATCTCACGATGCGGGATGATTTGGGAGGGAAGAGTTTTCAACAGACATTGATTCCAAACGGGTTAAAAATAATCTGCAAGGTTTTAAGGAAAATTTGCCCTTCTTGCTCCAGGGGGGTGGGGTCAAGGCTAAGCGGCTGCCTTGGGGGCCCTGGCTTGGCCGCGAGATGTCATGTAGGCGACCTGTGCGGCGTAGAGGAGCTTGCTGCCCGAACTCTCCAGAATTATGTCTGCGAGCATCGCTTGAGTGACACAGGCGATAAAGTCGCGGATGTTTTCTTCTCCGGAAAGCGGTGGCAGGGCGTCGAGGTAGGCACGGTTGGCCGCCTTGGAGGCATCATACTTGTCCTTGCCTTTTGCGCGTTCTGCCTTGTTGACGCGTATCCAGGCGCACACGCAGCGGGCGACGGCTGGGTTTGTGGCGGCGGCGAAGGGTATCTTCGTCTCGATTGGGGCGGGGGTGGTTTCAATGGCTTCTGTCATGTTGGTTTCCTGATTTGATTGTGCAGGAAAATGCGTAATTATCTGCAAACGCCTGCGGTGGGGCGGTGGGCTTCGGCCTCTTCTACGACGGGATCAGCGAGTGAACGGGGTCATTTACAGCGAGGGAAATTGGCGTGTCAGATTGGACACTGGGCGACTTTGCTGGATTGATATTTCACGGTCGATTTTTTGAGTTTTCCCCGGTCCCCAAAGGCGAGGGACCGGTGGCACCCTCGACTTGATAAAATCCTGCTTGAGACCGGGGCCACGCAATATAAAAGGGCGCCCCTTTCGTGTAAGCTGCGGTTGCTGTGCTGAA
>JBEKSE010000005.1:0-141435 GCA_049517315.1 Occallatibacter sp. | reverse complement strand
CGGCGCAAGCCTCCTCGCTGCTAAAGCGCCTTTCCAGCTCCAGCAAAGTCCGCGGAAAATCCTCGTCCATGACCCCGAAGTCTACATATTGGGGTTGGTGGCGTCAAGTAAATACCCCTATTACACATTGATCAGACGCAAATGCGGCCACTCTTCTAACCCAGGCCGGAAACAGTAAACCTTTGCGGCGCGTGGTCCGTCTGACTAAGCAAGAGTGCAAAATGACAAGGAGCGGCCATGCGGCGAGAAGCCGGGCAATGGGCGGTAGTGACCGGAATCATTGTGGCCGGCGGCCTTGCCGCTTTGGCACAGTCGCCGGCCACGCCGACAGCCCCGCCCGCACCTGCCATTAGCGCATCGGAATCGTCGCCGCAAACCCCTGCCATAGTGGGCGGAAAACTGCACGGCACAGTCAAGAGCGGCAACATTCCACTGCCCGGTGTGACCGTTACCGCACAGAACACGCTCACCGGAAAGCGCTATTCCACCACGACTGACATCAACGGTGCGTGGACCTTGGTCATTGCACAGAATGGTCGCTACGTTATCCGCACACAGTTCGCGGCCTTCGCGCCGGGCGCTCAGGAAGCGGTAATCAACGCGAGCGGCCACGATCAGACAGTGAATCTTGACCTGACGCTGGCCTCGCGAGTGGTTGAGCAGCAGGAGAACGAGGCGGCGGGCCAGCCGCTTATCCAGTCAGCCATTCGCCAAATGGCTCCGAGCGGCGCGCTGAACCTGAGCCTGATGAGTGCGCTGGGAGGGGATGCAGAGACGCAGGCTGGGTCAACCGGCTTGTCCGGCGCGGCATTGCCCTCGATCGCAGGCAACTCCGACTTTGGTGACGATTCGGTGGCCATCAGCGGCCAATCTGGAACAGTGAGTCCACTGGCCGGCCTCGACCTGGACCGCATCCGCGACACAATCGAGACCCTTCGCGCCCAGGGTGCATTGCCGGGCGGACAGAATGGGCAGGGCGTCGGAAACTTCGGCGGCTTTGGAGGGTCTGGTGGAGGAGGATTTGGGGGACAAGGCGGGTTTGGTGGAGGTGGGCGCGGTAACTTCCGCGGCTTCAACCCCGGACAGCCGCACGGAGCTATCTTCTGGATCGGCAGCAATTCGGCGCTCAACGCGGAGCCGTTTTCTCTGCGCGGCCAGCCGCAGCAACAGCCGACCTCGGGAACAAATCGCTTTGGAATCACATTTATGAGCGCGCCTTACCTGCCCGGAGTGACCAAGCCCAGCGGCAAGGACGCCTTGTTCCTCACCCTCAGCGGTCAGCGTAGTTCCAGCCCTCTGGACGACTACGCGACTGTGCCTACGGATGGCAATCCCCTTTTCGGAACGGTCGACGAGCGCACGGGCACGATTCCTGGACTCACCAACACCATTACACCTGTCCAAGTCGCAACCAACTTGCTCCAATTCTTTCCGTTGCCGAATCTTCCTGGTTATGCACAAAACTACCATCTGCTGACCACAGCCCAGACTAACTCGACGCAAGCGGGCGCGCGATATATGCGCAGCCTGGGCAAGAACGCGACGCTGCTTGGCGCTGGACGGGGCGGCAGCGGACGCAGCAGGGCGCAGAATCAGGGTCTGCGGCAGAGCATCAACTTGAATTACAACTGGGCTGGCACCGCAGCGGACGATGTAAACGTCTTTCCACAATTGGGCGGCAAAAGTTCCACAAACTCGAATTCTGTGCAGGCCGGTTACACGGTGGGCTACCACAAGCTGACTAACATCTTCAACGCCAACTGGAATCGGGCGACCAGCGGAGCTAAGAATTTCTTCACTAACACGACCGACGTAGCCACAAATATAGGCATTCTGGGACCGCGGAGCGGTTCACTGCCCGCTCCTGCGTTGAACACCGATCCGCTCAACTACGGCCTGCCCAACGTGGTGCTGAGTAGTTTCACAGGATTAAGTGAGCTGCAGCCCAGCCTGTCGCTGTCGCAGACGATTTCACTTTCAGAGGCGCTGAGCTGGATTCACGCCCAGCACAATATTCGTATGGGCGGCGACTACCGGCGCGTGCACCGCGACTTTCTGGGCGGCTCTAACACTTCAGGCTCCTTATACAACGGAACCGGGACCTTCTACTTCACCGGCCTTTACACCGGTTCGGCACTGGGAGATTTCTTGCTGGGCGAGCCGCAAGAGACCAGCATCGACTCCTCCGCGTCCAAGAACTATCTGCGCGAAAATGTCTGGGACGCTTACGCAACAGACGACTGGCGCGCGCGGTCAAACCTGACTTTGAATTACGGACTACGCTACGAGTTCTTCGCACCCTACACAGAGAAGTACGGCCACCTTGCAATGGTGGATACAAATGCGGCCAGCGGGTTTACCTCAGTTGCTGAAGTAGAACCTGGCGCCCCGTCCTCATTCAGTGGCTCACTGCCGGATTCGCTGGTATTTCCATTTCGTGTCGCTGTTGCGCCAAGACTCGGCATGGCTCTGCGGTTACCCAAACAGACCGTAGTACGCGCCGGCTACGGCATCAACTATACAGTTAGCCAATACGCAACTTTTGCGACGATTATGGCCCATGAGCCGATGGTAAACAATCCATTGTTTGTGAACGAGCAGACCAACGAATCCAACCAATGCCCGTCAACGACAACTGATTGCCTTTCGCTGGCGAGTGGGTTTCCCACGCCTGACACGGTGGGCAACTACGCGCTCGATCCGCACTATCGCCTGCCCTATGTGCAGGTGTGGAATCTCGACGTGCAGAAGACAATGCCCTGGGGCGTGGTTGTGAATGCGGGTTACAACGGTTCGAAGGGCAGCAATCTGGATATTACGAGCGCGCCGCGCCTCACGCCCACGAGCGCCATCTTCAACTACGATCAGTCCGCGGCGTCTTCCCGATTTAACGCAGGGACACTGCGCGTGAACAGAAGACTCTCAAACGGCATTGCCTTCGGCGCAAATTATCAGTACTCACACTCCATCGACGATGCCGGCTCAGTGGGCGGGACATCGACTGTGGTCGCGCAGAACTGGCAAGATCTCGGTGCCGAGGAAGGTAACTCGAGTTTCGACGTGCGCCACAAAGTCAGCGGAACTTATCTTTACGAGTTACCCTTCGGCAAGGATAAGCGCTGGGTGACCGGCGGCGTTGGATCGCATATTCTGGAAGGATTTTCTGTCTCGGGCAGTTTTACCTTCGCCACCGGAACGCCGCTTACGCCGGCTTATCAGGCGGGGGTGGCAGACGTTACCAACGGCACAGCCGGCACACAACGTCCCAATCGTGTTCCGGGCGTTTCGGTCACAGCAGGGGCGGGATCGCTGAAAGAGTGGTTTAATTCTGCTGCATTCGCGCAGCCTCCGAATGATTCGACCACGCCGAACTGCATTGACTGCGGCAATGTTTCACGCAACTCGGTCGCAGGGCCGGGAACCATTCAAAATAACATGTCGCTCTCGAAGACGATGCAACTCGGCGGCACGCGCAGCGTGGAATTTCGCGCGACTGCCAATAATGTTTTCAATACCGTCCAGTACTCCGGCGTTGAAACCAACGCTGCTTCGCCGTCATTCGGGCAGGTGACTTCAGCCGCTTCCATGCGGACGTTTCAGTTTATGGCGAGGTACAGGTTTTGAGAGTCTGCGGAGTTAACGGAATTAGCTACGGCAGAAAGCTTATGACGGGTTGGTTGCGAAAAGCCGGAGCGGGGTTTGCGGCGCTGGCGCTGGTGTATTCGGGCGCTTGGCAGAGCCCCGGCTTTGCACAAGACTCGCCGGATTCGCAGGCCTCTGCCGCGCCGCCGAGCGGCTATGTACTGAAGATGAACGCTGATCTGGTGCTGACGAACGTGGTGGCGCGCGATGCCAAGACCGGCGAGCTGAAGCGCGACCTCAAGCGTAACGATTTCAGCATTTACGAGAACGGTAAGCAGCAGCAGATTTCGGCTTTCGACTTTGAGAGCGTCGAGATGGCCGCACCGCTTAACGAAACGACTACCAGCGGACTGGCCGCAGGGGTGAACACGAATGGCGCAAGGGCTGCCGAGGTAGCCCGGCCCGAGGAACTGCGCAATCATCGGTTGATCGTCATGTTCTTCGACCTGACTTCGATGCAGCCGGAAGATCTTGACCGCAGCGTGGCGGCGGCCAAGGATTATTTGCGCACGAAAATGCAGCCGGCAGACCTGGTGGCATTGGTCTCACTGGGTGACACGCTCAAGGTGGACCAGGATTTCACCTCAGACAAGAATGTGCTGATCAAAGAAGTGGGCATCTACAACGGCACCGAGGGTCAGGGCTTTGCACTGGGCGCATCCGCGAACGCAAATCAGGTGGAAGATAGCACCGGCTACACGCCCGACGAGAGCGAATACAACGACCTCAATACCGACCGCGAGCTTTTCGCACTCAGGACCGTGTCGAAGTCGCTCGAAAAGATTACTGAGAAGAAATCTCTGCTCTATTTTTCGGGAGGCATTCAACGCGACGGCATTGAGAACGAAGCTTCGCTGCGGGCGGCAATCAATGCGGCCGTGCGCGCCAACCTAGCCATCTACAGCGTGGATACACGCGGTTTGCAGGCCGTGGCGCCCCTGGGCGACGCCTCCACCGGCAGCCTGCGCGGGACAGGAGCCTTTAATGGTGGCGCGTTGCTGAACAACATGAACGCAAACTTCGCCACGCAAGAGGTAATGGCCACACTGTCGACTGACACCGGCGGCAAAGCGTTTTTCGATTCCAATGATTTTGCCCCGGCTTTTGCGCAGGTGCAGCGCGACACTTCGGCTTATTATGCTATCGGATTTCATAGCTCTAATCCGTCGCGCGATGGGCGCTATCGCAAGCTGACCATCAAGATCAACCGGCCCGCAGTCAAGCTGGAATATCGGCCCGGCTACTACGCGCCGGCAGATTTTCAACACGCGGGGCACGAGGACCGCGAACGCGAACTTGAAGAGCAGTTAGCCAGCGACTTACCGGCAACAGACATGGCCGTCTATCTCGACGCGTTGTATTTTCGTCTCAGCGAGAATCGATTCTATGTGCCGATTTCGCTGATTGTTCCGGGATCGCAGATTCCTTTTGTGAAGAGCGGCGATAAGGACAAGGCCACGCTCGACGTAATCGGCGAGGTGCTCGACGACGCGAAACGGGCAATCGGCCATGCGCGCGAGACAGTGAAGCTCAACCTCGATCCGGCGTTGCAGGCGCGGCAGAAGAACATCCAGTACACCACCAGCTTCAATCTGCCACCGGGGAAGTATCACCTGAAATTCGTAGTGCGCGAAAATCAGACCGGTCAAATGGGCTCGTTCGAAGCGGAGATTACGCTGCCGGAGATGAAGAAGGCGCCGCTCAACATGAGTTCGATCGTGCTCGCTTCTTTGCGCCAGCCGAGCAAGAAAGACACGCCGCTGGTGCGCGGCGGCGAGGAGTACGTGCCAAATATCAGCCACGTCTTTCGCCAGGACCAGCACCTTTATCTGCTCTATGAAATCTACTCTCCGGCGCACGCAAAGGCCGCAGACGGCGCGCCCAAAGGAAGCAAGCCAGGCATAAATCTGCTGAGTAGTCTTGAACTGATTCAAGGCTCGACAAAAGTGTATGAGACGCCAATGGTGCAGGCGCGCGCGGTCAATGTGGAAGGCCGCGACGCCGTGGCCATGGAACTGGATGTGCCGCTCAGCGGACTCAAGGCGGGCGCGTATCTATGCCAGTTGAATGTGATCGACGACGCCGGAGGCAGTTTTGCATTTCCACGCTTTGCTGTGCTGGTGAAAGCGCCGCTAACGACGCCGGCTGCCGAACCGCAGTGAACTGCTGACCGTGATGGTTACCTTCCCTTTCCACCGCAGCCCTGCGCCCGGAAGGTGCCTACGGCATTTTCGGAAATAGTGTGAACTCGCAAAAGTTGTGAATGTGGGTTTTTCTTGAGGAAAAACCCACTCAGCGGTAGTGCTTTCGGTCTACATCATTTCCGAAAATGCGTTAGGCGAAAATCGCTGACTCCGGGCTGGTTCGAGTTAGACTCGACGTTTCGCGATATTGCCAGGAAAATTACCTGCAAGGTTTGCAAAAGATTTATAGGGGGTAGGGGGGCCTCCCTGCTGGCGCTGAAGGTGGTGGCTTCTATTCACCACCTCTTCCTGCCAGTTTGCGCCAGACGGAGATAATTATCTGCACGCCCTGCAGTCGGGGGACTTGCCGTTCTGGCGGATGGCGCCTGCGCGCCATGAGGTTCGCGGTTCCCACCCTTTGCGAGATGACGAAGCAGCACCATAATCACTGGGGCGGTAGGCACTTCTTCCTTTGTGTTATTTCAAGATTTCGACCCCGGCATTCGCTCTGCTGCCGACACAACCCCGCCGTCCACGAGAATAAGATCGAAGTCGGCTGCCCCTTCGCGGAGTTTCTTCACTTCCTGGTAGGCCGCGCTATAGTACCACCGCCGCGCCTCTTCCATTGAAGAAAACTCAAAAAGCACAACGCCCCGCACGCCGCCATCGCCTTCAAGGACTTCGAACGGAGTGTAGACTACAAGCGGCTTGGCTAGAACGCTCTTAAACGCTGGCGCAACATTTGCCCAGTAATCTTCCAGGCGCTTTCGGTCAGTAACGTGTCTGCACAACGAAATAAGATACGCTGGCATGGTTTCTCCTTAATCAGCTTGACCGGCTAGGCGAAGCTCATTCGTTTAAGGTATCGCAGAGCTGGTGTTGTGTCGCAACTTACCCCTTCGGTAAAGTGCGCGAAAAGATCGGCGCCTTCGGTTATCCTTGGACAACGAGGCGAAGCATGGGCGGAATGGACGAGGGGAAGGTTGCAGTCATTACTGGTGCCACGGGCGGAATTGGAGCGGCAGTCGCCGAGGCGCTCTCTGTAGCAGGATACCGCCTGGTTCTTAGCGGCCGGTCGGCTGAGAAACTCAAGTCTCTGGCGGCAAAGCTGGGAACTCCGTCCGTGACCGTCGCTGGGGACTTACAGAATGCGGCGATCCCTGCGGCCTTGCTGTCCGCGGCAATTGAAAACTTCGGACGCTGCGATGTGTGCTTCAATAATGGCGGGCTACTTGAAGTCGGATCTGTCGATGCGATTGATATCGAGCGCGTTTGCGAGATGGTGCGCGTGAATGTCGAGGGCGCATTTCGCGTGGCTTATGTCTTTCTAAAGCATTTCGTTGAGCAAAAGACCGGGCACTTAGTAAATACCTCAAGCATATTGGGCAGGAAGGTGCGTCCAACAGCCGGCGCATACGCCGGAACCAAATACGCTATCGAAGCGCTCTCGGAAGCCTTGCGCATGGAGTTGAGCAAGACAGATGTGCAGGTCTCTTGCATTGAGCCCGGACTGGTCAGAACCGGTCTGCACAGTCGCTGGGAGGTGCCTCCATCCGAATCCATGGGGATTGCGGAGCCGTTGACACCAGGCGACGTTGCGCGCATGGTTCTGTTCATTCTTGAGCAACCGCCGCATGTGCGCATTCCACAACTTATGATTTTGCCGAAGGGGCATGAAATCTAACTGGTGGTTTATAAATCATCGAACAGGAAATCCTTGAAGGTTGTGGCGCGGCAAGTCTTGATAAAATCACTCAATGACTCTCTCCGCACAGGATCGCGCAAGGCGCATCAAGATTATTCTCTTTGACGTGGATGGCGTTCTGACCAACGGCCAAATCTGGATCATTCCGGTTCCGTTGGTCTCGCCGGACGGCGCCATTACCAGCAAGATGGTGGAGGCCAAGGGGTTCAGCGCCCACGACGGCGCGGGAGTGACGCTGGCGCGGCTGGGCGGCATGAAGCTGGGCATTATTACCAAGCGCATCTCGGAGACGGTGGCGATGCGTGCGCGGGATCTGAAGCTGGAGTTTGTTTACCAGGGCCAGGCTTTCAAGATGCAGGCGGTGCGGGAGATTATGGAGAAGGAAGGCGTCACCTTGGACGAGATTGCTTACGTGGGCGACGACGTGATTGACCTGCCAGTGATGCGCGTGTGCGGCCTTTCTGTGGCCGTAGCGAATGCGCGGGAGCAGGTGAAGGCTGAAGCGCATTATGTGACGCCACATCGAGGTGGTGATGGCGCAGGACGCGATGCAATTGAGTTCATTCTTGAAGCCAAGGGTTCGCTGGAGAAGTGCATCGCTGCCTCTATTGATGAGAGCAATCCACTTCCGCCCTCGATAGATATTGGCAAAGGCGGGGACTTGAAGTAATGGAAACCAATGCAAAACGCGCGGTGGTGCTTTTGAGCGGGGGGCTGGACTCGGCCACGGTGCTGGCGATTGCTCGCGGCCAGGGCTACGAGCTGTACGCGCTTTCGTTCTCTTACGGGCAACGGCACATCGTTGAACTCGATGCAGCGCGGCGCGTTTCCGCAGCGATTGGGGTTAAAGACCACCGCATCGCCGCCATTGACCTACGGGTCTTCGGCGGCTCGGCGCTGACCGCCGACATCGACGTTCCCAAGGGCCGTGGCACGGAGGAGATGAGCCACGGCATTCCCATAACTTACGTGCCGGCGCGCAACACGATTTTTCTTTCGTTTGCGCTGGCGTGGGCCGAGGTTCTGGGTTCGAGCGACATTTTTATCGGCGTAAATGCGCTGGATTATTCCGGTTACCCGGATTGCCGTCCAGAGTTCATCAAGGCCTTTGAGAAGATGGCCAATCTGGCGACCAGGGCCGGAGTTGAAGGCCGCCAGGCACTCAAAGTTCACACGCCGCTGATTGCGCTCACCAAGGCAGAGATCATTCGCAAGGGGATCGAATTAAGCGTGGATTATGGCCTGACCAGCAGTTGTTACGATCCCGGGCCGACGGGGGAGCCTTGTGGGGAATGCGATTCCTGTTTGCTCAGACGCAAGGGCTTCAGGGAGAACGGGATTGAGGACCCGTTGAAGTATCGGGTTGAAAAAGCCTAAGAATACAAGGATAATTGCGTTAGCGGTTTCCCTGACTTGCGACGCCATAGTGGCAAGATGCACTCCTCTTCGACCGCGGATCGCGCTCCGAGCAGGATCTCGGCTCCCCAAATGCTGCACTCAGGTCACTCAGAAAGATAAGAGAAAGTGGCACGCGGCTTGCGTGGGGTGGGTCAAAATGGGCTACGCGGTAAAGGAAATTTTCTATACCCTGCAAGGCGAGGGGGCACAGACGGGCCGCGCGGCTGTGTTTTGCCGCTTTGCGGGCTGCAATCTCTGGTCGGGCAGCGAGAGCGACCGGAAGGCTGCAATGTGCCGGTTTTGCGACACGGATTTTGTAGGTGTGGATGGGCCGGCAGGCGGAAAATTTGATTCCGCTCAAGATCTGGCAGCAGAAGTGGAACGCGCGTGGACTGAGAATTCCAAGAAGAATGGCTCCCGGCTGGGCAAACGATTTGTGGTTTGCACGGGCGGCGAGCCTCTGCTGCAACTGGACAAAAAGTTGATATCCGCGCTGCATAAGCACGGTTTCGAAATTGCGGTTGAATCCAATGGAACGATTGCCGCGCCGGAGGGATTGGATTGGATCTGCATCAGCCCCAAGGCTGGAGCCGAGTTGGTGCAGCGGAGAGGCAGCGAGCTGAAGTTGGTTTATCCGCAAGCGGGCGCATACCCTGAGGAGTTCGAGCGGCTCTCTTTCGGGCATTTCTTTTTGCAGCCAATGGACGGACCCAGCCGCTCCGCCAACACCGAGCTTGCCCTTCACTATTGCCTCGGCCATCCGCAGTGGCGATTGAGCCTGCAAACCCACAAATTCCTGGGCATACCGTAGGATAAATTCAGCCAGCAGACGGGAAAATGTGTCAATCTGTAGCGACGCGAAAGCCTAATGGCGATTAGAATCGTCTGTACAGTAGGCAGAGCTGCTCCCACCGGCTGCCTTTACAGCCTCGTGACGCCTGGGCGCAAAGTTTTTCTGCCAGATGGCCCGGGTTAAGAGGCATGGAATCCCCAGGATGATGATAAGAAGATTGCGTTTACTACCGCTTTGGCTTGTCTTTGCCGCCCTTGCCGGGATTTGGCCGGCAACACGGATCTGTGCCCAAAACACTCCGGGCGCGCCCGCTCAAGGTAGTCCAGCCTCCGGCGGCCCAACTCCGAGCAGTCTAGCTCCGGCCAAAGCGCCTGTTGCGAGCCCGCTCCAGATTGCACCGGCCAAAGCGGCTCCAGCAGAACCGGCCAAGGCTGCGGATTCCACCACTACGCCGCCGAACCGAGCCCAGGCTTACTATCATCTGGCGCTGGCCAGCGGATACGAAGAGCAGGCCATTGAAGATGGCCGCCCGGAACTGGTAACGCAGGCTATTGAAGAGTACAAGCTGGCGCTAAATGCCGACCCTGCTTCGCCTCAGTTGAACAACGCGCTGGCGGATCTGTACTTCCGTACCGGCCACGTGCGAGAAGCCGAGAATACGGCACGTGAGCTGTTGAAAAGCGTACCCGACAATATTGACGCGCACAAACTGCTGGGGCACATCTACCTGCGCGCGCTGAGCGAGGGGCAAAATGCGCCATCCTCGGCCTCGCCTACCGGCAATGTGCTGGATAAAGCGATTGCGGAGTTTGAAGAGATCGTTACGCTGGAGCCGAAGAGCGTGGAGGATCGCATGATTCTGGGCCAGCTCTACACGGTCAAGCACGACCATGCGAAGGCCGAGGAAGAGTTCAAGACCGCCCAGGCCATGGATCCCGATTCCGAAGATGTGGTGCTGAACCTGGCCCGCTTGTATGCGGAAAGCGGAGACATCGCGCAGGAAGCAAAAGTGCTGGAGACGGTTCCTGTGGGTGACCGCACGGCGCGCATGGAAGATGCGTTGGGTGCGTCCTATGAGCAGCTGAAGCGGCCCGAGGATGCGATCGCCGCCTATCAACGCGCCGCCGACCTGGAACCGGGAGACGCGCGCACATTGGAAGCGCTCGCTCAAGCACTGCTGAACGCCAATCAATTCGACGAGGCTCTGAAGCAATACGAGGCACTGCTCAAGGCCGACCCGGAGAACGCCGGCGCTCTGGTGCACATTAGCGAGATTCAACGCCGCCAGGGAAAATATGAAGAAGCGCTGATGACCATTCGCAAAGCGCGCGCCAAGGACGCCAAGAATCTGGAAGCCGGCTATAACGAGGGTCTGCTGCTGGATGTGTTGGGCCGCCTCGACGACGCCGCAAAGGTCTTCGAGAAGATGGTGGATCTGGCCTCGCACGCCAACGGCGCTTACACCACGGAGGAAAAGAACAATCGCGGCATCTTCCTTGAGCGGCTGGGGACGGTCTATCACGAGCAGAACAAGACGGCCGAGGCTATCGGCGCTTACCAAAAAATGATCGACATGGGCGGCGAGACGGCAACGCGCGGCTATCAATTCCAGGTAGACACGTGGCGCGACGCTAAAGAGTTCGACAAGGCCGTGGATGTATCGCGCAAGGCCGTCGAGGCCAACCCTAAGGATCGCGACCTGAAGCTAATGCTGGCCGCTGAAATGGCCGACGTGGGCAAGACCGACGATGGGCTGGCGATGGCCAAGGGTCTGCTCGCCAACACCGCGGATGACCGCCAGGTGTGGCTTGCGCTGGGCCAGATGTACGTTCGCGCACACCGCTGGAAGGAGGCAGAAGATGCCTTCAATAAGGCCGATACGCTGACCGTCAAACAGGAAGACCGCTCCTATCTGCTCTTTCTCAGGGGCGAACTGGCTGAGAGACAGAAGCACTATGAGCCGGCCGAGCAATTTTTCCGGCAGACGCTGGAACTGGAGCCGGCGAACGCCATGGCCCTCAACTACCTGGGCTACATGATGGCGGACAGAGGCAAGCAGTTGCCCGAGGCTCTCAAGCTGATTCGCAAGGCCGTCGAGCTGGACCCGATGAACGGCGCTTATTTGGATTCGCTTGGCTGGGTGTACTTCAAGATGGGCGAGTATGAACAGGCCGAGGAGAAACTGCGTCAGGCCGTGGACCGCGATCAGAGCGACCCAACAGTTCACGACCACCTGGGCGACCTTTACGAAAAGACGGGCCGTACGCGTCTGGCCGCGGCGCAGTGGCAGCTTTCACTGGCTCAGTTCGCCAAGTCCGCCGCAGTTGATGTGGAGCCGGCCGAAGTGGCCAAGGTGCAGAAAAAGCTGGATAGCGCACAGGTGAAGCTCGCCAAGCAGGAGAGCGCCACGGGACAGACAAGGCCGGAGTGAAAAGGACAGGGACTTGGGAACAGGGAATAGGGAATAGATGGTTTCGTGAGACAGGCGGAGAAGTGGGAAACATAGGCACCGGTTTCACCATCTGATTGAAAGTATCGGCCATTGAAGGCTGTCGTTTATTCCCTATTCACTATTCCCTGCATTTCAATGACGACTTTGGAAGCCAAGCCGAATTATGCGCTGCCTGCGAGGATTGCCGTCCGCGCAGATGGCGAATTGACCCGCCGAGAGCACCCCGAGCCGTTGCACCCCTACCGCACACCGTTTGCCCGAGACGTTGCGCGTATCCTGCATGCGCGCGCCTTTCGACGCCTGGCCGGAAAGACGCAGGTCTTCCGCCGCTTGCAGGGAGATTCCCCCTCGGATCACTTTCGCAGCCGGCTAACGCATACGCTGGAAGTGACTCAGATTGCCCGCACCCTGGCCGCAACCATGGGGCTAAACGCTGAGCTGACTGAGGCTCTGGCGCTGGCGCACGACATCGGCCATCCGCCTTTCGGCCACGCCGGCGAAAAGGCTCTGGATCAATGCCTTCGTGGGTTCGGGCTGGGCTTCGACCACAACCTGCACGCCCTGCGCATTGTCACATGGTTTGAGGAGCGCTACGCTGGTTTTCGTGGGCTGAATTTGACCCTCGGCGTCCGCGAAGGCATCATCAAGCATTCCCGCGACTATTCCACGGCTACCCATCCGGAGCTGGCCGACTTTTTTCTCGATCAGTTCCCTCCCCTCGAAGCTCAACTCATCGATCTGGCTGACGAGATCGCTTACCTGACCGCTGATCTCGATGACGGACTCGACTCGGGGATTCTCGCACTGAGCCAGGTGCGCGAGGGCGTGGCGCTCTTCCGCGGCTTCCACAACGCTGTGCGGCACGATTTTCCCGCAGCCCCTGCGAAGCTGGCAGCGTATGAGGCGATCAAACGCATACTGAATTTGTTTGTGACGGATTTGATGGAAGAGACGCAAAGGCAGGTAGCGGCGATGGGCGCCGGCAGATTGGATGAAGTTGGACTGGAAGAAATCCGCCTCGCTCCTCGTCGCCTGGCGGCGCTGAGTGAGGAAATGGAAGCCGCGCGCGCCGCCCTGAAGGAATTTCTCTACGCCAACCTCTACAACTCACCCGGCATGGAAGAGTCGCATGCCTACGCGGCGGAGATCGTCCGGGGATTATTTTCCGCGCTCATGGCAGACCCTGGCCTGCTGCCCGAAGACCACCAAGCGCAGATCCCTGCCGAGGGTCTGGCGCGCACCGTCGCCGACTACATCGCCGGCATGACCGACAGCTACATTGAGCAGGCGTGGCGGCGCTGTGCGACTACGTAGTTTTTCGCTTACCTTAAAGTTCTGGGCCGCGGTCGCAGCAAGCAAACCATCGTATCCACCGAGAGCCATGCGGCCGGTTGTACTCTTATAAATGTGGATACTTCCCTGACGAAAACCTGGTTTCGGCTGGCTGCGTTGGCGTTCTGCGCGGCTCTGGTTCTGTTTCTTTGCCCTGGCTTGATGCTTGCCCAAACCGTGCCAGATAAGACTGCGCTGGCTGCCGGACCATCTATGGACGGCGGATTCTTCCCGCTGAGCGAAGTCCATCGCGGGTTGAAGGCCACGGCGTGGACGGTTTTCACAGGGAGTACGCCGGAGCCGATGCAGGTGGAGATTCTGGGCGTGCTTAGAGGCGCGCGCGGCCCGGGCCACGACATGATTCTGGCTCAGTTGCACGGAGTGAAGCCGGAATATACGGGCGTGGTGGCCGGCATGAGCGGGAGCCCGGTCTATATCGGCAACCGGCTGGTAGGCGCGCTTTCTTACCGCATTGGTCAGTTCACCAAAGACCCCATCGCCGGGATTACGCCCATCGAGCAGATGCTGGAAGTGAGGGATCTGCCAATTCAGTGGGCAGGAAACAGAGGTCAGGAATCAGGGGTCAGGGATCAGTCACCGCAACCAGCCGGTGTGGAAAACATGCAGGCGATGGAAACGCCGCTGGTGATGGGCGGATTCAGTCCTGAGGCCATTCGGTTGTGGCAGCAGAAGATGGCCGGAACTGGCCTCGATATAGTTGCTGCTGGAGGGATGGGATCCGCGTCTAATGTGGAGACAGCGCCCTCGGCCACGGCGATTGCTGGACTGCTGCCCGGATCGGCGGTGAGCGCACAGCTGGTGCGTGGCGACCTGGAAATTGCGGCCACCTGCACAGTGACTTACATTGACGCGAAGCAACTGTTGGCGTGCGGACACTCGATTTTGCAGGCGGGGCCGGTTTCGCTGCCAATGACTACGGCTGACGTGGTGGCCACTGTTGCTTCGCAGTTGAACGCTTTCAAGATTGTGAACACGGGCGAGACGATCGGCGCCTTCAGTGAGGATCGCGACTCGGCTATTCGCGGCGTCTTCGGTGCCCGGGCACACATGATTCCGGTGCATATCCGCGTACATGACGATGGGAGCGGCGCCAATTCAAAAACTGCGGAGCGCAAAGTCAACGTCGAGATTCTGGACCTGCCGGCGCTCACGCCGCAGGCCGTCGCGGTGGTGCTGTTTCAATCGCTTCTGCAAACCAACGACAGCACGGCTGAGACAAGCTATCACGTAACCGGTGGCATCGACCTGGAGGGCTATTCGCCGTCGCCTGTTGACGTGTGGGCGCCGGCCGGGGACTCGACGGCCACGCCAATGCTGGCGGCGTTACTGACCGGGGAACGGTTCCAACGGCTCTACTCGAATGGAGCAAGGACCGGCGCTGTGAAATCGGTAGACCTGGATGTGCTGGCCATTCCAAGGCGGGTCGAGGTGGAACTGGAGGCCGCACGGCTGGTCTCAGGCAACATGGTCCACGCCGGCGATACGGTGATGGTGGAGGCGACGCTGCGGCCATGGCACGGAGCAGCGCGTAATGTGCGGATTGCGGTCAAGCTACCCGCCCGGCTGGGTGTCGGCAACCTTCGGCTACTTGTCTCGGATGCTGGGACGCTGGACCGGGCTTTGGACCAACCGCGCCAGCAGAGTCACCCTGCAGACATAGACGCAGTGCTGGCCCAGGCACGCGGGCTGCACACGGCGGACCACATCTATGTGAGCCTGTTGGTGCCGGAGACCCAAGCAGGCATGGAGGGAAAAACCCTTGCCAGCCTTCCGCTTTCCGTTGCGAACACGCTTGAGCCAATGCGAGCCGCGCAGGATGCAAGCCTGAACGGGGAGTCGGCCGAGTTGGAGGCCGATGCGCCGGCGGGTGGGGTTGTGAGCGGTTTTCAACTGCTGAATCTGCGCGTCGAGCCGGGAGGCGGGTTAAACTAGGTGAGGCGAGGTGGCTTCACGCCAACATTCAGACGGCACCCCTCATTCGAGCCGCCCTGTCTGAGATTCCCCCACTGAGGATTCGGAACTGACTATGGAACAAATTCAAGGACTTGCAGCACATGCGGCAGGAGCAGAACTGTTGCCGTTCAAGTACGACCCCGGCGAGCTTGGCTTGCAAGAGGTGGAAATCGCAATTACTCATTGCGGAATCTGCCACAGCGACCTACACCTGATTGCGAATGACTGGGGAATCAGCCAGTATCCGTTTATTCCGGGCCATGAAATTGTGGGCGCGGTGACGGCTGTAGGCGCAGAGGTGCGCTCACTCGAGGTAGGCCAGCGCGTGGGCCTGGGCTGGCAATCGAATTCCTGCGGAGTGTGCGAGTGGTGCACGCGCGGGATGGAGAACCTTTGCCCAGCATCGGAAGGAACCTGTGTCCACAGGAATGGCGGCTATGCGGACCGGGTGCGAGCCAATGCCCGCTTTGTGATTCCGATTCCGGACGCTCTCGAGAGCGAGCAGACGGCTCCTCTGCTTTGCGGCGGCATTACGGTGTATAACCCGCTGCGCACGCATGGCGTGAACCCGTCGTCGCGCGTGGGCGTTGTAGGCATCGGCGGGCTGGGACATCTGGCCATTCAGTTTGCGAGGGTTTTCGGCGCGGAGGTGACAGCGTTCTCCACATCGGCCGCCAAGGAGGAAGAGGCGCGCGCGCTGGGAGCGCACAATTTTGTGAATACCCGGGAGTTGAAGGCCATGAAGGACGTGGCTGGCACAATGGATTTCATTTTGAACACCGCCAATGCCGACCAGGACTGGGGCGTGTACGTGGCAGCGCTCAGACCAACCGGGACGCTTTGCTTTGTGGGCGTTCCGCCGTCACCGGTCAGCGTTCATGCTTTTCCATTGATCAGCGGCCTGCGTTCGATCAGCGGCAATCCGACAGGAAGCCCTTACCGGCTGAAGGAAATGCTCGATGTGGCAGCTCGCCACGGTGTGAAGGCGACCATCGAGTCCTTTCCCATGGCCCAGGCCAATGCGGCCATCGACAAAGTGAAGAAGAGCAAGGTGCGCTACCGGGCGGTGCTGGCGAATTAGAGGGTTGGCGGAAGCGGCATCCGATCGAATACGCTTCACATTGATTTTGAATAGTTTAGCCGCGGACTAATGGCCGCGCCTGGCATTTTGTACTTGATTGCTGGCAGATCTCAAGGTTGGGCAGGCTGCGGAACAAAACTTTCTTGCGAATGACCGCAACTTAACTGCGAGATTGTTGTCTGAGAGAACAGGAGCCGGATTGGGAAGAGATTCTCAGGAGCCGGCAGTGCTGAGACGGAGGTCACCTCCGGGTTCCTTGTTCGCAACGAGCGAAGGGGCAGCACAAGGAGGATGTCATGCGGAGATTTCGCCTGGTTCTGTTAACAATGCTCCTGGTTCTGCCGCTTTCGGTAGCGGCATTAGCCCAGGATGAAGATGTTGACCAAGATGTTGGAGTTGGCCCGGCGCTTGTTGCCGCTCCCATGGTCTACGCTCCTCCGGTTTGTGAATGGGGCTATTACTCGTATTACCCCTATGCCTGCGCTCCCTACGGCTTTTACGGGCCCGGATGGTTCAACGGCGGACTGTTCATCGGCGTAGGTCCCTGGTGGGGCTGGGGCTGGCACGGTGGCTGGTACGGCCATGCTGGTTGGGGTGGTTGGGGCCACGGCGGATACGGCTATCGCGGCGGAGGCTATCGCGGCGGGTACGGTGCTCGCGGGTATGCCGGCGGAGGCCGTGGATATGCTGGCGGAGCACGCGGTTATGCCGGTGGAGCGCACGGTTATGCCGGTGGAGCGCGCGGCGGATCTGGCGGCGGACATGCGGGCGGTGGTGCACGCGGTTTTAGCGGCGGTGGCGGACACGGCGGCGGATTTAGTGGCGGCCATGCCGGCGGCGGCGGCGGGCATGGCGGCGGTGGACATCGGTAACTCTTTGCGGCTTTCCGAAAAAAGGCCCGTATGCCTCGGCAGACGGGCCTTTTACGTGTTTGCACAGATTATTGATGTTGCTTAAGTCGCGTACAGTGCCGACAAAGTGATGGCCCATTGCATATCAGCAGGAGCTACGGTAATCAGGAATTGCGCACTCCAGAGTTGCAAATCTTTCCAGCTCGAATTACTATCGCGTCAAATTGAGGAGGTACCTATGAAGGCGCCTTTTTTGATTGCTACGGCTCTAGCTTCGCCGCTTCTATTTGTCGCCGGTTGCAGCAGCGTAACCTACAGAGTGGTGCCCGGACCTGGATGCGGGCCGGCAAACACACAAGAATTTGCTTACGCGCTGACGGGCTACTCTGTTTCGATGTACGCTGTTGATCCTTGCTCGGGAAACCTCTTTCCGACGCATCCATCAACCGTTGCGGCTGGCGGCGTGCCACCGGATAACCCTGCCGAACAGATGGTGGCCGATCCTTTGGGCAGGTTTGCCTATGTGGCAAATCTTATTTCCAGCGGCTCTGACCTGGCAACAATCTCGATGTACACCATCGATGCCAACACGGGAGTTCTGACCGCAACATCGCCCGCCACAGTTCCAACGGGATTCTTCCCCCAGGGTATCGCGATTGATCCGGGCGGAAAATTTGTCTACACAGCCAACAGCGACGACAATACGATTTCCATGTTCACCATCAACTCCACGACTGGGGTCCTGACCCCAACGACGCCCACAACTGTTTCGACCGGCGCCGGCACCAGTCCGATCTCAGTGACAGTTGATCCCTCCGGCAAGTTCGCTTTCGTCGCGAATCAGGGTGCCAACACGATTTCAATGTTCACCATTAACTCCACCACGGGAGTCTTGACGCCAACTTCGCCCGCAACTGTGCCATCCGGCGCTTCTCCCTTCGGGGTTGCAGTGGATCCTTCCACTAAGTTTGCGTACGTGCCGAACAACAACTCTGGAGGCGCACTTACGAATGGCGTTTCGCAATATACCATCAATTCCACCACGGGGGTTTTGACCCCGGATACGCCAGCCGCCGTCGCAGCAGGAAACGCGCCTACAGCGGTGGTGGTGGACCGAACCGGCAAGTATGCATTCGTAACGAATCAGACTGATAACACGATCTCGATGTTTACCATCAGCCCCACCACGGGAATCCTGACCCTGAATACGAACACATTCAATACCACTGGGACGGTTAAAACCGGAACAGAGCCCTATCGCATTAACTTTGACCCTTCTGGCAACTTTCTTTACGTGACCAACAAGCAAAGCGCTGTTTCGGTCTATGCGCTCAACAAGGACGGCACGTTGAGCTGGCAAGGCGGGGCGGGACCACAGAGTGGGGCCTATTCGTTAGCGATCACGGCCGTGAAGCAGTAGCTGGCTGGAATCGCATCAAATTTTGAGAACGCGCAGAGTTACTGGGGAAGGACTTCGATGCCGGTCACGGTTGCATAGCCCTCGACTGGAACGAAACTCAGAAGTAATTTGCCTTGGGCATTCGGTTCAAGGCCTGTAAATTTGCGGATGACCACATCCGACTGATGCGCCTCGGCCACGGGGTTAAAGCCCCTGAGTAGCGCGTTTCCATTGCAGAAGACATCGAAGGTGTGGGCAACGGGAGTTCTTTTCTCGCCGGGCGGGGGTGAAGGCTGGTCCCAGTCGTGGTGGCGCACCGCGAAGTGCAGTGTCACAGAGTATTTTCCCGGCGAAACGGGGATTGCATAAGAGAAGTTTCCCCAGCGCTCGGTTTCGTAGAGTTCAGGATCGTCGGTTCCGCTTACCGGAGCTGTGTAATTCGCCAGTTGGCCGCCATCAAAATAGTTGTCTGGACTCCACCAGTGGCTATCGTTGGAGTAATAGGGGATCTGGCGGGCAAGCAGGCGCACGGGCCGAATGTGTCCTCGAAATCCTGGCAGAATCTCGATGGCGGAAAGAATGGCGGGCTTACCGTCATCGCCGGAAAACTCCAGATGGAGCAGTCCATCGGCCGCCCGCTCAATCCCAGCGAATACCTTGACGTCGGCAGTGCTGCCGCCTGCATCGGCAACAATATCGAAGCGGGTCAGCAGCATTTTTCCGTTGGCGCGCACGGTCATGAGACGGCTGCCTTCCCCACCGGTTCCGCTGGACTCCGGGCCGTAGACCGTCTCGGCAAAGTGCAGGTGCAGTTCATAGATCCCCGGCTTAAGCGGGATGGCATAGCGAAATTGCCCCTGTCGGCTAGTGAGGTAGAAATCTGAGTTTTGCGTGCGCCGGATCTGCTGCGCCGGGCCTTTCACAGCGGTGCCTCCTTCGAACCAGGCATCTGCATTCCACAGCTTGCCGGCATGATCGACAAAGCTGCGGCTTGAGCCGGCCAAGATACGGACCTCCTCTCCGCCGGGCGGGCCGAACTGCGCTTCGGCGGGCAGGGTCGGCTGATTCCGCTCGGCCGCCGGCGCAGGCTGTTTGATGTGCCGGACAATCAGCAGGGCGCAACCAAGGCCGAGAGACAGAAGCACGAGAGCGGGGACAAGCCACCAGGCCGGATGGCTCGACAGGCGAAGTATCGGTTCTGTCAGCTTGTTTATGACGCCTTTGTTTCCAAGCTGAGACGGTTGCAAGGCGTCAGGTGATGCGAGTTGCTCCAGGTGGGGAACCGCAGATTCGAACCGCGGGATGTATTGTCCCAGAGGAATAGTGATGCGCAGCCTGTGGGTTGCGCCTTCGCCCGCATAGTACGCGGCCAGGCGCTTGCGCAAGCGGTTGGCCTCCACGCGCACAATGGAATCGGAGTCCTGATCGAAGGAGGGCCCACGATGGAAGACCTCGAGTCCGACGGAATACTCCTTGATTTGACTGGCCTTACCGGCAAAAAGGCTTTCGCATAAATAGGACAGAAGATGGGCGAGCGTAGGAGCGCGGGTAAAGGGTTCGGACTGAAGCACCGCATCCAGTTCCGCACGCTTGGCTTCGATATCGGCCAACTCCGGGCTCTCTATCGCCATCGTATCCACCCTTGTATTTCCTCATCCGGCCCCGGACTGATTGTAATGTAGCGATGCCGCATCCTTTCTTGGCAAGTCCTTAACGGTTGAGGAGGAAGCAGAAATTGGCATGTAACGGCGTGTAACCCCCGGCGCAAGATGCCTGTCAGGCTCATTGTGCCGTATACTCAAGAGCCGTAAGTAGAAACAGGGCTGCGGGTTATGTTACTTCAGGAGGGTATTTAACCTCCCAGAACGGGTGGGTAGCAGGTATAGCGTTGCGGACCGCCCGTACCTGCTCTTTACTGGGATCCATGCAAGGGGGCAGACCACCGGAGCCGGCAAGCGGAACTGCCGCTCCACACAATGCGCCTGTGCAGGAGAGGTGAACTATGAAACGACTGATGATGTTGCTGGCGGCGGCAAGCATGCTGATTTGCACGGCCCCAAAGGGATGGGCAGCCTCCTCCTCGGACGATGCCCAAACGGACCAGGACAAGGTGAAGATGCTGGAAGAAAAAGGAGATCTGGCGGGCGTACACAGCGACTATCTCCGCGCGGCTGCCTATTATCAGACTGCCCTGCGCATCTCCCGCCAAAATGCCGTGATTTATAACAAGCTGGGCGTTGCAGAACTCAAACTGGGCAACCGGGGGGATGCGCACAAGGAGTTTGGCCGTGCGCTGAAGTACGATCCGCAACTCACATCCGCGCTGAACAATCTGGGAGCCGTAGCACTAATCGACAAGAAGTACAAGTCTGCAATTGAGTACTTCAAGCAGGCGTTGGCGATGGATGAGTCGGTCGCGGCCACCCACATAAACCTGGCGGAATCCTGGGTAGGGCTGGGCAATATGGATCGCGCCATGACTGAATATGCTCGCGCCCTGGAACTCGACGCCGATATTCTGAGCGACAGCGATAATGGAGCGTTTGCCCAGCTCAGCACGCCGGAGCAGCGCGCCCGCATTTCCTTCCTGATTGCAAAAGCGTACATAAAACGCGGTAACGTGGAAGGCTCCCTGGAGTATTTGCGAAGAGCTAAGGAAGGGCACTATCCGGAGTTGAAGGCCGTGTATAAAGACCAAGCTTTTGCGCCTTTGTGGACTGACCCGCGCCTGGAGAAGATCGTCAAGCGGTAAATTGCGCGAGGGTTGCGAGGCGGCTGGCTATGCGCTCGGCGGCAGCGGGACGGGTCTGGGTGTGAGCCGCAGATGCCATGGAAGCCAGCCGCTCTGGATCGGTGAGCAAACTGACGAGGGTAGAGAGCAGCTTTCCGGGTGCACCGATCTCAGATTCGTCTAGCAGGACGGCAGCTCCGGCCTTGACCATTTCCTCGGCGTTGCGCAGCTGGTGGTTGTCGGCGGCTGCAGCGAAGGGAACCAGCAGGGCCGGCTTGCCTGCCGCGGCAAGTTCGGCAACAGTTGACGCTCCGCTGCGGGAGATGACCAGCGTGGCCTGTGCAAAGCGGGCGGGCATGTCGTCGATAAAAGGCCGGACTTCCCAGCGGCTTGGGTCGGCTCCGCTGGCGGCATAAGCCGCCTCGGTCTGCTCAAATTGACGCTGGCCGCTCTGGTGGAGGACGGTGAGTCCGGGCACTTCGTGCAGCAGACCAAGAAGGATCTCGGGGAGATGCTGGTTGAAGATGCGCGCGCCTTGCGAGCCGCCGAAGATGAGCAGGTGGGGCGCGGTGGGAGCCGCGAGGGTGAAGAATTCCGGGCGGACGGGAATGCCGGTGACCTCGGCGTCTCGGAACCATTTGGCGGCTGAGGGGAAGTTGACGGCGGCGGCTTGAACGCGCTTGCCGACAAGGCGATTGGCGAGGCCGGGCATCGCGTTCGGCTCGAAGGCCATGGCAGGAATTTTGAGCCACAGGGCCGCAGCCATCGCCGGACCGGAGGCGTATCCGCCCACGCCGAAGACAACGTTAGGCTGGAACTCTCGGATGATCTTTTTGCAAGCGAAGATGGCGCGGGGCAGCGCGAATAGCGTGCGCAGGCGGGTGAGCAGCGATACATTCTTGAGCTGGCCCACATCGACCAGGCGCAGATTGAAGCCAGCCTCGGGGACAAGCCGGCTCTCCATGCCCCGCGCCGTGCCGACGAAAAGGACTTCGGCAGAGTGGCGCGCGACTAGTTCGCGCGCCACGGCCAGCGCCGGAATGATGTGCCCTCCGGTGCCGCCGCCAGCGATGAGTACGCGCAAGTTCGACAAATCTGTTCCTTTCCGACGCCAGAGCCTTAATGCGAATCCGTTCTTCGCATCGTAACTAAATAATTACCTGCAAGGTTTTGAAAATATAAAGGGGGGGTAGGGGGGGTAGCCTTCTTGTGACCGTTCGACCGACTTCGTCACTCGACCTTTGCTTGTCATCCCTGCCCATCCCGTGCTGTGAAGATTGTGCGCCAAATGGCGGTAATTGTCTGCAAATCCCGCGCCGGGAATTGAGCACCTCGGCATCGTGGTGAGCAACCGGTTCGCGCGCCACAGCCAGCGCCGGAATGATGTGGCCTCCGGTGCCGCCTCCAGCGATGAGTACGCGCAGGTTTGCCAAGTTAGTGCCCTTCGAGGGAGAAGTCATTGGCTAAAAATTGGCGCAGAAATCATGGGAATAGGTTTGTGCAAGTGACTTTTCGCAGTAACTTTTCACAGCATTATCGCCATACGACCCAAATCTTGTTACAGAACCTAAGTTTAATAGCCCAATACCTGACATATGGTCCCAATTAACCTTCTTCATATCATCCATTGAGTACCGGATGTTAAATGCATTGAACGTCGTGGAAGACTCTGGCATTGGGTTTCCGTAATCATCATTTCCACCGCCGCTATGAACGTCCCCCACAATGCGGAAGAGTATACTTTGCTCTTGGCTTCCCTCTTCCAATTCATGTTTAACGACGTCTGGTATCTCACCTGCGACATGGTAGACGCTTCCAGCATTCCACCCTTCTAGCTTTATTGTTACGTCAAATTCAGTGCTGCCATTGACAACGGAAATCTTGTGATCCAAGACATCACTGGGGTAGGTGAACCCGCCAACGCAGGATTTAAGCCAAATAAAAAAGCATATCCCTAAGATCACGGAGGCAATAATGGCCTGTTTATAATTAATCCTTTTCGGCGCAGTCCCTACGGTCACATCCCAGTCACGGACAAACTCCTCAGAGCTGCAGACGATTATTTTATGCGCGCCCCGCGCCGATAAGTGTACGGCTACAACGTCTCTGCTGGGGTCGCTCTCGCACGCTTCGCCCGTCAGACCGTCCGCTTTTCGTTTTACTTGCCTTCCCTTCTCGGGGAATCCTGTCGACGTCATTTGAAATTCCTCCTTAGTCCGGCACTATGCTCGGAACTGAGACAAGATGCATTCAAGAGCGGATGAGATCTCCGCCTGGACCCTTCATTAGCTTCACTTCTTGCTTCCCAAATTCTTTCGCAAGCCAGATAAATGATCGATAGATTCCTGATGTCCTCGGTTTATGGGTTCTCGGGAAATCTATAAAGATATAAACTTCTCCAGCGAGATGATGTCCATATCTTTCCAGAGACGCCGCGAGCTTTTCTCTAGCGAATTCAATTAAGAAGTCCCTCTCGACAATTCTCTTAGCCTTATCCAATGGTTCGTCGGAAGAAAGGATAAACACTTTAAAGGAAGCCTTTACAGGAAGGAGTTTTTCAAAATGCTCCGCGACTTGGAACCAATTTGTATTCGCGTGCCAACCCGTTCCCCATTCAATTTCACAAGCCAAGAGTAATCGTTTGTCTTTGCCGATCTCTGCCCAAGTAATGTCGGCGAGAAATTCACCTTTGGCATTCCAGGGAGCGTCGGGGAGCGGATAACAGTCCTCAGGACAGATTTCAAAAAAACGTCGGCCATCTGATTCATCCACGTTCTTGGGCGTAGCAACTCGTTCGACAAACTTTTCGATGAACTTCTTGGCTACCTTTAGTTTTTCATCGTAAATTGTCTCTCTTGCGTCGCCAAGCCCCCTGCAATTCTCAGGAATCTTGAATCTAGATTCATTGCCCATTGGCGAAATCTCCTTCGCATGAAAGTTTACACCTTCAAAGTTAGAGTCAGTCCACTTTCCTGCTGATGTTGAGCAGGATTCCAATGCTGGCCAGAGTTACGGCTATCGACGTTCCGCCTGAGGAGATCAGAGGCAGAGGAATGCCTTTGGTGGGCAGCAGGGCGAGCACCACGCTGATGTTGAAGAAGGCTTGCAGAACTACGGCCACGGTGATGCCGAATGCGGTGAGGCGGCCAAAGGGGTCTTGCACGTGAAACGCGATGCGCAGGCCGCGCAAGGCGAAGGCCGCAAAAAGCAGCACGATGGCGATGGCTCCGATGAAGCCCATCTCCTCGGCGATGTTGGCGAAGATGAAGTCCGTGTGGGCTTCGGGCAGGAAGAATAGCTTTTGCACGCCCTCCATGTAACCGCGGCCGGCCACGCCGCCGGTGCCGACAGCGATGAGCGACTGGCAAACGTGATAGCTGGCGGCGGGGAGTTCCTTTGCATCGCAGTTGGGATGTAGAAAGACCATGATGCGCGCCCAGCGCCAAGGCACCCAGATGAGCAGCGCGGCCAGAAACGGCAACGTGGCGCAAAGAACGCCGGCCAGGTACTTCCAATTCATTCCGGCCAGGAACAGCATCATGACCGTAACGCCGGCCAGCACCAGAGCGGTTCCCAGATCAGGCTGGCGCACAATCAGGATGACAAAAACCACCGGAATGAGGATGGCGCGCACGAGGGTATTTCTCCAGTCGCGCATTTTGTCGAGCCGCGTGGAGAGAAACCAGGCCAGGAATAAAACCAGCACGGGTTTGGCAATCTCCGACGGCTGGAAGGTGAAGAAATCGCCAAAACGAATCCAGCGGTGGGTGTTGTGCGAGCCGGGCATGAGGAAAACCAGTACCAGCAGAAGGATGGTGACCGAGAGCGCAGGGTAGATGAAGCGCGGGGATTTATAGACCGTGTAATCGATATGCGAAAGAAGCAGCAGCGCCGCCAAACCGAAGAGCGCCCAGAGAGCCTGCTTGCCGACGAAAGTGTAAGGGGAGTGATACCGCGCCTGCGCCATGATGGCCGAGGCGGAAAAAACCATCGCGAGTCCCGCCACAATCAGCAGTACGGTGATGAAGAACATCCACTTATCGACTCCTGCGCGCTTTGCCATTCTTCAATCCCGCAGTGCGTTTACAAGTTCCTTAAAGACGCGTCCGCGCTGCTCGTAGTTTTCAAACTGGTCGTAGCTGGAGCAGGCGGGGGCGAGCACCACGACCTCGCCGGCGTGCGCAGCCGAGGCTGCGGCGGCAACGGCTTTGTCAAGGGTTCCGCAGGAGTGAATGGAGACGACGCCGCGCAAATCCTTCTCGATCTTGGGCGCCGCTGCGCCGATGGTATAGACGGCTGTGACGCGCTGGCGCAGCAGATCGGCAAGCACCGTGTAGGGAGAGCCCTTGTCCTTGCCGCCGAGAATGAGATGAATGCCACTACTGAAGGAGGCGACGGCCTTGGCGGTGGCATCCACGTTGGTGGCCTTGGAGTCGTTGTAATACTCGACGCCGTTTCGCGTGGCTACGTATTCCAGGCGGTGCTCCACGGCTCGGAAATCTTCGATGGCGCGCCGAATGACTTCAACTGGAACGCCAGCAAGACGAGCGGCACAGACCGCGGCGAGCACATTTTCGACGTTGTGCGCGCCTTTGAGCGGAATCCCTCTTGAAGGCATTACGTATTCCTTGGCTGCATCCGCAGCGGAGCGATAGACGACAGACCCCTGCTCCAACCAGGCTCCTTGCGGAACCGGATGCTCGATGGAGAACCAATAGACCCTGGCCGCCGCTCGCTTGGCTGCCTCTTCGCAGGGGGTGTTGTCGGCGTTCAGCACCAGGCAATCTTCGGCCGTTTGCGCGGCAAAGATGAGCTCCTTGGCTCGAATGTAGTTTTCAAAGCTGCCGTGACGATCCAGATGATCCGGCGTGATGTTGAGAATCACGGCGATGTTTGGATGGAACTGCTCTGTGGTTTCAAGCTGGAAGCTGGAGACTTCGAGGACCGACCAGGTCTCGTCTGTGCTGTCGTCAATGAGCGCCACAACCGGTACACCGATGTTGCCGCCGACCAGCGTGGTCAGGCCGCCGGCCGCGAGGATTTCGCCGAGCATCGTGGTGGTTGTGGTCTTGCCATTGGAGCCGGTGACGGCAAGCATTTTGCCCTTGAGAAAGCGCGCGGCCAGCTCAAGTTCGCCGATGACCGGCAGGCCGAAATGCTTTACCTGCACCAGCTCGGGAGTGTCCAGCGGCACGCCGGGGCTGACGACGATAAGATCCTGACGGCGGAAGGTGAGTAGGCCGTGACCGCCTGTCTCCACCATGATGCCCTCTTCGATCAGTGTGGGGATCTCCTTGGCCAGCGCCTCGGCGCTTCGCACGTCGGACACCGTCACATGAGCGCCACGCCGGCGCAGAAACAACGCTGCCGCCAGGCCGGACTTTCCCAATCCCACAACCAGAACTTTCTTGCCTTTGATGTCCAACATCGGATCTTTTCCTTTGGCCTATTCGACCTTTTTATTGTGCGCCGATTAACTCAAATCCTAAACTTGTTTAACGCAATTTCAGGGTGGTAAGTGCAAACAATGCAAACACGAGTGCGCCGATCCAGAAGCGCACGATGATTTTGGATTCGCTCCAGCCCAACTGCTCGAAGTGATGGTGCAGGGGGGCCATTCTGAAGATACGCTTCTTATTGCGCAGCTTGTAGCTGCCTACCTGGAGAATGACGGAGGCCGCCTCGATGATGAAGATGCCGCCGATAAAGGGCAGCAGCATCTCCTGACGAATGAGGACAGCGACCGTGCCGATGGCCCCGCCCAAGGCCAGCGAACCCACGTCGCCCATGAAGATTTCAGCCGGATGGGCGTTGTACCAGAGGAAGCCGATGGATGCGCCCACCATGGAGCCGCAAAAGACGGTCAGCTCACCCACCATGGGCATGCGTTGGAGTTCAAGGTAGTCGGCAAAGACCACGTGGCCGCTGACATACGTGAGTACGGCGAGGGCGGCTGCGGCAACGATGGTGCAACCGATGGCCAGGCCATCCAGCCCGTCGGTGAGGTTAACGGCATTGGAAGACAGGGCCAGGAAGAGCGTGACAAATATGACGAAGGGTAGAAACGCAAGCAAGCCCAGGTGCGGGATGGATCCAAGCCAGTGCCATTCAAGGTCGGGCCGCCAGCTCTTGATGAACGGCACGGTCAATTGGGTGGAGAAAAGCTTGAATTGCTGAAGAATGACCAGGAAGCCCGCAACAGCAGCGCCGGCAACGCCCTGCCAAAAGAGCTTGGCACGTGCAGTGAGTCCCATGCTGCGGCGCTGAACAACTTTTATGTAGTCGTCGGCAAAGCCGATGGCGCCGAAGGCGAGAGTCGAAAACACGGCTACCCAGACGAAGGGATTGGCGGGGTCTGACCAAAGCACGGTCGGCAGCAAAATAGCAATCGCGATGAGCACTCCACCCATGGTGGGCGTGCCGGACTTTTTGAGGTGCGACTGCGGCCCGTCATCACGGATGAATTGACCGATTTGAAACTCGCGCAGCTTCCGGATTACCCACGGGCCAATGAGCAGCGCAATCAGCAGCGCCGTGCCCGAGGCGAAGGCAGTGCGGAACGTAAGGTAGCGAAAAATACGGAAAGGGTGAACAAACGGAAACAGCTTTTCGTAGAGCAGCCAGTAAAGCAAGTGGCCTCCAGCACCGGCACGAGGCGGGTTTCATGTTGATTTTACTAGGCCGGGGGCGGGCGCGCCGAGGATGCGCGCGAATTTAGCTGGGTTTCCGCTGCCGGGTGAGCGCCTCGACTACCCGCTCCAGATGAACGCCGCGGGAGCCCTTGACGAGAACCACGTCTCCCTTGCGCAGATTGAGTTTGAGCCATCGGCCGGCGGCTTCGGCGTCAGGCAAAAAGAGCGAGGCTACACCTCCCGAGCAGGCGGCGGCTGCCAGGTGTTCAGCATTGCCCTGGACCCCTGCGACCAGGTCGAGGCCAGCGGCAGCGGCAGCGCGTCCACACTCAGCGTGGAGCGCAGGGCCGTGCTGGCCCTGTTCGAGCATCTCGCCAGCCACCAGAATCCGGCGCTTGGCGGGCCGCGCGGCGAGCGTGCGAATCATGGAGCGAAGCGCCTCGGGGTTGGAGTTGTAGCTGTCGTTCAAAATCGTCGCGCCTTTGATCTCGATCACCTGGCCGCGCTTGTCTCCGGCGGTGAGAGTTTCGAGAGCTGCGATGGCCGCATCGATTTCGACGCCCGCCTCCAGCGCCACGGCCAGGCCGGCCATCACGTTCAACGCATTGTGCGCGCCGAGCAGGTTGAGCGTGAGTAGGCCTTCGCGCTCTCCGACGCGATACCGTACGTGCAGGCCGGCAAGGTCTTCTGCAACCTCAAGAATCCGGGGATCAGCGCAGGGGCCGGCGCCAAAATAGACCACTCGACCGGGAAAATCGCGGCCAAATTGGGAAAGGTATGAGTCGTCGCCGTTGAGGAAGGCGACACCTGTGGAGGGCAGCGCGTCAATCAATTCGAGCTTGGCGCGGGCGATGCCGGCCTGGCCGTCGGAGAAGTTCTCAATGTGCGCGGTACCTATGTTGGTGACAACACCCCATTCCGGCGCTGCGATGCGGGCCAGGGCGGCGATCTCGCCGGGGTGATTCATACCCATCTCTATAACCGCGATCTCGTGTTGGGGCGACAGGCGCAGCAGTTGCAGAGGCACCCCAAAGGCGTTGTTGAGATTGCCATGGGACTTGAGCACGTTGAACTTTGCGCTCAGAGCCGCGGCAATCGCTTCCTTCGTTGTGGTCTTGCCAGCCGAGCCTGTGATGGCCACCACGCGTTTGCCCCATTGGCGGCGAATATGAGCGGCCAATGCCTGCAGAGCAATGAGCGGGTCTTCGGTGATGAGCAGCGGCGCGGCCAGCGCAGCGTCAGGCAAGGTGGCAACGCGCGCGCGCGAAACCACCGCGGCCACCGCCCCGCGTTCGATGGCTGCGGCCACAAAATCGTGCCCATCCAGCCGATCGCCCCGTACGGCAAAGAAGAGCTCGCCCTTGGCCACGGTGCGCGAGTCGATCGAGTAGCCGCAAAGCACCAGCGCCCCGGCATTTGCCGCGCTCGCCGGCGCCTCGAGCACCGCGCCCGCGCCAATGGCTGCCTCTGCAAGCGTGAGATTCATTGCACACCACCATAACCCATTTCGCGCAACGCCGAAAGGGCAACTTCGACGTCATCAAACGGAATCACGCCGGTCGAAAGAATCTGTTCCTTTTCATGGCCTTTGCCGGCAATCAAAACCACGTCGCCGGGCTTGGCTTCTTTGAGCGCGAGATGAATGGCGGCGGCGCGATCCGGTTCAATCGTGAAACGAACATGAGTGGTCCTCAGGCCCGGCTCGACTTCGGCCAGAATTGCCAACGGATCTTCTGAGCGGGGATTGTCGCTGGTGGCCACCACGAAGTCGCTTCCCTCACCCGCAGCCAAACCCATCTTGGGGCGCTTGGTGCGGTCGCGGTCGCCGCCGCAACCGAAAACCGTAATCACTCTCTTGCCGGACGTCGAGGTCATCTGCTTCGCCAGAGTGGTCAGGTTTTGCAAGGCATCGTCGGTATGGGCATAGTCCACAATCACGGTGAAAGGTTGACCCGCATCGACAGACTGAAACCGTCCGGGAACGGGCTGGAGCCTGTGAACGAACTCTGCCAGATCAGCAAACGGCACGCCGCGCGCGTGTGCTGCGGTGAGCGCAGCCAGCAAGTTGAGGATGTTCACCTCGCCGGCCAGACGAGAAGTAATTTGGGCCGCGCCTGCCGGGGTCTCCAGTTCGAGCGTCGCGCCTGACGGAGTGAGCGTGTAACTGGCCGCGCGCCATTCTCCCATCCCTATCCCGTATGTGCGGACCTCAGCGCCGGCTTTGCGCGCCGCTTTGGCCAACTCATTGCTGCGGAGGTCGTGAGCGTTGATCACTGCGACGCGCGGAGCGGGATAGACCGTGCCGTCGAAGAGCAGGCGCTTGGCGGCAAAATACTTCTCCATCGTCTCGTGGTAGTCGAGGTGGTCGCGCGTGAGGTTGGTGAAGACGGCAACGTCAAAATTCAAACCCGTCGCCCGGCCCTGGTCGAGTGCGTGGCTTGAAACCTCGGTAATCAGTTCGCTGGCTCCGCGAGCGACGCCTTCGGCCATCAGTTCAAAAAGGTCGCGTGGCTCAGGGGTGGTATGTACCGATGGCCGCACCTCGCCGGCCACGTGATACTCGATGGTGCCAACAAGAACAGACTTGCGCATCGCCGAGTTCAGCAGCGACTCGATTAGAAAAGCAGTCGTCGTTTTGCCATTGGTGCCGGTGATACCCGTCGTCGCGAGCTTGCGTTCCGGATGGCCAAAAAACGCAGCTGAAGCCTGGGCCAGTGCGCGACGGCCGTGTTCGACTTCGAGCACAGGCAGGCCGGCCTCGAAGACCAGCAGGTGGTCGAACTTCTGAGGCGAGTCGGTAATGACGCCCAGCGCGCCCGCTGCGATGGCTTTCTCAACGTAACGGTTGCCGTCGGTCGAGCCGCCCTTCATGGCGACAAAGACCGAACCTGGCAGCACCCGCCGCGAATCGTATTCGACGCCCATCACCGGCCCGTCTGAGCCGCCTCCGGAGCCAACGGCGGTCACTTCTGAAATCAATTCATTCCAGTTCATCACGGGTTCCATTGTAGTTTGTCCGGTAGCATTGGGTTTCACAAAGCCCGATAGCTGCGTTTGAGGGCGCTCTCACGGATAGGTTTCGACAAACGCGGCGACGCCGTCGAGGAACGAACTGCGCCCTTCAGGTCCGCCTTCATTCTCCGTGAAAAGAAGCGCGGATAATGCGTCCTTCATGAGGTCGTACTGGCTGCATGCCTCGCTTTCGAGGCTGAAGAAGCGCGTGTGCAGCATGCAGCCATAGATTCCGCAGGTGATGGCGAAGGGCACGGAGGGCGTATCGCGTTCCAGGGTGATGCGCGCTTCCAGCGGATGCTCCTCATCGCGCAGGATTACACCATCCTCAGACCCTTTCTGGCCAAGAGTGACGCCGTCTTCAAATGGATACCACGAGTTTTCTGCCATGCTCTGAGATTAATGCAGCGGTGTGTTGTTTCAACGCGGCTGCCTGTGCAAATGAATTAACTTCGCCCTTGACATGCAACCAAATGGTTGCCTATTATGATTTCGATGGGCGCAGATTTGGACAAGGTCTTCAAGGCCCTGGCAGCCCCTGAACGCCGGCTGCTGCTGGACCGGCTGCGGGCTGATAACGGGCAAACGCTGGGGCAGCTCTGCGTGCATCTGAAGATGACACGGCAAGCCGTAACAAAACATCTCAAGCTGTTGGAAGAGGCCACGCTGGTGGTCACGATTTGGCGTGGTCGCGAGAAGTTGCACTACCTGAATCCGGTACCCATTCACGAGATTTCCGATCGCTGGATTGGCAAATACGAGCGGGGCCGTTTGCGCGTCCTCGCAGAACTCAAATCAAAACTGGAGGAAGAAACCGATGGCTGAATCTCAATTTGTGTATGTAACTTTTATTCGCACTACGCCTGAGAAACTGTGGCGGGCGCTGATCGAGCCGGAGTTCACACGGCAGTTCTGGTTTGATACAACGCAGAAGAGCGATTGGAAGCCCGGGGCGTCGTGGCAGATTGCATTTTCCGACGGGCGCGTCGGTGACAGCGGCGAAGTAATTGAAATCGATCCGCCCAGGCGGCTGGTTCTGAAATGGCGCAACGAGCTCTTTCCCGAGATGATGGCCGAGGGCTATTCGCGCATGACATATGAACTAGAGCCCGCAGGCGAGACCGTGAAGCTGACGCTGACGCACGTGATGGACAAGCCCGATTCGAAGTTCATCAAGGGTGTCTCGAACGGATGGCCTATCATCCTTGCCAGCCTGAAGAGCCTTCTGGAAACGGGCAAATCGCTGGAAGCGACGCGCAGTATTCTGAAGGGAATTTAGGCGGAAGAACGAAAGGCAAATGCAGGTCCCCTTCGGCTTCGCTCAGGGCAGGCTTTCGACTCGCTGCGCTCGCTCAGGATGACATCTCTTATTGGCGTCCGCAGCGAACGATAATTCGGGTTCCCGGCGCGACCATGGTTCCCGGCGCCGGGGCTTGCTCCCGCACTGTTCCGCTGCCGTTGATTTCCACCTCGAGTCCGGCGGCGGCGGCCTGTTCGATGACCTTGCGCACCGGCAAGCCGATGAGCGAGGGAACGCGCAAGGTTTTGCCTTCGGCGATGGTGACCGTGGTAGATGCCTTGGGCTGCTGTTGCGTGGTGACGGGGTTCGCGTTTGTGTTCGCAGATTGCGCATTGGTTTGCGATTGACCGCCTGCGACGGGCGAGCTTGCCGACGGCGTCTGGTTTGCGAGCGGCCGCTGCGGATCGTCTCTGGGCAGATCGTTGGCCGCGGCATAGAGGGCGCCGATGTCGCCGGTTTGCTCATGACTGTCGTCTTCGGCCAGGTGCAAATCGGCCTTCGATAACGGGTGGGGACGACGCGCATCGATGTCGTGAGGCACAGAGAGATATTCGAGAACCTGTTGCGCTACCTCGGCAAAGACGGGCGCAGAGACGGCTGTGCCATAATAGGCACCCTTTGGTGAGTCGAGAACCACTGCCACAGCGATCACCGGATTGTTGACCGGAGCAATACCCGCAAACGAAGCGATGTGCATGGTCTTCGAATAGAGGTGCGTGGCAGGATCGATCTTCTGTGCGGTGCCGGTTTTGCCGCCGGAGGAGTAGCCGTTGAGCTGCGCGGGCTTGCCGGTGCCGAACAATACCACGCCCTCCATCATCTTGCGCATCTGGGCGGCAGTGAGAGTGGAGAGTACGCGATGCGCACCGGGAGGCAGCGGATTGGGCAACTCCTCGCCAGGCCTGAAGGGCGACGCCACCCGCGGCGTGGCTGGCGTTTGGCCATTGTGCGTTCCATCCACCTGGCCGGGCATCAACACGCGCGGAGGCAAATAGACCCCTCCGTTGGCGATGGTCGAAACCATAGAAACGAGTTGCAACGGCGTGACGCCAACCTCTTGCCCAATCGCAATCGAGCCGATGGACGAGGGGCCCCATTTATTCACCGGGCGCAGCAGGCCGCGGGTCTCGCCGGGCATTTCTGCGCCAGTGCGGCCTCCAAAGCCGAAGTCGCGGACGAACTGGTAGAAGCGCTCCGGGCCGACCTTGAGAGCGAGCTTGACGGCGGCTACATCGCTGGAGACCTCGAGCGCCTGATGAACTGGAATGAGGCCATAGTGCTCGCCCTGGTTGTCGTGAATGATGCGACCGGCGAGGTTTATCTTGCCGCCGAGACAGTCGATCATGTCGTCGGGCGCTGTGACATGCTGCTCCAACGCCGCAGAATACGTGACCAGTTTGAAAACCGAGCCCGGCTCGTAAACGTCGCTGACCGCGTGGTTGCGCAACAACTCCGGCGTGGTGTGGCGAAAGTCGTTGGGGTTGAAGGTGGGGCGAATGGCCAGCGCAAGGATTTCGCCGGTGTGGACGTCCTGCACGACTACTGTGCCGTTGGCAGCCTGGGTGCGCGCCATGGCGTGGTCCAGCGCCTGCTCGGCCATAAATTGAATGTTCTCGTCAATGGTGAGCACCAGATTCTGACCCGGCTGCGGTTCGCTCTCCGTGGAGCCGAGTACGTGGCGGCGCGCATCCATGGCGGTATACATGCGGCCGGGAACGCCGTGCAACTGCGACTCGAACTTCTGTTCCAGGCCGCCGAGGCCCGTGTCGTCCGTACCCACATAGCCCAGCACTTGCGCGGCAATTTGGTTGTCCGGGTAGAAGCGCTGAAACTCCTTCTGGAAGTAGATGCCCTTGAGGGGAAGTGCCTTTACGCGAGCCGCTACCTCCGGCGTCACGCGTCGCGCGACCCAGGCAAAGTTGCGCCCGGCGGCGAGACGCGCAGCAATCTGCTCCTCGGTGTTCTGCGTGTCGTTGGGATCGGTGTGAACAATTGCGGCCAGGGCATGAGCGGCGGCCTGCTTATCGTCAATCTCGGCGGGCACGGCAAAGATGGAGTCCACTTGCACGGTCATGGCCAGCTCGCGCAGGTTGCGGTCATAGAGAACGCCGCGGCGCGGAGCCACCTCGAAGGTGCGCTGCTGCTGCTTTTGTGCGCGCTCCACGTACTCCGAGTGGCGCACGACCTGGAGCCAGAAGAGTCGAACACAAATCAGGATGGCCCAGGTAAGAAAGAACAGACAGACCAGCCAGAAGCGCGCCCGCTTGAGAGGCATGATACGCGGCGCGGAATTGCGGTTGCGGCTAGGTCGAACGGTGGACGGCATGAACAATCGCTCCAGTGAAGAAACTGCGCCGGATTATTGCGCGGCGGAAACTGGAGGGACAGCTTGCGCAAGCACTGGGGTGGACGCATCGGGAGCAGCATTGGGTTGAACCATCTGGCCCGGTTGCGGCTCCGCAAGACCCATCTCGCGCGCCATTCTGTCGATGCGGCCCGGCTGTGTGAGCTGTGCCTCGGAGAGGCGCAACTGACGATTTTCCTCGCGCAATTGCTCGCGGGTCTGCTTTTCCGACTCGATACGGTAACCGCCCTCGATAGCGCTGAAGTGCTGCAAGCCATAGACCATGGTCAATACGAAAAGAAGTGCGACGGCCTGGGAGAAGCGGCGTATCTGGTGGGCTCGCACCGGATCGGGCGCCTTGATCAGGCGGCTGTTGTCAAAGTGCTTCGAGAAAGGGAACTCCGGCGTGTGCACGCCCCTGCGCCGCAGAGCCTGCTGAGCCATCAACTCGGCGTTACGCTCTGCAACCCGCGCGCTCCAGCTTCTGCCAACTTCGAAATTGGTTGTTGCACATGCCGCCATGGTGATTCTCCTCAGCTTCTAGCTACTTTTTCCGCCGCTCTCAGCTTTGCGCTCCGCGAACGCGGGTTGCGGTCCAACTCTTCTTCTCCGGCCGTAACCGGCTTCTTTGAGAGAATCTCCCAGATTCCCTGCCGCGCACCTGCGCGCAGGCTGTCTTTTGCGATGCGATCTTCCAAAGAGTGAAAACTTATTACTACCAGCCTTCCGGAGGGCTTGAGCAACTTGGGTGCGGCCTCCAGCAAAGCCCGAATCTCGTCTAGCTCATGATTCACATAAATACGAAGCGCCTGAAATGTTCTGGTAGCCGGATGAATGTGCGCCTGTTTCATTGCCGGGGCGGCTGAGGCTACAATCCGGGATAACTGCCCCGTGGTTGTTACCGGCCGCCCGCGAACAATGGCTCTGGCGATTCTCCGCGACCTCCTTTCTTCTCCGTATTCGTAAATAAGGTCCGCAAGCTCTCGCTCGTTCGCCTCATTCACCACTTGTGCGGCGGTTAGCCCGGAGCGCGTATCCATGCGCATATCCAGCGGGCCGTCCGCCATGAAACTAAATCCTCTTTCGCCCTCGTCCAGTTGAAGGCTGCTCACTCCAAAGTCGGCGAGCAGGCCGTCCACTGAGGCGGGCTTCAAGTGCAGGGGCGCCGAGCTGAAAGCCGCGCCGATCAAAGTAACTCGCGGCGCCTGGCTGCCTAACTCACTGCAAACCCCGTCCAACTTCTCCTTGGCCAGCGCCAGCGCCTCGGGATCTCGATCAAAACCGATCAGATGTCCCTCAGCTCCAAGCAGCCTTGCAATTCCTGCGGCGTGCCCGGCCAGTCCCAGCGTGCAGTCCACCACCGTAGACCCAGGACGCACTCGGAGAAAATCAATCGCTTCCTCGAAAAGAACTGGCGCATGCCGCTCAATTGATTTCGTCATGCGCTCCCCCTTGGGGGTTGGGGCGGTCAACTCCGCCGCTTGAAGATCGTCTTCAGTGATTGGCGATCTTCCACTGTCAATGCGTTGGCCAGCAGATTCTGTTCGAAGGCCTCGAGGTTATGAACCTCCAGGTAATGCAACTTTCCCAGCACTGCAACATCCGCATCCAATTTGGCCGTGCCGCGCAGAATCTGCGGCAACAAGAGGCGGCCTTCTTTGTCCATCTCCACCTGGTGGCCGTAGTAGCTGGTCAGGTTGAGGTACTTCTCCACCGCGTCGTCCATGGTGCTCGTATCAGACAGCAAACTTTCCCGCTGTTCCCACTCCGCCAGGGGCCAGACTTCCGCCTTCTTGCCGTCGGTCGAGGTGATGTAAAACTGCGTGACATTCGCTTCGTCCACCTGCTCCTTGAACCCAGAGGGGAGCTTGAGCCGCCCCTTGGGATCAACCTTCGCCGTATGGTTTCCACGAAATGCCGCCATTGTTGCCCGTTCCTCGCGGCTGATTTCACACACCAACCACGTCTGCTACACGCCTTTTGCTGCCGTTTTTCGATTAGCCAATCAGGTTCCCCCGGAGGATTGGCGTCGATTCCTGTAAATCAAAGAGGAAAATCGGTTAATCTTTCCTTGGAACAGCCCGGTGAACTCCACAACGATTCACATCGGACCACTTTTGACCACTCACAAGCGATAGTACCCCTTATCCTGGTTATCGCCAAGAAGAAAATTGCAGTAAAGGCAAAGAGATGAGGTGTATCTGTGGAAATCTACCCTAATAGACGATCAGATCCCGACTACCACAACGCCTAGTGTTTATCTTCTATGTTCCGGGCACTGGACACGACCGATGACTCATGATAGGGAACAAAAAGCGAAAGTTTAAGTATTCCCCGCTTCCATTTAAGAAAAAGCGCAGCCTTATTCATCCAGGCTCGTGACACCGGATTCCTCCTCGCGCTTTTCACGCGTCATCACCAGTTTCAAAAGATAGATGAGGACAATCGCGTTGACCGTAAGCAGGCTGACGCGTGGCAATGTGATCCTGCGATAGATCTCGAAGGCCTCCCAGGGAAGAAACGATGCCGTGATGACCAGGGTAAGGAACTCGGCCCAAACTTTTTCCAGATACAGGCCGATTCCTTCAAGCAGGTCGAGGGCGGCATAAAAAAAGACTACCGCGCCAATGCGGCGCAACACCTGGTCATTGACCAGCGGCGCATTTTTCAGGATGAAGTTGACGAGGCGCGACTCGGGGTTGAAACGTAGATGTTCGGCTGCTTTGGTGAGTACGTCAGCGACGTCCTTGTGGAGCAGTCTGACCGCGCCCACGCCGATGGCCACAAACAGCAGCGCTTGCGCCAGCTTGAAGGCCGCGATGAGGATGAGCCACTGATTGTGGTGCTTCGGCCTGGATATGGAATGGGATCGGGAATCGGCCATGGCCTTGGGAAGAGCCTGCATGAAACCGCCTGTCACTTCTTACGTTAAACGATGTGCGTCAGTTCTGCCTGGCCTCTGCCGAGAGGAGGTGGGATCGAATCAGGATTCAATGCTTCCAGTGCAGCAGGCTTGTGCGGTCCATTAGATTCCCGTTGAAGATGAGGCCCGAGATGCGACGGACGTTCCAGATGCTCTCTGTGGGGTCACCGTCGAGGACGAGAACGTCTGCTCGGCGGCCGGGAGCAATCAATCCCAGCTCGTTCCAGCCGAATTGGAGGCTGTAATTATTGGTGGCGGCAGCCAGAGCCTCGCGCTGAGAGAGCCCCAGGCGGACCAGCAGCTCCAACTCAGTGTGCATTGAGATGCCGGGCAAGGAACCCTGGACCGGCGCACCGGATGCAGCCAGATAGTGCGGATACTCCGAAAACAAAGTTTCGTTGATGCGCCAGAGCCGCAGGGCCGATTGGTCAGCCTTCTTGCGCAGGCTCTCTTCCATCCAGCGTTGGGCGGAGGCGGGCAGATGGCGCGTCCATGTCGAGAGTGGGTAGTTCGCTTCGCCACTCGTGCGGTTAACAGGGTCGAAGATGCGAGCAGGGTCTAGCAGAAGAGCAGCCGGCTCCATCCACAGGTTGCGATGATTCGGCAACTGCGCATAGTAGATGCTGAATGTAGGCATGAGCGCTGCGTGATGGGTAGCCAGAAAATGTCCATAGCTGCGCAGGTGCGGGTCGGTGGGAGGCAGGCGTTCAGCGTAATCGTAAGCTGTGGCCGCGGCCGTGCCCTCGGAGTCTTCCACCAGCGGCCTCTGTAATTCGTCAGGAAGGACGCCCAGCTCATAATGGCCCATGTGAACGAGTACATCCACCCCGGCCTCTACTCCCACATTGTAGGGTGCGGCAACAAACTCGCCGTAGGTGACCAAGCCCAACTGGTGTGCGCGCGCCATTATCCATTGGACATTGGCGGCGGTAAGATTGTGGCCCAGCCAGACGGCGCGCGTTCCCAGACGTGCGGTTTCGGTAAGTTGCCCGAGGGTATCCTCGGGGCTCAGCTCGACACGGCGCGCGCCTTCCCTCAGCTTTAGCGCCCACTCAGGGCGTTTGGCCAGCAGGCTCCAGTTGTCGGTTGAGCCCACCGAGTCCAGCGTGTAAAGGTGTGGGCTGGGCGAGGCCGCAAAATCTACGACGCCGCGGCGCGGGTCGCTAACCGCGACCACGGAGGTGACGCCCATATAGAGGTCTGCGTTTGCCTGGCCCTGCGAATTCATGCCTGCGAAGCCGTCAATGAGGCCCGGGATAAGAAACTTGCCGGTGCAGTCGATTACCCGCGCGCCTTTGGGGATAGAGACCGCCATGCGCGATCCGACATTGGTAATGCGCCCGTCTCGGATGATGACGACCGAGTCTGGCAGATCCTTCGCCGAGCGGCCCCAATCGGTCACGTCCACCACCGTGCCGCCGGCCAGTACCAGCGGAACCGACGGAGCGGCCTTGGGCGCAAATGGCGCCTGGGGCCAAGCCAATGGGGCGGCCAAGAATGATAAAGCGGCGCCCAGCAAAAGGAGACGAGAAGGTCTCATAGGAAATTCGGTCTTTCGAAGATTGTCGCATACGGGTGCACGGCGCGCTGGCCTCCGCGCGCGAGATGAGTACCCAAAGTGCAACAACCCATGAAGGGCGGATCTTGGGGGCTGCGGGAAAACAACTGCGCAGCTGAGATTCGATTGCACTGAAAGGATGCGTCTTGTATCGCAGCCGCTTATGGCGTGCTTGCTTTCTTGCGCCTGGTGAGCACAAAGGCCTTGCGGCGGTCTTTACTGGCGTGGTCTATCTGCTTCCAGAAACCCACAAAGTAGTCAATGGCGGAGACGGAGGAGACCAGCACCGTGAAATAAATGGCGGCGACGGCAATCCACTTGACGGGAATGATGAGCACGCCGAACTTCCACTGGAACCAGCCATGAGCCAGAATGGCAGAGACCACGCAAACAATCTGGATGACCGTCTTGAGTTTGCCCAGGTCACTGGCCTGGATCGTGAAACCCTCCGACGCGGCAATCGACCGGAGGCCGCTGATGAGAAACTCGCGGCTGATGATAACCACCACGATCCATACCTTGACAACATCGGGATTATAGGCCACCAGGGCGATCAGGGCGCCGGTGACCATAATCTTGTCTGCGATGGGGTCCAGGAGCATGCCAATGGTGGTGATCTGCTTCCATTTGCGAGCCAGATAGCCATCCAAGCCGTCGGTAATGGAGGCCAGCACAAACAGAACAGAAGCAGTAATCTCCTGTGCTCCATGCGCATGCCAGGGAAAGTGGGTCGTGAGAATCCACAGCAGCAGCGGGATCATGACGATACGGCTCATCGTGATGGAGTTGGGCAGATTCATGCGAGCTACGTCCCACGTCAGAGTCTCTGGTGGCGTGGCTCCATTATCGCACTGTGAGCCGGAGCGGCGTCTCGCGGCACTGGCTTGCGCTGTGCGAAATTAGAGGCGGGATGAGCCGTTGACCCATCCCGCTTTGGTTGGCGCATGCCGTTTTGCATTAAGGAAAAACGGGCTGCGCAGGCTGAGTAGGCAGTTGCAGTCTGTTCTTGTTCATTTCATGGATCGACACCGCGGCCATTGTAGCCACTGCGGCAAAGCCAGCAGCGGTTATGATCCAGAACCCCTTGCGCGTAATCCCCATGCGAAGATCGACGACATCGCTGTAGAACACGGGTGTTATCTCCGGATCGTTGTACAACTGCAGGCCGAACGATTGCTCGTCGATGCTGACAAGTCTGCCCGAGAATTCGACGCCATTCTGCAATTGCACACCTACCCAGTAACCAACGCCGCGCTTCAGGAGACGAGCATGAACAGCTTCAGGAGTTAGCGGTTTCGCGCTGGCTATAGACGGCAGCAGCAACGCGCACACCAAGAGCATGCCGATGCACCTTGTAAGGGTGCGGCTGAGCGACTTCATCTTAGTTCTCCTTGGGAGTAAGACTTCTACTGTTAGTAACAGCGCCGCGCAAGAATAGTTGCGCATTGTCAAAAAAATGAAGAGCGGGACAGGCCGTTGGCCCGTCCCGCTCATTTGTTGCCGCAGCTCTCGTCTGACGAGCTAAGCGTAAATGCCGCGCTGGCGAATAGTTTGGGCCACGCGATCGATGGCCAGCATATACGCAGCGATGCGGTTGTTGACGTTGTGGGCTTCGGCATACCGGACCACATCCTCGAAGCTGTCACGCAGGATGGTTTCCAGTTGCTCGTTGACGATGGCTTCTTTCCAGAAGTAGCCTTGGCGGTCCTGCACCCACTCGAAGTAGCTGGCCGTCACGCCGCCGGCGTTGGCCAATATGTCGGGCATGATGAAGATGCGTTTCTCAGCCAGGATGTCATCGGCAACCGCGGTGGTGGGGCCGTTGGCGCCCTCGACGACTACCTTCGCCTTGATCTGCCCGGCGTTGCGGCTAGTGATCACGTTCTCCCTGGCCGCGGGAATGAGAATATCGCAGTCAGAAACCAACAACTCCTCGCTGGGCATGGCTTCTGCGCCGCCGAAACCCAGAATGGTGTTGTTGCGACGCTTGTATTCAAGTAACTGGTGAATATCGATGCCTTTGGGGTTAGACAGGCCGCCGTCGAATTCGGCGATCCCCACGATTTTGTAGCCGCGCTCCATCATCAGGCGAGCGGCATTGGACCCCACGTTCCCGAAGCCTTGAATGACCACCCGGCAGCCGTCAATATTCATCTTCAGGTAGCGCGTACTTTCGTCGCAGATCACCTGAACGCCGCGACCGGTGGCCTCAGTTCTGCCGCGCGAGCCGCCGAGGCTCAAGGGCTTACCGGTGACTACGCTGGTGACCGTGTGCCCCTGGTGCATCGAGTATGTATCCATGACCCAAGCCATGGTCTGCTCGTTCGTGTTCATGTCGGGCGCCGGAACGTCTTTTTCCGGCCCGATGAAGTCGATAATCTCGGAGGTGTAGCGGCGGGTCATGCGTTCCAGCTCGCCGCGGCTCATATTCTTCGGGTCGCAGATGACCCCGCCCTTGGCGCCGCCGAAGGGAATATTCACAACCGCGCATTTCCAAGTCATCCAGCTGGCCAGCGCACGCACCTCGTCGAGGCTCACGTCGGGCGCATACCGGATGCCGCCCTTGCCGGGGCCGCGGGCAATCGAGTGCTGCACCCGAAAGCCTGTGAACATCTCCATGTGGCCGCTGTCCATGGTGACGGGAAAGTGCACGATGATCTCGCGTGCAGGCATGCGCAACAATTTCCACAAGCCTTCTTCCAAGTTGAGTTTGCGCGCCGCAAAGTCAAATCGCGCCGCCTGGGCTTCCCAGGGATTGATCTCCTGCTCGAGGGATACCGATGCCATACATTTCTCCAATTCTGATTGCCTTCCGCCTGGGGCGATGGACCAAAGGGAACGCACCCACTCACAAGTTATAGTCGCTCCAGGGTTTCTCCCTGCGACTATTCGGAACACGGTTGTCCGGCTTTCCAGAAAGGGGTACCGTGCCCGGAGGGTCCGCCATCCGGGACACAGCCCGCACGCACAAACCTCTCAGAGTCTAGGTCCGCCATGCAGCCCCGTCAAGCTAATCGGAACCAGCTTTCCCCGCCAAGGCCCTTATTTGTCGATCCATGTTTCCGCGTCAAAGCAGCACGAAGCGAGATACCCTCCCCGCGACCGCTCGTCCGCGAGCGCGCAAGAGCTGGAATCGCAAATACTTGTGTCAAATTCTCAAATCACCTTTTCCACTTTCTGGATGTGAGCAAAAAAGGACACTTTTCAGCAGTATTTTCGTGAGCCGCGTTTACGTAAAATAGATAAAATTAGTCTACAATTGGAGGAGTGCCGTTTCCCCGGCAACACATAGGCATTTCAACGTATGACCCAACAATGAGATGAAAATATCTCGGCTCTGAGAAGTTTTTTGCGGGCCTGGCGAACAGCTTGTCTCAATGTGCAAGTTCACCAGAGATTGACAATCCCCCGGGTTGGTGGACTGATGAGGAGCGGTTCGATTATTTACGGCTACTACGACTATCGATTGATTGCGTTATCGGTGTGCATATCAATACTGGCTGCTTACGCAGCGCTCGACTTGGGCGAGCGAGTTAAAGCAGGCAGGGGATGGACCCAGGTGATATGGCTTTACGGCGGCGCCATGGCCATGGGCATCGGCATTTGGGCCACTCACTGCGTGGGCATGTCGGCCTTTGAGCTGCCGGTGCCAGTGCGTTACGACTGGCCTTCGACAGTGCTCTCTCTCGTGACCGCCGTTGGAGCCTCTGGCGTGGCTCTTTACATTGTGAGCCGGCCGGCCATGGGGATGGCGAGCACCTTTGCAGGCAGCCTAATCATGGGAAGTGGCATCGCCGCCATGCATTACATCGGCATGGAAGCCATGCGGCTACAGGCCACGCGCATCTACTCGCCCGGAGGGGTTGCGCTCTCTGTCGCTTTGGCGATTGCCGTCTCCTTTCTCGTACTGCAATGGGCATTTGCCCGCAGAGAAGATCTCCACAGTTGGAGCTGGCGCAAGTTTTTGAGCAGTTTCATTCTTGGCTTGTCTATCCCTGTCACCTACGCGGTGGGCATGGCAGCGGTTCGTTTCACTCCCGGTCAATCAATCTCCGTTTCCCTGGCGAATTCCGTTAGCGTCAACCCTTTCAGCATGGCGGTCATCTCCATCGCCACAATAGTCATTCTGGGTCACGTATTGATGATCTCGACGATCTCCAGGCGCATGGCGCTGAGTGCGCAGCACCGGACAGAGAGCGAAATCCAACTCAAGACGATCTTCGACAGCCTTACGGAAGGGATTGTTGTTATCGACAAGGACTATAACCCTGTCCAAATGAATCCCGCGGCGGCGCGCGTTCTTGGCTTGCCGGGCCAGACTCTCTCCACTGAAACCGTCAAGGGAATGGTCGAGGAGTACACACTGGACGGCGAATTGATTCCCGGTGAACAGTGGCCGGGTGCGCGCGCGCTGCGCGGCGACTACGTGCAAAACCTCGAAATAAGACTTTACTCGAGTTATGCAGGCACCAGCACAATCGCCGAAGTCAGCACCGCGCCCATCCTCAATGCGGCGGGTGAAACTTTGCAGATTGTCATTACCTATCGCGACGTTACAGAGCGCAAGCGGATTGATGAGGCCCGATCGCGGTTGGCAGCAATTGCCGAATCGTCTGAAGATGCCATCATCGGAAAAGACCTGCAAGGCATTGTGACAAGCTGGAACAAGGGAGCGGAAAAAATCTTCGGGTATACGACAGAGGAAATGATCGGTCAATCTATCATGCGCCTCCATCCGCCCGGTCACGAGCATGAAGAAGAGGAGATCCTGGCCAGCGTCCGGAAGGGGCAAACCGTCAAGCATAGCGAGTCGGTTCGCCTGCGCAAAAATGGCCAGACCATCTATGTTTCGCTCACCATCTCTCCCATTCTTGACGCCCGCAATAAGGTTGTTGGCGTCTCAAAGATCGCCTCTGACATCACGGCAAAGAAGATGCTGGAGCGCCAACTGCGCCAGAGCCAAAAGATGGAAGCAATCGGTCAGCTGACGGGTGGAATTGCCCATGACTTCAACAACCTGCTCGGCGTCATCGTCGGCAATCTCGATCTGCTGGAGCGTCAGGTCCCGGAAAACCAGGCAGCGTTGAAGCGAGTGCAGACAGCCCAAAAGGCGGCCACACGGGGCACCGATCTAACACGGCGCATGTTGGCCTTGGCCAGCAAGGAAGATCTGAATCCCGTGAACCTTCAGTTGGAGGATGCCATCCAGGAAATGATAGAACTGGCAGGCCGTGCGCTCGGCCCGGAGATTAGGATCGTGAGCAGCTTCGACAAGTCAGTTCCCGCTGTTTATGTCGATGCGGCCGGTTTGGAAAGCGCCTTGCTCAACCTTGCAGTGAATGCGCGGGACGCCATGCCCAAGGGGGGCACACTGACCATCAACACAGAGTTGTGCAATCTGGAGGAATCCTTTCCGCCGGTGCAGACGGGGGACATCCAGCCAGGAATGTGTGCGCGCATCTCGGTAACGGATACCGGCGTTGGGATGTCGAGAGAGACACTGGATCGCGCCCTCGAGCCTTTCTATACCACGAAAGCACGAAACAAAGGCACCGGCCTTGGTTTGTCCATGGTTTACGGCTTCGCCCGGCAATCGGGTGGAACCATCCGTCTCTACAGTGAGCAGGACATTGGAACCACCGTCTCGCTGTATCTGCCTTTGGCTGAGAATGCGGTGCCAACAAAGAGTGAAGCCCTCCCGATGCGACTCCCCGCCAAGCCCGGGGGCAAAGTGCTGGTGGTGGATGACGAAGCGGCACTGCTGGAGATTGCGCAGGCGTATCTCACGGAGATGGGCTACTCGGCCCTGCTGGCGGAAGACAGCGCCCGCGCCCTGGAAATTGTCACGCGATTCGAGGAGATCGACCTGATGGTGACCGACATTATCATGCCGGGCGGAATGAATGGAGTCGATCTGGCGCGAATGGCGCGTCAGCTTAGCCCGAAGCTCAAGATTATTTATACTTCCGGCTTTCCGGCGGATGCTCTTTCGGAGAGAAGCGGAATGCAGGTTGACGCGCCCTTGCTGCGCAAGCCGTATCAACGGGCGGAGTTCACCGCCATGATTCAGAGCGCGATGGAAGAAGCCGAGACGGATGGGAACAACGGTTCCGCTGCAATACAAGAAGAGAGATTTACGGACGCTGAATTGTTGCACAGGGAGAATCGATGAGGAATGTCGGCAATATCCTGGTCATTGACGATGAAGCCGACGTCGGCGAATTTATTTGCGCCGCGGCTGCAGGGCTGGGATTAAATTGTGTGTCCACGACCGATGTCGCGGACGTCCAAAACCTAAGCACTCCGGAGACAACTTTAATTCTGCTCGATTTAATGATGTCGGAGAAGGATGGCATTGAGGTTCTGAGACAGCTCAGCGGGCTCAAGTGCGAGGCAAGAATTGTGCTGATGAGCGGCATCAGCAAACGTGTGCTGGAAACAGCTGAGAAGCTGGGGCGGGCGTTGGGCCTCTCTGTGGTCGGCCATCTCGCAAAACCGTTCCGCCTGGCTGAACTGGAAGAAGTGCTGAAAACCCACGCCACGCACGAAGGCCTGATCCCGGTCAAACAGGTTTCCGAGATCGTCATACCGGAAGGAGGGCTGCGGCGCGCCCTAGACAACAATGAGTTCGTGCTCTACTATCAGCCGCAGATCGAGATTGCGACCGGAAGAATCATGGGACTGGAAGCATTGATTCGGTGGCAACATCCCATACAAGGCCTAATTTATCCCGACGACTTCATTGGCCGCGCCGAGGCGATCGGACTCATCGATGAACTTGGCTGGATGGTCGCAAATCGCGGCATGTCTGAATTCAAGCAATTCGCCAATGGCAGCAGCGTTTTGCCGCGCCTTGCACTGAACGTGTCAGTACATTCGCTCCGCGACCTCAGCTTCCCGGATCTCTTCCTGGCTCTTGCGAAGAAGCACGACGTGCCGCTCGAGAGTGTCATTCTCGAAATCACGGAGAGCGGCCTGATTGACCAGTTATCGCGTACGCTGGACGTTTTAACCAGGCTGCGGTTGAAGAGCATTCAGCTATCGATCGACGACTTCGGCACCGGCTATGCAATGATGCAGCAGTTAGTCAATATCCCGGCAACGGAACTGAAGATTGATCGCATATTCGTGATGAATATGGATGTCAACGGCAGTGATCGTATCATGGTGCAGAAGACCATCGAGATAGGCCACGAACTGGGTATGAAAGTGACGGCAGAAGGCGTGGAAACAGAAGCACAACTAGAGTATCTGCGCTTGAAGGGTTGCGATTCCGCGCAAGGCTATTTTTTCAGCCGTCCTCTGCCGGTGAATCAGATGGTCAGTTGGCTTGAAGCCTATCGCGCCCGGCAGGCGCATTGACTCCTGATGGAGTCACGGCTTCAGGGCAAGAGCAAACGCAATCAAGAATCACGCCCGCCGCACCAACCCCGCGGCTGATGCCGGCCGTTTGAAGCAGTTACACTGTTGAAAGTGAAACCTTCTGTTCATCCCGTTCAGCCCAGCCGCAAGGAGTTTCTGGCACTCGCCAAAGAGCACACGCTTGTTCCCGTCTGCCGCACGCTCACAGCCGACATGGAGACGCCGGTGTCGGCGTTTCTGCGCGCTGCCTGGCCGGAGCGGGAGTGCTTCATGCTGGAGTCGGTGGAGAACGGCGAACAGGTGGGCCGCTACACCTTCATCGGCATTCAGCCGTTCAAACGGATTGTGGCGCGGGGGCGCGACATTACCATCACCGAGGGCCGCAAGATCGTCCAGATGGAGGGCGACATCTTCGCCGTTCTGCGGCGCGCGCTGGCTGGGCACAAACCCGCCCGGTTACCAGGGTTGCCGCCGTTCACCGCCGGTGCGGTAGGTTTTTTTTCATATGATGCGGTGCGCCAGATTGAGCGACTGCCCGAGTTTGCCAAAGATGAACTGGGTGTCCCTGACGCCTGCCTGCTCTTCTTCGACGAGGTGCTGGCCTTCGACCACGTGCGCAAGGAGATCTGGCTGGTGGTGACCGCCGACGTGACGCGCGGCAAGGCCGCCGTTACTCCGGCAGCGGAGTATGAAAAAGCTGTTGCGCGCCTCGATAAGCTGGAAAGACGACTTGCTCAATCGCTGCCCAACCTGACTAGGCGCAAGAGCGAGGGCAAGCTGAAGGTGCAGTTCCGGACTTCCAAGAAAGACTTCCTGGCCGCTGTCAGCCGCGTCAAGGAATACATATCAGCGGGCGATATATTTCAGGCCGTTCTCTCGCAACGCTTCGATATGGAGCCGGAGGCCGACAGCTTCCAGGTCTATCGCGCGCTGCGCACGGTCAATCCCAGCCCCTATATGTTTTTCCTGCGCTTTGCGCCGGACGATCCGCTGGGCGGGCCTTCCGAGAAGCCCGGCATATTTTCCAAGAAATTGAAGCTGTCTACGGTTGTGGAATTAGCCGGGTCGTCGCCGGAGCTCTTGGTGCGAGTGCATCAGGGCAAGGTGGAGTACCGGCCCATCGCCGGAACGCGCCCGCGCGGCACCACTGAGGCCGAGGACACTGTGCTGGCCGACGAGATGCTGGCCGACGAAAAAGAGCGCGCAGAGCACGTGATGCTGGTGGACCTGGGCCGCAACGACGTGGGCCGTGTGAGCCAGTTCGGCAGCGTGAAAGTAGACCGGCTGATGTTCGTCGAGCGCTACTCGCACGTGATGCATATAGTCAGCAGCATCGAGGGCAAGCTCAAACCGGAACTGACCGCCGTCGATGCTCTGCGCGCCTGCTTCCCTGCCGGAACGCTCTCGGGCGCGCCCAAGGTGCGCGCCATGGAGATTATCGAGGAGTTGGAGCCGGCGCGGCGCGGAACCTATGGAGGCGCGGTGCTTTATGCGGATTACAGCGGAAACCTCGACTCATGCATCGCCATTCGGTCGATGCTGGCCATCGGCGGGAAGGGCTACGTGCAGGCCGGCGCCGGGATCGTAGCCGACTCCGTGCCCGAGTTGGAGCACGCCGAGTCGGTCAACAAAGCGCAGGCGGTAATCCGGGCTATCGAGCGCGCGCGGGAGATGTGAAAAGCGGGGAATGCGGCATAGGAAATAGATAAGTGCGACCCCCGGTTGCTTCATTCGCCCTATATTACCCATACCTGCTCTACAGAAGAAGGAGGGAATCGCCATGAGAGCAAGGAAGATTGTCGTTGCATCCTTCCTGATATTTCTTGCCGCCTACGCGAATGGACAGCAGGAGCAGCGGTTTGTGCTGCTCCCTGCAAGCGAGGCTCGCAATCTTGCCGAGATGTATCCAAAGGATGGACCAGAAAAAATTAATGGAAGTTGGCAGCCAACTAAATCGCAAATTGAAAGTCTTGAGGCAAATCTTCATCATGTGTCTGACCTGAAGAGTTTCGGTGCGCCGAAAAGTGAAAGGATCGAGCATCCTGAACAGTATTTCCGACAATATCTGGCTGTGGTGCGCGATGGACAGAATCTGATCTACATAAATTCATTTTGCCAGATACAGAATATTTCCAACTGGCGCAATCACATTGCGATTGTTATGGACGGAGGCACCTGCTTTTGGCAAGCGCGGTACGACCCAGCCACGGAAAGGTTTTTGAACCTTTACATAAACGGCCGCGCCTGAGTACTGGAGTCGGGTCGAGCTCTAATCCCTATTCCCTGTTCCCCGCTTTTCACTCCCCACCGAAGATGTGACGGAAGAATTTCCCGATGCCGCCGAAGAAGCCTGACTTCTTTTTGGGCGCAGGCTTGGCTGCGCTGGCTGCCGGAGTTGCTTCGGCCGCAGGCTGCGAGGCGTGGTCGGCGCTGTTATAAACCAGCGGCGGAATCGGCTGTGCTTGCGTTGAAGTGGAGTTTTGCATTGGCACGCCGGGCGCAGGTTTGGGTGTGGGCGCAAGGCCCTCGCTCTGTGCCAGCGGAAATTCGTTGCCCTTGGGTGCGGGAGGCGGGCAACCGCAAGGCTCTTTTTCGTTGTCCACCACCTCGCGCAGGCTACCATGCTGGAACATCACACGCTGGCCAGCTTGCACCCGGTAATCGCCGCCCTCGAAGACGCTGCTGACCGTTACATAGGGGGTGTCTTTCCCAGCATTATCCACACAGGTGTCGCCGTTCTGGCCGAGGCGAACCTTTACCTCCGCTGCGCCTTGCGAACCAATGGCTATGCGAAAATCCGGTGTGAGAAGAATGTCGGAGTCGCGCGCGGTGGCGAAGCTCATCTCGACTGCTCCGTGATCGAGTGCCATCATCAGGCCGGGCGTCTCGCCTGCGGTAACGCTTGAGCCGGCGGCCAGTTTGACGGTCGTTGATGCGCAGACGCGCAACACGCCTCGATGAGGCAGCACAACTTCGGTCGTCTGATTGCCGGAGGTAATCGTCCCGCTGGCGCCTATGACGGCCTTGTTCTGGGAAACCTCAAGCGCGCCGGTAACTTTGGCCGCGGCGTCGGGGTTCTTGTTGTCGAGTGGCACGATGGCGATAGGAGCAATGGGAGCAGATTCCATAGCAGGGACTTGAGGAACGGGCGCTGTCTGGGCATACAAACCCGGCGTCAGAGCGAAAGCTGCCAGCGCGAGAATTTCGGCAAAGAATACGCGGGAGACGTTACTTGTGCGGCGCATTGGTCTTTCCATGGCCCCTACATGCTCAGAAAGTTACGGATCATTTGGTGGCCACCCTCGGTCAAAACGCTCTCGGGATGAAACTGCACGCCCTCGATGCGCAGCTTCCGGTGACGCAGGCCCATAATTACTGAACCAGTGCCGCCGTTTTCCGGAGTTCTGGCGGTGATTATGAGTTCGGCGGGTAACGACTCCTCGGCCACAATCAGGGAGTGGTAGCGGGTGCAGGTAAGCGGCGAGTCGAGTCCTGCGAAGATGCCTTTGCCGTCGTGGGTGACCCTGCTGGTCTTGCCGTGCATCAGGTGGCTGGCGCGGACGACCTGGCCGCCAAAGGCCTCGCCAATGGCCTGATGGCCCAGGCAGACACCAAGAATGGGCGCTTTGCCTGCCATGTGGCGGATGAGCGGGACCAGAATGCCTGCCTCGCTCGGAGTGCAGGGGCCCGGCGAGAGCAGAATCCGCTCAGGCCGCAGCGCCTCGACCTCTTCCACGGTCAATTCGTCATTGCGATAGACCTCAACCTCCGCGCCCAGCTCTCCCAGGTACTGGACAAGGTTGTAGGTAAACGAATCGTAATTGTCGAGGACGAAAACCATGGTGAACTCCAGTGTAGCGCGCCACCTGCGGTGGGGCTAAAACGTGAGGCGATCGCACTGCTGAAGCTGTCCTACCAGTTGCGTAGCGGCGGCGCATCTGTAAAACTCACTAACGATGGTTCTTCACTTCTTGATTCAGGGTCGCGTGCAGGGGGTTGGCTTCCGCTGGTTTGTGCAGCGGGAGGCCGGCGAGCTGGATCTCCGCGGCTGGGTGCGCAACACGGAAGACGGCGAGGTCGAAGTGTTGGCTTCTGGCCCGGCGGAAGACCTCGCCGAATTGCGGGCCAGCCTGCGGCGCGGTCCGCGCGGCAGCCGAGTGGATCGCCTCGTCGAGCATCAACTTGCCGAAACCGAAGCCGCCGACCTCAGCTCCTTTCGCATTGATGGCGCGTGGTAAGCCGGCCAGTACGCCGACCCCGCTATAATTGTTATTGAAGCTAATCTTCAATTTAGGTCAAGGAGCCTCGCTGCCTTATGCCCGGAACCATCAAGCCTGTCGATGTGGAAGCCCTGAAGGCGCTGGTGCGCACGGTGCCGGATTTTCCCAAGCCGGGAATTCTGTTTTATGACATTACCACGCTGCTCAAGGACAAGACCGGCTTTGCCAAGTTGATCGACGCTCTGGCCGCCCACTATATCGAGCGCAAGGTTGACCTTGTGCTGGGCATCGAGGCGCGGGGATTCATCTTCGGGCCTGCCCTGGCCTACCGGCTCAACGCAGGGTTTGTGCCGGTGCGCAAGCCGCGCAAATTGCCGGCGCCGGTTGCGAGGGTGACCTACGACCTGGAATACGGGTCTGACACCTTGGAAATCCACCAGGACGCTATTCAGCCCGGCCAACGTGTGGTACTGGTTGATGACCTGCTGGCAACTGGCGGCACTATGGAGGCCACTGTCAAGCTCGTAAGACAGCTTGGCGGCGAAATCGTCGGACTGGCCTTTGCCGTGGAGCTGGACTTCCTGAAAGGCGCTGAACGCTTCAAGGACTACGACGTCTTCAGCCTGTTGCACTACGACGAATAGCAGCGACCAATTTTACAAAATGCAGGTCAGGACGCCTCTTCCGGCGAATCGTTCACTGCGCCTTCCGCCGTTTCTTCGATGAACATCTGCGCGTCGGCAAAGCGGTAGCCCACGTAAACATCGGTGAGCAGGTAGAGGGGCTTTGAGGGATCATCTTCAATCTTCTTGCGCAACTGGCGAACGAAGGTGCGCAGATACTCGACTTCTTCGCGACAGTCGGCGCCCCAGACTGCGGTCAGCAATCTGGCGTAGGTAATCACGCGTCCGGCTCGGCTCATCAGGCAGTGGAGAATCTCGAACTCTTTGCGCGTGAGGTGCACTGGATTGCCGCGTTTGGTGACGATGCGGCGTACCGGCTCGAGTCGCAGTTCGCCAATCTCGATGGGCGCGTCTTCAGCGCGCGCCGGAGCCTGCACGCGGCGAATCGCCGTGCGGATGCGGGCAATCAGCTCGCGGGTGCTGAATGGTTTGGTCACATAGTCGTCGGCCCCCAGTTCCAGCGCCACAACTTTCTCCTCTTCCGCATCGCGCACCGTGAGCATGAGGATAGGCATTCGCGGCGCCAACGCCCTCATGCGGCGCAGAGTTTCGATTCCGCCGATGCCGGGCATATTCACATCGAGCAGAACCACGTCGAAGGCGCCCGAACGCAGCATCTGGAGCGCCTCTTCGCCGCGCGAAGCCTCAACCACCTGGAAGCCAAGTTCAACCAGCGGCGGCCGAAGCGCTCTGCGTATTGCCGATTCGTCGTCAACCAGTAGAATGCGTATGACAGTTTGCATCATCAGGAAATCCTCTTGCGCGCGGTGGCAGGAATGGCCGCAAAAAACGTGGTCCCCTCCGTCTCATCGCTGGTGACCCAGACTGAACCACCGTGAATGAGCGCGACGCGCTTGGCAACCGAAAGGCCGATTCCGGTGCCCGCGGCGCGATTGGAGTAGGTAGTGGCGCGATAGTAGCGATCGAAGATTCGCTCCCGATCATTGATGGGAATCACAGGGCCGAAGCTGCGAACCGAAAAAACAATCTCAGCGCGCGATTTCACGGCGCGAATGGTGATTGTGCTGCCGAAAACCGAGTACTTGCATGCGTTGTCGATGTATTGCGTCAGAAGCATGACCATCAACTGGCGGTCGCACTCTAAAGCCAGGCGCTCGTCGGCAATGTCGAGGTCCACCTTCATGCTGGCCAGCCGGTCGCTCAGGCTGGCCACAACCTCTTCAATCAACGGTGCTACGCCAACCGGGACGGCGTGAATGGAAACCTCGCCGGCATCCAGGCGCGCCGTGGTCAGCAGGCGCGTGGTCAGATCGCCGAGCAGGCCAGATTGCTCATCGATGAGGGCCACGAGCTCTGCCTGAGGAGCCGATAGATGCCCCATCTCACTCAGCCCCGTTGAGGCCGCCCGGATGGCCGTCAACGGCGTCTTGTAAGCGTGCGCCAGGCTATCAAGAACCGCAGAGCGCAACTGCTCTGTGCGACGCTCGGTCTCCATGCGGCTCTCGTTGGCGAAGGCCCGATAGCGGTCAAAGGCGAGAGCCATCTGCGCGGCGATGGCGTTATTGATCAGTGGGCTGGTATCGCCGCGCACTACCAAACTTCCTACCGGAGCCGAGCCCAACCGGATTACGCGGCGGCTCAGCCCGCTCTCGAGGTCATCGTCCGAAGTCCCAAAGGTGTATACGTTCTGTGCCAGCTCGCGCGGATCCATCTGCCAATACCCTGCCGGATAAACCTGGTGCAGCTCCGCGTCAAAAACCGCGACGGACTCCAGCGCGAAGATTTCATAAACCAGATCCGCCAACTGTGGCCCTGGCTCCAAGTGAAGATTCATCTCCTGAGTGCGCCGGGTGAATTCGTAAAGGTGGTGCGCCTGCCTGCGCCAGTACGAAGCCTTGCGGGCATTCTTCCTGGCGCGGACCCCAAGCAGGATAACGAGCAGTGCAATGAGCGCCGCGGCCAGCAACGAAACCGTGTTGGCCGAAATCGAACTCACAGGGATGAATCTCAACGGCAAGCGATCACCCACCATTTCATCAGCAAATAAAATGACAGTTTATCCACGGCGCACGGCCCACCGATGCGGTCCACGTCTAAAAGGAGTTTCTCGCCGGACAGGCCTGGGATGCGCTTAAACTTGAGTGGATTTTAGCAGGTTATTCGTTTTTCCCCGAACCAAGACCTGTTCATTACCTGAGAAATCGTTTTCGCGTTCCTTTTGAGTTCCTTATGGCTTTCTCGAGTTACTGGCTGCAGCCTTCGCTTTTTTGGGGAACGGATCATGTCTCCAGCGCAGGCGTGGAGCACTCTCCCGCCACCGCACTACGCGACTTCTTTCTTCTATCCTCATTGCTTCCTTATATGCCGTTTGCGTTACTAGAGTTAATCCGTAACCGCCGGACCTGCACACGGCGCGCCGCGCAGCTACCTTGCAGATTCCGATACGGGGAATCCGCGAGGCGGACTTGCCCGCAACCCTGAAATCATGGGCGGCACCGTGGTCGCGCCAAACAATGTGAGGGATTTCGCCTTCATCTCCGGGCCGAATTCACTCCAGTTCATACAACAAAATTCATTTTCTGGGAGGAACAGTACCGATGTATATAAACCCGAGCCGCATCCTGAAAACGATAGCCGGAACTGCCATGGCAATCGCCGTGGCAGTTGGCGCGCAAACAACGCCTGCACCTGGGCCAGCAGCGACTCCTGCTCCGGCCGATCAGCCCGCAGCCCCCGCTCCACTCTCCACATTCGTTCTCACGGGTCCGCTGCAATGGCTGCCGCCGGCGACCTTCGATGCTGGACCGTTGGGCAAGCTGTCTGTCAACGGCATCGTGACCGGTTTTTCGGTGTTCCAGAACAATTCCGTGCCGGGAGATGATGACGCGCAGGCCACTCTAAGCAATGGACAAATCTTCATTCAAAAAGCGGACGGAAAGCTCCAGTGGTACGTCCAGGCAGGCGTATATACCATGCCGACGCTCGGCGTGCCGTTTGTCAACGCCCAGAACACCGTGAACAATTTCTACGGGCCTGTTCCGGTCGCCTACCTGAAGTTGCAGGCGGCTAAGAACACGCAGTTCCTTCTCGGCTCTCTTCCCACTCTGATGGGCGCAGAGTCCACGTTTACCTACCAGAACTTCAACATCGAACGCGGCATCGTTTGGAACCAGGAGAACGCCATCAATCGCGGCATTCAGGTGAATCAAACCGTGGGTAAGTACCTTTCCGCCGCGCTCAGTTGGAATGACGGGTACTATTCCAACCGCTACTCGTGGCTCTCGGGCTCGGCGACTCTGACGAAGGGGCCTCATAGCCTGGTGTACGACGGGATGGGGAACCTTGGACAGACCGCTTATGCGGGGCAGCCCTCCCATCCGGCTACGCCGGTGCAGAACAACGGCTATATGCACGCAGTGATCTATACGTACACCAAAGGCCCATGGATCATTTCGCCGTACTTCCAGTACGGCAAGCTGCCGACCAACCTGAAGGTCGGCGTGGCCAAGGGTACATCCGCAACCGGAGGCGCGATCAACGCCAGCTATGCCTTCAAGAGCGGCTTCTCGCTTCCTGCGCGCGTGGAATATCTCACGAGTTCAGGGAGTGCAAATGACGAAGCTTCGGTCAATCTGTTGGGCTTTGGAGCGGGCAGCGCGGGCACCACTTTCACCGCAACGCCAACCTACCAAAAAGGTGGTATGTACCTTCGCAGCGATCTTGCATGGGTGCACGCATCGAACTACACGCCGGGAGATGTCTTTGGCAAGACGGGAACGGAAGCGAACCAATTCCGAGCCGTACTTGAGTTCGGCTTCATCTTCGGCAAGAACATTACCGAGAAATAGCGAGGCCGCAGTGTCAACGCCGCAGCGTGGAGAAAAGCTGAATGGCCATCAGAGCTTTCTTTCCGCTGCGTGCGCTGATAACTCAATTGACGATAGCCATGGGGTTTGCGGCGTTCTTCGGCCCCAGGCGCTGAAGCTACTCTAACCCCAAACTTCCGTCCAGCCCATCGCAGCGGGGCCACGTCGGAAGTGTGTTTTCACTCGCTTGCCGGAAGTAACTTTGCCGGCCCGAATAACCCGCTCACCATTTACAGTTTCCTCATTTCATCCTTATCTCTCTGGCCCTAACATTCAGCTAACTCGAGCCGCTTCGCACTCGGGCGAGCCAAACGAATTTTCCCGGAAAACGCACAGCCGGGAGAAGCCATACGAAATTCAATCTTCAGGAGAATACACATGGCAGAACAGAATGCACCTCAAATGCAGGCCACCCTAGGCCTTACCGGCCTGACCAGCAACGCGATGGCTCTCATTGCCCCCGGCGCCTTCCTTTGGCTCACCTTCTTCATTCAGGCCACCACGGGCACCACTGCGCCGGCTATGTGGCTGGGCATCTTCGGCGCCCTGCTGCTCTGTCTGGCCACAGCCGTAGCCTACGCGGAGATTTCGAAGCTCTATCCCGGCACCGGCTCCAGCTACTACTACGCCGAGCAGGCGCTGCTCTCCAAGGACAAAGCCTTCAAGTACGCTCGTGTCGCCAAGTTCATCGTCGGCTGGGGCTCTCACCTTTACTACTGGGTTTATCCCGGCGTAATGGTCGCCACGACAGGCATTTTCATGGGTTATGTCGTTGGCTTTCTCTACCCCAACCTGATGAGCGGCTCCAATCCCGGTCCGCTCTTCATGGCGCTGATTGCGATTGCGTTCTCGTTCTTCGTTGGCTGGATCGCATCCAAGGGCGCGGGCGCCTCGACGGCCGTCAACCTGGCCATCAACATCATTCAGATCTCCGCGCTGCTGATCTTCAGCGTGCTGGCCATCGGGTACCGCACCAGCCACCCCGCGGGTTCGCCGGCCTTCCAATACGACGGCCAGACGCTCGCCACCTACGACTACCAGTTCGCCACGGCCCAGGACGGCTCCATCCTGCGCGACTCTGCGACTCAGGCGCCTCTGCCTCTGCTCGATGCAGCGGGCAAGAAGGTTCCCTTCACCATCGACTATCAGGAGAAGGATCCCGCCACGGGCGCGTTCCTGGCCCACACCTCTGCCACTTCGGTGATTGCGCCGCACAAATTCAGCTTCCTGTTTATTCAAGCTACTGTCGCCATTCTGATCCTTGTCGGTTTTGAATCGGTAACCTCAATGGGTGGCGAGGCTAAAAACCCAACCAAGCATATTCCCATCGCGGTTATCTCCTCACTACTCATTCAGGGACTGGTGTGCTACCTGATAGAGTATTTCGCGGCCAATTACTTCCTCAACTCGGGTTACACAATGGCGAGCGCTGCAACTTCCGCTGCGCCCATCGGCGACATGATGATCATCGTCGGCGACGCGCTGCTGGGCCACGGCAACGGACACTACTTCATGCTGGCTGAGGCCTTCACCGTCTTTCTGGCGCTAATCGGCACTACCCTAAGTTGCATGAATACCGGTGCCCGCGTCACCTACGCCATGGGCAAGGACGACGAGGCTCCTGAGCACTTCGGCATGTTACACGCCAAGTCGCTCTCTCCCCGGCGCGCCATCTGGACACTGGCTTTCATCTCCGCGATAATCGGTGTGATTGCTGTCTCGCTGGTCTTCGGCGATGCTGCAGCCCCCACCGATGCGGCCATCAAGGCGCTGCCGCAGGGCATCTTCTCCAATTGGGGCTACCTTTCGCACGACCAATTGGTCGCGCTGCCCAATTCGCTGCTGACTATCACCCTCACCTCCAACTTCGGCACGTTCATCCTCTACGCGCTCAGTTGCTTCCTGTGCATCGTGGCCTACCACAAGCGCCCTGACTACAATGTGGTGTATCATCTGCTCGTTCCCGGATTCGGCCTTCTGGCTAACCTGGTCTGCATGGCCTTTTACATCATCAGCCCGGTCTTCGGACTCGGTACATTCAAGGAGCCGCTCCTGGCCTTGCTCATTTCCGCCGTCTGGGGCGGTTATGGCGCCTTCTACTTCGTCTACTCGTCAAAGAAGAAGGGCAAGGCAATCCTGCTTAGAAGCCAAGTAAGTTAGCGTGCACGCAAGTCAACCATAACGCAGCATTCGAGTGGTTCTCTTCGCCTCGGCCTCTTCACCAAAACGAGGCGCGGAGAACCACTCAACGTCCGTTTGAAGGCAGATGCATCACACTTTGCGATCATCTTCCTATTTTCTTCAACAGGAACTCGAGGGATTGGCAGCCATGTTGAGTCTTCAGTTCGGCCAGGCCAGCGATGCCGGCAAAGTTCGCAAAAATAATGAAGACGCAATGGGTTTCTTTATTCCTTCCTCTGCTAAAGAGGCCGTATCGCGCGGCTATCTGTTCGCCGTCGCCGATGGGGTGGGAGGCTACGATTTGGGCGAAGTCGCCTCATCCACGGCGGTCTCAGTGCTTGTCGATGAGTTCACCAAGGCACATGCCGGCGCCCGGCTGATCAGCTTGTTGCCGCGCCTGATCCAGCAAGCCAATGTCGCAATTCACGATTGCACCCTGGAACAGGAACACCAGGACAGGATGATGGCCACCACCGTGGTGGCCTGCGCGCTGCGCTACGACCGGGCCATCGTCTCTCACGTCGGCGACTCCCGCTGCTACCTGGTTCGCCGCGGCAGCGCCAGGCAGATTACCGACGACCATACGTGGGTAAACCAACAGAGAAAGCTGGGCATCATCTCGGCCAGCGAGATGGCCGAATCCGAAGCCCGGCACGTGCTCATTCGCTCGCTGGGACCGGAGATGTTTGTCGCTCCCGATACCACCGCCCTCGACCTCTACCCCGGCGACGTGCTGGTCCTCAGCTCCGACGGCCTGCACGACGAAATGAGCGAAGAAGTCATTGCCAGCATTGCTTCGCAGAAAAAGGATCCCGGCGAGATCGCGAGCGAGCTGGTTGCCAAGGCCGTCGAAATCGACGGCCTTGACAACGCCACCGCGCAGGTCATCCGCATTCTTTCCATCGAGCGGATGAGTACGATGCCGCGCGGCCGCCCTTACCACTAGACCTCCGGATCCGCCTTGTAAAACTCTTACGAAATCCTTACTATTCTTGAGCAATTCTTCTATAGAATCAAAGAAGATGCGCTGATGGAGTACGCCCCAATATGGGTTTTTTCGATACGATTGAAGCCGGTACGCAGATCGATTCCTACCGCATCGACGCGCCGGTCGCCCGCAGCGGCATGGCGTCCATCTTTCGCGCCACCGACCTGCGGAATAACCGCCGGGTCGCCCTCAAGATTCCCCACCCCGACCTGGAAGCCGATCCCATTCTCTTTGACCGCTTTCAGCGCGAGTCCGGCATCGGCGAGAAACTTAGCCATCCCAAGGTCATGCGTGTCTATGGCGGCGAGGAGCGCTCCCGTATCTACATGGTCATGGAGTGGTGCGAAGGGCGCCTACTCCGCCAGATCATCTCCGAAGGCCGCATCCCCCACGAGCGCGCCATCCGCATCGCCGTCTCCATTCTCGAAGCCCTCGAGTACATCCACGCCAATGGCGTTGTGCATCGCGACCTGAAACCGGAAAACATCATGGTCGACGACCAGGACAACATCAAGCTAATCGACTTCGGCATCGCCAGCGACTCGGCAGCACGGCGGCTCACCTACGCCAACTTCACCGCTACGCTGGGCACCCCAGACTACATCGCCCCCGAGCAGGTGAAGGGCAAGCGCGGCGACGCCCGCACCGACATCTTCGCTGTAGGCGTCATCCTCTACGAGATGCTCTCCGGTAAGCTTCCTTACTCCGGTCCTTCGCCCTTGGCGGTGATGAACGACCGGCTGCTGAACCACCCCACTCCGCCGCGCGTCGCCGACCCCACCATCACGCCGGAGTTGCAGGAGGTTCTGTATCGCGCGCTGGAGCGCGATCCCAAATACCGTTACGGAAAGGCCCACGACTTTGCCTGGGACCTACAGCACCTCGACCGGGTCGGCGTCGAAAACCGTGAGGAGTTGCAGGGCTGGAACAAGCGCAAGGCGAGGCAACTGCGCCAGTTCCTTTACTACGCCGGCCTCGCGCTCATCCCGGTGGTCATTCTGCTGCTCATGGTTCTGGTCACGCATCGCCAGTAAATGCCTTCTTTTCCACCGATTTCCAGAGAATCTTCATAGGTTCTTTATGCGCTGAATTCTAGGATTAAGGCGAATGTTTCAAACCTTAATCTGCGCCCAAAAAGGAGACCCATGCCCACCGACTATCGAAATTTTCTAGCCCTCTCTTACGAGGAGCTGGAAGCGAAGAACCTGGAAGCCAAGGCAGAACGCGCCAGCCGTGTATCGGCAGACGAGATTCGTGAAAAGCGACTGAAGTACCTTACCGACGAGAAGCGCATCAAGGCCGTTACGGTGTTGTTCAGCGACCTCGAGGGCCGCCTGCACTTGCTCGATTATGACAAGAAGTTTCTGCTCGGCGCGCACGAAAATCTCACCTTCGACGGTTCGTCGATCCGCGGCTTCACGGCGCAGAAGGAGAGCGATTTGCGGCTTGGCATTGACTGGAGCGCATTCTATTGGGTTCCGGCCGACGTCTTCGGCAACGGCAAGGTGCTGGTCTTTGGCAACGTCATCGACAAGGACGGAACACCTTATTCCGGCGATCTGCGCGGCGTACTCAAGGCCTACTCTGAAGAGCAGTTCAAGAAGAATAGCTACACGCTCAACGCGGCCACTGAGATTGAGGGTTTTCTGTTCGCCGGCAAAGACGCCGAGCGCATCTATCACCAGACCGGCAAATTCGAATTCATCAACACCGGCGGATATTATCACTCTCTGCCGCTCGATCCTCTGCGCCAGTTCATCGACACTTCAGCCGAAGTGCAGCGCGCCATGGGCTTCCAGAACGAAAAGGACCACCCCGAAGTCGCGCCCAGCCAGTTTGAAATCAATTACAGCTACTTTGAAGTGGTGGCCGCGGGCGATCAAATTCAGCTTTATAAGTTGCTCTGCCGCCAGATTGCCAATAACCTGGGCTATACGGCCAGCTTTTTGCCCAAGCCGGTGGTCGGCGTAAATGGCAGCGGTATGCACACCAACGTCTCCGTTTCCAAGGGCAAAACCAATCTCTTCTGGGACGAAAAAGGCGAGGAGCAGCTCTCCACTTTTGGCTGGAGTTTTCTCGACCGCATTCTGACCCGCGCTCTTGACCTTTGCCTGGTCTTCAACTCCAGCGTCAACGCTTATCGCCGCCTAGACCCGCACTTCGAAGCGCCTAATCAGATTCGCGCTTCAGCGGTTGACCGCGGCGCCATGGTGCGCGTTCCCATCGGAAACCATCGCTCCATGCGCACCGAAGTTCGCGCCGTGGCGCCCGACGCCAACCCCTACCTGTCGCTCTACGGTATCTTCAAGACCGGCCTAGACGGCGAGATCTCAACCGCCAAGGATCTGCGCGCGGGCGGACGCTACCTGCCTGACAACATCCAGACGGCTATCGAGGACTTCAAGGACTCGGCCTGGATCGCGAAGATTCTCGGCGGAGACGTGCAGGGCCGCTATGCCGAGCTGAAGCAAGCCGCTGCTGACCGCAGCCCCCGTGCGCTGGGAACCTTTGTCAAGGGCTCTGAAGTGCAATACCATCACGAGGTTTACAACCAGTCGCTGTGGAACTTCTTCTAGAACCGCGATCGCAGATTTCACAGTGTAAGGATCGCGCAGAAAACAGTAAAGGCGAAGCCGCAATCGGCTTCGCCTTTACTGTGTAAGCCATGCCTGATTCACTTCGCGAGCGGCACGCGCAAATCCCCGCCGGTCATCTCCTTGGGCAGTCCCAGCGAAAGAATGTTCAGCATGGTGGGCGAGATGTCGCGCAGCGACCCGTCCCGGCGCAAACGGTAGCGCGGAGCTTCCTCGGCCACGTAAATCATGGGCACTGGGTTGGTGGTGTGGGCCGTGTGCGGGCCGCCAGTGACCAGGTCAACCATCTGCTCGGCGTTGCCATGGTCGGCGGTAATCAGCCAACTGCCGTTCTTCTCGCGGATAGCCTTGTAAACACGCCCCAATTGCGCGTCGATGGCCTCGATGGCCTTGATGGTTGGCTCCAATTTGCCGGAGTGGCCCACCATGTCTGCGTTGGCGAAGTTGGCGACGACGAGATCGAAGGTCGTGTCGTTGATGGCCTTCACAATCGCATCGCCGATGGCTTCAGCCTTCATCTCCGGAGCCAGATCGTAGGTGGCCACCTTGAGCGATGGAATCAACACGCGATCCTCGCCCGGAAATGGCGTCTCTATGCCGCCGTTGAAAAAGTACGTTACGTGGGCGAATTTTTCCGTCTCGGCCACACGCAGATTGCGCAGATGGTGCTGGGCGAGCACGTTGGCCAGAATATTATCCAGCGACTCAGGCGGGATAATGACCGGCAGTTCGTAGAGTTTGTCGTACTGAGTCATGCAAAGGTAGTAGAGATTTTTGGGAATTTCGCTGCGAGGAATCGTGGCGTCGAGCGCCTCCCAGCCGTCCAAATCGCGTCCGCCCTGCTTGTTCAGGCCGCTCTCGCGCGTGAGCACGCGGGTAATTTCGCGCGCGCGGTCGGCGCGGAAGTTGAAGTTGATGCACACATCCTCGTCGCGAATCTGCCCGACCGGCTTGCCTGCGCCATCGACCACGACAAAAGGAATCAGAAACTCGTCGGTGATGCCGTTGTTGTAATTCTCTTTGATGCGAGCCACGGCGTCGGGATATGCGCCGCCCTCGGCTTTGCCGTTGACCATGGCGTCGAAGGCCTTGCGTTCGCGCTCCCAGCGCTTGTCGCGGTCCATGGCGTAGTAGCGGCCGTTGATGGTAGCCACCTTGCCCACTCCGTACTCGCGCATCTTCTGTTCCAGTTGAGCAATATAGCCAGCGCCAGAGTCGGGTGGGGTGTCGCGGCCGTCCATGAAGGCGTGGACGAAGACGCGAGTCAGGCCATACTCGCGCGCCGTGCGCAGCAAGGCGTAAAGGTGTTCCTGGTGAGAGTGAACGCCGCCGTCCGAGACCAGCCCGAAGAGATGCAGTTGCCGTCCGCCCTCGCGCGCCCGCACGATGGCACGCGCAATAGCCGGGTCCTTTTGGAATTCGCCGGCCGCGATGGCTGCGTCGATGCGCGTGATGTCCATCTGCACAATGCGCCCCGCGCCGATGTTCAGATGGCCGACTTCGCTGTTGCCCATCTGCCCATCCGGCAGGCCGACAAAGTGATCCGAAGCCTGAATAAGCGTGTTGGGGTACTCGCGCAGCAGCTTGTCGTAGGTGGGTTTCTTGGCCAGCGCAATGGCGTTGTTGGCGGTTTCTGCGCGATAGCCCCATCCGTCGAGGATGGTCAGAACGAGGGGACGCTTGTATGTGGACACTTAGGAAAGCACCTCAGAATGAGTCGAAGTTCTCTTGTTTAGAATAACCTGCCAAGCTGCTCGCGCGCCGCGCTATGCAAAGGGAGGAAGCCATGGCTTCCTCCCTTCACGCCGATCAAGCGTTCGAGCGTTAGTCGTTGTAGTTGAGGCCTTCGAGCCCAAGGAAAACCGCGCCGCCGCCTAGCTCTTCTTCAATGCGCAGCAACTGGTTGTACTTGGCGATGCGGTCGGTGCGGCTCACTGAGCCGGTCTTGATCTGCCCCACGCCGGTTGCCACGGCGAGGTCCGCGATGAACGTGTCTTCGCTTTCGCCTGAACGATGCGAGATCACCGAAGTGTAGCCGTAGCGGCTGCCCAGTTCGATGGCCTCCAGCGTCTCGGTGATGGTACCAATCTGGTTGAGCTTGATGAGAATGGAGTTGGCCACGCCCTCTTCAATGCCACGCTGCAACCGCTTGATATTGGTGACGAAGATGTCATCGCCCACAATCTGAATGCGTCCGCCAAGCTTGTCGGTCAGGATTTTCCAGCCCGCCCAGTCGTCCTCGGCCAGGCCGTCCTCAAGCGAAACAATGGGATACTGGCGGGTCCAGTTGTCGTAGAAAGCCACCATCTCCTCGCTTGAAAGCTCGCGCTTGTCGCTCTTCTTGAAGATGTACTTGCCGGTTTCCTTGTTGTAAAACTCGCTTGATGCGGGGTCGAGCGCGATTGAAATCTGCTCGCCGGGCCTGTAGCCGGCTAGCTCGATGGCCTCGAGAATCACCTCAATGGCCTCGCTGTTCGACTTGAGGGAAGGAGCAAAGCCGCCCTCATCGCCCACCGAGGTGTTGTAGCCCTTCTTCTTGAGCACGCCGCGAAGCGTGTGGAAGGTCTCAGCCGACCAGCGCAGCGCCTCGGAAAAGCTCTCTGCGCCCACCGGCATGATCATGAACTCCTGAAAGTCCACGTTGTTATCAGCGTGAGCTCCGCCGTTGAGTACGTTCAGCATGGGCGTGGGCAACACTGATGCGTTCACGCCGCCCAGATAGCGGTAGAGCGGAATCTCCAGTGTCTGCGCCACGGCGCGCGCGGTGGCCATGGAGACGGCGAGAATGGCGTTTGCGCCCAGCTTGCCCTTGTTCGGCGTGCCGTCCAGCGCGATCATGGTCTGGTCAATGAGTCTTTGATTGGAGGCGTCCATGCCCTCCAACTCAGGCGCAATCACAGTTTCCACGTTGGCCACAGCCTGCAAAACACCCTTGCCGCCGTAGTGGCTCTTATCGCCATCGCGCAACTCCACAGCCTCATGCTCGCCGGTCGAAGCGCCCGAAGGCACGATAGCGCGGCCCAAAGCGCCGCTTTCAAGGATTACGTCCGCTTCCACGGTGGGATTGCCGCGCGAGTCCAGGACTTCGCGGGCACGGATGGAAACAATCTCAGTCATATCGGACCTCACAATACGGTGCTGTAGCCGGTCATTCAGTTGCGGACGGCGGTCGACGGCAAGAGTTTCTCCGGCGGCGCTTTGAATCGTGCTCAGAAGCTGCTGCGCATTTGCCAATTTCTCTCCGTCCAACGCCAAAAAAAGCTGTATCTCACAGCAATTTTAGCAAATCAGACCGCCTGCGGCTGAAGGTGTCCCGGTCAAGCGCTTGGTCCTTTTCAGCGTTGGACTTGCGCCCGCTGGGTTGCCTTGGTTGATTCGTACCGTCTAAGGCACTGTCTGCCTTGCGGCCAAGCCAACGGCCGCCGGCCTGCGTTAGCCTTAAATTAGGCGAGTTGGCGCGTGGACCTGTGCAGACCCACGGGCCGTGCGCGCAACTCTTCCCCCTCAGCGGGGTTTGAACACATAGGAAGATCTCTGTTCGCGCCTTGGGAAAAAGGAGACTTATATGAACCGGTCGATTCTTGTGTGCGCCTTGATGTTTCTGACAACTGCCGCTCTGGGAGCGCAGGATGCAAGCCAGTCAAGCCCCTACCAGGGAACCTCGAATCCTCCACCGGACGACACAATTGTGACCTCCGCCACGCCCCAGGCCAAGCCACCGGCCGGGCATCGAGCCTCACCGGCCATTATGCCTGCTGCGGAGCAAGCGCCCCCCTCTGCTTCTGCCGTCGAGAACGATGCTGGCCCAAACGGCGGAACGGTTGCGGTCCAGCAGAGCGCTCCCGCGCCACAGCAGCCGGTACTCACCCAACGCACTTATGACGCCGATCCAGATGGCGGCATTGTGCATCCGCGTGCGCTGAGCCCGGGCGAACTTCCCGAAGGCACCAACATTCGCATTCGGCTGGTGGATGGGCTCTCGACCACAAGCAGCGAGAAGGGTGAAGCATTCCGCGGTCGTGTGGCCTCGGATGTGTTGCTCGGCGAGAGGGTCGTGATTCCCGCGGAATCGGAAATCGACGGCCGCGTCGTTGAGGTTTCCAGCGGCCATGCGGGCGGCCACGGCTCCATGCACCTGCGGCCGGAGACGGTGACTCTGCCAAACGGCACACGCTACCAATTGCAGGCCGCGATTATTGGGACCCCCGGCTCTAGAACCAGGGTTGGGAATGAAGGCACCATTCTGCCTGACTCGCGCCTGAAGCGCGACGGCATCGAATACGGAGGAGCAGTGGGAGCCGGAGCTACCACTGGAGCCATCCTGGGCGGGCCGGTGGGCGCTTTGGCAGGCACGATGGTCGGGGCCGGCGTTATCTCAGTTCACCTGCTGGTCAGCCATCCCCAGGCAACGCTTGATCCAGGCACCGCGCTGCTGCTCACCCTGACCGAACCGCTGCAAATGGCCCCGCTGAACGCCGCTGCAGTCAGAGAAAATCAATAAGTCCGGCCTGAGATTCATCCGGCCTGCTACACTCCCTCTTGTGTTTTGGGGGAACCTTGTCATGGCCGAGATTCAGACCGTTGGAGTGATAGGCGCGGGAACGATGGGATCCGGCATCGCCCACGTCTTTGCCCGCGCGGGCTTTCGCGTGCTGCTGTGCGACGTGGAGCAGTGCTTCCTGAGCCGGGCCATAACGCAGATTCGCACCAACCTGGGCCGCGAAGCTGCCAAGGGCAAGCTGCCCGAAGCCCAAATCGAACCCACTCTTGCCCGCATCCAACCCACTCTGGACCGCGGGACGCTCGCCGGCGCCGACATTGCCGTTGAGGCCGCATCAGAGCGCTTCGAAGTGAAAACGGATATCTTCCGCTCACTCGACCGCATCCTGCCGGAGACAGCTATCCTGGCGACAAACACTTCGTCGATCTCGATCACTAAACTGGCTGCCCAGACTCACCGGCCAAAGCAGGTGATCGGAATGCACTTTTTTAACCCCGTGCCGGTGATGACGCTGGTCGAAGTAGTCCGTGGCATGGCCACGAGTAAAGAGACATTCGCCACAGTTCACGCCTTGGCCGTCAAACTGGGCAAGACGCCGATTGAGGTCAACGACGCGCCCGGCTTCGTCTCCAACCGTGTGCTGATGCCGCTGATCAACGAAGCGGCCTTTGCTGTGATGGAGGGCGTGGCCACGCCGGAGGCCGTCGATCAGGTCTTCAAGCTGGGCATGGCGCATCCCATGGGTCCGCTCACCCTGGCCGACTTCATCGGCCTCGATGTCTGCGTGGACATTCTGCGCGTGCTGCAGGAAGGCTTCGGCGACCCGAAATACCGCCCTTGCCCCCTGCTGGTGCGCATGGTGGATGCAGGCTGGCTGGGACGCAAATCAGGTCGCGGCTTCTATACCTACGGGCATTAAACCGGCGGCAATGCGTCCACCACCGGCACTCCGGCAGGCGCCTTAAAGCGGAAGGCTTCCGCAGGGACCGGCGCATTGGGCTGTTCGCCGGTGAATGTGAAGCGGGTCAGCGCGCCGTCAGGCTCTTCTATCTCGATGCCGGTAATTGTTCCATCCGCAGTCACTGTGAGAGCCAACCGCGCCACTCGCTTTTCCTGTCCTTTGGGCTGCCCGGTGAGCGCGAACCGGCCGCCCGCGGCAGGCGTCATCGTCAGGTTGCTCAATTCCCTTTCCAGTTGGGTGTGGCCCAACAAAAAACGCAGTGGTGAGCGCAGGTCATCCAATTCCTTGGCGGAGATGCGCTGAACCTGAGAGTCGCCGCGCGAGTAGAACCAGGCGTACTGGCCATCGAGCAGAAAAAGCTTGCCGGCAGGCTCGCTGTACTCCCACTTCATGCGGCCTGGCTTCAAGAGCAGCAGCGTGCCGCTTTCGGTGCGCCGAATACCCATGCCCTCGTAGCTCTCAGTGAAGCCGGCCTTGAGCGAATGCAACTGGTTGTAATGGCTATCGACCTTCTGCGCCAGATCGTGCGCAGAGAGCGGGCGCTGCTGAGCGCTGAGGATTGTCGAAAGCAGCGTGGCGGCCACTAATAAGCCGCCGCACATCATGAATTTGCCCGCGCTCATTGGACCGGTTCGGCGCAGTTCACGCCACCCGCTGGATCCTGCTTCAGTACGCCGCCTTCATCGCTGCAAAAGCCCAGATCCCCGGTCTTGCCCACCACCTCTGGCACTGCTGTCACCGTAAATCCATCCACTCGATCCGAGCCGCTCTGCGCATTCTTCACGCAGTTGGTGATGGTAAAGATGTAGCCGTCCTTGTAGCCCTTGGCCAGTTCCTCGGGCAGCATTTCGGAGGCTGTGGCTGAGGGTGGCTTGCCAGGATCGCCACCCAGAAATTGAAGGTTGCAGGCAAATCCCTTGCTCTGGTAGTTCGAGGAGTACATCGTCTCCGCTTGATAAATAGATTGCAACGATTTCTTCGCGGAAAGCTCGTGGGTGTGTTTTATGACGCTGCGGTAGGAAGGAAGGCCGATCAGCATGAGGACCGTAATAATCGCCATAACGATCAGCAATTCCATCAATGTAAAGCCGTTGGACCGCAAAGCTAGGCGAGCGCGACAGTTCGAATTCTTGCGATTCATGGGATTCCAATTCCTTTGGAAGCAGCCGAAAGACTCCGGCCCATTCGAGAAAATCCTACAACGTATGGACGCTAAAGGGAAATGACACGCTCAAGAACAGGGAAAAGGGATTAGGGAATAGGGAGTAGTAAAACGCGTCAGGCACGTGATTTTCGCCGTGAATGTGGAGTTCCCGCCTGGACATTGCAGAGGCTGTCAAAGGCCGATCGCTGCCGCACCTGTTCCCTGCTCTCAACACATCAGCTTCGCCCGCCTCAGCTTGACACCATCCAGGCGTCCCAACAAGGTCACTGCGATGCGTGCGGGATCGAAGAGGCGCTGCGCCATTGCCTGCACCTGAGCCGCGTTCACCTCGCCGAGGCGGGCAATAATATCCTCAACGCTGATGAACTCGTGGAAGTACATTTCCTGGCGCGCCAGATTCGCCATGCGCGCGTTTGAGCTCTCCAGCCCAAGCAGGATATTGCCCTTCACTTGGTCCTTGGCACGGGTCAGCTCTTCCTCGCTCAGCAGCTCTTGCTTCAGCTTGCGGAACTCGTCCAGAATCAGGTCTACCACCTCCAGGCCCTTGCCCACCGAGGTGCCGGCAAAGACGCAAAGGGTACCAGTATCGCGGTAGGGGCTCAGATCGGAGTAGATGGAGTAAGCCATGCCCCGCTCCTCGCGGATGGTCTGGAAGAGGCGCGAACTCATGCCGCCGCCCAATACCGTATTTAAAATCAGCGTAACGTAGCGGTTTTCGTCGGTGATGGGCGGCGCCGGAACTCCCAGGCAGATCTGTACCTGCTCCAGGGATTTCTTATTGCGCAGCACGATGCGCGCTGCGGCTGCAGGCGCAGGCAGCTCGTGGAGCGTGGCGCCGGCTGCCAACGTGGAGAATTTCTGTGCCACTTCTTCTGCGAAGCGGTCGTGGTCCAGGTTCCCGGCAGCGGTGAAGATCATGTTTCCGCCGTGGAACCGGTCGCTGTGGTAGTCGAAGAGGCTTTGCTGGCCCAGCTTGCTCACTGTTTTTGATGTGCCCAGAATCGGCCAGCCCAGCGGATGATCCTTCCAGAAGGACTGCATAAACAGCTCGTGAACCAGCAGGTCCGGGTTGTCCTCGTCTATCTTGATCTCTTCCAAAATCACGCCGCGCTCGCGCTCGATCTCCGGCGCGGCAAAGACCGGGTTGAGCACAAGGTCAGCGAGTACGTCCAGCGCAATGGGCACGTGTTCGGCCAGCGACTTGACGTTGAAGCAGATGGTTTCCTTGCCGGTGAACGCGTCCAGGTTTCCGCCAATCGAATCCATCTCGCGGGCAATGTGCTGTGCGGAGCGAGAATGTGTGCCCTTGAAAAGCATGTGCTCCACAAAATGGGAGATGCCGTTGGCCTCCGCCGGCTCACAGCGGGAGCCGGATTTGATCCACACGCCCATGGCCACCGAACGCATGTACTCCATGCGCTCAGTCAGAACGATCAGGCCGTTCGGCAACTCGGTGCGGCGAAGATTGCGCTCGTTGGTCATCGTCCCTCTACTTTCGATTGTAGGTCAATGCGGGCTTGGGAGGCAGGAGACGGCCTTTTGTGGATAAATACCGCCAAAGGAGAAATGCTCTATTCTGACCCTAGCGATGAGCGAAGATATCAGCCAACTCGTGCGCTTGGGCGACTTTGGTTCAGCGGACTCAAGCCGGGCGATTGCGCGGGTCCGGGGGCTTTTCGGCCTCGAAGCGGAGGCGCTGGCAGCTTGCATGGTGGAAGCCGGAGAGCCCGCCTGGCGTGGCGCACAGCTAGCGGAAGCCATTTATCGTCAACGAATTACAGAATTAAGTGAAATCACCACATTACCCAAGCCGCTGCGCCAACGGCTCGCCGCAGAAGGCTGGGTAGTGGGTCGGCCAAAGATTGTCCAGGTCTTTCAGTCCACTGACGCTACGGAACGCTATCTGGTCGAGGGCCGGAGCCGGGACGGTGCTGCTGGGGCGGCTGAAACGGTGGAAACCGTCTGGATGCCTGAGGGCGACGACGGCGAATCCGGCGACGGCAGCGATGCGGAAAGTCAAGAAGCCATTGGCATCCCAGAGCGCGATTCTGAGAGCTCGGAATCAATCTCGAATGCCGAAGGCGACGGGTCCCACCGCAGGCATCGAGCCACCATCTGCATCTCCAGCCAGGTGGGCTGCGCGGTCAACTGCCAGTTTTGCCTCACAGCCAAGCTGGGTTTCCAGCGCAATTTGAGCGCGGGCGAGATCGCCGGACAAGTGCTAGCGGTCTTTGAGCGGCACGGCATCGAGGTGGGCCGCGACCGCGTGAATCTGGTCTTTATGGGCATGGGCGAACCGTTCCTGAACTACGACAACTTCATGGCGGCAGTGCGCCTGCTCGTCCGCGAGGTCGGCCAGAGCCCGCAGCGCATGACGGTTTCGACTTCCGGCATCGTTCCCGGCATCGAACGCTTTGCCGCCGAGCCGACCGAGTTTCGTCCCAAGCTGGCCATCAGCCTTAACGCGCCCGGCGATGCGATTCGCTCCGAGATTATGCCCATTAACCGCAAGTGGCCCATCCAGACGGTTGTGGATGCCGTGCGCAAGGTCAAACTACGCCCGCGCGAACGCATTACGTTTGAATATGTCCTGCTGGGCGGGGTCACTGACCGGCCTGAAGACGCCTGCGAAGTGGCGCGTCTCATCCGCCGCACCGGCTTGCCCGCCAAGGTGAACCTGATCGCCTGGAACCCCGGCCCCGGCATCCGTTACACGACGCCAAAGCCAGAAGCGGTGGAAGCCTTCCGACACGCCCTGGCCGACGCGAAGATTCCCACCTTCGTGCGCAAGCCACGCGGGCGCGACATCTACGCCGCTTGTGGCCAGTTGAAGCGGACAGTGAAGGGATGATAATTGGCGGCCTCACGACGCGTTTCTTCTTAGATTATCGGGTGCTTTTTCGGACGGGAAACTCAGTCTTTTCAAAGAACCATCCCTTCGGCCAGATGAGAAGGGTCCCTACTGCAAGTTGCTGCGTTTGTTCTTCGTCTGCACCATGAACTCTGGCCCACTCTCTCCAAAGCGGAACACTTAAGGACCACCATAACCAAGCCACGATCGCTCCTGTGAAACCGCCAATGGGAATACGTTCTGTATGTAGCAATCGCACTGCAAACTCGCCTTCATGTCCTGAAGACGGCCCAATCAGAAAAGAAACAATCGCGGTGACCACCCCGATAATCACCAGTATTGGCAATGTGACGACAAGATGGCCACACAGAACTGCCTTGGCCGCCGTTAACGCTGAGTCATCTTTCATGATATGCGGAGTATACGCCCAGACTCAGACCGATAAACTAACCTCTACGCGGCAACCCGATCCACTACCTCCAGCACCGTTCCCTCGATCTTTTGCAGATAAGCCACGATCTCGAATAAGTTCTTTGCCTGCGGATTCCCTGTCGTGCTGAACATGCGCATCAGCACCTTGGGAGAGCGTCCAAGATCGGCCCCGAGCTTTACAAAGCCAATCGTGCCGTTGATGTACTTACGAAGCAAGGATTTTCCCGTTTCGACATCGCCGGCGATCATGCAGCCGACGGCTTCCCGCAACAGTGCCCGGCGAAATCCCTCGCTCTGCTGAATCCGGCTCTTGATCGTATCGTTAAAACTTTTTGTGAGCGCCATCATCCCTCCCGTTTCCGTGCTTTGTATTCCTGCCAGAGAATGTGAGCCGCAGCGATGTCAGCTTGCTGCCGCCGCTTAGTCCCTCCGCCCAACAAGATCACAAGCTGCGTTCCATCCCAACCGAAATAAATGCGGTATCCGGAACCGAAATCCAGACGCAATTCCTGAACGCCCGCGCCTACGCTCTTCGCTGCCGCAACATTGCCACGTTCCAATCGATCAAGTGCAACGGTAATCCTGGCTTCGGTTACATCATCCAGTTTGTCAAACCATCGCTCAAAAGGATTGCGCCCTTGACGGTCAACGTACTGGCGAATCTCGATCACATATGGATGGTAGCACAAAAGATACTATATAAGCATATTCATTCTGCTGGTTTCCCATCCATTCCACGAAACAAAATGGAACAGATGGGAAATCCAGCGGATTCGGCGCACAAATGCCGCGTCCGTCATTTCAATTTTGTCGCCGGCTCCAGGCCGCGCGCCTTGAGCATGGGACCAATCTCAGGCTCCGCGCCAATCCACGCCGCATACATTTTTGCGAGGTCTTCGGTGTTGCCGCGCGAGAGCACCATCTGGCGGAAACGATCGCCATTGGCCCGCGTCAGCCCGCCGTGATCTTCAAACCACTGGAAGGCATCGTCGTCCAGCATCTCACACCAAAGGTAAGCGTAGTAGCCGGCGTCATAGTCATTGCCCCAGATGTGCAAAAAATAGCTGGAGCGGTAGCGTGGCGGCACTGTGCTGAGCAACAGGTGAGTCTTCGCGAGCGCAGAGGTTTCAAAGGCATCGGGATTCTGAAGCGGCGCATCCGGCTCGATGGTGTGCCATTGCATATCCAGCTCCGCAGCGGCCAGAATCTCGGTGAGCATATATCCCTGGTTGAAGGTGGCTGCTTTTCTGATCTTCGCGGCCAGTTCCGCGGGCATCGGCGCGCCGGTTTTGTAATGCTTCGCATAGTGCTCGAAGACCGCCGGATAGCTCGCCCAATGCTCATTGAATTGCGAGGGGAACTCGACAAAATCGCGGGGCACGTTGGTTCCGGAAAGAGTGGGATAGGTGGTGTTGGCGAACATGCCGTGCAGGCCGTGGCCAAACTCGTGGAACATCGTGGTTACATCATCAAAGCTGATCAGCGCCGGCTCGCCCGCGGCGGGCTTCGCGAAGTTGGCCACGTTGTAAACCACCGGCAGCGTGCCCAGCAGCTTGGATTGGCCGACAAATTCGTCCATCCATGCCCCGCCGTTTTTGTTGTCGCGCTTGAAATAGTCGCAATACCACAAGGCCAGCGGTTTGCCGTCAGCGTCAGAGACCTCGTAAACCTGCACGTCAGGGTTGTAGACCGGAATGTCGGTGCGCTGCTTGAATGTAATCCCGTAAAGCTCGTGCGCGGCGAAGAAAACGCCGTTGTGAAGCACATTGTTCAGCTCGAAATAGGGGCGCGTCTGCGCTTCATCCAAATCATATTTTGCTTTGCGCACCTGCTCGGAATAGAAGTTCCAGTCCCAAGGCGCGAGGGAGAATCCGCCATGCTGCGCATCGATAAGCGCCTGAATGTCCTTCGCTTCGCCCTGAGCTTTGGACGTTGCCGCAGGCACCAGCGCGTCCATGAACTTGAGAGCTGCTTCCGGCGTGCGGACCATCTGGTCTGCCAGCTTCCAGTCCGCGTGGTTGGGGTAGCCCAGCAGTTTGGCCTTCTGCGCGCGCAGTTGCGCCAAACGGGCGATGATGTCGCGCGTGTCGTTCGTACCGCCGCGCTCCGCGCGATTCCACGAGTCTTCGAAGAGCGCTTGTCGAGTGGCGCGATTGCTGAGCAACTGCAGTTCCGGCTGCTGCGTCGTGTTCTGCAGAGGAAGCACCCAGCCATCTATTTTGCGATCCACTGCGGCTTGCGCGGCGGCAGCCACTTGCGCGTCGCTCAAGCCCGCCAGCGCCTGCTTGTCTTTAGTCACAAACGCCGCATCCTTGGTGGCGGCCAGTAGTTTCGAAGTGTACGCGGTAGAAAGATTCGCCTCCTCCTCATTCAGCTTCTTCAGTGCGGCCTTGTCCGTATCGGAAAGCAGCGCTCCGGCCAAGACAAATTCCTGATACCTGTATTCCACCAGGCGCAACGATTCAGTATCGAGATGCAACGAATGGCGCTCTTCGTAGATTTTCGAGACGCGCTGAAACAGTTTTGCATTCAGGTAAATCGCATCCTGCATAACGGCTAACTTCGGCGCTTCCGCATCCTGCACCGCTTGCAACACAGGATTTATGTTTGCGCCGGTAACTTCGTTGAAGACACCCATCACGCGGTCAATCAATCGACCGCTCTTTTCCATCGCTACAAAGGTGTTTTCAAACGTCGGCGCTGCGAGATTGTCAGCAATGGCGCGCGTCTCCTCAATTTTCTGCGCAATGCCTGCCTCAATCGCCGGCTGATAGTCGGAATCGTTGATCTTGTCGAAGGGCGGCGCATGAAACGGCAATGTGCTGGGCGCGTAGAACGGGTTGCCGGGGCCAAAGGCCGCACTGGCTGCCTGTGCTTGCGCGGCACCGGGGGTGAGTGCGCATGCGCTGGCTAAAATCAACATGGAAATCTCAGACAAAATAATCCTCATCCGGCTCGGTCTGCTTCTGTACATGACAATAATTGCTCCTTGCTTTCGCCGGAATTATACAGGAATGTACGATTCAAGCGTCAGGAGCGCAAATATCCTTTGATCAGCTGGACCTGCTAAGGTCTTGCTTCCGCGTTAGTTGCTCGGCAGGGGCTGTACGCTGCCGCAGTCTGGACCCTTGTAGACGGACGAGGAATTGATTGTGTACTCGATTGTTCTGGAGTTCGGCCCCATCTGCATGGTACCGATGAAATGCACTTTGCCGATGGCGCGATTGGGATCGGACCACGATGATTCCAGAGTTCCCTTGCCCGCCATCCTGCCGGTACAGATCCAGTCAGCCGTCATGCTGGTGGCCTTTAGCACCACGTTGGAGATCTGGCATTCGCCGTTGTGGCTCTGCGGCATCGGAGCGCCATACTTGTCGATCATGGCCTGGGTAAGACAGACTTGAGTAGTCCGCGGGCCACCGCCAAAGGGCGAGTTAGCGCCCGGCGGCATGGTCATGCCCGGAGGCATGGGCGACTGCTGCCAGGTCATGTTGCTAGTCATCTCCCAAAGGCCCGGCTTTCTGATTGACTGCGCCAACGCAGCGATCGCAACCGCGAGCAGGCAACAGCCCACAACGATCCAAACTCGACTCTTGTGCATGAGATCCTCCTGGGGAATAGCGCAAGCTCGGGGCCGCGCGTCTTCACTTTATCGCAGCACGCAATCGACAGGGAAGATAAAACTCACGCCCGACCGGCAAGAGCGGTGCCGCCCAGCGCCAGCAGGGCGCCGGTGACGCGGCCCGCGGCATGGCGAACCACGCTCTCTTCGCTTGCGAAGTCGCCGGCAATGCAATGCACGCCTAGCGCCTCGATTCGTCCGATGTCGGCCTCAATGGGTGACGCTCCCTCAGCCGCATAACGAGCCACCGTCTCTGGAGAAAAGACTCCAGTGTTCACCAGCGCATAGTCGAAAATGGGCGCGCGAGTGTGCTCATAAATCCGTTCAATGTGCTGGGAGGCGGTCAACCCCAGGCTCTCGTTGGCCTGGGTCATCAGATTGCAGATGTAGACGCGCACGCCCCGCGCCTGGGCGAGCGCTGTGGGCATGCCCTGCACCAAAAGATTTGTAATGAGCGAGGTGTACAGCGACCCAGGCCCCACGGTAATCAAGTCGGCGCGTTCGATTGCCTCCAGCGTCTCCGGTAACGGGGCAGCATCTGGCGGGTCAAGCATCAGTTCCGCAATGCGCTTGCGGCTGGCGGTGATATTGGTCTCGCCGCGCACCAGCGAGCCGTCGTCCATGCGAGCCACCAGCGTAGCGTTGGCCGTAGTCACGGGGTAAATCCGCCCCCGCGTGGCCAGAATCTTCGAGGCCAGTTGGATAGCGTGGCCGAAGTCGCCGGTAATCTCAGTGAGCGCGGCCACAAAAAGATTGCCGAAGTTATGTCCTTCCAGCGCGTCTCCGGCACGAAAGCGGTGAGCGAATAGCCGGGCCAGCACGTCTTCCTCTTCGCTGAGGGCGACCATGCAGTTGCGCAGGTCTCCGGGGGGCAACATATTGAATTCCCTGCGCAGACGGCCACTGGAACCCCCGTCGTCGGTCACGGTGACCACGGCGGCCAAATCGGCTATAAGGCCCGCGTCCGGAATAGTTTGGCTGGAAGAGGCTACATGGCGTCGCAGCCCTCGCAGCAGAATCGAGAGGCCGGTGCCGCCGCCGATGGCCACCACGCGCAGTCCTCCTGACACCGCGCCCGGCGCTATCGCTTGCGGAAATGCTTCAGAACTCAATATCGGAGTGGTCGGGGGAGTCACTTGCCTTCTATGGTACCTCAGGATAGAGCAGTTCTGTGAATCGCGGATCATCCGCCATGCTCTGAAAGTCATTGTCCGCACGGGCTTGGAGCCGGTTCCTGGGGTTCAACTCGATGGCCTGGCCCAGGTTACTGAGGCAGTCCTGTGTGCGCCCAGTGATGGCGTCCAGCAGCGCCAGTCCATAAAGGGCGTAATCAGCCTCGGGATGAGCATCGAGGATACGGTTGAACTGTTCGCGCGCTTCCTCGTAATAGCCGGTGTTCAACTGCGAGATGGCGTAATCGTAGTTCTCCTCAGGCGTCAGAAAAGTCAGGCTGTGCCTTTCCATTTGCCGCTGACAGGTGCTCACGTACATCTTGCATCGCTCCAGCAGCTCAGGAGGCGCGACGGGAACAAGCTTCTCAAAAGCGCCAAGCGCCTTATCGAATCTGCCTTGCTGCACCAGTTGCACAGCAGCCTGATAGTGCTGGTAGGCCGGCCCCGTGCCCGCATTGGGATGGCCGCCGGGATTGCCAGACTGTACAGATTTCTTTTTTGGGTCGTGCGCCAAGGATCGGACCTCTTGCATCATGAGATTGCCAGGAGTCTACATGCCTTCAGGCGCACTTGAAGCGGACCGCCGCTCGCAGAAAACCGCGCCTGGGGAGTTGTGCTACTTAGCCACTGTTTATACGCACAACACCGCCTTCCGTCAAGGCGTGCGTCCCGGCACCTCTCATTCGCCGGAAGTTCCTACCCGGCGTGTTGCCGGTAAATGGCAGGATTCAGAGCCGGGTCGTTGTACATTTTCAGCTGCCGATATAGCTTGAAACGCCGCGTCCCCGCCAAGGTTTCGCGCCACAATGCGTCCAGGCAACCGGCCAGGTCTGCTCGCTGTTCCTCGAGAATAGCTAGCCGCTCCAGATTGCGTGCGGCGTGCCCCTGAGGCGCGTTCGCGCGTTCGGCCTCTTCGCGCGTGTGATAGATCTTGAGCGCCAGAATCGAAAGCCGGTCAATCATCAGTCCCGGCGATTCAGAGTTCAACTCTGCCGTCCCGCTGGGCAGTCCTCTGGGTTCCAGCCAGGCAAGCAAGGCGCGATCCAGTTGTTCGGCCAGATCGTTGCGGCGCTGGTTGGTGCGGTCCACGCGCCGTTTCACCCCAGCCAGTTCGGCATCAGTTGCGCCGGGAGCGCGAGCCTCGTCCTCAATGTGCCACAGTTCGAAGTTGGCTTGATGCTGGCGACGGACAGCCGCAAGCCAATCCGACCCCGACTCCGTCTGCGCTTGCGCGCCTTCTGCCCCTGTCTGGTGCAGCGCGAGGGTCTCTCGATCCTGCAGGTTGACGATCTGCTCTGCCGAAATCATTCTGTATCTTTCCAATGCGGGGCCTGACGCTAGCTTGAATGTGTGCCTTGGGTGTCGTTCAATTGCAGCGTCCATCGTAGAACGATCCTCGCCTTGGGGTCCAATTCGCGGCCATTTTGCGCCCCTTTCCTGTAAATCCCCGGCCAGGGCTTCATGGAACAGGGTCCGAGAGGATAGTCTAGGAGAGGATAGTCTATGAGGGTAGCCAAACAGGGGTTACGGAGGCTGCTCAGCGGGCTTTAGCCTGGAGCGCCAGAATAGACACAGCCATGCACTGAGGAGAGTCCCAAATTGAATAGGAAGTTATTGCTTTCGATTCTGGCCATGGTTTCGGCCACGTTCATGCCCCTAGCGGCCACAAGCCAGCTTATCCACGATCGTGGAGCGCAGCCCGCTGAGAAGGCTGCGCCTACGCAGAAGTACGAGGTTTTCGCTGGTTACGGCTATACCAGCCTCAACCAAGTGAACCAGTCGCGCTTCGGACTGCAAGGCCCGAACGTCTCTGTGACCCGCGATTGGGGAAGGTTTTTCGGCATCACTGCCGACGGAGCTTTTTACAGATACCCGATATCAACGCCTGCCATACAAAACAGCACATTAACCCCCTCGTTGGATGCGGTCCTCTTGGGACCCGTGCTGCACGCTAATCTCTTCAGGCACTATGACGCGTTTGTCCACGTGCTGCTGGGCGGGGAACACGTTGGAGGCGTCAATGCCTACCCGAACATTTCCTTTGCAGGCGGGGTCGGCGGCGGCATCGACTACAAGCTGAGCACGCGCTTTACCCTGCGCGCCTCGGGTGACGATATCGCCTCGTCGTTTGTCGCGCCGATATACGCTGCCAATCCGCCTCCTCCGATTCCGCCTCCTCCGCCCGGAACCTGCACGACGACATCTAATTGCTCGCCGCATGAGCGCCGCAGTTCTCGCGCCTCCTTCGGCCTGGTTTACAAGTTCTAAGGGCAAGTACTGGCGCTAGAAGAACAAACCGGTTCACTATCATTACAATGCCCGTCCGGCGCATTCCGCCAGACGGGCATTTATTCGTCGGTTTTCATCCCGCCTTGCGTCGACACCTTCTTGTCGCTGATCGGCGGGGCTCGGTCTGGAGCGTCTGCAGGAATTGACCTTTCCTCCACACTTGCGGTGGATGCGATTCCCCGAAATCCCCAGTCCTTGACTATTTCCTCTTCAGCGCTCGCCGCAACACCGTCTCCAGTGCCGCTTTCACCTCTGCATACTCGGCTGGCGGAAGCGAGCCGGCAATCTTCTCGCTTTCCACTGCGAAAAGCTCATCCTTGAGCGCATTCAGCAGGGCCGCGGTCTTGTCCGCCGGTGGCGGCGCAAAGGGCTGGGGCGTTCCGCCTTCGAAGCCTGGAACATGCGCCGGCTTGCGTAACAGGAATGCCGCCGCGGCTGCCATCAGGAGAATCACGAGCGTCACGATGTACCACTTGTACTTCGTCAACGGGTCTGGCGTGGCGATGGGAGCGCCCAGTCCGCCGCCGGGCCCCGAGCCCGGAGCGCCTGCTTCCTGCGTCGCGCCCGGCTGGCCACCCTGCGCGCCCTGCTCTTCGCGGGGAATCGACCCCGTGCCCGATATGGTAAATTCAACCTGTTTGCCAGGGACTGCGTTCTTGGCCACAAAAGTCTGAATGGTCGGGTCCTGAGGAACGGACTTGAAGGTCAGCCCCGTTTTTGACGAGAAGGTCATGCTCTTGGGCAACAGCACGCCAATGCTTTGTGTTGGCAGCAGCACCTGCGGCTTGAAAGTGAATGTGCCGCCGCTATATGGCACGTGATAGCTGATCTCGAAAAGCGTGCTCTTATCGCCGTCATCGGGCTGAATAGGAAAGTTGAAGGCGTAGTGGCCTTTGGGGCCGTCGGCGTCCAGATTGATTGAGGTTGGCAGCCCGCCCGGCCGTTGCGCGCCCGCACCCTCTACCACCGCCTCTTGCGGCAGCACAATCTGAAACGACTGCTTGCTCCATTGCGTGGTCGGCGGTTGGCTAGGGTTGTGAACGAAGTACCGCTCGGTCACCTGTAATTGCCCATTGGCGGCTTCGAATTCCAACACATCAGCCTCGACGAAAACCCCGGGGACCTTGGCGGTCACGTCATACACGGAAATGTCGCCAGGCGCATTGCCCTCCGGCGCGCCGATGAAATAGGGTGCGCCCTGGTGAATGGTCCGCACCAGGTAATTGCTGCGGCCAGGCTTGGTCAGCTTGTAGTGTCCGCCGGAGTCAGTGGTGGTTTTGGCCACCTCGCCCATGCCTGTCTGCACGTCAACCAGCACCACGGTATCGCCCACGGCGGGCTTGCCGGTGGTCTTGTCGGTCACCGTTCCGGTAATTTGAGCCACTGCCACGGCACCCGTCAACAAAAGGCTCAGGGCAACGGTGCGAAAAACAATCTTGGTCAATTTCATTTTCGAAAAAATCCTCTTGATATGCGCTGGGTTTCGTCTCAAGCGCGCTGCAAATGTTCAATCTCGGCCAGCAGCCGCGCCGTTTCGTTCTCGAGTTGCTCGCGCTGGGCCTTGAAGTCTTCTTCAGGATACTTGCCAGCCTTGAATTCGAAGTTCAGATCGCGCAGATTTTCGTAAAGTTGATCCTTGCGCTCCAGTAGATAGTCCAGCCGCGTCTTCTGGGGTTGGCTGGCAAAGGAATTCTCCGGCCAGAAGGTGTAAACAAAACCCGCAATCAGCAGCAGCAACCCGGCAACAAATCCCTGAGTTTCCGTCATGGCTCAAAAACCTCCGTCATTGCCGGACTCGGTTTCCCGGCGAATCTTTTCCTTGAGCGCATTCAAGGCCGGATCGGAAACCTCGGTCCCAGTCTGCGTCTTGCTGCAAGACCACCGCCGAACCAGCAGAATTGTGCCCAGCAGCGCAGCGCCGAGAACTGCAAGTGGCGCAACCCAGGCCAGCGGATCGAATCCCTTGACCGCTGCCATAGCCAGTCCACTCGCCCGCGACCAGTCGATCCAAAGAATCAAAAGAGCTGTAGCACCGGAAGCACCGAAAACAAAGCCGCTCATGGTTGGCCTCCCCGTTGCGCACCGGGCTTCTGGCCGGGCGTCAACGCCACCAGCGTACCGAGGATCATCAGCAGCACCCCGGCCCAGAGCCAACTCACCAGCGGATTCAAGAATGCCTTGATGATCGGCTGGCCAGTATCTGGATTCGTGCCCTCGTAGACCACATACAAATCCCAGGCGGGAACCGAGTGGATAGCCACCATGGTCTGCGGCTGACCGCTGGCCAGGTAAACCCGCCTCTCCGGCGTCATCTGGAACCGCTTGACTCCGCCCTTGAACACATCCAGTTGGGCGTATTCCGTGCTGTAGTTGTCGTTTGAATCTTGAGTGGCGCCAACATTTTCCAGCGTATAGGGGCCAATAAGAATCTTGTCGTGGAGAGCCATTTCATTTTCCACGTTACGGTTGAAGGCCGAACCTGCCAAGCCAATGACCACGATCACCACACCGATATGCACAAAGTAACCGCCATAACGGCGTGGGTTGCGACGGATCAGCATCACGACGGAAGCAAAATAATTTCGCCCGCTTTGCCTGGCGATGACTCCTGCTCCGCGAAAAAACTCAGACGACACAGCAGTGATTACGCCCGCGGCCAGCGCAAAGGCCACCAGAGCGTAGAAATGTCCCTGATCAAGCGCGCCGTCATGCCAGGGCCGCACGCCTGCAAGCAGACAGACAACCACTGTGACCCAAAGTGCTGTCACAGGAAGCACGAAATTGCGGCGAATGCTCTTGAACGAAGTAGAGCGCCAAGGCAGCAGCGGCCCTACGCCCGCCAAAAACAGCAGAAACAGCCCGATGGGCACGGCCACGCGGTTGTACCACACAGCGTCGACCGTCACCTTAGCCCCTTCGATATATTCGCTCAAGATGGGGTAAAGCGTTCCCCACACAATCACAAAGCAGGCTGCCAACAAAACCAGATTATTGAAGAGGAAACTCGATTCGCGGCTCACCAGCGACTCCACGCGATGCTCGTTCTTCAAGTGGTTGCGCTGCAGAATGTAGGTGAAGATGCACACCGCCAGCACGATGACCATGAAGACCATGAACCAGTAACCGATGGGCGACTCGGCAAAGGCATGAACCGAGCTCACCAGCCCTCCGCGCGTCAGCATCGTGCCCAGCATGGTCAGCAGGAAGGTGATGAAGATCAGCCACACATTCCAGCTCTTCATCATGCCCTTCTTCTCCTGCATCATCACGGAGTGAAGAAAGGCAGTTCCTGTCAGCCATGGCATCAGGCTCGCGTTCTCCACCGGATCCCAGCCCCAGTAGCCACCCCAGCCCAGCACAGCGTAAGCCCAGTGCATTCCCAAAAAGACGCCGCAGGTCAAAAACAGCCACGTCACCATCGTCCAGGCGCGGGTAATCTTGATCCATTTCTCGCCGGGATAGCGCATCATCAACGCGCCCAGCGCAAAGGCAAATGGAACCGAAAAGCCCACATAACCCAGATAAAGCATCGGCGGGTGAATCACCATCTCCGGATACTGGAGCAACGGGTTCAACCCGTTGCCGTCGTCGGGAATGGCTCCTTTTAGGAGAGCGAAGGGGGGAGCCGCAAAATTCAGCACTAATAGAAAAAAGAACTGAATTCCGGCTAAAATGGCTCCCGCGTAGGCATATAGCTTGACATCTGTTTTATGTGTCAGGCGCAGAACGAAACCGTAGGCCGCAAGCAGCCACGCCCACAACACCAGCGAGCCTTCCTGGCCGCTCCACAGCGCGGAAAATTTGTAGGCCGCAGGGAGGGCGCGGTTGGAGTGCTCCATGATGTAAGTGATGGAAAAGTCGTTGGTAAAGACCGACCAGATCAGGGCAAATGCCGCCGCCGAAATGGCGAAGAACCCAGCGATTCCCGCACGGCGCGCCGTATCAGCCAACCGTTCGGGCGAGATGCGGGCCGGCTGCCCGGTAGCCAACAAGCGTAGCGCCAACGCTCCAGCGAGCAAATTGTAAGCGGCCAGCGCCAACGCTATGAGAAGAGCAAAACTGCCAAAGGCTGCCATTAAGACTCCAAAATTATTCTTGCACGCAGGCCGGATGCCTCAGCAGCCTCCCGACACAGCTATTCTCAATCCATCATAGTCGCTTTATATGTGATTTGGCTCACACTTTGGATGTACTTCCGAATCGGCGCGCTCGATTGGTCGTGCTCGAAGGCGAAAAAAGACTTGAACGCTCCAGTTCCCTACCCGAACAAGAACTCCTTATCTCTCAGTTCCTTAAGGGTGTCGCGGAGTTTTGCGGCTCTCTCGAATTCGAACTTCTTTGCCGCTTCCCGCATGTCGGTCTCCAGCTTGGCGATAAAGCTGTCGAGTTCTTTCTGTGTGTTGAACTCTGGCAGCCCGGCCGTCTCTTCCTCGGAAACCTCGCCGTATTCGGCCTTCATAATCTCGGCCAGGCCCATATCCATCTTGTTGATAATCGATTGCGGGGTGATGCCGTTTTCTTCGTTGTAGGCGCGCTGAATTCTGCGGCGGCGATCGGTTTCGTCCATGGCCCGGCGCATCGAATCAGTGATCCGGTCGGCATAAAGAATCGCACGGCCCTCGAGGTGGCGCGAGGCGCGGCCCATGGTCTGAATCAGCGAACCGGCGGAGCGCAGAAAACCCTCCTTGTCGGCGTCCAGAATCGCGACCAGCGATACCTCCGGCAGATCGAGCCCTTCGCGCAATAAATTAATGCCGATCAGCACGTCGAACTCGCCCCGGCGCAGCCCGGCCAGCAGCTTGACTCTTTCCAGGGTTTCGATTTCGGAGTGAAGATAGCGGCAGCGCACGTCCACCTCGGTGTAGTAGCCGGCCAGGTCTTCGGCCATGCGCTTGGTCAGCGTGGTCACCAATACTCTTTCGTTGCGCTTTGCGCGGTCGCGAATTTCGCCCAGCAGATCGTCGATCTGGCCCTTGACGGGGCGAATTTCGACCTCCGGGTCAACCAGGCCGGTGGGCCGAATCACCTGCTCCACCACCACACCGGCTGATTTCGTCAGTTCATACGGACCCGGCGTGGCAGAGACGTAAATCGCCTGCTGCACGCGGTTCTCAAACTCCTCGAACTTCAGCGGCCGGTTGTCAACGGCCGAGGGCAGACGAAATCCGTAGTCCACAAGATTCTGCTTGCGGCTACGGTCGCCAAACCACATGCCGTGAACCTGGGGAATGGTCGCGTGGCTCTCGTCGATAAACAGCAAAAAATCGCGCGGGAAATAATCGAGCAGAGTGGGCGGCGGCTCGCCCGGCAAACGGCCTGAGAAATGGCGCGAATAGTTCTCTATGCCGTGGCAGTAGCCCATGGACTTGATCATCTCCAGGTCATAGCGTGTGCGCTGATGAATGCGCTGCGCCTCAACCATACGTCCCTGCGCTTCAAGCTCAGGCACCCACGCGTTCAACTCCGCAACAATGGAATCGATAGCGCCGGCCTTGGTTTCCGGCTGCATCACATAATGGCTTTTGGGATAGATGGGCAGCCGCGCATACTTCTGCTTGACGGTGCCGAAGAGCGGGTCGATTTGCGAGAGCGACTCGATCTCGTCGCCGAATAACTCGATTCTGTAAGCCGTTTCATCGTAAGTGGGAAAGACTTCAATGATGTCGCCCCTAACTCTGAAAGTCCCGCGCCGGAAGTCCACATCGTTGCGCTCGTAGAGAATTTCGACGAGCCGCCGCGTTATGTCTTTGCGGCTGATGTGCTGGCCTTTTTCAAGAAGCAGCAACATTCCGTAGTAAGCCTCGGGAGAGCCCAGTCCATAGATGCAACTGACCGAACTGACAATGATGGCGTCGCGGCGCTCGAACAAGCTGCGCGTGGCAGAGAGGCGCAGCTTGTCTAACTCCTCGTTAACGGTCGCTTCTTTTTCGATGTATAGGTCGCCGGCGGGGATGTAGGCCTCCGGCTGGTAGTAGTCGTAATAACTCACAAAGTATTCGACGGCATTGTTGGGAAAGAACTGCTTGAACTCGTGATAGAGCTGGGCGGCGAGGGTTTTATTGTGCGCCAGAATCAGAGCCGGGCGGTTGGACTGCTCAATGATTTTGGCCATGGTGAAGGTCTTGCCGGAGCCGGTGACGCCCATCAGCACCTGGTGCTTTTCGCCCGCCGCAAGGCCCTGCATGAGTTCGGCAATGGCCCGCGGTTGATCTCCGCGCGGCGTGTATGTGGTCACCAGTTGAAAGTCCATGGCGAGATTATAACCGAATGGCGAAGATTGGGCGAAGATATTGGTGGGAATTTTGGGGCAAAGGCATTGACGGCGGGGAGCAGGAGGGCAGTTTCGTCTCGGCCCTACGGGACGAGGATTCGTGTCTCGATTCGAATCCCAGGGCTGCGCTTTGCTTTGCCTTGGGCTATTCTCATCCCCTCCCTGCGGGAGGAGGAGTGGCGATCGAGCTGCGGCGCGAATGTCGCTTTGCAGGTGGAGTGCATTTGTATGCCTGTGAGGCGATAAAAGGGCGTGATTGGCTACGGCTACAGGGGGAGTAATGCGCAAAATGGAGTCCGATTCGCGAAAACGTCTGGTTGCTGGCGGACAGAAAAGCGGGAGATGGAGGGTTATGGCCGGACCAAAAGTAGTAAACGAGGAAGAATTTTGGTCGTTTTTGCGTGTTTTTGGAGGCAGCTTGGATGGGTTCCCTCCGGGGCTAAAGCCCGCGATGTTTTGGTTGGCATTATGCGGGGGTTGAAACCCCCGGCTCCCTCCGTGAGGAGTGTTTTCTCAGAGGCTGAAGCCCGGGGATTTTTGTGGCATTAATGTACGGGCTGAAGCGCGTACCCTCCAATTGTGGCTGTGGTACGCTCACAGATAGAGCCTGTGGGCTTATGTGTGCTATCCCTTTACTCGTTATCCGGCGAAGTAAGTACGCAGAGAGCCTAAATGAATCAAACAGCAACTCTTAAGGGCCTGTTCCTGGAGCGGAGAAGGCGACCGTGAAGGATCAGGAGGCCAAAGGGCGACAAATCACCGGCGATTCGAAGACCTCAGGGCAGACTGTGCGCCCGCAAGCTCAAGCAATCGCGGCAGAGAAAGCCCATAGGGGAACGTCCCTAAAGAATCTGCCCGACGAGCAAACGATTCGACAACTATTCGAAGACTACTTGCGGATGTATTCATCCCGCGATGATCGGCTCACCGCGAAATTCAGCGAGGATTTTTCCGGCTTTACCGGTGGCGGGGACTTCCTGGTCAAAGACAAGGAAGAGTGGGTCGCGATTACCCGCCAGGACTTCGCCCAAATCAAGGATCCGATCCGCATTGAGCTCAAGGACCTGGCCATCCAGTCACTGGCAGATACGATCGCGGTCGCGACTGGCTTTTTCAACATTCACCTGCCGATCAAAGACGAGATTCTCTCAAGACAGATAGCCCGCCTGGTGCTCATCTTCCGCAAGGAAGCCGCAGGTTGGAAGATCTGTCATAGCAGTATCTCGATTCCCTATGACCTGGTGGGCGCGGGCGAAATCTACCCAATAAAGGAACTGACAGAGCGCAACGCGTCGCTGGAGAGACTGGCAGATGAGCGGACACTCCAGCTTTCGTCAGCCAACGACAAATTGGAAAAGGTAAACGAAGAGCTTGGCAGACAGATGGCCCAGTACAAGCTTCTCGCGGAGGCGCTGCGGACGAGTGAGGAATTGTATCGATCTATCATTCACGCTTCTCCCGACGACATCACGATCACGGACAGCGAGGGCCATATTCTGCTGGTATCGCCAGTTGCAATGCAGCTGTTCGGGGCTGCAGGGGAAGGAGATTTCAAGGGGCGTACGGTTCTCGATTTCATCGTCCCGGAGGACCGGGCGCGAGCAATTTCCCAGATTGCCCTGAAGCGTGAAGGCAAAGTGACAGGCCCGGCCGAATACTGCGGGCAGCGAATTGACGGAAGCACCTTCCACATTGAAGTAAACAGTGAGTTCATCCGGGATCGAGAGGGATCGCCCACCGGCATGGTAGTCGTGGTTCGTGATATCACCGGCCGCAAGTATGCAGAAAACGAACAGGCAGAACTGAAGCGCCGCCTCGCTGAGCACGCAGGCGAGCTCGAGCGGCTGAATGCGCTCTTGCGCGAACAGGCATTCGAAGACTCGTTGACCGGGCTCGCAAATCGCCGCCAGTTTACTGTAACGCTGGAGCGCGAGGTTCGCCGTGCCCGCCGCAAGAACGGCGAGATCTCGCTCTTGATTGCCGACGTGGACTTCTTCAAACGCTACAACGACACCTTCGGACACCAGCAAGGTGACGAGTGTTTGCAGAAGGTCGCACAGGTACTGAAAGCAACCTTCCGGCGCCCGGGCGAACTTCCGGCTCGGTACGGCGGCGAAGAGTTCGCCGTCATCCTCCCGAACTGCGGACCGGATCTTGGAAAGACTTTGGCCGAGCGGTTGCGGAGCGCTATGGAGGAGGCCGGTTTAGTCCATCCTTCTTCTGATGTGGCGCCGTGCATCACGTTGAGTATCGGAGTAGCGAGTGGGCGCGTGTCGGCCGATGTTACACCAGACGTCCTGACACGGACTGCGGACAATGCACTTTATCTATCGAAGGCCGAGGGTAGAAATCGCGTCACTGCAGACACTGTGGGAAACCAGGACTGAAATGCCGGTTGATCGCGGGGTGTTTTTGCCTAAGAGGGGAATGTTCTGCGTAGGCACGAGTCTCCGGTCTTCCCCCGACAGTATGGATGCTGGGCAAAGGTGGCCGGGGCGTAACAGTGTGCACGCGGCCTCTGATCCCTTCAGAATGTGAATCTCGACACGACTGACTGGAGCCGGGAGGCCATCTCGCTCAACTCATGCGATGCCTTGGCCATGTCGTGCGCACCCTTGGTTGTATCTTCTGCGGCCGTGGCCACACCGCTGATGTTGTTTGCAATGCTTTCGACCCCCCTGGCTGCCTCGCTCACGCTATTGCCGATCTCATTGGTGGTAACCGTCTGTTCTTCCACGGCCGCGGCGATACTGTCGGAGATCTCGTTGATCTGGCGAATGATCTTGCCAATCTCCTCGATCGCCTGAACGGCGGTCCTGGAGTCTCCCTGAATGGCATCTATCTTCTGCCCGATCTCTTCAGTGGCCTGTGCCGTCTGCTTGGCCAGTTCCTTTACTTCGTTGGCGACAACCGCGAAGCCCTTGCCTGCTTCGCCCGCCCGCGCTGCCTCGATGGTGGCGTTGAGCGCCAGCAGGTTGGTTTGCTGCGCAATGGACGTAATGACCTTGACCACTTTGCCGATCTCCGCGCTGGAGTCGCCGAGCTTTTTCATGGTTTCATTTGTCGATTGCGCAGCTTGCACAGCATTCCTGGAAACGCGCGCCGACTCGGCGGCATTCTTTGAGATTTCACGGATCGAGGCCTGCATCTGTTCGGAAGCCGCAGCCACGGAGGAGACATTTCTCGACACCTCAGCACTGGCCGCTGAGACGACGTTGGCCTGCACCGCGGTTTCCTCGGCGTTGCCTGCCATCTGCTGACTCGTTGCCGTCAGTTCTTCTGAGGAGGAAGCCAACGTGTGTGCGTTCTCGGCCATGACCTTGATTGGATCGACAATTGTTTCCAGTGTCTTATTGATGCCTTCAACGATTCTCCTGAAATCACCGCGGTGCTTTTGGGCGTCTGCGCGAGTGCCGAGCCTGCCATCTTTTGCCGCCTTGACAAGCAGTTCGGTGTCGATGATCAAAGACCTCAAGTTTTCCCGAACCTGTTCGATGGTGTCGTTGATGGATGCCTTCTTACCGGGGAACTTCTCCAGCGGGGCATTGAAGTTGCCGTTGCCGAATTCGGCTACGCAGGCCATCGCTTTCGTATTCACGACAATATGGCCAGCAATCATGTCGTTCACCCCCTGGGCCATTGCTTTCAAGGCACCCCGAAACTTCGCCGGCTCCATCTTGACGTCAATTTCCCCCTTGTCGTGTTCGCCGGCCATATAGACCATGTCGGTTGAGAAGTCGCTGAATTGAGACTTGATGAACTGCTTGATCTTGTCGATGCGTTCCGACTTGTCGCCGGAGATGGCGAGATCGTCCAGTCCGACGCCCATGGACTGAAGCATGTTTTGCAGCGTGATCATGATGAAAGCATCACCGATGGCCTGCAGATCGAGATTGAAGACCTTCGTAACCGCTGCTTCGACGCGGCGAGCGCGGTCCTCGTCCTGAATTTCGCGACGAAGAAATTTGGCGAGAAGCACGTAGTACTCCGCGTAGGCTCCGACATACCACTTGAAAGGCAGATTGATACGGTCGTGTACGGCCCCTACATGGAGCCGCTTTTCGAAATAGCTGGCATCCCAGTTGACCGAAGCTCCGGCGAAGACCTCGGCAAAGTATCCAGCCTGCGATGTTTCAAGCTGAGTGCGCAGGGTGGAAAGGGGCATCTTATTCGCACGGGCAAACTTCTCAAAAAACTCACGGGTGGGACCAAAGTCGAATTGCCAGTCGTAAAACTCTTTGGCTATTTGCGATGCCACCGAACCGGCCCAAGGCGCCAGAGCTGCGAGCAATTCGCGCTCCTCTTCGCCCAGGCGGATGAACTCGCGGCGCTGTGCAATGCTGCGATTGTCTATGCCAAATCGCCCCGCAAGGTTTTCGCCACCATTGTCATTCCAATCCACCACCCCCTTGGATCCCCCGAGATGGCCTGCGCCCACTCCGACTGGAATTCCGTTTTGACCATCTGCGGTTGCGTTGCTAACTGATTGTTTTCCCACGGACTTTGCTCCTTTGCAAGCTCGCAAGAAACGATCGCTCCTTGAGATGCCGGCCGAATTTGATATGTGCCTTGTTCAAGACATTAGAAAGCGTCGGTATGAATCTCATGGATGGAACGAAAATCGCTGCATACAGTGAACTTACGCTCGAAGCTTGGTGCTGACTGTGTAATTTTGAACGCTTTTCAGAGGAGGCTTTAGGGAGGGCCCACAGGAGATTCCGCTGGTTTGCGCTAAGAATTCGAGAGGGCTTTACGGTTCAAGCACACGAGAAGTTCCCTAATCGATCCGTTACCAGTCAAGGATTGCGATCATATGCGCTCAATCAAGCAAACAGTTCACTCTGTAGGCGCTCCCGACGATGACTGTTGGTAAACCTTCTCGAATCATCACAATCCCCTCTGCAAATCCTGTGATTGCACGAAAACGCATAAGATGCCGATATAAGACCAACCACCTCCATTTTGGTGGGCTTAGTAGGAGAGGAACAGCAAAATGGCGTTTTTTGACTGGACCGATAGGCTGAGCGTGGGCGTACAAGCTTGCGATGACGACCACAAGAACTTGATACATATCCTAAACCGCCTGTATGACGGGATGAAGAGCGGGCAGGGGAAAGATGTGGTCGGGAAAGTTCTTGATGACTTGATCAGCTACACTAAATTCCATTTCTCCCGCGAAGAAGAGTTTTTTGCCAGGACGGGATATCCGGCTGTTGAGCACAAGGAAGAACACAGGCTGCTGGTGAAGCAGGTAGATGATCTGCAGTCAAGATTCAAGAGCGGTGAGAATTCGATTTCAGTCGAGACCTTGAATTTTCTAAAGGACTGGCTGGCTTTCCACATTCACGGCACTGATAAGAGATACTCGGACCATCTGAACGCTGCCGGGATTCGATAGTCGAGACGAAAGCGCAAAGAGCAGAGCACAACTGGGACTCAGTTGACGCTAACTTCGCTGCCAAGCAAGGGCCTGAGGTGTTCGAAAAAAAGCTTGTGAGGTGAGGATGCCAGACGCTTCTTATGAGTCTAACTATACGAAAAGAACCTCGCTGGCATCCTTTAAAGCCGAGGAGCGATTCCGGCTTGCCTTCGAATGTGCCAACGAAGGCAGAGGAATGGCAGATCTTAATGGGAACATATTCGAAGCGAACAAAGCGCTAGCCGATCTGTTTGGATTCACTGAGAAAAAACTCAGGAAGATGAACCTGGTGGATCTTTGGGCGCCGGAAGATCGCCCGCGGGCGATAGACGAGCTTAAATACGAAATAACCGGGGCCAGGTTCAAGACCGTTTTCGAAGGTCGTTACCTGAACAGCCTTGGAGGATTTCTCTTTGCTGAAGTTACACGCGGACTGGTCCGAAGCCGCACCGGCAAGCCGGTATATTTCGCCTTCAGCGTCCGGGACATTACGGAGATCAGACTGTTGCAGGCCAGGTTAGAGGAACAGGCTTCCACAGACTCCTTAACCGGCGCGACCTGCCGAAGTCGTTTTGAGGAGAGAGCCCAGTCAGAGATATTGAGGTCCGATCGTTTTGGAGAAGAGCTTTCGCTCGTAATTATCGATTTGGACCGATTCAAATCAGTGAACGATTCCTTCGGCCATGGAGCGGGCGATCGGGTTCTGAGGGGATTCTGCGATATTGCTCGCGGCCGCTTGCGCTCCATGGATATATTGGGTCGATGGGGAGGCGAGGAGTTCGTAGCTCTCTTGCCGGGAACTGGACTTGGCGGGGCTTACGCGGTTGCGGATCGACTGCGGAGAGAGCTTGAAGTTTTTCGATTTGACGACGGCCTTCAGGTTACTGCGAGCATGGGAGTAGCCAGTCACAGGAGCGAGGAAGACCTTACATCATTGATTGCACGAGCGGATGCCTGCCTATATAGCGCTAAGAACAGCGGCCGAAACAGAGTCATAATAGACGCGGAAGACGCCAAAGATGAAGCCGGCTTGAAGAACACAAATGGGCGATTGATCACTTTGCACTGGAGGCCGTCCTATCGGTGTGGACAGCCAATCATCGATGCTGAACACGAGCACTTGTTCCGCTTGGGCAATCAAATCATTGGCGCTATGGCAGAAGGCGTCGGAGGCGCCGGATTGCTCCCCCTGGTTCAGAAGCTCATTTCGCACATCAGCACTCATCTTGACCATGAAACAGAGATTCTTAAGGCCGTTGGGTTTCCTGAGTCACGAGATCACGAAGACAATCACTGCAAACTTGCGAATCGTGCCGCCCAAATGGCAAGCCTCTATGAACGGGGTAAGGGTTCAGAAGTGGATCTACTTCAATTCCTGATCTACGATATCGTTTCAACCCACTTTCTAGGCGAGGACAGAAAGTTCTTTCCCTGGTTTCAGTCTGAACGGCGAGAACTTCCTGCGCAATGCTGACGGCCGGTCACACGCTGCGCACGAAGTGCTGCATCTCGAATGGAATCTCCAGCGAGAGCTCGACGAAGCCAGCGTACACGCCCTTTTCGTACCAAGGCGACTGGTAGATCAGCTTCTTAATGCCCTTTTTCTCGATCGTATAAATGTTGGGGCGCCCGGCGGCGAGCAGTGTCTTCAATTTAGCGAGCGCGGGCTCGGGGTGGCAGCCAAAGAGGCTTGATCCAATAAGCGCGGCGCCGCCGTCACTCTCAAAAGTCCGCACCGATTTGTCGTTCATCGCCAGGATGACTCCATCGCGGTCGCAGACGGTCACCGCCCCGGGAAACTCCTGAACCCACGCAAAAGCCTCTTGATTCGTCATTGCATCGCCTTACAGATTTCTCTGCCGAGTCGAAAAGAAAAACTCCCAGCACACTGGCATTGTACTCAAGCGAGAGGAAGAACTCTAGCTCATGGAAGGTTGCCATCTTGCGAGGGCTGCGATGAATTCGTCAGTTTTGGGAGAATCTCAAAGGCCTGGCTGCGACTGCGTGCATATTGAAAAATGTCGGCCGCAGCTGAGGATGCAGATATCGAATGGACACGGCGTTTGGGGAGAAGTTTTCCTATTCCTTATCAGGTTGCAGGAGTATTGAGTGGTTCAAATCATTTTATGAACTCCGATTCCAGAGCATAATCCTCAGAATTCAGGGTTTCAAAGCGATTATGAGAAAAAGCTTCATTCGGCCTTATTTGAAAGCCCACGCGCTCTCTGAAGTCGCACAGTGGGCATCATTCTTTGCACTTTCAAATTTGTCTCTCATCGGCGGGCGACCATGGCAGCTGAATTAACTGTTACTGATTCTGAATTGAAACGAAAGTCGAATCGAATCAGGGGTTAACCTGTTTGGCAGGTTGCGTGCTCATATGGCACGTGCAGGAAGCGCTAATTGGATTTATGAGCAACGGATACAAGAACTACGGAAGATCCGGGGGCACAGTCTTTAGAAGTCAACTCAGGGGACGGAACCGCGGGTGATGTATCCCTGTATGACGGAAGCTAGTTTGAGGCAAGCGATAAGTGCTTGAACCTAAGGCGGAAATGCACCATGACCGAACGGGCGAGGTAAGGAATTCAGCCCGTGCCGAAGGATGATTGATGTGAGCAGCCAACAACCAACTCCGAATTATTCATCCGAGGACCATGGGTGGGTGGAGCCACGCCAACACTTCGCACATAACCAAACGAGGAAATCGTTCCTCAGTTGGAATGTGGTCGCCGGCGACTTCTCTTTCCCGAGCCTCGCAAACCGGATGTCGAAGCTCACACCAAATTCCGGTTCGGGCCTTTGGATCAAGCCGTTCAAGGGATTTCCGTCTACAAACGAGAGCTTGCCGCTCGATTTTGTTTATTTGGACGCCAACCACCGAGTTATTGACTTAGTCAGCTCGTTTTCGCACTCCCATCCTTCTCCTTCTCGCCAGCCAGCTGCGAGCGTTTTGGCGCTACCTTCGGCTGTAATTTCTTCGTCCAATACACATCATGGAGACTTACTCATTGTCTGTGCCGCTGACGAATTCATGAGCCTCCAAGGCCGGAATGCGGGCGCCAATAGCCCCATTCTCGACATTGTCAGCGCAGATGGGGATTCAGGCCGACCCAGTGGAAAGGTGCTACTATTTCCTGATTTTGAACAGTCGCAACTCAATAATCCGTCAGAGGAAGCTTCGCATTTCATCTCGCCTGCGCCAATCGAAAGCGTTCAAGCGAAAGAGCGCGCAAATATTTCTAAACCGCTCGGAAGCCGTCTGGCGCGCTGGTTGTATCCGAGCCTTTTGAATCGGCGAAAGGAACTGGATCGGAGAAAGGCTCTCCGGAAATCGGTGGATCACCTGGTGGCGTCTTTTTGGACGGGTGGAGCTCCGACGGTGGATGCAGTTCGGGATGTTAGTTCGGCAGGATTGTATGTTGTCACCGCGGAACGGTGGTACCTCGGTACCGTGATCAGGATGACACTTACAAAGGCCGACCCGATGAGGTCGGGCGCTCAGATGTCAATCTGCGTGGTTGCAGAGGCGATTCGCTGGGGCAATGACGGTGTGGGACTCCGCTTTGTCGTTGAGAATACTCGACGGAAGAACCGGGGACAACACCAACCCCTGGATGGCGCTGATCGAGGACAACTTGACCAATTTCTGGAGGGGATTGTTACGTAGCGAAGAACAGACGGGACACGATCAATGCCAGGCTGAGTGCCGCTGTCGAATCAAGCGCTTCTGGACCGCCTGGACGAGCAAGAAAATAGAAATTAAATGCGCGTTACGGTCGAGTGACCGGCAATGCGGCAGGAATCCTCAACTGCTGCCAAAAGTCTTATGCACTCGTCGAGAGAATGAGTTTTATGCGGGGGTCGAAACTTCCGTCTTCTTCCGGGATGAGTGTTCCCTCAGGGGCCAAAAGCCCGCCAGTGTTTTGCGTATTTGCGGCAGTCAGGGCTAAAGCCCTGACCTACCAGTCGTGCCTTCACACAAAGCGCGTTTATTCTGCCCGGCACAATTTGGATTTTTGAAAGACGCTCGGCGCATTGCGCAGAGGAAGACGGTGAAAGCGACTGAAAGTGATGAAGTGAAGAGCTTCCGCTTTCTGGAACCGTTTCAGACCATACGGCATGGCCCCATCATGGCTCGCTACGCGCCTGGCTACCTGATCTTTGATCGCGGAACTCAGTTCAATGAGGAAGTGATCGAAACAATGAAGGATTTCGGCATCCAGCCCATGCGAACCAGCTTTCGCAGTCCGTGGCAGAACGGCGTAGCCGAGCGCTGGGTCGGCAATTGCTGCCGCGATCTGCTCGACCACGTGATCGTTCTCAATGAACGGCATCTGAAACGCCTGATGAACGAATACGTTCATTATTACCACGACGACCGGACGCATCTTGCGCTGGCGAAGGAAACGCCTGCTGGTCGTGAGACAGAAGCGAATTCTGGTGCAAGTAGCAAAGTCATTGCGATGCCAAGGCTCGGCGGTTTGCATCATCGTTACGACCTGGCCGCATGAGTCGTTAACGCGAAGATTTCTCCTCAAGGTTGAAGATGAACTGCGGGAGAGGTGCGCCTGCCGACCTTTCTTCGCTAACTCGGCTCTGTCCTGCTGACAGTTCGATGTCACCGAACATCCCTCTCCACAGTCAAAGTTTCCATCCAAAAAGACCTCACCGCTCAGAACCAAGCCTCCTTTATGCCCGGATGGAGTTTTGGCGAGGGACAACCCTAATTCACATGCAAAGCACCGCGGGCTTTTGCCGGTCGTGACGCGGATGCCAACCGAAGCCCAGAAGCAAGCAAGCCGCCCCGGAGGACGGCCCTGGCTGATTACTCTGATAATTGGCATCCTTCTGCAACGGGCATCAGGCGCACCGAGACCGGAGGAAGTTTGGCGAGTCTAGTAACGAAGTCTCCCATAGCTTTGTAAGTTGCTATGCCTCCGTTCCCCTCACTTGCCGACCACGTACCATCGATGCGCTTCACACGGTATCCGTTCCGTATGGCTATAGTCGTGCCATCCGGCTGCGTCCGAAAGAACAAAAGCCAACCTCGGGTTCCATGCGGAGACAAGAGCAACACGTTGGTAGTAGTTGGCGACTCAGGGGAAATCCCTGGTATGCTCCCTGTTTCGTATCTGACTTTAGCCAACCCTCCGACTCGCAGACTCAACTCCCGAAGGTCATCTCCAATCCAGTCCTGAGCAACTAGACAGCCGATGCCCTTGGAAAGATTCTTTGATGTACCCTCAGTTTGCCGACTCTCGGCAACTTGAGGCTTGCAGTCTGCTCCGCTCATGGAGGCAAGAATCACTATCACCAACGTCGGAACGAATAAGCTTTGCTTCATACAGCCTCCTCGAATAGTCCACGTACACACTACTGACCTGGTTGTTTCTTAGGTGGCGGCGGTGGCGGCGGGGTAGGCTTAGGCTTTGGAGCTGGCGGCTTGGGATGTGTGGATGGCTTCTTGGCCGGTAGCGGAGGAGCCTTGTATGTGTTGACGTATACGGATTTCCCCTTCGGCAGAGCTGCACTTGGGTAAGAGTTATTCAAGGGGCCGGATTGGGTTTGAATATCGGACCCTTGAAATGGTGCGGTGCTGTCGTTCGGGCGGAGGTTGAAGTTTTCGGCTCCGTTGGTTGGGTCAATGCCATTGGCAGCGTCTTTGCAGGCTCCCTGAACGTCGGTCAAAGTGCTCTGATATGTGCCAGTCTTTTGGTTCGCCGCACTTACCTTATCGCTGGCCGTCTCTGGGCGATTGTCACCTTTATCATTGTCTCCGTTGATGATGGCATGTGCCACGTCAATATGAGCATCACTCACGGTCACATCGTTCCCGCTGAGTGACTGCGTTTCATTGAAGACAATATTTGTGACCTGTCCGACAGAGAGATTATCAGAACACGGATCATCTGGACCGCCACAATGTCCGTCTGGGTCCACTCCACCCAGAGGATTGTTGCGCATATAGTTGTACAGGTTTAGTGTCTGCGGATTCGCGTACGTCGCATACGGAACCGCTGTAGGATCAGATGCCCAATCGGGGCTGAGGAACCGGCCCATTGCACTTGCGTAGTACCTTGCCCCGAAGTAGTCGTTTCCTGATTCGGTATCACGTTCTTTGCCGGTGAAGTGGTGTTCGGTGGGGGTAATGGTTGAGACAGTACAACTCAGGCGGTCGCCGAAGGGCAGACTGGAGCAGGTTTGCTCCAGCACGCCGGCGTAGTCGGTTTGGGCGCGGCGCGTGCCGAGAGGATCGTTGAAGTAGAAGTGCAGGCCGTAGGTCGTCATAGGTGGCGATGAGGGAGCCGGCGGCGTAGATGTTGGTGTGCTGCCAGGTGAGGCCGCTGGTGGTGGTGCCGTCCGTTGAGTTGCTGCTGGCCGCGCCGCCCATTCCCATCTCGGTGACCTGCTCGCCGCCGAGGCCGAGGATGTAATCATTGGTGGTCTGAAAGCCGCTGACGGTCGGATCACAACTCCACTTCGAGATGCTGCCCTTGGCCACTCGGGTTCCGCTGGCATCATAGAGGTAGCCGGTCATCACCGTCATGCCGGGCATGGGAGTGCTCGCCACGGCGCAGATTTGGCCGTCGCCGTCGTAGAGGTACTGGTTCTGGCCGTCGTTGAGCACGTTGCCCGCCGTGTCGAACTGGAAGCTGGTTCCTGCCGCATTCACGCTTGTCCGGGTCACCTGATTGTTGCCATTATATGTCGCCGTCGGCGCAAGGGTTGGCGGGATGGTGGGCGCCGGGCAGGCTGCGGGTTGATAGCTCTTCGCTGTCCGGTTGCCGAAGGAGTCGTAGGACCAGCAGCCGGCCATGGAATTCGTGTAGCTAAGCAAGAACGAGTGCGCCGAAGTTCGTGGTCTCCCACTCTTCCGCAAGAAACGCGGAAAGGATGGGGAACCCGGCTCCCGGCCAGTTCCGCAACGGACTCGACTGTCTCCCTGGCGCCCGGCGCATCGAGCAGAAGAAGACGGTGAAAGCGACTGAAAGTGATGAAGTGAAGAGCTTCCGCTTTCTGGAACCGTTTCAGACCGTACGGCATGGCCCCATCATGGCTCGCTACGACCCGGTCATCGCGATGAGACTGCGATGAACGGGACACAGTTCTGGTTACTGGGATGATCGGGCCACCTGCCTGGTTACCAGGGCAGCGGCTGGCCGAGGTGGAAGAAGCCGCCGGTGGGGCCGTCGTCGGGCAGAGTGGCCAGAGCGGCGCTGGTTTTGGCTCCCTCACTGAGTTCCATGGTGGCATTCGGGCCGCCCATGCGGGTCTTGACCCAGCCGGGATGGGCGGAGTTGACCTTGATTTTGGTGTCGCGCAGTTCATGTGCAAGGTGGATGGTGAAGGCGTTGAGCGCGGTTTTGGAGGCGTCGTAGGCGAAGGATTTGGCGTCGTAGATGGGCGAGGCTGGATCGGCGTGGAGGGTGAGCGAGGCGAGAATGCTGGAGAGATTGACGATGCGGCCAGACGGACTCTTTTTGAGCAGCGGCAGCAGCGCACGGGTGAGCGCCACTTGGGCAAAAAAGTTGGTTTCGAAGACCTTGTGAAGCAACTCTGGCTGGATGCCAGTAACCGAGTGCTCGACGCCGTTGCCGGGAAAAGCGCCCGTGGCCATACCGGCGTTGTTTACCAGAATGTCGAGCCGGCCGTAGCGCGAGTTGAAGTAATCGTAGGCAGCCTTATGGTCGGATGGATTAGTGATGTCGAACTGAATTACGTCAGCGTCAACGCCCGCGGCGCGGAGTTTGGCGACGGCCTCTTCGCCCTGCGCGAGGTCGCGTGAGCCGATGACGACTTTAACGCCGGCGTCCTTTAATTCGAGGGCGGTTTGGAAGCCGAGTCCGCGGTTTCCGCCGGTGATGAATGCAATTTGTTGAGACATGGGAAAAGCTTCTCCTGTGCTGCTTTGGATTCACGCGGCACAGGAGAAGGTGCAGGAAATTGCGGTTACTCGCTTTCGCTGGTTTGCGTGGTGAGATAGCGCTCGTAGCCAAGCTCGGCGATGAGATGCATCTGGGCTTCGAGCCAGTCTACGTGCTCTTCCTCGTCCTTGAGCAGCCGGATAAAAAGATCGCGCGAGCTATTGTCTTTTTCTTCGGCGGCGATCCGCGCGGCCTCGTTGTAAAGCTCGACGGCTCCGAGTTCAAGCTTGAGGTCGGTATCGATCATGGCCTTGACGTTCTTGCCGATGGAGAGGGCGAGCGGCTCCATGCTGGGCGTGCCGTCAAGAAAGAGGATGCGTTCCATCAGCGACTCGGCGTGCTTCATCTCGTCGATGGACTGCTTTTTGATGTACTTCGACAGCCGATCGTAGCCCCAGTTCTCGCACATTTCAGCGTGAACGAAGTACTGGTTGATAGCGGTGAGCTCCTCTCGAAGCGCACGATTCAGTTGCTCGATGACCTTCGGGTTACCCTTCATGCGGGGATTTTACAAGAGGCTGGAACGGCTTGGAAACAAAAAATCGCACAGGTTGAGGGAGGGCGCCGGGGGATTTCGACGACACGGACACCGGAATCGCAAACTGAAACCAAAGGCCGCCGGCGCGGCGAGCGGTATATTTTTGGGATTTTTTCTTTTCTTGGCGTTCAGCCTGCACTTTCCCGGAATTTTCATGGAGAATGGGTGTGTGACCCTGAAAGCTCTGATTGTGTTGCTTGCGCTCTTTTTTGCGCCGTGCCTGGCCTTTGCCCAGTTGTTTACCCAGTCGTTTACCGTGAACGGGCCGTTCGAGCCGGGGCGATACGTGCCGATGGACGGCCATGAGCGCTGGCAGCGCTGGGTGCGCGAAGACGGGCGCTCGCCCGCAATTCATGTGGAATCTTTGGCGACTGCGTTGTACTTGCAGGCCATCCCCGATCCGTCAGCGTGGCCCAGGACTTCAGGCGGCTTTGCGCGGCGGCTGGGTTCGAGCTACGGAAGCAACCTGATCCAGAACACAGTGCAGGAGAGCATGGCCGCGGTAGAGGGCACCGACCCGCGCTACTTTACCTGCGGCTGCTCGGGATTCTTTCCCCGCTCAGGCCACGCGCTGAAGATGACCTTCCTCACGTACAACCGCAACGGCGACAAGACGCTGGACATTCCACAGCTCTCCGGCGCTTACGGCAGCTCAATGATTGAGGCAATGTGGTGGCCGCATCACTACACTGCGCTGACGCAAGGCGTGCAGACCGGGCATCTGGAAGTTGGATTCATTGCGGCGGAGCATGTGGTGCAGGAGTTTTCTCCGGAGCTGAAGCGGCTGTTTCATCTGCACTTTGGCAAGGATAACGACGCGCGGTAAACACCTCCACGATACAATGCTTTCAATCAAGGAGGTTTTATGCGCAGGATTCTTCTCGCTGTTTTTGCCGTGCTCCTGGCCGCTTCAGTGGCCGTGCCGCTCAAGGCACAAGGCGCGCCGCCGCAGGTGAGCGGCGACCAGCCTTACACCGTCGAGTACTACTACAAGTGCCAGTGGGGCCATCAGGCGGAGTTTTTGCAGCTCTTCCTCAAGAACCACTTCCCGCTGCTCAAAAAGATTCAGGGTACCGGCCGCATTCTTTCAGTCAAGATCGAGTCGCCGACCATCCACACTTCGGAGGAGCTTCGCTGGGACTATCGCGTGACCATTCGCTACAAGAACTCGACAGTGGCCACCACGGCCAACCCCGACGAAGAAGCCTTCATCAAGGAGCTATGGCCGGACCAGGAAACGTACAAGAAGGAAGAACAGCGGCGGTTTGAGATTTTGCTCGGGCACATTGATCTGCCGGTGACGGATATAACGCCTAGGGATTAGGGACGCAGGGACCAGGGACTAACTGGCGGTCGACGTTTGTGTTTTCCCACCCTCGCCGCAAGAACAAGAACGCGGCAAGGATGGGGCACCCAGTTTGGTCTGCTCGGGAAGCTCTTCCCTATTCCCTACTCCCTGTTTTTCCACTGTCGCACGAGGTCTTCTGCGGCTTCGTGCCAGTGGGGAAACTGGAAATCGAATCCCGAGTCGAGCAGACGGCCGGGAACTGCGCAGCAGCTCTGCAGCACCAGCTCCGGCTCAGTGCGCAGAAAGATTGCGCCGAGTTTGATGGCCAGCGAGGGCGCGGGCAGTCCGTTGGGAACATCCCAGGCCCAGCGCAATGCAGCCATGAACTCACGGTTGGGCAGCGGGTTGGGCGCGGCCAGGTTGAATGGGCCGTCAAGCTCTTCGCGCTCAATCAGAAATTCCACGGCGCGCGCGTAGTCCGTTTCGTGAATCCAGGAGACGAACTGGCGTCCGCTGCCCTGCGTGCCGCCCAGGCCGAGGCGGACCAGACGAGACAGCACGGCAAAGGCGCTGCCCGGCGTGGGTTCGAGTACGACCGCGCTGCGCAGGACCACCTTGCGGGTGCGCGGCGTGTCGGCGGCGAAGAATGTGGACTCCCAGTCCCTGGCCACGCGACGGGAAAAATCCCGACGCTGAAGCCATCGATTTGCCGATGGCGCCGTGCCGGCTGCCAGCGCATCCCCGTCCAGTTCGCCGGTCGCTTCATCCAGAGGCAGATCGGCTCCGTTCGCGTCCAGAGCACGCGTGTAAATTGTGGCTGCCGAGGTGTTCATCCATACTCGCGGCGGCGCAGCAAGACCGGCAATCACAGTGCCCAGCAATCGCGTCGAGCGCATTCGCGAATCGTAGATGGCCTGGCGGTTGGTGTGGTCGTAACGGCAATTCACGCTGCGCCCGGCCAGGTTGATGCAGACGTCCGCGCCCTCGAGGTATTCGGTCCATGGGCCGGGATTTTCGCCGTCCCAGTGAACAGAAAGCCAGGGCGCCGTGTATGGGCCGCGGGTCAGCACAGTCACCTGATGCCCGCGCTCGGTAAAGTAGCGCGCCAGCGCCTGGCCCACGTGGCCGCTGCCGCCGGGCAGCACGATGCGCAGCGGGCGAAGAGGGCGCGAGGTCACGTAAGCAATCGTGTCCATGGATACAGCTTACGACTTCGGAACCGTTGTGGTCCGGCTTTAGCGCGTATTCGGTTCTGGTGTTTACAGTCGAATTGGACTGATGTGCTATCCCACCCATTTCGCAAACAACGCGAAATGGATGGGGCACCCAGAATTTTGTTAACACTTAAATTGAAAATGCTTTAGCGCCGCCGCAATCCGAGGATGCTCAGGAAGAAGCTGGCGCAGATAATTTGCACTCCCAGGGTCAGAGAGAAGACGGAAGGCATGACGATGCGCAACATGCGTTCAGCGTCCAAAACGCCGAAGCTCTCTTTCGCCCATCCTGAGACGGCAAAGATCGATCCGCCGATGCCAAACGCCACCAGCAATGCACCAGCAATCAGGCCGACTTCAAGCGTGATGTAGCGAAAGACACGGTTGAGGCGCGCATCTTCAGGCAGCAAGCCTTCAGAGATGGCGAACACCTTGGTGAACACGGCAAAAGATACAAACTGAAAACCGAGCAGCACCGCAACGAACGCATACAGAAGCGTATGCACATCGAACTCAATGCCGTAGACGACGCGCGGCCCCGGCAGGAGCCAGGCGCATCCAGCGAGTCCCAGCAATATGAGAAGAGATCCGGGATAAAGGAAGAGCCAGCGCGGGCTATGCAGAAGCATGAAGCGCAGATGACGCCAGCCATCGCGATACGGAAGCAGATGCGGAGGACGCGAGCGGCCATCGGGACGGAGGGTTGTGGGCACCTCGGTCATCTTCATCCCCATGAGCTTGGCCTTGATGACCATCTCCGAGGCGAACTCCATTCCGGTGGTTCGAAGATCCATCCGCTGAAAAGCGCCTTTGGAAAAGCCGCGCAGGCCGCAATGGAAGTCACCTACTTCGGCGCGAAAGAGAATCTTACCGATGGTGGAGAGAATGGGATTGCCGATGTAGCGATTCTTCCACGGCATCGCGCCCGGCAGGATGCCGCCCTGAAAGCGGTTTCCCATCACCAGGTCGTAACCCTCACGCAGTTTATCGACGAAGGCATCGAGTTTCTCGAAGTCATAACTATCGTCGGAGTCGCCCATGATGCAATATCGGCCGTGTGCAGCCGTGATTGCCCCGTAGAGCGCCGCGCCGTAGCCGCGAATGGGAATAGGAATTACGCGCGCGCCAAGACTGGTCGCAATTTGTTGAGAGCCGTCGGTCGAGCCGTTATCACCGATAACAATTTCGCCGCTGACTCCGGAGCGATCGAGATAACTCTGGGCTTTTCGGATACAGGTTGCGAGAGTCTCCGCCTCGTTCAGGCAGGGCATAACGATGCTGAGTTCCACAGCCATTTATACGTTCCTTGGACTCGATTGAATAAGAGCCGCCGAATGCGGAAGATGCCCGCCACGGTTGAGTATAACAAAGCGCAGCCTGACGAGTTATTGCGAGGAATCGGGCTTCGCGGGACTGAGCGCCGCAGTCCAATCGGCGGGCGAATCGACGATCACATCAGGCGGGTTGGCGGCGAGGCTTTCGGGCGCAAGGCCGAAGGTGCAGCCCACCGACCAGGCGCCGGCATTGCGCGCTGTCTCCACATCCACCTGACTGTCGCCGATCATCACTGTTTCTTCAGGCCTGGCGCCGGCCTCGCTCATCAGAGCCAGCAGTCCTTCCGGATTGGGCTTTTTGGTTGGGAAGCTGTTGCCTCCGTAGATGCTCAGGAAATAGGGCGCGAGCCCGAGGGCGGCGCAGATGTCGCGCGCGGGGCGAACCGGCTTGTTGGTCAGAACGGCCATCGCCATGCCCTTATTTGCGCCTTGTCCGGGGGGCAGTTCATGCAACTGCTTGAGCGCGGCCAACGCCTCAAGAACTCCCTCGTAGGCGTAAGTGTAATCCAGCTTGTGCTCGCGATAGTAGTCGAGGAAGAAAGCGTAGGCCTGGGCGAGCAGTTCCTCATCCGCTGCTGTGCCGGCGGCGGCAAAGGCCCTGCGCACCAGCACCATGGCCCCGTTGCCGATGAAGCTGGCGACTGTTTCATCCAACAGCGGCTCGCGGCCAAATCGAGTCAGAGTGGCGTTCACGCTGTTGCACAAGTCCTGCGCGGAATCGATCAGCGTGCCGTCGAGATCGAAGACCAACAGTTTGAGAGAAGCGATGGGAAGGGGTCGAAGAACACGAAGCATGATTCCAGTGTAACGGTCTCTATGCCCGCTTCCTCATATCCACGACGATCGTTTCAGCAAGCCGGTCTTGCGCGCACATTCGGTTGCGATCCCAGAAATATTGCAGAAACCCCACGCCTCCCTCAAGCACCGCCGCGCCATATCCAAGCACCCGCTCGAAGGACTGCCAAAACCCCATTCGCTCGCCGGTCAGCGAGACGATCTTTGTCCGCGCGATCCATTTCCCGGGAGTCCGGCCATTGCCAAAGTAGGTGCACAAACCCCAGTAAAGGACCATTGCGATAATATTTCCCGGTTCGTGATAATCCCATTTAACTAAAATGTCCTTCTCGTGAATAACAAAGGTTCGCCAGAGATACTCCAGCGGCGCCCAAAGCACAATCACAAAGGCAAGGTCGATCCAATGTCCCAGCCACCTCTGCCAGAAAAATGCCAGCGGCAGCCCATTCAGCGTTTCCATCCGCGCAGTTTCGTGAGCCTGAAATCTGCGCCTTTCCTGTTTCTGCTTCTGACTCATGGCTCACATCATAGCTGATGGCTGAACCCCGATCCCTATTAATGCGCCCGACATCGCCCGAAGCGTTTTGGACTTGAATCATTGACCTCCCGTCAACCTTCGCAATCCCAGTGGACTGGTACGATGATGGTGCAGTGGCCGACGCGGCAACGGTGCTTTGCAAAAAGGAGAGTTTTCGTGAAAAAGCAGTTGGTGATTTTCGCTGCAGCTTTGGGGTTCTTTTCCGCTCCGGTTTATCTTGTTGCGCAAAAACCGGCGGCGCAGACGGCCAGCAGGGTGAGCACGTATGCACCCGGCGAGCGCATCCCCAACCTTGATGCGCTGAAGGCCGAGCTCAAACAGTATCACGAATGCACCTGCAAATGCGGCTGCTACGCCAAGGACCTGGACCATCAGGCAGATCGGGCGATCGCGTTTTTGCGCAGCCGCGCGGCAAATCACAGTCCCCAGGAAAAACTGGCGCTGGTGCTGGACATTGACGAGACCACGCTCTCCAACTACGAGGAGATGGAGAAGGCCGGCTTCGCCTATGACAGCGCCGTTTTCAATGCCTGGGTCAATTCGGCAAAGGCACCTGCTATTCCGGGAACTCTGCGCATTTATAAAGAGGCACAGCGGCTCGGCGTGACCGTCTTTTTCATTACCGGCAGACCCGATACGGAGCGCAAGGCTACCGAGCTGAACCTGCGCGCGCAGGGCTTTGAAAACTGGCAGCAGTTGTTTCTCCGCTCCGCAGCGCAGAGTTCCGGGCCGGTGGAGGTTTACAAAGCTGGCGCGAGGGCCGCGATTGTCGCACAGGGTTACAGGATTGTGCTCAACGTGGGCGACCAGTGGAGCGATGACAGGGGAAAACCGCAGGCGGAATTCTTCGTAAAGTATCCCGACCCGTACTATTTCATCCCGTAAGGCTGGGCATCGGAGTTGGTTTGGATAACCTTCCCCTCAGGAGCGCCGCGGGCCGAATCTGCCTGCGTAGAGCCTGGCAAGCAGCTTGGCGTAATCCCAGCCCACTTTGAAGTTGGCTTTGCTTGCCCCGCGGCTGCGGCTGCCGAAGGCCAGCGGGACCTCTGCCACCGAGTGGATGCGCCCTCGAACAAGAATTTCCAACAACAATTTAAAGCCTGAGGGTTGGAATTCAATTCCATCGATGCACTCGCGACGAAGCAGGAAGAATCCGGTCATGGGGTCTTTGGCTCGGATGCCAGGTCTCTGGATGGGCCATGTGGCCCAGACCGCGACGGTGGAGAGCCATTTCCTGATGGGATTCCAGTGGCCCACTTCACCGCCAGCGGTGTAGCGGCTGCCTATCGCCATGTCGTTGCCCAAGAGAATGGCGGAGACCAGTGAAGGCAGCAGTTCGGGAGGATGCTGCAAATCGGCGTCCATTACACCCAGAATCGATGCGTCCGTATGCCGCCAGCCGTGAAGGACTGCGCCGGACAAGCCACGCTCACCCGTACGGACCAGAAGGCGCACGCGCGGGTCTTCATGGCCGATGGCGAAGACAATCTCCTCGGTCCCGTCGCGGCTGTCGTCATCGACGACAATAATTTCGTAGTCAATTTCCACCGGATCGAGAACGGTGCGCACGTCGGCGAGCAAGCCGGGCAGGTTTGCCGCCTCGCGCAGGGTAGGGATAACGAGCGCCAGCTTTTCGCGGGTGTGCGTCTTCGGCCCGGCGGATGACAAAGTGCGCGTTGCCGCACCTAGCGCGGGCATATAGGATGTATCTGGCGCTGAAGGTGACATTCTGCGTCCAAGTATACGGGGCAATCTGGTTGAGACGCTACTTTCCGGTCAATTTTTTACTGACCATCTTCTTCACTTCGCTAGGCATTGCCGTGATGGGCTACCATCCCGGCCTCGAAGACGACGGCGTTTATCTGACCGCGATTAAACGCAACCTGAATCCAGCGCTTTACCCACACGACGCGAAGTTCTTCCAGCTTCAACTCCAGGCAACTTTTTTCGACAAATGGATCGCCTGGTTTGTGCGTTTCACTGGAATTTCAGTGGCGACGACCGAATTTCTTTTTCAGTTTGCGTCAATCGCGTTGATTGTCTTCGCGTGCTGGGCGATTGCGCGCAGACTGTTTCCCGAAGGGCGCGTGCAGTGGGCCGGCGCTGCCATGGTCTCGGCCATGCTCACGCTTCCAGTGGCGGGGACGGCGCTCTACCTGGTGGATCAGCACCTGCATCCGCGCACATTAGCCACGGGATTCATTCTGCTGGCAGTCGAGCGGATACTGGCAAGAAGAAAGTGGCAGGCTGTTTCCTTCCTGTTGCTCGCGTTTTTGATGCATCCCATCATGGCGGCTTTGGGCATCTCTTTTTGTTTCATTCTGTCGTTGACCATGATGGAACAAACGCCGGCCCGGCTGAAAAGCCGGCCAATGCCCGCGCACGCTTCTATGGCAATCGCATTTGTCCCACTGGGCTGGGTCTTCGAGCCGGCCACTCCCGTATGGCAGGAAGCTGTGAATATGCACACATCTTTATGCCTCTACCGCTGGACCTGGTATGAGTGGCTGGGTGCGTGGGCGCCGCTGGTTCTATTCTGGCTGCTTTTGCGCTTCGCGCGAGAGCGCGGTGAAACGCTGTTGGCGCGCTTTGCGCTGGCTGTCTTTTTCTACGGGGCCTTTCAATTGGCTGTGGCGGTGATCATCGCGACAATCCCGGCGCTGAACCGGCTTGCTCCTTTGTCGCCGATGCGTTTTCTCCACCTCGTCTATTTCTTCATGGCTTTGATGGGCGGCTGCCTGTTGGGCAAATATCTAGTGAAAGCGAGCGTTTGGCGCTGGGCTATCTTTCTCGCAACGATCAATGGCGGCATGTTTCTAGCGCAGCGGATGGAGTTCAGAAGCAGCGTCCATTTGGAACTGCCGGGACGGACCTCGGACAACCCATGGCTTGAAGCCTTCGCGTGGATTCGCCAGAACACGCCCGCCGACGCCTATTTTGCCCTCGATCCGGAGTATCTGGCCGCACCGGAGGAGGATTATCACAGCTTCCGCGCGCTGGCGGAGCGCAGTCAGCTGGCCGATAACATCAAAGATGCCGCGGTGGTGACGCAGGTTCCAGAGTTGGGTAAAGAGTGGAAGCAGCAGGTGACAGCCCAGAAAGGCTGGACCCATTTTCAGCTTGCCGACTTCGAAAGGTTGAAGGCGGAGTTTGGCGTGGATTGGGTGCTGATCTCGTATCCGCAACCGGCGGGGCTGAACTGCGAGTGGCATAACGGCCTTTTATCGGTCTGCCAATTGCCAAAAGAATAGGGAATAGGGAATAGGGAATAATGAATAGTGGTCAGTGAACAACCGTTGGTGGCCGGTTCCCTGCCCTTTGCGCATTGGGGCTGTATCCGCGAGAATGGTGTGGTTGCCTTTTCCGGCATGGAGACCGGATCATGCTCAATCTTACTCAGCGATTGATTCTCGGTTGTGTGTTGCTTGTCGGCCTGGCATTCGGGCTGGTGGCGGCCACCCATAAAGCCCTGGCGGCGACGGGGCAATTCAGGCTTGCCTGCCTGTTTGTGGTGGCGGCGGCGGTGGTAGCGGCAGGGACCATCTTTTTTGTGCTGCGGCCCATACGCCTGCTGGCCCGCGACGTTCGCAAGATCGCCCAGGGCAATCTGGAATCCCGCGTGGAGTGGAGCAGCCGCGACAGCTTTGGCGTGATCGCCAGCGAGTTGAACCGCATCGCGGTCCGGCTGCGCGAGCTGATTGAATCCGAGGCCGGGCGGCGGCAGATGGAATTTCAACTGTCCGACGCCGTGCTTCAGTCCATCTTTGAGCCCATCATTGTGACCGACGGCAAAGGGCACGTGCTGAAGGTGAATCAGGCCGCGGCCGAACTTCTAGGCGAAGCCGCCACCGACCGCATGGCGCTGGCCAACACACCCGGCGGCGACAAAATTTTGAGCGCCATTCGCGATGCTGTCTCCATGCAGAAGGCTGTGGCCGCAGAAGACGAGGCGGCGCTGCTGCCGATGCGGATCGGCAAGCAGGAGCGCAGCTACCGCCTGCGGACCACACCGATGCGCGACTCCGACGGCAGGCTGCTGGGCACCGTGACCACGCTGGAAGATGTGACCACGCTGCAGGACACCGACCGCTTCAAGACGCAGTTCATCAGCGTGGCCAGCCGCAAGCTGCGCGACCCGTTGTTGCAGCTGCGCCGCGGCCTTTATGCGCTGGGCAGTGGATTTGGCGGAGATCTGCTCCCCTTGCAGGCCGAACTGGTGGCCGGCACCAGCAGCGAGAGCGAGAAGCTGGACGATTTGATGAGCGATTTGATCGAAGTGGCCGAGCTGGACGCCGGCCGCCGCGAATTCACGCTTGAACGTCTACGCCCGTTGCAGGCTCTGAACGAGGCCCGCGACCGCTTCTGCGACGAGGCCGCTCAGAAGCATATTCGCATGGAGGTTTCGGCTTATGCCGATCTCTCGTTTGTGCAGGCCGACCGGCGCGCCATGCATTCCATTTTGGACAACCTGCTCTCCAATGCCCTGCGCTACACTCCCCCTGAGGGCGAAATTCTGCTGGCTGCCGAAGAGGTGAAGGACTTTGTGAAGTTTACGGTGCGCGATACCGGCCGTGGGATTGAAGCTGAAAGGCTAGGCAACGTCTTCGACCGCTTCAATTCAAATTCGGAGCGCGGCACCGGACTTGGGCTCGCATTGGTCCGGCGGCTGGTGGAGTCGCTGGGCGGCCAAGTTGCCGTGGAGAGCCGCTTTGGCCATGGAACCACCTTTCGCTTTACTATTCCCGTGGCGGCCAGCAGCGATATCCGCCATCCAGTCGAGGTAGGCTGAGTTATGGCAGAGATTCAACTGGAACGCCAGCAGGAACCCGCCAAACTCCGTGTCTACATCGGCGCAGCGCCGGGCGTGGGCAAAACCTACGACATGATCAATGACGCCTACCGGATGAAGCACCAGCAGGACGTGGACGTGGTGATCGGCCTGGTCGAGTCCCACGGACGCAAAGAGACAGAAGCGCGCATCCGCGACCTAGAGATTATTCCCCAGCGCGTGATTCCCTACCGCGGGGTCAACCTGAAAGAAATGGATGTGGACGCCATCCTGGCCCGGCATCCGCATACCGTTGTGGTTGACGAGCTGGCCCACACCAACGTTCCGGGAAGCAAGAACCGCAAGCGCTACGAAGATGTGCTTGAGTTGCTGGACGCCGGCATCAACGTGATGACCGCGGTGAACATCCAGCATCTTGAAACGCTCAACGACGCAGTCAACCGCTCGGCCAACACCATCATCCGCGAGACAGTGCCGGACAACTTCCTGAAGCGCGCCAACGAGGTGGTGAATGTAGACGTGACCGTGGAAGAGCTGCGGTCGCGCCTGCGGCAGGGCAAAATTTACGCCGCCGAAAAGGTGGAGCAGTCGCTGGCCAACTTCTTCCGCAAAGGCAACCTGAACATGCTGCGCGAGTTGGCGCTGCGCACTACCGCGGAACAGGTGGGCAACCAGGCCTCAGAATATCGCCGCACACAGGGATTGGAGCAGGCGCCGATTCCGGAAAAAGTGATGGTCTGCCTCAGCACGCGGCCCGGCACCGAACGCCTGTTGCGCGTGGGCTCACGCATTGCCGGCCGCCTGGCCAGTAACTGGTACGCCGTCTACGTCACGCGGCCCGACGACGACAAAGGCCACGGCGACCCGGAGGCCTTTCATCGCCTGGAAGAGTGGCAGCGCATGGCCCGCGATCTGGGCGCGCAGGTGGTCATGCTCACCGAAAAAAACGTGGCCGACGCTCTCATTCGCTTTGCCCAGCAGGAGAGCATCTCCCACGTGATCTTCGGCCAATCCGCCCGCTCGCGCTGGGACATCTTTCTGCGCGGCTCGGTCATCAACCGCTTTCTCTCCGAGGTTCGCGACGTCACCGTGCAGGTGGTCCCCATGCAAACGCAAAAATCGCTGCGCCGGGGCTGAGGGGTCCTATTCGCAGAAGACGCGCACCTTGGTGGCTCCCTCTTCGCCATCCACATCCACGGTCAGATCCTCGAGATGGTCGATCAACTCTTCAAGGTTCTCAGGCTTTATCTGCGAGAGCGTCAACGGTACTCCGTGGCTGCTCATCGCCCTGTCAAACTGATCGTGGGCCTGGGCGGGAATCAGGCTGGCCAGACGCACCCCGGCCCGCAACAACTGCATGGGCACGCGGACATTGACCTTCGTGGGCCCCTTCATGCCGGTCATAGACTCGTCGGCCTCCACGAGCACGCGCAAATACCTGGGGCGCGTCTTTGTGGTTCCGGACTTTGCCCCGCCGCTCCCGGTTGAGCTGCCGGAAAACTCATTCCCACCAGCGCCTGAGTCCGATTCAAGCGCGGCGATGAGCCGCTCGGCCTCGTCCGCTGTGATCTTGCCCGCGGCAAGCATTTCAAGGATTTGCCGTCGATTCCCGTTCATAGAACTCCTCCTATCAGATGTGTGATGCATGGGAGTGCATAGTGCGCGGGGCCAAGAACCCCCAACCTCAGCACTGTGAAAGTGTGTTCCATTCCGCCGAAGAGCCGGTGTATCTCCGGCAGCGCTACCCACGCCACGGCTATGCAGACGGCAAAGCGAAGAATGGCTTCATCGTCGCGCGCCCAAGCAGCCAGCAACCGCTTCGCCTCTTGCGGCGCTGTCCGTTGCCTGGAAGCGTGCGGCAAAATGGTGTGTCGATCGTTGTTCATGGCAAACCTCACAAGATGCGAACCAGTACCTGGTTCCCTTCCGAGCGGAGATGGACATCGGTTCCGGGAAGGCCGCACAGAATGGCCCAGGAGGCGGCGATAGTGCGCCACAGGCTGACATTTCCTGCCACGCAAAGCCCAAACAGAACCAGAAAGATGACCGGCGAAAAAAGAATGGCGGGAATCCACAGCAGAAAAAGCGGAAGCCAAAGCCGAAAACCACGACCGTACGGGCGTTGAATGCGGACGATGGCGATGTTGGGAGTCACTTGAGAGCCTCCAATGCGCGAATCGCTTCGTCGACCGTCATCTCGCCGCACTTCAGCCGCTCCAGCACCTCGGTGCGCGAGGGAGACGGATTGGTTTCCACAAATTCCAACTGGCCGGCGAGGCGGTTCAGACGCGACTTGATGGTCGGATAGCTCACGCCGAAGACCTGCTCCATCTCCTTAATGGAGCCGTGGGAGCGGAGAAAGGCAATGATGAAGACCTGATCTTCAAGGCTGAGGCGGGCAAGCTCCGGCAGGGAGAATTCACCTTCGATGGAGATCTGCTTTTCCGGCAGGCGGACGCGCTCGACGATCAGCGGACTGCCTTGTGCGATGCGCAGCAGTTCCTGCCAGTCCGAAGTGGATTTGGAGTCTGGGGCCATCGCGTTCAACCTCGTTTCTTAATTACAAGGAGTACAATAATTCATATTATCAATAATTGCAATACATAAAATTGATTTTATTTATTAATTTTGCAAGTTATTGAAAAATATCGAGCAGACGATGCCTTCTGGGAAGGTTTGCCCAGTTAAGGAGGCTTGAAGCAGTTCACTTGTCGCATCTCATTGAAACGACAGCGTCGGGAACGGATTGATTGCAGTCCGCGGCTGAGTCTGATCAGTCATTCCCACTCGCTGGTTGAGGCCGATGCGCTTGCGGTGGCCTGGACGATGTGCGCAAGCTTGCCGCGATCGAGCCAGATGAGGCTGCACTCTTCGCAGGAGTCGATGACCACATTGCCAGGACCGGCATAGAAATGCGCGTCCATGGGATGGTGACATTGGGGGCAATTGACCGCTCTGTGCAAATCATCGGTGTCGGGAGCGGGCGGAGCGGCGCCGGCTTCCTGGCCGGGCCGCAACTGCTCAACAAGACCTTCGAGCGCCTGCATGGGTATCAACATGCCGTGGCAACCAGAACAATAAACAATCCGCTGATTTGCGAGGACGGCATGCGTGAGCGGCAAGTTGCACAGCGGGCAATCCTGGCCCGCCGGCTCGTCGAGAACGCGCACGCCGTCGTCGTTCTTTTCAGGAAAATAAACGCTCTGGCAGAAGGCGCACTTGAAGCTTTCCATGTCTGCCTTGAGCTGCATGGGAGCGCCGCAGGAAGGACAGTTCATTGCGCCTTTCCACATTCTGCGCAAAATTTTGCGCGCTGAGGGATGGACTTTCCGCACTCGATGCAGAACTTGGTGGCTTCAGCGGCAGCCGAATCAGCGCCGGCTGGAGCACCGATTAGAGCCGGAACATTCGTTGGCTGGGAGGGTGCCGCGGCCGGAGCGTTCATCGCGGGCCTAAGCGCGTTGGAGAGAACCTGCGCCACGGCAGCGCCGGCGCCCAGGCCCATGCCCATGCCGGCCGCGCCGCTACTGTTGGCCGCGGAGAGATCCAGCGACTCAGCCGCGGAGTAGAGCGTGTAGCGGCCAAGATCGCCAACCATGTTCATGCCGATGCGCTGGTCGAAGACCTTTTGCAATTCTTCCGGCAAGGAGATATTTTCAACGACGAACCGGTCCAGGGCGAGGCCCAGAGCGGCGAAGGGCGGCTTCATGGTCTCGACGATTTTCTCGCTTAAAACGGTGAGATTGGCGGTCATGTCGAGGAAAGAAATATCGCTGGCGGCAAAGGTCTCGGTCATGCAACCGATGATGGTATCGCGCAACTGACCTTCAAGCTCCGCGGCAAGATAAGCGTCGCGGGTGCCGCTGATCTGGTTGAAAAAGACGCGTGGATCGGCGACGCGATAGGAATAGATGCCGTAACTGCGCACGCGGACTGCGCCAAACTCCTTGTCGCGGATGGTGATGGGCGTGGCTGTGCCCCACTTCTGGTCAACCTGCAGGCGGGTGGAGAAGAAATAGACCTCTGACTTGAACGGGGACTCAAAGGCCTTGTCCCAGTTCATCAGATCGGTGAGCAGAGGCAGATTGCGGGTCGAGAGAGTGTGCAGGCCGGGGCCGAAGACGTCCGCAATTTTGCCTTCGTTGACGAAGGCCGCCATTTGCGATTCGCTCACGGTGAGCTGGCCGCCGTTTTCTATTTCGAGATCCCGCATGGGATAGCGATAGGTCAGGATGCCGTCTTGCGGTTCATTCCACGCAATGACCTTTATGAATTGCTTGCCTAGAAACTGTCCTAGAGTCATTTGATTCTCCGCGATAACCTTTACGTATGTTCAGGCCCGGTCCGGCGGGCAAAGCGGCCGGAGAGACGAGCCCGAGGCTCCAGCGCCGATGGAGCGCGCCTCAATGCATTCTTCCGCAACACTCTTCCCAGAGTATTACCTGTCCATCTCAGAACTGCGTTTCGTCGTCTTCTGTCTTTTCGCGCACAAAGACGTCACCGGCTTTGTGCCACTGTCCCATTTGTTCGGGACCGCTGCCGTCCAAGGTAACCTTGTAGGCTCCCGGTCCATTGTCGCCCGTCGCTCGCGCCTGAATGATGCCGTCATAGGCAATTCCCTTGTCCGCGACCACAATGACCTTTTGCCCCACATCAAACATGGTAGTCTCCCGGTGCGATTTGCCCATTTGTGAATCTCCATGCAAGCTTAACCCATTACCTTGGCCCATTCATGAAGATATTGGAGTTTTGTTCGGGCGGCGGAGCAGGACAAGGCAGGCTGCTCCACACGCCTGAATACCCGCAAGCTGGCCACATGCGGCGTAAAACGCGTCCCTGTGATAATTTGGATATAGCGGCCTTATGCGAGCTCGTAGCTCAGTTGGTAGAGCAACGCCCTTTTAAGGCGTGGGTCCTGGGTTCAAGTCCCAGCGAGCTCACCACTCAAAATGAATGGCTTATTCGAATCTGAGTGGAGATCCTTAAAGGTCGCTGCGACGCGAAAGAGATATAGAGAATTTCTAAAGCCCTATTTTTCCGTTTCACCTTTTATCGTAAACTTGTCGATTTGAACATTTCGGATTTGCGCCGGATGATTTCAGGTCCCATCTTATACTCGATGGGCAGTCCTACGCAGAAACACATAAATCCTAATAACAGATTTACTTACAACTATTTACGAGCAGGTACAACCCTGCGCACAACTGCATGGCTGCTCTCCTCGTTCAAGCCATTCTAGCGCGCAGAATATCAGGAGCTCCACCTAAACCCAGCCCCAATTTGGGGGAACCGGCTCTGAATTCTTCACGCGCGCTAGCGTGTCCACAGGCTATTTGTGTGACCTCTTATCGGGAAAAAACTACCTCCTCAATTCCATTCGGAACTCGTTGCCATCTTCCCTGCGACCACCAAATCGCCAACTGATTCGTATTCCAGATCGTCACTCTGGATGCCGGCAGTCTGAATAGGTTTGGAGTTGCTGACTGCGTAAAGAATCAGCTCGACACGCGAGGAAACGCCCAACTTGTCGAAGATGTGGAACAAGTAGTTCTTGATCGTATGCTCGCTTAGGTTCAGTTCGCGGGCGATTTCCCGGTTTTGCATACCTTCGGCAAGGAGGCGTACGACATCCTCTTCCCTCTTTGTCAGCAGGCGCAATCCGTCCGCGTTCACCACCCGCTTGGGGGCCAGTTGGGAAAGCGCATCCATGACGCTCTCCAGTTCGCTATTGCTGGCCCAAATCTGGCCGTCATTGACCCGATTTACACACCTGTAGAGTGCCTTCAATGAGAACTGCGAAGGACAAAACACGCCTTTGGCGCCGGCCCGGAAGGCGTCCACCACCAGATCGGGCCCTGGGCTTTCAAGCAGGACAATCGACTTCACATTCGGTGCACACTCGCGCAACTGACGCAACGCCTCGAATCCACTCAGCGGACCGTCAGCCAGCGTCGTACTGATGAGCGCGACGTCTACGTCAACAGATTGCACCACTTCAAGCACTTGTTGAGATGTTGTGGCAGTGGCTGCAACGCGAAAGCCCGAACGCCGATTTAGCGCATGCGTAAGCAGCTCGCCAGTCATTCGGTTCACTGATGCGATCAGGACCGAGACATAAGTTCGTTTGGCAGACATTTTTCATCTCCCGAAGTAACGCCGTGAAAGACCAAGACACCTTAGATGCGTCCGCTCCTGCCACCAACTTCGCAGTCCCTATTCTTTGGACGACGAGTTAACAGAGCAGCGCGCACTTAGCAAGTCATGGATGCCAGCATCGGTCATCCAAAAATGTTGTGTTGTGCCCAGCATTGTGTACGTCAACAATAGTCTTTTTCGAATGTCACCTTGGGGAAGGTGCTAGATGAATTGGGGAATCACTACCAATTCGCTGCGTTGACCTCTCAACTTTCAGCGATTAACCAACCTCGGATTAGGGGACCTCACCGAGAAGTAAAATCAGCTTAACCAGAGAAGTCACGGTTGTCAATGAAAAATGAGTGTTGTGCATGAAGTTTAACAATGGGGCGGGCGGACACTTTTCCCTCTACCTGGCGGGAGCCAGACTGTCCAGAATGTGTATGGTCCATCTCCTAACGGCTTTTCTTTGTTGACTATCGATTGAGTTCAAGGGTGGGTCGTTAGAGACGAATTACTCTATCTGAGCCGAGAGACATTTCTCTATTTATTCGATCTCCAAATGGCCCTCCAAACCCGCACAAATGTGGGCAAAGGCCACGATACATGTCTCTAGCCACCAGGGTTGAGTCGAGAAGGAACTCTCCGGGTGTTTCGGTCTCTTGCGGGTGTTTCTCCGCGGGCGCACATTGGAGTTGCTTGGTCAACTCAATATGGAGCGGACTCGGAACAGATGAGAGCAATTGGAGCGGTATCCAGGACAATAGAGCTTCGAAAGGCCAGCCGCTACCGACTGAACGCACCAATCTGCTTCCTTTGGGCACCCCAAAATGGGCCTCTCAAGAGTGGACAGGGCGTTACACGGGACATCAACACCAGCACGGTTTTCGTGCAAGCGAGTTCGTCACCTCCAGTAGGATCGCTTGTACAGGTGGACATTCTGCTTCCCAAACTGGCAAGCGATGGAATGGGAATGCACTTGATGGGCGAGGGTATCGTGGTTCGAATTGAGCCTCGCAGCACAAATGAAGAAAGTTTGGTTCTAGGTGGATTTGCCGCCTCGGTGCAGTTCTATCCGGAGGCGTCGGAATTGGTACTGACACACATCAAGACATCGGGGCGGGTTGTGTAGTCGGTTTGTTTGAGTGCAGACGCGGTTTCCAACAAGCGTCTTTTTGAAACATGGGGATGTCAGACGAAAACTTTTTGGAAACCAAACCTTGCGAGTAAGGATGGCGAAGCCTTGTCTGAAATGATCGAGCTAGCGACTTGGGTTAAGAAAAAAGAGGCCTATTGCGCCGCCAACGACGCCGTGCCGCAGTGGTTCGCTGCGTATACTACTCCCCGCCATGAAAAGCATGTGTCTGAGTTGCTGGTGGAGCGTCAGATCGAGACCTTCCTGCCGCTGTATCGGACGGCCAGGCAGTGGAAGAAGAGCAGCCCAGTCGTTCTGGAGCTGCCCCTGTTCCCGACTTACGTTTTTGTCCGTATCGCCCGGCATGCGCGGGGAGCCGTGCTTGGTGTTCCGGGAGTGCTGTCGATTGTTGGTTCGGCGCGAGAGTCGTGGCCGCTGCCCGATTTCGAAATCGAAATATTACGTTCGGCAGCGCAACTGGGCAAGGTCGAACCGCATGCATACCTCAGGGTGGGCGAAAGAGTGCGAATCAAGGCTGGAGTCATGAAGGGTCTTGAGGGAGTATTGGCCCGGAAGAAGAACGAATTTCGCGTCGTCCTCACGCTGGACGCGATTATGCGCAGTGTAGCGCTTGAGGTCGACGCCGAAGATCTCGAACCGGTTGACATGCCCGCTGTGAGAATGGCGTGCTAGCCACGAAACCTGGGTTACTGTGTCCTGCTGAGTTTTGTGCTTTCCGGATACACCTTCCCTTGTTTCGCTATAGGCGCGGTATTGCGGTGAAAACGGAATCTCCTGATAGCGATCGCGAATCCATTTCGATTTCCTATCAGCTAACAAGACCACGGGGAAGATAATCATGGCAGAAGAACCCGAGGAGCAGACTTCAGAACCGTTCGACCTGCAGCGGTACCTGAGTGTCGTCCGCCGCCGCCACATCCATTTCCTAATACCGCTGCTTGTTGGGTGGCTCGCGGTTTGGGGGGCAAGCTGGGTTCTGCCGGCGAGCTTCAAATCAAGCACGCTGATCCTGGTAGAGCAGCCGACGATGCCCAAGAACTATGTCGTGCCAAATGTCAGCGACGATTTGCAAGACCGGCTGCAAAGTATTACACAACAAATTCTTAGCCGCACGCGTCTTCTCTTGATCATCGACAAGTTGCACCTTTATGAAGGGGGACGCAAACGGGTCGCCGCCGATGAAAAGGTCGAGCTCATGCGGAAGGACATTGCCATCGAACTTGTGCGCGACAATCACGGCGAAGAGATCACGGCGTTCAGGATTAATTATTCAGCGCACGACCCGCATATTGCCCAGCAAGTAACCAGCGAACTGACAGATCTTTTCATCAATGAAAACCTGAAAGTGCGTCAGCAGGAGTCGAAAGACACTACCGACTTCATTGCGAGCCAGCTGGAGAATGCGCGTGCGAGTCTCGCCGAGCAGGAAGCGAAGGTGAGAGAGTTTGAAGGACAGCACGAAGGCGCGTTGCCTTCACAGCAGGCGAGCAATCTTCAAATTCTGGCCGGATTGCAGGCGCAGCTACAGAACGAGCAGGATGCGCTCAACACTGCGAGACAGCAGCGAGTCTTCCTCCAGTCGGAGATGGAGCAATACCGCGCGAGTGGGCATGTGCCTGCGCAGACTGCCGATGGCGCCCCGACCGCGTTGACAGCCATTGACCAGGAACTTGCCACGCTAAGAGCGAAACTGGGAGAACTGAACTCGGCCTACACCGATAGTTATCCGGAAGTTCAGAGCGTGAAAAACCAGATAGCGAGCGCAGAGAAGAGGCGGGAGAAACTCATTGCCGATCTAACCCAGGGAGGCAAGGGTGGCAGTCAGCCGATCGGCGGCACGTTGGCACGCGATAATGCGGATGCGCCAATGGTGCAACTGCGAGGCCAACTGGAAGCCAGCCGTGCAGAAATCGCGAATAGAGAGCAGTCGATTGCAGGTTTGAAAGAGAGAATTAACGAGTACCAGGCACGCTTGAACCAGGCGCCTGTGGTTGAGCAGCAGCTGGCCGATCAAACCCGCGGTTATGAACAATCCAAGGCAGACTACGACGACCTGTTAAAGAAGAGTAATGAGTCAGAGATGGCCACAAACATGGAACAGATGCAACAGGGCGAGCGATTCAGCATGCTTGATCCTCCCAGTTTGCCGCTGAAGCCAGATTTTCCTAATCGCCTCAAATTCTGTGGAATAGGATTGGGAGTTGGTCTGGCGCTCGGGCTTGTTGTGGTATTTGGATTTGAGTTTCTGGATGACCGTCTTTACAGCGAGAATGAAATCAAGGCCTTGCTACCAGTGGCGATCCTATCTGAGCTTCCAGAGGTCCAACTCCCATCCGATGAACGGCACAGTATGAGAATTGCGGCAATGGGGTGGTCCACCGCGGTGCTGGTTGTGGCCACAATCGTGGCCGGTTCCGTCTTCAGTTATCTGCACGGCTAAATTCTGCATCCGAATGTACCGAACCTATTTCAAACTCGCGCGCAATCCGTTCAACCTGACGCCTGATCCCGCTTGTTTTGTTCCGACCAAGCGGCACGACGAGGCGCTGGCTGCGCTCTACCATGGCGTTCGGCAACACAAGGGATTTGTGGTGCTGACTGGAGAGGTGGGCACGGGCAAGACTTTGCTAATTCGATGCTTGCTCGGATTGTTGAAGGAGAGCAAGGACATTGCATACGCGTATCTTTTCAATGGCCGGCTTTCCCCGACTGAGTTCCTGCAGTACATTCTTTCCGACTTCGGGCTGCCTGCGACCGGTAAAAGTAAGTACGAACTCCTGCTTGATCTGGGCCGCTTCCTTGGATCGAGGGGTTCGATGAATATGACAACTGTGCTCATCGTGGATGAGGCGCACCATTTGTCCGCGGACATACTGGAAGAGGTACGGCTTCTGTCAAACCTCGAAACGACGGATGACAAGTTGCTGCAAATTGTGCTGGTTGGGCAACCCGAACTTGATCAGAAACTGGATTCCGTTGAGTTGAGGCAACTCAAGCAACGGATTGCGGTTCGGACTGAACTTGGCGCCCTGAGAGCCTATGAGACCAAGCGGTACATCGAACAGCGTCTGCAGATTGCCGGAGAAGGACCACATTCTGTCTCATTGTTTTCCGACGAAGCCATCTTGACCGTGTATCGCTATTCGCGGGGTCTGCCTCGCCTGATTAATACAATTTGCGAAAACTCCCTTATCGCAGCCTACGCGAGACGGCTGTCAAGCGTGACCCCAGAGATCGTAAGAAATGTGGCGAAGGAGTTCCGGCTGGATCCGGCTCCTTCAGCCGATGCCGAATGGGCTGAGGAACTCAATCACATGGATGCACAGCCAGCGAGAAATGCTCTCATTGATCCCATCGCGGCTTTGGAAGACGCTATGCAAACGATTCACACACAGGTGCGCCAGTAACCGTTGAAGTGAGCCGACATGAGCCATATCTTTGATGCATTGCAAAGATCGGAAGAGGAACTGCCTGGAATTGATTCGCCTCCAGCGGCAGATGCGACTGAACTTCTGCGACGTGCCGAGCGCAGAAAAGCGTCGAATTGGGAAACTGCGGTCCTCTTTAAGAAAAACATTGCAGCGGAAAGCGCAAAGCTCGACCCTTCATTCGGCTCGCTAGCAGCGACGCCCGATTCGACGGCACAGGAAGGGCCTCAAGCCTATAAGCAAATATTGAACGACAACCACTGTGATGTCTTCAGTCAGTTCCAGCATCTACAGGTCGCGCTTGCTCCTCAAAACCGCCTCGTAAGCTTTAGCGACGATGAAAATCCGGCCGCCGAAGCCTTTCGCCTTTTGGGAGTGCGATTACGAGATCTCCGGCGGCACCGCCCGCTCAGGAAAGTCCTGGTTACAAGCACAGTGCCTCAAGAGGGCAAGAGCATGGTTTCTGCCAATCTTGCCTGTACGCTTGCTTTATCAAAACAGCAGAAGGTCCTGCTGATAGAGGGAGATCTGCGGAGGCCTTCATTATCCAAGGAATTCGGTCTCGGCAGGAATCCAGGCCTCTTTGAATGCTTGAAGGGAGAGCGCGCACTTACAAGTTGCATTTACCAACTTGAGGGCGCGAACATCTGGATTTTGCCAGCAGGCAGCGCCCACAGTAATCCGCTGGGGCTCCTGCAGTCCGGCCCATTGTCTCGAAGTATGGATCAGCTAGCAGAATGGTTCGACTGGATCATTATCGATTCTCCTCCAGTGCTGCCATTGGCTGATACGAGCATCTGGGCCCGTTTGGCGGATGGAATCATTCTTGTTACGCGCCAGGGAATCACCAAGAAGCAGCAGTTACAGAGAGGCCTCGAAGCGATTGAGTCGAAGAAGTTGATTGGAGCCCTCATGAACTGTTCCCAGAACTCGTCTCACTACGACTATTACTATCGTGCAACCAGCACATCCGCGACGAATGGTCAGGCTACAACATAGTTCGGTCCAACCAAGATACGAGTCTTCATCACCCCAGGCCGTGATCTGGCCAACCGTTAGTACCTAACACACAGAGAAGCACCCGCGACCAATTACGTGTTCCTGAATTTGCAGACCCTGCAACGGAACCGAGCATTCAGTGTGGCATCGTCTGTGAGGTCACGCGAATGAACATGATCGCTGAGAAAGGAGTGAATCGTGGCTCTTTTATGGGTAGACAATACTGCAGCTAGCGCCGGCCGATCGATTGAGACGGCATTGGCTCCGAAACACAAGGCCCTTGACGAAGAGATGTTTAATAGAATGATTGCGATGGAGCGCAAGAGGACGGAGCGATCCAGACAACCATTCCTACTCATGCTGCTTGAGACCAGCAAGCAAAAGAACTCACCAGAGAGTGTTCGATCGCTTGACCGAATGATGTCGGCGCTGCTGCCAACAATCCGAGAAACTGACTTTATCGGCTGGTACAAAGAGCTGACAACCATCGGCGTCATATATACGGGGCTCGATGTCACTGACAGGAACGCAGTGTTGAGCATGATCCGGGACAGGGTCAGCGTTACGTTCGGAGAGAGTGTAACTTCTGACCAATTCAGAGAATTCAGCATTTCGTTCCATTTCTTTCCCGACGACTGGGACGATGACGGCTCCGGACGCGCAAGTAATGCGGCCTTGTATCCAGACTTATTGAAATCCACCCGCGAAAGACGGCCGGTTGTGATGATCAAACGGGCGATGGATATAGCCGGCAGCTTACTGATGCTAAGCATATGCGCCCCAGTTTTATTGATTATTGCGCTGGCGGTTAAGGCGTCATCGAAAGGGCCGGTCCTTTTCAGGCAACAGCGCGTCGGGCAGTTCGGCCGGCACTTTACATTTCTGAAATTTCGCTCAATGCGGGTCAACAATGATCACAGCATTCACAAAGAGTTTGTAACGAAGTTCATCCTCAGCGATGCGATTAAGCAGCCGTCAAGCGGAAATGGCGAAAGCGTCTACAAGCTAACGAGCGATCCGAGGGTTACAAGAATTGGGAAGTTTCTGCGCAGGACCAGCCTGGATGAACTACCTCAGTTCCTGAACGTTCTGAAGGGCGAGATGTCGCTCGTCGGCCCTCGTCCTCCGATTCCATATGAGTTAGCAGCTTATCAAACATGGCATCGTCGCCGAGTGCTGGAAGTCAAACCAGGGATTACCGGCTTGTGGCAGGTTACTGGCCGAAGCCGCGTCACTTTTGATGAGATGGTCCGGCTCGACCTGCGATACGCCACGTCCTGGACCCCCTCGCTCGACTTCACAATTCTCATGCGCACACCACTTGCTGTGCTCAGGGGTGAGGGAGCGGCGTAACTGGAGCATTTCAGGGATTACGTTTTTCGCCGGACGATCGATGAAGTCAGACAGGCGTCACTCTGTGGTGCGGCTGACTTTGTTCTAACTTCAGAATCGAATCAACAGAAGGTTTGAGAACGGTGAGGCTATCGTGAAATTCGGAGTGCTTGGCTACGGCTACTGGGGACCCAATGTTGTGCGGAACCTGGCGAGTCTAGATGGTTCCCATGTGGTTGCAATTGCCGATGTGAACTCGGCCGCGCGCATACGCGCACAAAAGGCGTATCCGGGAGTCACTGTAACTGCCAGTACCTCGGACGTGATCTCGTCTGCTGAGATCGACGCTATAGCCATTGTCACCCCCGTCTGGACGCACTACGAGTTGGTTAAGGCTGCGCTGGAGAACGGCAAGCACGTTTTCGTCGAAAAGCCGTTCACCAGCAATGCCGCGCAAGGGGAGGAACTGATCAACCTCGCGCTCAAAAAGAATCTGACGATAATGGTGGACCATACGTTCCTTTTTACCGGTGCAGTCAGGAAAATCGCCCAACTGCTCAATGAAGGAACTTTGGGCAATCTGTACTATTACGATTCAACTCGCGTCAATCTAGGCCTCTTCCAGCATGATATCAACGTGCTGTGGGATCTTGCGCCGCATGATCTTTCCATCATGGATCACCTCATCACGTCGAGTCCTGAAGCAATTGTCGCGACCGGACAAACCCATCTGAACGGTCATGAAGACATTGCCTTCATGACGCTCTACTTTCCCCAGAATGTGATAGCGCATATCAACGTCAACTGGCTTTCGCCGGTAAAGGTGAGGACAACGCTCATTGGCGGGGAAAAGCGAATGCTGGTATGGAACGATCTCGAAGCGGATGAAAAGGTGCGGGTGTACGACAAGGGTGTTGATATAACCAGCCGCGAAGGGGTATATGAGCAATTGGTCAACTATCGAACCGGCGATATGTGGGCTCCCCAACTGGAGCAGATCGAAGCCTTGCGCAAGGAACTGAACTATTTTGTGGAGTGCATTGTGCAAGGGCAGCAGCCGTTCAACGATGGAAACGCTGGGCTTCGGGTGGTAAGAATGCTGGAAGCAGCCAGTGAATCACTGAAGGAGAGGGGATGCCTGGTCTATCTATGAACTCCTACAATTGCATCTCAGAGGACGTGAAACTGGGGAAAAACGTCCGGCTCTCGAAGTTTATAAATCTGTACGGGTGCGAGATCGGCGACGACACGAAGATCGGCGCATTCGTAGAAATCCAGAAAAATGCCAGTGTGGGCAAGTTCTGCAAGATTTCGAGTCACACCTTTGTCTGCGAAGGTGTTTGCATCGAGGACAACGTCTTCATCGGGCACGGGGTCAAGTTCATCAACGACAGTTATCCTCGCGCCACTACTGCTGAAGGAAGCCTGCAAACCGAAGCCGACTGGAAAGTAGAACGAACTGTCATAAGGAAAGGCGCATCGATCGGGTCAGGCGCGACGATCCTTTCCAACATCAGCATCGGCGAGCACGCGCTTGTGGGCGCAGGCAGCGTTGTCACAAAAGATGTTCCGCCTAATGCAATTGTTGCCGGGAATCCGGCCAGAATCCTGCGTTACATCGAAGAAACTAAGGGAGGACACAATGTACGTTGCTAATACAGCGCCAACGAGCATTCCATTCCTGGATCTTGTAGCCCCGCACGTAGAGCTCGAGCAGGAACTTGCCAGTGTATTTCGCAAAGCTCTTCTTACGGCTGGTTTCATTGGGGGCCCTATGGTTGTGGATTTCGAAAGAGCCTTTGCAGCCTTCTGCGGCGCGAGCCATTCTATCGCCGTCAGCAGCGGTACGGATGCGCTACGCTTCGCCATCATGGCTTGTGGAATACAACCCGGTGAGGTGGTAGTCACCGTTCCCCATACGTTCATTGCCACAACAGAAGCCATTTCGCAAGCAGGGGCAAGACCGGAATTCGTCGACATCGACGAACGCACCTACAATATGTCGGTCGAGATGCTGGAGCAGTTCCTGGAAAAGCAGTGCACGCGGGACAAATGGGGGAGGCTTATCAGCCTGCGGAGTGGATGTCCGGTAACAGCGGTGGTGCCGGTGCACCTCTACGGCCAAATGGCCGACATGGATTCTATCCTGCGGCTAGCCGGGCACTACGGTTTAACGGTGATCGAGGATGCTTGCCAGGCGCACGGAGCTGAATACTTCTCAAAGAAACTCAATCGCTGGATGAAGGCCGGGTCCATGGGCCATGCCGCGGCGTTCAGCTTCTACCCTGGGAAAAACCTCGGAGCGTGTGGCGAAGCCGGGGCGGTGACCACGAACGACGCGGGTGTGGCCGACCAAATCAAGATGCTGCGCGATCACGGCCAGGCGCAGAAGTACTATCACGACGTTGAAGGCTACAACGGACGGCTGGACGCGATTCAAGCCGGGATCCTGCACGCGAAACTGGCTCATCTAGCGAAGTGGAACATGCAGCGCCAGGACCGTGCAGTCGAATACAACCGTCTTCTGGGGGGGGATGAAGCCATCATTCTCCCGTGTGAGCCCTCCTGGTCGAAAGCCGTTTATCACCTCTATGTGATCCGAACCGGCGACCGCGACGGCATGATGAACCATTTGAAGGAGGCCGGGATCGGCACCGGAATTCACTACCCAGTTCCCTTGCACTTGCAGAAAGCATATGCTTCGCTGAACTACGTCTCCGGAGACTTCCCGGTGGCGGAACGAGTTGCGGCCGAAATCGTCTCCTTGCCAATGTTCCCGCAACTTACGGCGGACCAGCAAGCGAGGGTGGCCGACGAGATTCTTCTCTTCACGGCAAGAACATCTCGCAAGCCGCTTCAAGTTGAAGAGGACTCGGTGACGCCAGCGGAGAGAGTTGCATAACACTGGAATTGCCGAGCGGGCAGAGTCCGTTCATCACACCACGACGCAACGCGAGATCCGACGAGCGTTTCTAACTTTCACTGCAGCAAGTTCAAAAAACCATGCCAGTTACATTGCGCTATGTGATCGTTACGCCTGTACGGAATGAGGCTCAGTACATCAGATTGGTGCTTGAGTCGATGGCTGCACAGACCGTTCCTCCCTTCAAATGGGTCATCGTAAGCGACGGTTCAACCGACCGAACGGACGAAATCGTCCGCGAGTACGCAGCTGACCATTCATGGATCGAACTTCTTCGCATGCCGGAGCGTCAGGAACGTGACTTCGCCGGCAAGGTGCGGGCGTTCAATGCCGGATACGAAAGTCTGAAAGACCTGGAATTCGATTTTGTCGGCAATCTGGATGGCGATGTTTCCTTCGAACCTGGGCACTTCGAATTTCTAGTGGGAAAGATGGAAGAGAACCCAAAGCTTGGGGTTGCCGGCGCGCCCTTTCGCGAAGGAACTTATCAGTATGACTATCGCGTCCAGAACATTGAGAATGTTTGGGGAGGCTGTCAACTATTTCGGCGAAAGTGCTTTGAAGCGATCGGTGGGTATATGCCTCTGAAGGGAGGCTGCATCGATCATATAGCTGTTCTTTCTGCCCGGATGCACGGCTGGCAGACACGAACTTTTACTGAAAAAATCTGCATACACCACCGGCAGATGGGCACGGCACTGCAAGGCGCCCTCAAAGCCAGATTCAGGATGGGCGTTAAAGATTACTCGGTCGGCAACCATCCTCTCTGGGAACTTTCGCGGACCATTTATCAAATGAAACACCAGCCGCTTCTCTTCGGAGGGCTTGCAATAGGATGGGGATATTGCTGGTCGCTGCTTCGGAGAAATAAAGTTGTCCTCTCCCCAGAACTGGTGGCCTTCGCGCGTCGCGAACAAATGCACCGCCTCAAGAAATTTCTGGGCAGCAAGAATCAGCTCACGGCCTGATCGTCGTCAAAAGGATGTAAAGCGCGAATCGCCGATAACCTCTGTCAAGTAATTGGGAGTAGTTTTGTGAAATCGGCCTCACGAATTGTAAGTTCCATGCGAGCCGGTATTCGAGGAATGCTCAAGCGCTCACTTGGCCGGGAGCGCAGGACGGAACCTACCTCCAGGCCGGAGCCAATCTCTTGAATCAACGTCAGCCACATATAACGGTTTGCGTTTGCACCTATAACCGGCCCGAATTACTCAAGCGTTTACTGACGGAAGTAAGTCAGCAGGAAACCGATGGACGTTTCACTTTTTCCGCCGTGGTCGCAGACAACGATCCGGGACGCTCCGGCGAAGCGACGGTGGACGAAATACTGCGCACTACGCCTCTCTTGGTCAATTACTGCGTCGAGCCGACACCGGGCATTGCGCCAACCCGTAATCGGGCGATTGCTAACGCAATTGGTGACTACGTCGCGTTCATTGACGATGACGAGTTCCCAATTAGAAGATGGCTTCTGATTCTGTTTGAGGCTTGCATCGCTTACAAAGTCGATGGAGTGTTTGGGCCTGTGAAGCGGTACTTTGACGAGAAGCCGCCGGCCTGGTTGCAGAAGAGCCGCTTTTACGATCGCCGCGTCAATCCTACCGGGATGCACGTGGAATGGAATGAAGCGCGAACCGGCAACGTGCTAATTAAGAGAGATGTTCTGTTCGCTGATTCTGTGCCCTTCAGAACGGAATTCCGGGTCGGCGAGGACCAGGACTTCTTCAGAAGAAGGATGGAAGCGGGATGTGTCTTTGTCTGGTGCGCCGAGGCAGAAGCATTTGAAGTCATTCCGCCGGAGCGGTGGAAGCGAATTTACATGATGAAGAAGGGGCTTCTGCGCGGAGCATCGGCGGCGCTGCAGCCGAGTTGCACGGCAGTGAGCATTCTTAAATCCGCCCTGGCCGTTCCGCTCTATGCGGTTTTGCTGCCGTTCGTCTTCCTACTTGGCCAGCACAGATTTATGACTCTCCTGGTCAAGTTGTGCGACCACCTCGGGAAACTTTCTGCTGTTTTGGGATTCAACCTCATCAAAGAAGCCTACGTCGCGGAAAAGCCGGCATGAACGAGTCCGATAAAAATGACTTCATTGTGGGGCCTGATGACGTTGTGCTCGTAACTGGCGCGGCGGGCTTCATCGGCAAGCGCGTCGTGCACAGCCTGCTCGACCTTGGCGTACGCAGGATTCGCTGCTTTGTGCGTAATTCGAGTTCCCTGTCTAAACTGCAGGAACTGTGCAGCCATGACGGCGCGGCCGAACTCGATATATTTCGCGGCAATCTGCTTTCACCCGATGATTGCTTCGCGGCCACAAAGGACGTAACCGTAGTAATCCACCTCGCAGCAGGCCGCGGAGAAAAGTCGTTTCCCGACGCCGTATTGAATTCCGTTGTTACCACGCGGAATCTGCTTGAGGCCTGCCTTCAGCGCGGCGGCATAAAGCGATTTGTAAATGTCAGCTCCTTCGCAGTGTATTCAAACACGCATAAGCCGCACGGCAGCCTTCTGGATGAGGCGTGTGCAATGGAAAGCCGACCCGAGGCTCGCGGCGATGCCTACTGCTTTGCAAAATGCCGGCAGGACGACATTGTGATGCAGTACGGCAGGGACCGCGGAGTGCCGCATGTCATTATCCGACCGGGTGTCGTCTATGGGCCTGGAAACGTTGCGATTCACGGCCGCGTCGGCATTGATACGTTTGGGATGTTTTTGCATCTCGGCGGATCCAATCGGATTCCCTTTACCTACGTCGACAACTGCGCTGACGCGATTGCGCTTGCCGCACTCAAGCCCGCCATCGACGGCGAAATCTTCAACGTCGTCGACGATGACCTGCCTACGAGCCGTCAATTTCTAAGGCTGTACAAGCGCAACGTCCGGCGCTTCCGCTCACTCTACGTCCCAAAGATGATCAGCTACATGCTATGTTTCCTGTGGGAGAAGTACAGTGTCTGGTCTGAAGGCCAGCTTCCATCGGCCTTCAATCGCAGCCGATGGAATGCGGCCTGGAGACATACGCGGTATTCCAACGCCAAACTCAAGAGCCTGCTTCAATGGCAGCCCGCCGTAAGCACCCGTGAGGGATTGCGGCGATATTTTGAAGCCGCCAAGGCGGTGCGCACGCATGCTTAAAGTCGCCATCGCAGGTTGCGGCAAAATCGCCGATGCGCACGCAGCCCAGATTCAACGCATCCCCGGATGCAAAACCGTTGGCGTCTGCGATCGCGAGCCCTTAATGGCTCGTCAGCTCGCCGATCGTTTTCTTATCAAAGACTGCTACACAGACCTGCGGACGCTACTGGCCGAGGCGCAGCCCGACGTCGTTCACATCACTACTCCGCCGGAAAGCCATTTCGATCTTGCGAAAATCTGCATCGAAGCAGGCTCTCATGTCTATATCGAGAAGCCCTTCGCCATCAGCGAGCCTCAGGTTCAGGCACTCATCAAGCTCGCCAACATTCGCGGTCTAAAGCTCACCGCTGGCCACGATGATCAATTCAGCCAGGTAGCCCGGCGCCTGCGCAAAGAGGTTCAGAGCGGCTTCCTCGGCAACAAGATCGTCCACATGGAGAGTTACTACGGCTACGAGCTCTCCGACACTGGATATGCGGGAGCTCTGCTGGGCGATAAGAATCATTGGATACGCAGGCTCCCGGGCAAACTTCTACATAACATCATCAGCCACGGAATCGCGCGCATCGCAGAATACCTGGACGACGACGATCCGCAGGTGACAGCGCAAGGGATTCAAAGTCAATTCTTGCGGGACCGGGGCGAAAGAGAGATCATCGATGAGCTTCGTGTGCTCATCACAGGCAAGAGTGGCATCACCGCTTACTTCGTGTTCTCCTCACAGATGCGTCCATCGCAACATTTGTTTCGCATCTACGGTAACAAGAACGGATTAGTTCTAGATCAGGATCAGGAAACGCTAATCAAGTTGCGCGGATCACGATACAAGAGTTATGCAGAGAAGTTTGTGCCGCCAATCAATTTCGCAAAGCAGTATCTTGGTAATCTGCGAGCCAATCTGGGCTACTTTCTGGCGAGAGATTTTCAAATGAAAGCAGGGATGAACTACTTGATCGAATCATTCTATCGTTCGATCGAAAAGGATGCACCGCTGCCGATACCCTATCGGGAGATTTTGCTAACGGCGAGGATCATGGACGATATCTTCGCACAGTTGAATCACAAAGAAGCCGAAGCGCTGAACCGAAAGGTTCAACTGGCGGCTGTTGAAAACTAAGAATGGTCGTTGCTGAACGGTCATGCTTTGCAACACCACAACATCTCCACACCCTGAATGCGGAGTTGCAATCATCCCACAGTGAGTTACAACTGTGGTTGCACTGCGCGCGCACAGTGTCTTTTGGGCCGAAATTCGGACGGCCCTCTTTTTAGCGCTTTTCATAGAGCTTTTCGACCATCTAAGCGAGTTGCTCATATTGGAAGGCGTCCAACCGATTCGGGAACAAAACCTTGCGGATTGGTTGTGGGAGGAACAATGAGAATCCTGGACAGAGAGCTGGTTGTGCAAGGACGGTTGGTAAGGATCGCTCATCTTGATCTCGATAAAAACGAATCCGTCAAAAACCCAGAGGAAGTGCTCGCACACTTGCGAAACACTAAAGCCCGAATTGACCTTTTCACATTCATGCAGATCATGCCAGATACCGAGCGGAAGTATGACTACCACATGGAGATGGATAACCTTGCAATTATGAAGGTTTCTACATTTGAAAACTGGTGGAACAATCAGATTCGTTCCTATCCTCGAAATCGAGCCCGTCAAGCAGAGAAGAGGGGAGTGACAATTCGCGAGGTAGCGTTCGATGACACGCTGGTTGAAGGCATTTGGGAGGTCTACAACGAGACCAAGGTGCGCCAGGGGCGGCGAAATCGTCACTACGGCAAGGATTTGGAGACCGTGCGCAGGGTGTCGGCGACATATCTTGATCGCAGCATTTTTATCGGATCCTTTTTCGAAGGGAAACTGATTGGCTTTGTGAAGATCGTAGTTGACGACACCCATACGCAAGCCAACCTAATGAATGTTGCTGCCATGGTCCGGCATCGCGACAAAGCACCAACTAATGCGTTGATTGCCTATGCGGTTCGCGCTTGCGCCGATCGGCACATTCCATATCTGATGTATCAAAATTTTGTATATGGAAACAAAGAAGCCGACAGTATCGCCCACTTTAAGGAAATCAATGGCTTCCAGCGAGTCGATCTCCCTCGATACTATGTGCCATTAACCGCACTAGGGCGCGCCGCCTTGAGATTTGGTTTGCATCACAAGTTAGTGGACCATCTGCCGAAGGGCATGGCCACTACACTCAGAGGATTTCGCAACGCTTGGTATAACCGAAAGCTTCATTCCGAACTTGAAGCATCCTAAGGAGCAGGACGATGCCGGGGATTGTTGGACTCATTACAAAGCGGCCTCGCCAATGGGCCGAGGAGCAGCTACGGAAGATGGTAGCTGTGCTTCTGCACGAGCCATCTTATGTGACGGGCACGTGGATCGACGAATCACTCGGTGTTTATGTGGGATGGGTAGCCCGAAACAATTCGTTTTCCAATCAGATGCCGGTGATCAACGAACGAGGTGATCGGGTTCTGATTTTCTCCGGTGAGGAATATCCTGAACCAGGCACAACTGTTAGGCTTCGCCAAGGAAACCATGTCATCGACGATAACCCCGCAGCCTATCTAGTGCACGTTGCCGAAGAGGATCCGGCGTTTCCCAAAAGCCTGAATGGAAGATTTCATGGACTTTTGGCCGACCGAACTGCCGGGACAGCAATGCTATTCAACGATCGTTATGGCATGCATCGCGTGTATTACCACGAAGCTTTTGATGCCTTCTACTTCGCTGCAGAGGCAAAAGCGATTCTCGCAGTTCGCCCTGAGCTGCGCAGGATAGACCCACAGGGCCTGGGAGAGTTCGTCGCTTGCGGTTGCGTGTTGGAGGACCGAACTCTATTTAGCGGTGTGCGCACTTTGCCCACAGCTTCGAAGTGGCTTTTTCGCAAGGGCACTTTGCAGCAGAAGGGCAGCTATTTTGAAGCTTCGGAATGGGAGAACCAAGATCCTCTCGATTCCGAGTCCTATTACACGCAGCTGAAAGAAGCATTTTCGCGCAATCTTCCCCGGTACTTCAATGGGCGCGAGCAGATCGGCATGTCACTTACGGGCGGTCTCGATACGCGCATGATTATGGCGTGGATGAAGGCGGAGCCCGAGTCACTTCCAACATATACATTTGGCGGCCCTTTTCGCGATTGTGAAGATGTGATAGTTGCGCGCAAAGTTGCGAAGGTCTGGCAGCAACCTCACCAGGTGGTTCCGCTCGGCGACGACTTCTTGAAACGATTTGACCACTACGCAGAAAGAACGGTTTATCTTAGTGACGGTTGTGCCGCAGTTAGCCGTAGCCCAGACCTATATTTGAACGAAATCGTCGCTGGCATCGCGCCGGTAAGAATGACGGGCAATTACGGAAGCGAGATTCTCCGCCGCCTGCGCGCATTCAAACCTGTTGATCCTGCGCCCGGCCTGTTTCAGCCGGAGTTTCTATCCAGGGTGAGTCAAGCCAGAAACACCTACAATGCTGTCTGCCAGGGCCATGCCGTTTCATTCACGGCCTTCAAGCAAGCGCCCTGGTATCAATATGGCTTGCTGTCTCTCGAGCAGACTCAACTCAGTGTGCGGTCACCGTTTCTCGACAACGATCTTGTCCGTACCGCTTTTCGGGCTCCGCAGTCGGACATTTTGAAAAGCAATCTCTTTGAAGACAGTGGTGACTGCAGTCGCTTGATCGCGGATGGGAACCCTAGACTGCAAGGCATTCCCACCGACCGCGGTTTGGGTGGTTCAGGCGGCTGGACTACACCACTGCTGAGAAGTTACCTTGAATTCACTTTCAAGGCCGAATATGCCTATGACTACGGGATGCCACAGTGGCTTGCCCGCGCGGATCATTGCCTCTCATCGCTCCATCTGGAGCGCATCTTTCTCGGGCGTCACAAGTTCTGCCACTTTCGCCTTTGGTACAGAGATGCGCTGGCGGGCTATGTAAAAGATATCCTTCTCGATCCCCGGAGCCTTTCTCGCCCATACGTCCAACGTCAGACCATGGAAGCGATGGTGCTCCACCACACCAGAGGTGAGCGGAATTATACGACGGAGATCACCAGGCTGCTGACTCTCGAATTGCAACACCGGCTGTTTTTGGATTCAAATTGACGCATGAACAGAGGATTGCTGACCGATGCCGATGCTAGCCCTGTTCGTCTGTCTGGTGTTCGTTGCATGGCTTCTGGTACGCGATGTAAGGCGCCGCCCCAAGTTGAGTGCTGCAGTATGGGTACCCACTATTCTGATTCTGGTGCTGGGATCGAGGGCCATATCACTATGGCTCTCAAGCGGAGGCAGCGTCATATACGAAACAGGTAAAGCACGGATCGATATGGGGAACGACGCCGCCGGAAGTTTAGTGGACCAGGTCTTCTTTTTCTCGATCCTTGCCGGGTCTTTTCTCATTGCGCAGTCACGGAGATTCAAGTGGACAAAGCTGTTCTCCGGCAACACTGCAGTCGTTCTTTTCTATGCCTATTTTGCTGCCAGTATTCTATGGTCAGGCGACCCGATCGGCTCGCTTAAGCGGTTGACAAAGGATTTCGGGCTACTATTTGTCATCAGTATCCTATTCTCCGAGTCTGATCCGCTTCAAGCGATGAGAGCCGTATACGTCAGATGCGCCGCTGTTCTTTTGCCTCTTTCGCTTGTATTAATCAAATACTTCCCTAATTATTCCCGCATCTATGACGTAGAAGGCGAAATCCAGATCACCGGTGTCACGACCCAAAAGAATACTTTAGGAGAGCTAGTTTTGATTTGCATGCTTTTCCTTTTTTGGGACTTTCTTGAAACATGGTGGGTTGAAAGGAAAAAGCGTCGAACGAGTTTTCCGTGGGACCAAGTGGCTTTGTTCACTGTGGGTTTTTGGCTGTTGCTTATGTCCCAAAGTAAGACAGCTCTGCTGTGTCTGGTGATCGGCATCGTATTGATTGCGAGGAGAGGCTGGCTGGCATCAAGAGCAGTAAGTAGCGCAATATTGGCCGGAGCTCTGTCCTTGCCGTTTCTCTTGTTCTTCTCCCGCCAGTTCGCATCGGTTATTGCCCCGATCGTTGAATCATTGGGGCGAAATATGACATTCACCGGGAGAGCCGCTATATGGGATCACATCACCCTCAACACTGTGAATCCTTTGATCGGTGCCGGGTACTGGAGTTTTTGGGGTGGGCCCGGGGGTTTCGCAATAAATCAGGCGATGAAAACCACTGTCCCCAATGCTCATAACGGGTACCTGGACATCTATATTGACGGAGGTTTCATTGGCCTCACTCTGTTGTTCCTGATGCTCACCGTTTCCGGACGTCGCATAGTGAACAAACTCGGGTTAACGGATTGTTTTGCAAATCGCTATATGCTCTTCCGCTTTGCTTTTCTGATCGTGGCGATCTGCTATAACCTCTCGGAATCCCAATTTGCGCGCATGACCATGATGTGGTTCAGTACGCTTTTGATGATGGTGGCATTTCCCATAAATGTGCGCACAGCAAAAGTCGCGGCGGCCATAACGCCCTCTGAAGCAACAGTGCAGGGTCAGGAAGCCGGCGTCTTTGCAAGTTGATAGGCGCGTCTACCATGAGCGTAATTCCACAGAGGAGCAAACCACTAGAATGAGTCGCGAGATGACAAGTCGACTAATCTGGGCGTTCGTCATGGTCGCAGTGATTCACGCGGTAGTCCTTTTTGTAGCCCTGCCAGCTCTAAGCCATCGTTTGGCTCCGTCTTACAATCAGAACCGCTTTGCTGACGGCTATGATCTACTCGCCCAGAATCTGGCGGCGGGAAACGGTTATCGTTTTTATCCCGACACAGCCGAAACGCTCATGCGTGAACCAGGCTACCCCCTAATCCTGGCCGGACTGATGCTGGCGTTTGGAAAAAGCCTCGCTGTTGTCCAGATCACAAATATGCTCCTTGCCCTTGTCACCGCTTTCCTCACGATTCTAATTGGCAGAGAGTTGACGCCCGAGGCATGCAGTCGCAATAGCGTTTTGCTTTTTGGCCCGCCCATGCTATTCCTCTTCGACCCCGGCACGTTGATAGCAGAGAGTCGCGGGGGAGTGGAGATAACATTCGGCCTGCTGCTTGCTGTGTTCATTCTGAGCATCTATCGGGCAGTCCGAGTCAATCGTTGGCAGGATTACTTGATAAGCGGCTTGGTTCTCGGATTCACAGCGTTGGTCAGAAGCACACCGATACTTTTCCCCGTTTTCTTTCTGCTCTTCGTTCTGTATTTCGATAGTCGTCGTGTGAAGAAGCTCATCCTATTCAGAAACATCACCATTCTGGTTCTTGCCACATTGGCAGTGCTTTCTCCATGGATCGTCCGCAACTATTCGCTAACGGGCAAGTTTGTACCCACGGCAAGTGTCGTCGGTGTATCAGCTCAAGCCGGCCAGTATATTAACGAACATCTCTTTGAAGGCAAGCCATGGTGGCTGCTTGATCGGGCAGCATCACGAGAGAGAGACAAAGTAGCCGGCAATTTGGGGCTTCCTTTCGAAGACGGCCCCGGAGGCTACTACCAGACATTTTACAAAAGCATCGATGAGATCAGGTTTTCTCAATACCTAATGGGAGATGTTATTAACAAATACAAACAATCTCCGGCCCTTTTGGTTCGGTGCTTAGGACAGAATGTAATCAACTTTTGGGTTGCGGGGAAAACGTGGCTAGCTACCGGATTGAACACAATACTACAGCTGCCTTATCTTGTATTTGCCGTAATAGGCTCAATCCATTGCTACAGAAATGGGCGAGCCAAAGCGGTGAGCCTTCTTCTTCTCTTCATAGGCTACTTCGTAGCAGTTCACGTTCCCATTCTGGCTCAAGCAAGGTACAGCATTCCTCTGATGCCATTGGTGTCAATACTCAGCGCGCTGGGAATTGTTAGTGTTCAAGAGAGGCTAAGGACAAGAAAAAATGAATCGGCGCTTGTAGCCGAGCACACTTTAGCCGGTAACTAGGGGACGCTCCCGCAAATACTCAAGGTAGGGATTGAGTTGTATTGAAGCTGACGTGCGATTACGTGGAAGACATGGCGGCAGTGGGCTGAAGGTTTGTCAATGACGCAGTTGCTATTGAAGCAATTAAGCCATGAAAGAATGAGGTTCGATTAGATTGTCATTTTTTTTGGAAAGAGTAATCCGGTATGTTCGCAGAAACCTGGCGAGCCTCTTTTTCCGAAGGCCGTACTCTATCGATTTGGACCGGCCAATAATTTCCTTCACCTTTGATGATTTTCCCCGAACTGCGCTGCTGGCAGGAGGAGAGATTCTAAGACGCTACGGCCTTGTTGGGACCTATTATGCCGCACTCGGACTGTTAGGTGGAGATTCGCCATCGGGTCCAATCTTTGTCGTTGAAGATCTGAAGAAAGCTTTAGACGACGGGCATGAGTTGGGGTGCCACACATTCTCCCATTGCGATTCATGGAAAACGCTGCCACACGCGTTTGAGCAATCGATCCTGCAGAACCAACGCGCTCTTTCGGAATTGATTCCCGACTACAAATTCAAGTCCTTTTCGTTTCCGATCTGTTCGCCGCGGCCGATGTCGAAGCGTGCTGCGGCGAGATACTACTTGACCAGCAGGGGTGGAGGTCAGACGTTCAATTCCGGTATTGCAGATCTCAACCAGTTGTCGGCATTTTTTCTGGAGAGAGCGGGCGGAGATCTGGAGCTTCCCAAAGCCTTGATCGACAGGAACCGGAAGGCCAAAGGCTGGATAGTTTTTGCGACCCATGATATCTCACGGAGCCCCAGCCAGTATGGTTGCACACCGGAATTCTTTGAAGAGGTCGTGAGATACGCTGTCCAATCTGGTGCTCAAATACTTTCAGTTGCCGATGCGCTGGATGTTATTCGGGCGACAAGGACCATTCGCCAGAATATTCCAGTGGCGGGCTTGACGGAAAGCACCACGGCCAAACTGGATTGTCCGAAAACTGAATCTCAATAAGACTGTCTTGAAAGTCAACCAAGCTCTGAAGAGATTGTTCTATAACTTTCCGGAACACCTCGAAAGTGGGTGGGGTTCTGTGCCTCTTTGATGTTTGCCCTGCGAAAGCACATAAGACTCGATCAAGCTACTCTACGGCTGCCTTGGCCAGTCTCCTGGCGAAAAGTCACTCCGATATTCAGAAGACCGGTCCAAGGCAAATTCAACACGCAACTATCATTACGGTTTAACAACGACGTTGGCACTAGGATTAATTGGCGGCGCGGGCGAGATGGAAGGATAGCATGCAACTGGGTTGAAGGTCAGCCATCCACTGCTGCCCGATGTCGATCCGCTCATCACGTTCTGATAACAGTTCGCGGCGGGGTTAAGATTTGCGTGGCCTCCGATGTTCGCCACGTTTCCTCCAGCCACGTCAGGCCCGATCGCCGGGAAAGGCGCCGCTGTTCCGCTGGGAAACTGCCACCATGAAGGGGTCGAGGGAAGGAAGAAACTCGGGGGGAACGCCGTGGCAGGGGAGGAAAGCCCCGGATAGGTGTTAGCGCTGCTCCCGGTCTCATCTCCCGCGCAGGGCGCGCCAGAACCTGCCATACATTCCCGGACCGCGCCTGTCACCGCATCATAGTTTCCCCATCGCATCAAGGTGGTGGCCACGTTTAGATCGTTGTTTATACTCGGACTGCCGAAACCGCAGGCGGAGGTGAAGGCTCCTCCCCATTGGTCCGAATAACCTAACAAGTAGATTGGGAAAACAGAAGTCCACTCGTTCGCAAGTGTACAGGCTGTGGTGCTCGGTGCAGCATCGGTATACAAAGTGTGATAACCAGAAGTCCCAAGCACATTGGCGACCACGTTGTAATAGCGATTTTTCGCGCCGATGTTGGCGGCGACTGTGCCGGTTGTCTTGGCGCCAGTAGACGTCGCCAAATCGTGTCCAGTCAGGTAATTCCGATACAACGTCCCAGCGTTCGACGGCCCGTGAATAATATCATTCTGAATGTCCGGGAATTGGTTTCCTTCCCACAATTCCATGTGGTTACCGGCGCTATGCGTCATCGGTCCCATCTGGTAGGGACCAGGTCCAAAATAATCGTCGACGCTGTAGTTGTAGGCAAAAACCGTACCTGAGTCGCCGCCCTCAGCGACCATGCAATCGGCATCGTGGTTACAAATGTTATTCATGACGAGGTTGTCTGCGCTGCCGTTCTCGCTATCTACGCCATAACCTTCAGACGATCCCGATCCGCCGTACATATAGTCTGCGAAGACAGTTATGTGAGACGAAATGTTCATTCCAACATGGGTGTTGCCAGTAGAGTTCGTCCGACTGAAGATGTACCAACTACCCTGCGCTCCCCAAAAGTTTACGCAGCTAATATTCTGCGAGCTGCAATCAAGCGAAAGGTCCTCGATCCCAAAGCCAGTAACTGGAGTAGTGCTGGGCCACCACGCTTTTGGCGTCTTGCTCGCGGTCCAGTTCGGCGCGTGCAGTCCCGGCGTGAATGTTACGGTCCCGCTGGTGCAGGCTGCTCCATAAGTGGACGCCCCGCACGAGGTCACTTGAACCGTTTGCGCCTCTGTCCACCCATTCCACTGGCTGTTCGAAGCTCCCTGCTGCGAGCACCAAGTTGCTTGAGCGCCGCAATCGATCCACCCGGTTCCCGAATCACTCGTGTCATCCGCCTCCACCAAAGTCAGCAAAGTGCCGACCTTTAGATTCGGGTAGCTGGAGAGGCTAATGGTCGTTTGACCTTGGCTATAGCTGCTGGCAGTCCAGGCGATCGGGCCATTATCGGGGCCTCCCCACCAGTTCCCATCTCCGTTCCAGACGCAGATCATTGCGCTGAAGCCGTTGCACCCCGCGGAGGAACCTGAGATCGTGAGGAAGGTTTGGTTCGGTCCTGCGCCGCGCAAAGAGACGTTGCTCGCTCCGAGTGTAACTCCCGCGATGCTAAAGCTGCCGGATGGAATCCTCACCACCTGGCCGCTGGCGGCTGAGTTTACCGCGTTAGTGATCGTCGTTGCAGTCACCGACCCTCCCGAGCAGGTCCCATTGCTTTGAGGCGTGCCGCACAAAGTGTTGCAGGCTGTGGTGGCGCAGTAGGTCGTGCGGTTGAGAATCGTGCCCGCTCCTGCCTGGGTCCAGTCAATAGCGCGGGCAGGCGCAAGAATGCCGTTCCATAGCGGCTGCTGTGCTGGAGACAAAGGTGCAAGGCTGCTGATCGTCAAAACGATTAAGAGAAAGGCCCGGGTCAGCTTCAAAATATCCTCCTTGAAAAGGCAGCTTGAAAGGGGAATTCTCTTCAAGTCTGCCAATATACGACCTCGCGACTGGCGGGGAGCCAGTCACGCATGATAGTACCACCTGCGCTCGCTAACGGAAATTTTATGAATCTCCGCGAAGAAAAAGTGGCCAAAATGTGACACTTTCCAGCGTTTAGAGCGAAGCCAAAACATCATCAGCCGAAATCGAATTTTGATCTGCTCGAATGTGCCCCTCTGTGGCGCTGACTATACAAGGAATTCGAGTTGCCGCGTAGTAGGCATGAATGAACCGGGACAATTGAAGATCGAGAAATGTCAATAGTTACCTTGAAGGAGACAACACTTTGAGAATCAGCATTTTCGGGTTGGGCTACGTGGGGGCCGTAACCGCCGCTTGCCTGGCAGCCGATGGGCACCAGGTTCTAGGGGTCGACCCGGTCGCCGACAAGGTGGATCACATTAACAGCGGGCAATCACCCATAGTTGAGGCTGAAATCGACGTACTCATCGCCCAAACTGTGGCGAACGGCGCGCTCCGCGCTACCCAAGACCCCGCGCTGGCGATTCAGGAGACTGACCTATCCTTCGTCTGCGTCGGCACGCCGAGCCAGCAGAATGGCAACCTTGACCTCCGGTTCATCCGCAGAATCTGTGAGCAGATTGGGCAGTGCCTGAAGAACAAGCCGGCTCGTCACACCGTTGTCATCCGCAGCACCATTCTGCCGGGAACCATGAGAAACGTTGTCATTCCAACACTTGAGGAGTTCTCCGGCAAGAAGGCAGGAGAGGACTTCGGCATCTGCAACAACCCTGAGTTCCTGCGAGAAGGTTCGGCGGTGCGCGATTTCCGGCGCCCTCCCAAGACCGTCATCGGAGAGGTCGATGAAGCGAGCGGCGACCTGCTTGCTTTGCTGTACGAGAGTCTTGACGCTCCCCTCATTCGCACAGATCTCAACACGGCCGAGATGGTCAAATACGTTGACAACAGTTGGCACGCGCTGAAAATCGGATTCGCCAACGAAATCGGGAACCTCTGCGACTCTTTCAGCATCAATGCCGAGGCCGTGATGGATATCTTCTGCCAGGACAAAAAACTAAATATCTCTGCTGCCTATCTAAAGCCGGGATTCGCATTCGGTGGGTCTTGCCTGCCCAAGGACCTGCGCGCACTTTCATACCAGGCAAAGGTGCACGATCTTGAATTGCCAATTCTCAGTTCCGTCCTTCCCAGCAACCAGAAGCAGATTGAACGCGCTGTGAAATCGGTGATTGAGAGCGGGAACGCGCGCGTCGGAGTGCTGGGATTCAGCTTCAAAGCAGGAACCGACGACTTGCGCGAGAGTCCCGTCATTGAAGTCATCGAACGCTTAATCGGGAAAGGCTACGACCTTCGCATCTACGACCGGAACGTGAATCTGGCGGCTCTGGTTGGAGCGAATCGGGATTTCATCCTCAACCGCATTCCGCACATTTCGCGGCTCATGTTACCCACTGCTGATGCAGTGCTGGCCCACGCAGAGACAGTCGTGATCGGCAACAACGACCCGGAATTCGCTCAAATTGAAACAAGACTCCGCACGGACCAGAATCTCGTCGATCTTGTCAGGATCACGAAAAAAGAGAGTGCAAATGCCCAACGCCAGCTTATCCTCTCCTGAATCGACGTCGGCGCCGGCTTCTTCGGCTTTTCAAAAGACGGCGATCTTTGAATCGATCACCCGGCTCTCCGGCTGGCTCGAAGAGCATGACTATCGTGGATACGACACGTTCGACGGACTGAACTCCAAGTATGCCCGCGCGCTCACGCTGGATAGCGCCCTGCTTCGCACAGTGCTTCTCCAGGGAGTGCGCCGCTTCCCAATCAATCTGCGACCACTTTTGGGAATCGCTGCGGAGCGTTCCACCAAGGGAATGGGGTTCCTCGCCCGTGGATTCATTCGCCTGAATCGGGCCACCGGCGATTTCGAGTGGGAGCGCAAAGCCGAGGCGGCGCTTCAATGGCTGATAGAACACCAATCAACCGGCTACAGCGGCGCGTGCTGGGGAAACCATTTCGACTATCAGGCGCGAACTTTCTACCTTCCCAAAGGCGTGCCAACCGTCGTATGGACGGCTTTAATTGGTCACGCGTTTCTTGACGGTTGGGAGCAATTCCGTAACAACACCTACCTGCAGATTGCAATCAGCGCATGCGAACACATCGTGCGCGACCTCGCGGCTGTTCCCGACGGAGATACAGTTTGCATCGCCTATGTCCCCGGCAAGGACACGATGGTTCACAACGCAAATACGCTGGGCGCAAGCCTGCTGGCGCGAACCTATGCAGCAACCGCCAACAAATCGTACCTCGAGCTTGCGCGTAAAGCTCTGGCTTACACAGCAAAATATCAGCGCCCTGACGGCTCCTGGTACTACGGCGAAAAGAGCAACCTCCATTGGGTTGACAACTTTCACACTGCCTACGTCCTCGATTGCTTCCGCCACTACGCGCTGGCAACGAAAGACGATCGCTTCATGGACGTGACCATGCGCGGCTATCAATATTGGAAGAACACCTTCTTTCTCGGCGACGGCACCCCACGCTACTATTGCCAAAAGACCTGGCCGCTCGACATTCAATGCAGCTCACAGGCAATCGACACGTTTGTATTCTTCAGCGATCTGGATCCAGACGCAATTCCGATGGCCCTCAGGACTGCAGAATGGACCATCAACAACATGCAAGACCGAAGCGGTTACTTCTACTACCGCAGATACTCCAAGCATATTGTGAACAAGACACCCACTTTGCACTGGGGACAAGCCACAATGCTTTGCGCCCTTGCCGGGCTGTACGAAACCCTCTGAACCACCCCATCCAATGAAAAACAGAAAGATCCTCATCATTGTCGAAAACCTCCCTGTTCCTTTTGACCAGCGAGTATGGAAGGAAGCTCTTGCATTGCGCCGCGCAGGATACGAAGTTGCTGTCCTGTCTCCGCGGGGTAAAGGCTACGCGCAAACCCACGAAGTGCGCGAAGGCGTTCATATTTACCGGCATCCAATGCCCAAAGAGGGGAACACTCCGTTCGGTTATTTGTGGGAATACGGCTGTGCACTTCTGTGGGAGATCCTCTTCGCATGGTGGATCTTCTTCAGCCACGGATTCAAGATCATCCAGGGGTGCAACCCGCCCGACGATATCTTTCTCGTCGCTTTACCGTTCAAATTATTTGGCGTCAGATACATCTTCGACCATCATGACGCCAACCCCGAGCTTTATCTTTCAAAGTTTGAACGGCGCGACCTCTTCTTCAAGATTCAACTATGGCTTGAGCGGATGACCTACCGCACCGCTGATGTCGTGATCGCAACCAACGAAAGCTACAGGGAGCTCGCGTTGAGCCGCGGTGGTCATGTTCCCGAAGATGTTTTTGTAGTTCGCAACGGTCCTGACCTGGCTACGTTCCAGCCCGTTCCTGCAAAGCCAGCGCTGAAGTACGGCAAAGACTACCTGGTCGGATATGTCGGCACCATGAGCGTCCAAGAGGGCCTGGACATTCTCATCGAGGTGGCCGACAACATTCGCGGCCGCGGCCGCTCGGACGTTCACTTCACCTGCGTCGGCGGCGGGCCCGGCCTGCCCGCTCTTCGGCAAATGGTCAAGGAACGCAGTCTCGGAGAGATGTTCAACTTCACCGGCCGCGTGCCAGACGCTGAGCTGCTCGATGTACTCTCTACCGCCGATGTTTGCGTGAATCCCGACAAGCCATGCGATATGAACGACATCTCCACGATGATCAAGATTGCTGAATACATGGCTTTGGCAAAGCCCATTGTCCA